>DIOR01000001.1 GCA_002423965.1 Firmicutes bacterium UBA5509 | reverse complement strand
ACATTTTCACTGACGCTTGACAGTATATTAAGAGTTGCATTAAGGGGATAAAACAAATGAAAAGAAGCTCCGCATATCTTAAAGAGTTTATTGGAATTATCATTTACTGTTTTAATCTTTCTTGGCAAGCGAATGCTCTTTATACGCTTTTGCGCCTCTTAGTACGTGTAACTCTGCTTTTTTTAGTAATTATGACTACTTACTCTGGAAGAAGAATTATTGATCTTCTTTCCTTAAGTAATGATAGGGGCTTAATCATAACCTGGACAGTCATTTCATCTACCTTAGGTTTAATAATTGTTTGTGCAAATCGTTACTTAGAATACATGGAAAGACTCCATAGTACATTAATCGAGAATAGTACCTTTAAACAGCTCATAGATAAAGCACTGAATGCCGAATTGTCGCTTTACGATAAAAAAATTTTCTATGATAATTTCTCTATCGTAAAAAGGGATTCAATATCCTTGCCTAGATTGCTTTTGGCTAATGGGAGGCTAAAGGAACTTTTCAAATATCAAAGGCTGACATCATGAACGCCTTTAAACAGACCATCGCTATAGTTGACGATGCAATATCACAGGATTATTTAATTAATCAGTTGGCTTTCGCTGTGGCAATTTACGATGATGGAAGGTGTATAGATAGCTCTGTTACTCTTCCGGGAGGGGGAGTAGACCCCTCTGGTGTTGCCCAGATACCCAGTCACGGAACTTTGTGTGCGATGGTTTTAGAACAGTTTTTGCCAGAGGCAAGAATTGGTTCAATTGCCCTCGAAAACGTTTCTGTAGATTGTATAGTCAATGCTTTATACTGGTGTTTACATAATGGTATCAAATATATCCAGATAAGCATGGGGGGAGTGCAACCTTCAGAATGGGAAGAGGCTAAGCTTACAAAAATCCTTGAACAACTGCACGAGTCTAACTCTTTAGTGGTTGCGGCTTTAGCTAACACCATCCAGTATACTGTTCCGGCTTGCTTCCCACATGTCATTTGTGTTCAAGCAGCTTCGGAAGAATCTAAAAGCGAATTTGAAATAATCGGGAATAACCTGCTTGAGATTAATTGCATAGCCAGAGGACACCATACCTTGAGGCATAACCGCAACTCAATCCATCTGAGAAATAGTAACAGCTTCGCAGTTCCGGTCGCTATGGTCAAGGCAGTTGAAAATCCCACCAAAATAAGTCAGTACAAACTAGTTTATCCCTTTCGTTTTGCGGAATATATATATATTGGTCTCATAAAACAACCGGTAGCATTGCCGTCTTTGGTTAAAGTAAAAAACTATATAGCCTATGAGGAGCACCCATTGTTTTCGAAAGAAGAAGCATATATATTCGACAGTAATCTATCGGCTAATGCAGAAATTGTGAGAAGGATTATTAAAACATCAGAAAACCTTAATTACTGCCTTTTCATGGGAAAGATATCTGAATCGATTCGCGCAGAATGTGTCAAGAGAAAAGTGTTCTATTGGGAGAGGCAAAACTACGAGGATGCTCTAAAAAGCTACCTCCTAGGCCGACACAGTCATAAGTGGGGGCGTGTAGATTGCCCTGTAGTCCATTTATCTTCATCCAGCACACTGGTTAATCTTGAATTCGCAATAGAAATGAAGACCTATGCAGCACAAAAAGGTTACAGTTGCCGGATTATTACAACGACAAAAGGATTATTTTTGCCTGGCGCTGACTATTGTGAAGCAAATCAATTAGACCTGTTGATTCCTCTCATCAGTCATTTTCATGGACCTAGTATGATTTTTGTTCTCGGCGGAGAACAAGTAGCCAAGCTCAGTAGTTTTATCGATGTCCATATCCGAATTAATAACTTTAGTGAAAACCTAAGCGTTGCTGGTAAAACAATATATATCCCACGTATGTACACTGATAAGGAACTAACCTATTTTCTTAATTACCTTATTAGAAATTACGGTGAATAATAGCCGCGTTTCCTCATTGGTTCGCTGAAAATGAGCATTATATGCATCAATCGCAAGAGGAAAAAGACCGCCTTAGCCGACTTTCCGGTTTTGACAAGGCGGGGGTGTGGGAATCCACGCTGCCATATCTTCTGGCAGGACATAATTGTCAATGAAGGACTTGGAGGACTCAGAACTGTACTTAAGCATCAGGGCATTAATAAGATTGTTGTCTTGCGAAGCTGACTTAGCTCTTCATCATTATCAAGGTCTAGCCTAGATCCGTCAAAAGAGTAACTATGCTGACCAGCGGAGATTAGCCCAGCTTTGTAGAGGAGTGTAGACTTGCCGCTTCCGCTTTCTCCAATAATGGCGGGCAGTTGACAGGTTGTTTTGCAGACTTCAACAAGAGTTACGCACTCATTGGGGTGTCGCAATAAGCACCCAAAAACAATCAACAGACGGCTTCTGGGTGGTACCCAGAAGCCGTCTGTTGCTCTTCATACTTGATGGGACCTGCTAACTAAAATTAGCCTCGACCGTTGCCCTGATTTGGCTTCACAAAGACTCGGAGTGTAATAGAGTCTGTTCCGCCAAATTCATCAGTTATGGTCAGTGTAACCTTGCGATTGCCGGGGCGTTTAAAGGCGTGCTCCACAACTGCACCTGTTGCAGTTTGGCCATCGCCGAAATCCCAGGCGTACTCGACAATTTCACCGTCGGCTTCGGACTCGGAGGCGTCGAAGGTGCATGCTACTCCTAAAGTAGCGGATTGTGGGGCGTCGAAGTGAGCCTTGGGCGGCCCTGGGGGGTCAACGGATAAGTTGAGATACAGTTTTCCGGTAGCATATTCACTGGCAATGTTACCATAGCTGTCAGTTGCCCTTACTTCGATTACAGCCCCTTCAACCACTGCAGAGGTAGCTGTCCAGTTTCCAACATAACGCCCTTCTTCCTGCTCAAACATCGGCATTTCAATGACATTATTCGGTTGATATAAGTTAGTCAATGGCATGTAAATAACGAAGCTGGCGTCTAAGCCGGGATCACTGGTGAATTCGATTTGCACGGTTTGCCCAGCTTGTAGATAGATATCTTCAGCAGGCAGGACATTCTCTATAGCGGCAGCCTCGAATTGAGCATATACCGTGATGCTGACTTCGCTAACATTTCCGGCCAAATCTTCTGCTATCACTGTAATGACATTGACCCCGTCGTCGAGAATAACCCGATGAGTGTAGGACCCATCCTCGGCTACATCTACTTGCTGGCTATTAATGGTTATTTGACCCATATGCTCATCTACTGCAGCACCTTCCACCGTCACCGTTTCCCGATTGGTAAGATAACCGTCTCCAGGAGAATCAATACTTAACTCAGGGGCAACTGTGTCTTTAATGACAATGACGGGCTCGGAAGGATCAGAGACGCCATTGGTGATTTCTGCTTCTGCAAAAATCACATTATCCCCCTCAGTTAGTGGAATTTCTGCGGAGAAAACCAGTCCTTCCGTTTCCACTATGGCCACAGCTTCATCATTGTTGTAGATGGTCACTACACTATCCGTGGTGGTAGTTCCAGATACCACGATGGCATCTTCATTGGTATATGTCATATCTTCAGGTACATCAATTATCGGGGCTTCCAGGGAATAGGCCACATTTGCCCGAATCATTATATTCCCATAGCTGGAATCCAACTTGTCAAGATGGCCATCCAAGTACATGTAGGAACGATCGGCGAAGGGTCCCGATTCATCCATCCCCATTCCTGGAGCCAATGTATTGGTAGTGGGTTGGATCATGACCAGGAAAAAGTCCCTATTCGTTACAAAACCGTACTCAGATAGGTCTACGTAGTTCCACTCGCCTCGAACACCTTCCAGAATGTCGGTCTCCAGTATTTTATCCCCTGGCTCGCCATTGTCATCAGTGTCAAAAACAGCTACCTTAAACTCATTACCACCGGGCACTGGCCAATCCGAGGGCCAGAAATACAAGTTGGCACCAAGCAAATTGGCGTTGCCATCCGGTGTCATCCTCATCGCCCAACCATTACCGGGATCGTAGAAGGCCCTGGCGTTTTCAGCACTACCGTCATCGTAGGCTATCTCTTCTTCATAGCCAATAAACGGTCTCATCTCAATGGTGAGCTCTGTTATTTCTCCACCACGTACTTCAACATTGGATACTTCCATGGAGTGATAACCCGCCGCAAACACAACCAAGGTGTATTCTCCTTCAAGAACATCCATATTGAATCGACCATCAGCATCTGCAATGGCATCTTCAATACGGGGGTCCTCAATAACGCGCACGCGGGCATCTGCAATTGGCTCTCCATTGCGCCCATTGACAACTGCACCTTGAATATCTCCTCGGGGCATCGGCTCAAGCATGAAATTCACTTGAGCAGTTTGCTCAGCTTCGAGAGAAATTTCTTGTGTGGCAGGATAGAATCCATAGGATTCGGCTCTTACTGTCCAAGTTTTTCCAGCCGGATGGACCAGCCTATACGCACCGGTGGAGGGGTTTGTCCTAGTCGTCCGATTGGTCTCCAGCACTGTTACAATCGAATCCAGGGGTAACCCCTGTTCTGTTGTGACTGCACCTCCTTCTTCAATACGATCAGCGTTTCCTTGAATAAAGGCAGCCGGTACAGTTAGATCAATCTCTCCATCGGGAGTGGTCTGGAGGCCTTCAGAATTAGCATCCGCAAAAAAATCTACAGAGTCTATATACCATCCCGGATAGTTGACACTGTAATCCGGCGACATGATAAAGGCAACGTAAACCTGGCTCTCTGAGCCGCAGTAGTTACCGAGGTCAATAACCAGGTCTTCCCATACTTGATTGCGTCCAGTGAACACATTGACGACTTCCCACACTTCACCATCTGCCGATATTGCCACCAAACCTTCATCATAATTGTTCTCAATATCGTACCAATGAGCAACCTGGAAGGACGCCGAACTAGTATTTCTGAGGTCTAGGGGAGGAGAAATCAACCAGCTTTCAATGTCGGTTGTGTAATTGCCCTGAAGGTTAGTAGCAATCAGGTTTGTGCCAGTTAAGGGTGCAGGCCCTACCAGGGGTTCTCCCCACTGCCAGTCGCCATCCATGTACCAACCCAGGGGATGACTCTCAAAATCCCAGCTCATACCAGGTTCGATTCCAAATAGAACATCGACAGAGTACACTTCAGTCTGGGTAACATGACCTCCATAGTCCCGTGCTTGAATAAAGTAATCAAAACCGGGATCGATAATCAAACTTGGCGGGATAATGGCCTGATACTCTCCTTGTCGATAATCCCCTGCAATCCGATTCATGGTAATAACGGAATAATCCTCTGAATCCTGAGGAGCAAGCCATAGCTCCACAGCCAATACAGATACATCATCCCTCACACTTGCTGTAAGCGGAACCGCAAGCCCCCCATATAAATCCCCTAAAGGCTCATGCTCAATAACTGGAGGAGCGGAATCCGTTCCTTCCCGGGTAACAGTACCTTCAATGGCACCGATGCCAGAAGCCATAGAAGCCACCGCTTCAAAGGCGTTTACCATACCTACACCGTATGCATCATTGGGCACCTCGGTATATTGCTCATCTGTTAAAGGCTCAGCGGTATCGTTCATGATGCTCTCAATATCATCCACCGACAGGCTTAAGTTCGCTGATAAAAGCAGGGCGGCAGTTCCACTTACATGGGGAGAAGCCATGGACGTCCCGCTCATCCGACCGTATCCACCACCTGGAATTGAAGAGCGAATAGCAACTCCGGGAGCGGAAATATTCGGCTTCTGATCGCCATCATATTGGGATGGCCCGCGACTAGAAGAACTGGCCACCTGATCATTACTATCCACCGAAGCCACGGCATAGCTTTCTGGATAGTTAGCAGGTGGTGTCACCGTTGATGCACCAGGGCCGTCGTTTCCTGCAGAAAATACTGGCAATTGTCCGGCATCGCGCCATGCTTGCACCATTGGACGATACCATTCATCTACCCCCGGCGACCCGCCCCAGGAGTTCTGGATAATATCCGGGGCCAAACTGGGATCGTCTTCTGGAGCCAACATGTACTGAGCAGAAGCCAGCAAGTCGGACCGGGCTCCGCCATCTACTGTGAAAGCACGGGCTGCAATCCATTGTGCACCAGGAGCAACACCGATGATATTTTCACCGCTACTATCCTGGCCCAAGATTGTTCCCGTCACATGGGTACCATGATTGATAATATCCGCTGGCAAAGTTGAGTTTCCAGTACAATCCAACCAGTTGCCATAAGGAACTGGATTGTCCGGATCGTCGGGATTAAACCCACGCCAATTTCTCTGGATGGCATCGTGTTGCCAATCTGCCCCGGTATCAATGATACCGATGACGACACCTGTACCGTCAATACCAAAAGAGTTCCACACATCTGGTGCATTTACGCGATCTATATTCCATTCAATGGCGTCGGTGTGCAACTCTTGGTCATACAGTTCTGGCCAATCAATCTCAATAAACTCATCCAAGGAAATACGAGCAACTTCAGGGTGAAAGGAAAGCTCCTCGACCACATCTTTGGTCACCTCTGCATAGATGACATTCATGATGTAGAAGCTGTCATACTCTTTTACCCTGCCATCCATCTGCCCTTGCTCCAGATATTGCAGAATAGGCGCCTGTGTTTTCAAGGCGGTATTCTTCAACGCATTGAACACTCCATACCGGGCCGCTATTTTTTCCTGATAAGCTGTAGCAGAACTATCTAACCCTTGTACAGCCTGGATAGAGGCCTTTTTCGTATCTACCTGTTCCGTCATCTCAATCAAGATTTGGACCGTTTCGTGCTTTTCGAGAACTTCACTAACTTCAGTATCAATTTTTTGTGACGCAGAAGAAGCTTTTTCCTCTTTCATTGAGATAGCTGCATTAGCCCCTCTCCAGGAAGATTCCACTGCGGACACCGTTCCAGATAGAGAAGCTAATACCATAACAACTGGCAACACCAAAGCTACACAGAAACGAAAGGCTTTGTTCATCGTTCTCCTCCTAACAAATAGTTTTTTCACCTTACTTTCGCCAGAGAAGCTTAATATGCTCACCTCCTGTCATCATCGTCACCCCAAATAGACCACACCCTATGATGTAGACTGGATACTACTGAGGTGCTAACTTAATCATATGTTAACGTGCAACAATTTTCAAGATAAACAGTATAAGTTATTAGTGTAATATTCGACATAAAATGAGTGCAAAACAAAAGAAATAACAAATCTTCCCCAACAAGCATGGGATCAGGGTAAAAAATTATCTATTATTAGGTTCCAGGCAGCAAAAACACCCCCTTCGGCTATAAGACGATTCTCCGTCCGTCAGCCTCCGAGGGGCATTGGGCTAATTCGCTGTGTTAAGTGTAAACTGGATTTGTCGGGAATTGCATCGTAGAATCCCCCTGATTGCAAAGTAAATTTCCCTGTTTCTGCAATAAAAAGGAGGCCATTGCAGCGGCCCCATAG
>DIOR01000028.1:145899-229340 GCA_002423965.1 Firmicutes bacterium UBA5509 | reverse complement strand
TTAAAATGTGGATCTCTTAGGGTGCGGACGAAAATCCAAAACAGCATTAAACCGGCTACCCCCAAAAGATATCCACGGATGTGAATGTGCATCACACGCCGCCAAATAGACATACTCCAAACGGACAACATGCTGATATAGATGGTGAAGACCAATAGAGTAAAAACAACATTGATAAGATAATTCTCACTATTTACTATCACCAGGCGGAGTAAGCCGGCTAAGAGCAGCAGAAAAACAACCAGGGCTGTCATGCTGATTGTTTTTTTGTTTAGTTTCGTCATCGCGTCACCTCCACAGATCAATACAACCATTATAAAAAATAACTGCTGTATTTAACTATATATTGTGAGATATCAATACCACGCACTCAACGTGCCTCGAGGATACAAAAAAGATGTCGTACCCCTCTGGTACCCCCTTGGCGTCTTGTAATTGTAAAGTTATTATAAAATATTTTCACGCAATAAATACCCAGTCGCTGAGCCTCTTTCGACCAAAAAGTTCAGAATGTTAATGAGTGCCCTTTTCATCTGCGGCATTGTTTTAATTTTTTGACGGTACGCTAGAATGTATTTGCGTGCGATGCTTTCAAGATAATAAATAGTATTTACTTCAAGCTCCTCAGTCAGCAAATTACTATTCCTATTTATCATTTCACTCAGCCATAATATCCCGTCTTCTATGAAGTTGCTTCCGATATCGTTAAGGACTTTAGATATAGAATATAATACGGGATGGAAATGGCCCATGTCCTCAGTGACCTTCTTGTAAAACAGTTTCTCCCGATCTTTGATAGAGTGCCATTCCTTTGCGGATTTACTCCAATAAGAGAATGCCAAGAGATAATTATATATGACTTTTTTGGTATCATGATAATAATTTTTCGCTGTGCAAATAGCCTTAATTTTGTCATAAAATAGGTGCCAGACATGCCAAAATTCTTCGTATCTATTTAATCCGTCTTCGGCAAAAATAAAATGCTGAAAGAATTTATCAGTATCATCCGATACTTTGAAGTTTTCGATAAACGGTTGAAGATATGTCTCAATCATACCTTTATCTGCGGTCAAGACAAAGGCAGCAAACTTATCTAGAAATTCGGTTTTTATTGTATAATCAAATTTCTCTTCGTCATCGTTGTACCTGTCGCGTTCAAAAACTCTCTGGGCGAAGATCGGAAATATCTCCGAAACAAAAGTAATATGTTCTGGATGCTTTGTACCTGGTGGCAACAACTCAAATGCCCTGGTTAATATTCTCAAATTCATATTTTGTGTATTTGGTATTTCGGCATACTTAATATCGTTCGAAATAATCTTTTCGATTTCACTTTCGTATTTCTCGCCAAAAAATTCAAGAATTTGATTATCGGAAATCTCATAAATGCCTTTCTTATAATTATCTTTGTGCAATTTCTCCATTAACTTATCGTATTTTGGCTTTAGGAGCATATATCCTAAAAAGATGGAGTGTGCATCCTCAAAACTGATATCCCATAAATTTTGCAGGACGGCCCGAGCGGCAAATGCAGAAATCTCGCCATGCACGAAAAGCAAGATTAGCATCAGCCCTTTAATACCTTCGGACTCTTCCTTCTCGGTAGAAAAATATTTAAACAGATAAGGCAAAGAACTAATGGCGGGCTTTGTTCCATCCAAAGCTTGATATGCATAGCGACTCGCATGAAACGGCGATGTGGAATATTCTATAAGTATATATTTACAAAACTCCATTTCTTCCCTACTTAACTCTTTGCTAAAATCCCTGACCAAAACAAAGCAGGCATAGGCCGGAGTAGAACGATTAAATAATCGAAAGTCTTCTGGGGATCCGATTTTCAAATCTTGAATAATCTCTCTTAGTTCTGTGACTACTAAACGCGGATTATCTTCGTATTGCTGATACTGATTATATTTTTCCTTTTCATTAGCGAATCTTTGTCTGGACCATAAGTATAGAGGCATGTACTTATTTGCATTATTATGCTCCTGTAACGACTCATCGCTGTATTTTTTTAAGTCCGGCTCAAGCTGTGGATTAAAGTTAATTAAAATTCCTTCCTCTATTTGTTCTAATTCCGGATTCATTTTTCTTCGGTCCATTCTTGCCAGGTACAATCTCCATACCCGGTCGTCCTCAGTATCTTCAGACTTTCTCTCTAGTTCTTTATAATAGTCATCAAATATTTCCCATAAGGCATTTTGCCTTACTTCCGCTTCTTCGGCACTAACGTCTTCTGACCTGAAAAACTGATACTCTACGGCTAATTGTTCAAATCTCTTCTTCCTGTGTTTGTCATCGCAGGTCTTGATTCTTTCATTGGAATGTATGTCATGTTCAAAATTTAGGCCATGGCCAATGGAATAGGTAAACTTAGCGGATTCGTCTAGTACCATTCTCTTTGTATCATAATAAAAAAATTCCTTGGTCCGGAAAAGAATCTTAGCAATATTGAACAATTTAGATGAATGAGCCATAACAACGCTGGCGACTACGGCAGTGATGGAGGCTGAGCGAGAATTCTTTATAAGGTAATAACACCATTCTTCCAGATTCTCAGCCTTCCCATATTTGGCGTAGTCCAACAACCATTTTTCTAGGGCCATATGCATTGATTCCAGAAGATGTGTAGAAACCTGAGTGCCTCTGTAGGTGTTCCATAACCTATTACTGACATATTGATTAATCCGGCAGCCGCCATCGAGGACAACCTGAACTTCTTCCACTTCGTCTTTGAGCTCAGACTTTACATAATTTTCGGCTGCCAAATTCATAAATTTTAAAATAAAATTCACCGTTATATTGGGCTCATACCTTAAAAGCTGGTAAAATGGCGTTTGCAAAGCGCTGGAAGGAAAGTACCAAAAATCAGTTCCATGGGAGAGTCCAAAATTTTCTTCAAGCTCCGGTGACCTAAGACCCCAAAATCTATCATCTTTTTTCGGTCTGTATACCCAAAATAGTTCCGCCAACTTAATGACATAGTCAGGAAGGGTTTTTATGACTTCATAGTTATCGGTGATTGAAGTCAGTATTATTTCGACTAGTTCATAGTCTCTGTCGCGATGATTAGGTTCGTTTCTGGTAAGTATTCCATCGAAAATATGTTTCAGCTCTTCTTTGATTTCTGCTGATCCCTGTAGTATGACCCTGATGAGCTGATCCTTTATTTCCCCTTTGGATCTATACCCAAACCCTCCGTTGCCTACTATGTTCTCATAGTAGAACAGGGCAATCTGACTTGCCTTCTTTGTCGTATCACCATGAGTATTTTTATTATTCCAATCGGCCAGTATGGGAAGCATCATTGATATATGCCTGTTGCCAAGGGTTTCTTTGTGACTATGGATGAAATCGATTACATATGACCACCCGCTGCCTTTGGGTTGGGTAAATATCGCCGGCAAAAAACTATCGGCAACCTCTTTGCATGCAATTCTAAGCAGAAAAACAACGCGTACCAAAAGAGCCTGTTCATCTTCCATAAGTTTTGTTTCGAATAATTGAAAAAACACTTGCGAGTATTCGGATAGCAAAACGGAAACAATCAGTTCATCTTTCCAGAATGATGCTACTGTGTCATTGACTAAGGAGTGTTCGATTAATAACTTAATATCTCCATGATTGATAAATAGCTTCTCAGACAGCCAGTTTCTGAATGCCCTGCGAATAGGTAAACTGCTTCCCAATATTGTAAAGAAGCTCTCATAATTTAATAATGAAGCATAGGCCCGTTCGATTATTTTTTCCAGCGCCCATTCTTCATAAATATCATGAGTTATAAAATATCCGCCAGCATTTGCATCATATTTAATTATTTCATCGTTTTCAAGAGACTGTAATGCTTCGCCGTCATGTCCCTCAGTATTGACAAAAAACTGTCCTGCATTTGCTCTCTTCTGAGCGATCAGTAAAAAGCAAACTTCTCTCCTGATATGAATATTATTTTTTCGGTAAACCGACTTTACGATATGCTTATTCCATAGGAGATTTTTAAAATCCAAGAGGCTTGCTAAGTCCTCAATATTTTTATATTCACTCAAATACTCCGCAAGATAAAAAGGATTCTGCAGCAGTTCAAGTAGTCTTGCATTTTGCGGAAGATTGAAGGAATACTTGCTAGATAGTTCCGCAAGTTCTTCTTCCCTGATTTCTTCGATATTTTGTGAAGCAAACGGCAGCCGGTATAATTCTATTAACAGAAATTTCAGGTCATCAAGATAGCTGTACCTTGTTGTAAATATTACTTTCCATTTATTATTAATTAGCGCAGATAAAAACTCCTGAAATGCACTCTGATCCTCTATGTCGGATAATTTCTCAGCGGAATCAATGACAATATATTTTTCTTCTATTCGATGATATTCAGACGTAAAATCGGCTAATGTGAAATCCCCATAAGCACTAAACAGACTATTAATATTAGATATATTTAACTCTGCAGCCTTAAACATGATAAACGGTATCGTCTCTTTGACCATAGCATAAAAATCTTTAATTACCGCGGTCTTTCCGACGCCGCCTTTTCCACTCACAATGACAACTGGAGATTCAGTTAGAGCAGACTGCAAACTGACCAAGATGGTTGACCTGTCCAGCTTTATTATATTGCCCTGATATTCTATGTCTGAACGAATAGGGGTAAGGATTGATTCCGTATGTTGAATCAAGTCCTGCACTAGGTCAAATGTACCTTTATCCAAAGCAAAAAAATGCTTTCCAAAGGAAATGTTTTTCTCAAGTGCAAGCTGTCTTTCAAAATGACTGGGTACTCTCCACTCGATTTCAAGTCCTTTACTTGCCGCATACTCCTCAATATTAATTTTGTATCGGGGTTCTTTTTGCCCTTTGGTTGTACTCTCAGAAAACTCCTGATTAATATAAAATAATACTTTATTTATATTGGGATTTTTGTTTATCGCTTTATCGATAGAATCCTTAATATCTGTTACATTATCGCTGATTTTAGTTTCATAAAATTTCGCTTGGAAACCAATAATCTTTCCATCATACTCAATTGGTTCTGTCTCTATTCCTGCTTGATTTTTATAACGAAATATTCCTTTATCCTGAGTAAATTCGTCACAAAACAGAAGGTAACTAAGATTTTCAAAAACACCTTGTTCTTTACCGTTAAATTTTGCTTTGAAGACATTCCAGTTCATTTCAAACATTATTTCACCCCCTATGTGCTGGCATTTATTATAAATTAAATACTAAATTCGAGAAAAGCAAGCTCCTCAGCTTGTTTATTCTTCATTGGGTTTTATCCCCATCTATCTGTGCCTAAGGATTTACCCCCATTCTTGTTGACAATTATTAGCATATCATAGGTTCAGTCATTCTTAAATAGCCTTTTCTCCTGTGATCCATCCTCGCGGGAAATCAGAATAAAGGCATCAAAAGCCTGAATTTTATCAACTTCATTTCTAACTATGCCTTCATCATAAGCTTCGTTCTGGCAAACAGCCTCAGCCAGAACATCCTGCACCCATCCTTCATTCAGAGTAGGGGAGTTATGGCATGCGTCTTTCCCCTTTTCAATCCTTGTAGCGCAGCGCCAGACAACTTTGCCTCTTTCCTTCCTTCTTCGATAAGATGCTCCGCAATCGCCGCATACCAGCAGATTCCCTAGAAAATATTTGCCGTTATATTTTCTTCCGCTGCTTTCCACCGTGCCATCCTCTTTGCTGACAAGCCTTGCACGCCTTGCCATTTCACCCTGTACCTTGTCAAATATTTCAGCAGAAACAATAGCCGGATGGCTGTCTTTCACATAATGCCGGCTTCGTTGTCCGATATTCTTACTCTTCTTGCCGGTCATAAAATCCTCGGTAAAAGTCTTTTGCAGCATCGTATCACCCTTGTATTTCTCATTCTTAAGCATCCTCTGAATTGTCTTTGTATCCCAAATCTCTTTGCCCGTTACTGTCTTTATCCCTTGGGATTCTAAATAAGACTTTATTTGCCCTAATGATAGCCCCTGCAAATACAATTCAAATATCTTTCTGACGACTTCTGCCTGCTCAGGAACAACGGTAATCTCGTCATCTACGCAGTCATATCCCATAAAACTCTTATATTTTGTAAAGATATCTCCCTTTTCAAACTTGCGCTGAATTCCCCACTGAATATTCTCACTGATATTTCGACTCTCATCCTGCGCTAGCATGCCCCTCAGCGTAATCTCGAATTCTTTATCCGCTTCGATTGAATCCAGCTTCTCATTTTCAAAATGCATATTGATCCCTCGCTCTCTTAAAAATCTTATGATTTTCAAAATCTCTAGCGTATCCCTCGATACCCTGCTGATTGACTTGGTGATGATGTAATCAATTTTGCCTTTAGCCGCTTTTTTGAGCAGTTTATCCAAACTTTTTCTGCCGCTCCTTCGAATACCGCTTTCAATATCATAATAAACACCAGCAAAAATCCAGTTGGTATGGCTTTTTATCATCTTCGTGTATGCACTTATCTGAATCTCAAGGCTGCGTAGCTGCTCCAGGCCAGAAGTGCTAACCCGGCAGTAAGCGGCAACTTTGAGCTTTTTATTCTCTTTGAGTTTAGCAGGTATAATCCTTACATTCTTCATTGTCGTTCACATCTATATAAAATGAGACGCCCATTAATATTCTACCAAAAAGAAAAGACGTGAGGGAATTCTCTCACGTCAAAGCATATTTCTTGCCACAATCCCGTTAATCCTTGCAACATCAGCGTTCCGCACGTTGCAACAGGATTACGGCTTCCACATGGCTCGAGAGGACAGCATTGATGTCTTTCGAGCTGTCGGTTGTCGGAAACATATCCACGGTATTTTTTCATTCGAGGTATGGGGGAACATATCGAGCCTAGCAGCCACTCCATTTACGAAAAGAGCACTCTATTTAGGAGTGCCCTCGCCATAAAAATCGAAGTAATTAATAGTCATTTTTCTTTACTGGAATCCAAATTTCACTTCTATATTTCGGATTTCCAGTGTCCGGACTTTCATTCCACAAAATTTCAGGACCTTCAACTGCCTCGTATCCTGAAGATGGAAACCACTCTGAGTATATCCTGCCCCACACATTCTGAAGTGCTTCCGGGAATGGTCCAATGGATTCGAAAACTGCCCAGGTACTGGCTTCTATTTTCAATACATCAAATTCTGCTGTTTCATCACTTAAAGATGCTACACCGATGTAATGATCCAGCTCACCCTTTCCTTCCATTCTTCCTTCCGAGAAGTTAGTAGATGCACTAATAATCCCTGTTGGTTCTACATTTGAAATTGATTTTAATTGTTTAATAACCTCCGGTGTTAAGAGTTCGGTCATTTTTGCAATTTCTGGATTGACACCTTCAAAAATAACGGGAACTCTCTTCTTAAATCCTATTAACTTAAATGTCTCTTTTTCAACAATACGATAGTTCATTTCGCATCCTCCTTTAATTGATAATTGAAAGGTCATTCGAGGATAAGCTTTTAATTGTGTACTCTCACTTCTTGCTTCAGAAGGGAGAATGCCATGCATAGAATGAAAAGCACGGGAAAATGAATCCGCTGAATTATAGCTATATTTGACAGCTACATCAATTATTCTCAAATCCCTATCCTTCAAATCAAGTGCAGCCAGAGTCAGTCTTCTTCTCCGAATATATTCCGATAAGCTTACACCCGATAAAAAAGAAAACATCCGCTTAAAATGATACTCTGAACAGTAAGCAATTTTAGAAATCTTACTATAATCGATATCCTCAGTTAAGTGCTTTTCAATGTATGCCAGTGCATTATTCATACTACTTAAAGAATCCATCAAACAACCTCCTTTCATCACCAATATTATCAAAGGATGCATTTATCCATCCGACAATCTGTGCACAGTATAGTCGACTCATATTATTACGGTTGACCATAATATAATCTAATGCTAAATATTAGCATTAGCTCGTTCCATGATTTCCTGAACTATCGACGTTTTGGCATCCGCATAGTGCTGGACGCTTGTTGCCTGACCCCAGCCGTTCGTTATCCTTGCGAAACTCTATTATTAATTCTCCTTGTAAAATATTTGTTTCATCTATAATACACTACTCTGAAATGAGGCTATCAAGATTTTTCATATCAATTTTATCAACTTCTCGAAGCTCGTATCCACTATGAAATAATTTTTGAGCTTCAGCAGAAATACATGGAATAATCCGACCTTCAAACACTGCAGTCGAAAACCATTTTGCTTCAAACTCATACCAGCCACCTTGCGGATCAGCCTGCCGAGCGCTTCCATCTTTGTTTATTATTAAAGGATGTATATCTATATAGCCAAGTTCTGGGTGATATAACTCGATGCGAGAAGGACTCCAATCAACTACAATCTCATAACCTATTTCTTTCAGTTTATTTAATAAAGCATCTGTAAACTCTCCGTCAAAATCAACGTCAATATCTCGATGTTCTCTGTTTTGCTTTCCAAGTAAAATATCTATACCCCATCCGCCATCTATCCAATATCTCATTTCCATACTATTTAATAAATCCAATACTTCTATTAAGTTTTCCTTGGTTACAATCTCTTTTTTATTCATAAAATCTCCCTTTATTAAGTTCTTATTTACCAGCTAGATTTCTCTGTCTAACAACTTTAATTTATCTATTATCACGTTATCAGTCGTTAATTGCCTCGATACCCTGCTGCTTTAGCTTCTCAAGGTTATCTAACATGTTCTGGAGCACCTCTGGAGCGTGTCCATCCCAATCCAACACTTCGCCCACTACTCGTAGCGGTGACTTGGTGCGGTAAGACCTTGTCGGATTCCCCGGGAACTTCTTGTCAGTTAAATTAGGATCATTCTCAAAGGTACCAGTAGGCTCTACAATATAAATCCGACCAGGTTCATCGCCCACCGCAAGTTCAGCTCCCCATATAGCCGCATCTAGTGTCGCGGTCAGATAGACGTAGTTGGCCTTCTTTTGCTCCCCATAATTAGAGCTATAACCGGGTTCCAACAATCCCCCCAGATTCAAGTCGGCTTTTGTGCCGTGGTAGAAAGGCCCTGAATCCAGGGATTTATTCATTAATTGCTCTAATCCATTTTCCGTTGTTAGCTTTTCAAGATTATTAAATATTTCCTCTTCGCTCCAATTCCACCATTGAAGCTTTAGCAAGAATTCAACCTTTTCATCACTAAATCGATTTTTGATAAATTTAGCTGGATTCCCACCATATATTGTGTATGGTTCAACACTTTTTACTACTGTTGAGTTAGCTGCAATAATCGCACCATCACCAATTTTAATACCCGGCATAATGGTTACATTTTGACCTATCCATACATCATTGCCAATCACTGTGTCACCCTTAAAAGGAAGTTGTTCTATTGTAGGAGTCACCTTTTCCCATCCACAGCCAAAGATATTAAACGGATAGGTTGTAATTCCATCCATTCTGTGATTTGCACCATTCATAATAAACTTAACACCCTCTGCAATTGCACAGAACTTGCCTATTATCAGTTTATCCCCTAGAAATTCGTAGTGGTGCTCTATATTATCATAAAATTTCTCTGGAGACTTTTTATTATCGCTATAATAGGTATATTCGCCAATCTCAACATTGGGTCTTTCTGGTAGATTGCTTATAAAGCAAACCGTCTGTATATTTTCATTCGGATAAAGCTTTTTCTTATCTGGTCCCGTCATTGAATATGGACTCCTTTCAGGTATTCAACCTCATTTACTAGTCTTTGAAGAATCTCTATTCCTTTTCTTGTACAATCTACATCAGTTGATATTAAGGAAATAACCTTATCGACCCTTTCCTTGTAATTACTTGGCTTGATCTTAAAATCTTCAATCATCTTAACAGCCTTTTTTTCATTTATACAGTATTCTCTGTTTACTGCAAATAAGACTTGGTTAAGGGAAGATATGCTTCGAAAGCAATGCCCGCAAACATAGGATACATCGTCTTTGTCTATATTGTTCTCAGCAAACATTAAAGAGAAACCTGCCTCAAACATAAAAAATTCGGTTAACCCTTTCTGCAAGGCGGTTGGATAACATTCTGCTTGCTTTTTAAATTCATAAAAGTTTTCATCATTAGCGTATTGTATCTTGCTGATTCCTAATTCTCCACGATACATGGTGTTAATATATCCATGGGGATGCCCTGTCTGATAATTGGCAGTAACAATTCCTTGCCCCGTATCTTTGATTATTTGTTCCACCCGTTTTATATCACGTAAAATCAAGTCAACATGATACCCATTTATGACTAACCATCCACCGCCATTAACCCAATCGCCCCACGCTCCAGGAGGTACAACAAGGTTGCTTCTATGCTCATCATCCAACTCTGTAGCAAGTTGATTAATCGCAGTCAGGTCAAATGATTCTGAATTGTAATAGATTCCGATATCAATATCAGAATCCTTTGTATGTGTGCCTCTTGCACGTGAGCCCCCTAATACAATACCTTCTATACAAGGCAAAGAGGATAATTTCTCTGTTACTAATTGAATGATATTATCTACCATACGAACACACTCCTTTTATTTTATTTCGAATCTAATTTTCTAATCTCAGTCATCATCGGGCAAACTATAGCAATGCCGATGATTAAAATACCTGATATTAAAAACCAATGGTTTATACCAATTCTATCAGAAAAGAACCCGGAAAGGATTAACCCAAGTGGCATAGCAAGTGACATGATACTTCCGGTCAAGGAAAATACACGCCCTAAATATTCAGGCTTGATTTTTTCCTGAAATAGTGCTGTTTGTACACCGCTGTAAAATGGAACTGAAAGCCCCATTATTGCACAGCAGACTACAAATATGACAAATCCACTTGGAGGAAGTAATCCTGCAATGGCTAAACTAGCTCCCATCATAAAAAATGAACCTGTTATTAAAAGTACACGCTTTTCGTAACTTCCCAATCTTCCTAATAACAAGCCTCCTGCCAGCATACCAGAGGCAAAAGCAATTTCGGTAATAGAAATATGCATCGGTGTCCCATTAAAATATTCCATGCTGATTAAAGGGTATAGTGCATTAATCGGCATATACACAAATGTATATAGTGTTCCTAAAAGTAATAAGTCAAATAACCCTTTGTTTTGTCTCAGTACGACAATTCCTTCTTTCATTTCTTCCATGAAATCTGATTGCAAACCATGCCGGTCTACTTTAAGCTTTGGAATACTCACAAATGCCACTGTGAGACTAGCAATCACCGCACCCAGCACATCGATGGCTATAATCGCATTTAATTCCCAAACAGAGTATAACAATGCCGCAACTGCTGGACTTAAGATATAACTTATAGACTGCAAGGACTGGCTATAACCCGCACATTTGGTCAACTGATCTTCTGGCACTAAAAGAGGCGTAACCGCATTCAGAGCAGGGGAATGAAAAGCTGTTCCGATGCTACGGATAAACAATACTACCATAACCATCCAGACAGGTAACTCCATATTCAATGCAATAATAGCTAGCATTGCTCCAGCTGCTGCGATAATTAAATCAGCACCAATCATTATCTTTTTCCTATCATAGCGATCCACTAGCACACCGATAGCTGGCCCAAAGACCGCATAGGGTAGAAAACCAACTAGTGAGGCCATCGACAACACCATAGCAGACCCTGTCTTTTCTGTAAGATAAAAAATAATCGCCATTTGTAGGATGGCACTTGTAATCAGAGATACTGCCTGCCCTGCCCATATTGTAAAAAACTTTAGTTTCCAATTGTTGTATTTTTCCATTTTTATTATCTCCTGCATATTATTTTGCTTGAAATTCTATTTTGAATAGTATTCTAGGCAATAAAAAATGCAGGCCAAACTCCACAATGTGGCTTTGGTCTGCATACATACAATATGGAAACATTCTTTAAAAAGACATAGTTAAATAATGCTATAGTTAAATAGTCTATATTTCACCTTGACTAATGAATGCTCAATATCGTATAAATAAGCACAACAAAAAAGCCTATCATCGGGGATAGTTTCTGCCTTTTTTATTGCCAGCTTATCTTAAACGCATTGAGGCTGTCATAGTTTCGGTTCCTCCTAAATTCTTATTTGTATCAACGCATATATTAACACAATAAGTCGGTTTAAGCAACGTTTAAAATTGAAAAGGCAGTATGAATATAGCGCCCATAGTTTCCCTCAGGTGCCACTTTATCAATGACCTTATTCTGTTTGTTGGATGGGGCTGATCAGATCCGCCCTGTCTCTTTCCGCCACTCATATGTGTCCCAGAGGTAGTTCACGAGCGTTATGCTGCTACCGACGGCGAGCTTTGCATGGCGGACGCCCAACCCTTTGTAGCTCGCGCTCTTACCGTGGCCGCTGCCGTAGGGATTTCTAAGCTCGGCGATATTTCCCGGCTATGCCGCGGAGATTGCCAAGTATAGCTTTTACGGTTTCACCCTCGGCGATGAATGCGTCGACATTCTCGGTTGCAATCTCAAGGACTTTCATCGTCTCTTTGACGAGCTTGCTCACGATCCAATCCTTATCATACGTGATACCGAATTCTTCAAATATGGTCTTGCAACAACTCTCAATGAATTCCTTGGCTTTGCCTATGGCCTCGGTCGGATTCTCCGTCTGCATCTTAAGCAGCAGGTCTATCTGCGAGCTTATGTAGGCGCTCCCGAACTTCTCTTTTAGAGCCTCCCCGGCGGCTATAAAGGGTGCTGTATTCAGCTTAATCCTATTCATCACTGCCTGACATTCACAGTAAAGTGTTTGGTACATCTCATACTCGCCCGTGTGGTCATAGGAGACTTCTTTGTCAAATTCAATCTCATCCTGATAACGCAGCTCATAATGCTTAAGTAGGTCACCTAGTAGTTTTATGACATCCTTCTCATCAGCTTCGTTTGTGTACGCAGCGAGTGACTTGCCCTTTGACAAACCATAGCGGCTGCACAGGGCGACCCCGACGCTTCTCTGCGTGAATACATCAAAGTCGTTCGTGGAAAAGTTCAGGACATAGCCACCGCGCACGAACAGACTCAGGAAAGTACCGACTTCAAGAGGCGTGATCTTTGCCATACTCATCGCGCTCCACCTATTAAGCTCTTAAGATTATCCCATGTCCATTTATAGATTTTATCGACACTCTTGGCTGATTTCGGCTTATAGCATGTCTTATCGCTGTACCCCCAGAGCAAGAAGTAACTGACGCCTTCGTCTTGTGCGATCTCCAATTCTACCGAGACACCCGTGGCAGTGTTTGTATGCTCTCCACACAGCACAATTACAACATCACAGCCTTTTATCCGGGTAAGCGCTTTGTCCTTCCAATCAGGCGATGCCTCCTTGATGGACATATCCGTGATTTCAAAGGGTGAATCAGGGTTCTTCGCCTGGCCGACAAGCAAATCTTTGAGCCTTGCATCGTGGTCGTAGTCGAAACTGATAAATGTTCTTTTCTTTGCCATGATCTTTATCCCCCTTAAAGATTAAAATAAGCGAATAGACTTAATGCCACATAAAGTGCTATGAAGATAAATGGGACCAACCCTTCGATATGAGAGAGCGGCCAATACGTTTTATAAGACTTTCCCTTGCCGAGCTTATCCCACTCGTATGAATAGAGATTGAGCGGCAGGCGCCGTTCAATTTCGCGGATGACAGCAAACTTACCGGTGTTGAGCTGTTTGTAGCTGCGGATTGAGAAAAACCAAAACAGCGCCATGATGATGCCGATGCCAGAGACAAGATATATGTATTTGCCGAAATCGTCCTTGAACCATGAAGCGACAGTGACGAGGGCGGCATTGGCGGTGATATAGAAGGTATTTGATGTCGCCCTGCGCTGGCTGATCCTGTCGGTCATCTCAACATAGAGTTTGTATTGTTCAAATAGATATTTCTCGTCGGTGCCAGGATTAAATAGAGTATTATTAGGAGTGACACCAGTGTCGGTCGTCTTGACTGTTTCGCTCACTCACATTTCACCTCTTTACGTATTCTTCTTGCCCTTAATTTTATAAATCAGATCGAGCAAAGGTATAAACATAATGTAAAACTCGTGTTGGCTGTTATTGCTCATTGAATATTGGTCTAGATTGATCATTAACTAACGTTAAAGCTTTGCAGAACTTATTCATCTCATCATTACCGAACCGCTGTCCTTGTATTACTCTTTCGCAAAGTGACTGTATTGACTTGAGATCATCCGATAAAATTTTATCTTCATACAAAGAAAGCGTTGCCCAAATTTCATTATTCATGTTTTCTTCCGTTCGTTTGCGGTATTGAATGTCACGCTCATCGGTTAGGAGTTCCTGCACCTTAGTGTATGCCCATAACAATTCAGCAATCCTATCAATTCCTTCATATCCTGTTACCATAGCAGAGGCTAGTTCATAACCAGGGCCAAAGCAATCTACCATTTGTGGTGTGATATCAATCGGAAACGGAAGGAACGAGCCATCTGGTTGAGAGTTGTCATTCTCAAGTGCATTCTGAATTATTACAAATGCTGATTTGGAGAGTTTAAGACCTCCTCGTGCAATTTTTCCATGTGAATCGCAACTCATCAAGACGAGATAATCAAAACAGCTCTCCGCAAACCCTAGGCAAGAACACATAACACGCAACAACATGGCTTCATCCGAAAAGTCTAGCTCTTGAATGATAATAGGATAATTAGTTAAGATAACATCCTGCAGATAACGCTGCGGAAATATGACCTTAAAGTTCTCTGATAATGCAGATAACTGAAGTTCATTTGTCGTCAGCAACTGTTTGTAATAGCCCTCGTACCATGCCTTAACTTGATACTTGCTGAAATATTCGTTAGGAGCATGCTTTTCATAGTAAAGACACGCCATAATGATTCGCTCCGAAGCGTTTTGTTCGTGATTGCATAGCGTTTCATGCTCCACAATCAACAGTTTGTACTTTGTAGTCATTTCACCAAACAAGTTCTGCATAGCACTCAAGTATTCAAGAGCGGTTTTAATATTAACCATGGCAAGTCGCGCATCGTCTTCTTTTTTTAGTAAGAAACCGGAAAATTGGTTGATAAAATTTTCAATGCTACTGAAATATTTACTTTTTACATGACTAAATCCTTCTGGTAATGCTGACTTTTCTTCAAACGGCCTATCTTCGTGTGGGAACTTTAACTCGAAGATGGTGTCTCTTCTGATAGTTTCTCGCAGAGTATCTACCTCAGTAGCCAAACTACCCAGCTTCTTTTTACCAAGCAAATGGTAAACACACGCAGAGGATTTATCCAGCAGGATACAGATGTTTTTTCTAATTGAAAACCAATGTTCCATCCATTCCAGGATCGTATCACACTCATAATTGCTCATCAGTGTTTTGTTCCACAATGAGTTGAATTCTTGGTGAAATGTAATTACGATATTTCGGACCGGCATGGTCTTATGGGCATCATCTGGCACTTTATATCCTTCCAACATATTAATGGTCGGTTTTAATGCATCGGCACAATACACATTAAAAATCGGAAGTGTTCTGCAAATTGAAGTTAATCTTAAGACACTTTCTGAGTTGGCTTTTTTTATATTACTCGCCAGCAAAATATATTCCACATGAATTTCATTACTGGCTTCACTTAAATAGACCCGCAGAGAATTTGTTTTTTCTTTTAAATACTGCAAAATATTATCAATGTATTCTCTTACAAACGCTCTGTATTCTTTCTCATTTCCGCAGAAACAAGTGTACAATATTAGAGCCAGTGCATCGTAAGATACCCGTACATTATTCTCCCAAAGATTTTTCAGGGGAATCTCACCAGACAAATTAAATCGGTTATCAATATTGTAGAGCCAGTACATAATATCTGAATATGAAGATATATCTTCGATGGTTTCAAATAGCTTGTTTCCTCTAAGCTTGAAAAAAAGCTTTTCACTAAAACAATGTATGTCTGTTTCTGATAATACATATTTAGGAATCCTATCTCTAAGCTCACACAAGTATTTAATGTTTTTGTTATCCGGCAAAGTTTTTTGCATGCTATCCAAGGTGCTTATTGACACGTCGAATTCATCAACTCTTGTGAAGGGACTTAATTCGCTCGAAAGAAGGAAAAGTCCTCCATGAATATTCGCATCATCAAGGGCAGCTTTTTGCTCGCGGCAGTATTGCATTACGCTTCCTGAAAACAAGCCACGCAGGCCTAGTGTATAACTATCTAAATCTTCTGGATTCCATAATGCATCTACAACTTTTGTGTAAAATTCATTTTTTGAAGAAATGTAAAGCGGCAAGCAAGAAAACAGCTTCGGAAGATAGTTTCGCTCGCACATACACAATACCTGTAAGGCTGTATCATCTATCTCATAGAACTCGTGTAAACTTGTTACGATGTGCTTAGAGCGCACAGGGTGTAATCCTTCAATATATTTGCTTTCACTATCAACTTTGATCAAAAATTCGTTTTCAATGCTTTTCAAAAGTTCACTTATGTCACAAGAAATTTTAGGCCCAAGATCTGCAATTAGCTGTCTTAGTGACAATCTTACACCACAGATATCCGCAAAACAAACTAGCCGTAGCAATTCGCATTTTATATTTCCGTTTACTGATGAACCAATTTGCGATATTTGATGAGATATCCTGTCTGATAGCATCTCACCGTGGGTCAACAGATATACATATTCGATAAGAAGCCTTCTGTCAGACACCTGCTCCCACGCTTTTCTCCAAGTCTTAACAGTTGGATGTATTTTTTTTGCACTTTGAAGCACATTGAATATTTCTAATGCATCTGCCTCATTTAGGGCAAGTTTAATTACTTCCATCGATTTTATATTGCTAATATCATTACCGTAGTTGTACCAGTCTATTTCTCTGGTCGTAATAAGAAATTTATAATGTGAACAAATATCTTCCTGAAAAAATTGTACCAACCGATTCCATTCGCTTAGTTGTGCATCCAGATTGTCAAGAAAAATAATTGGTTTTTCCCCTAATTTAATCCTTGCTTTAAAGAATCGCGCTATATTATCTAACTCTTTAGCGTCGCTGCACCAGCGAAGTTGATATATAGTATATTCATAGAGTAAGGTGAAACACGTTTGAAGTGCCAGTGTGGTTTTTCCTTGTCCGCTTGAAGCCTTTATTACAGTAACAGCATTCTTGGAAATAGACTTTAAGACCAACTGCTCAAGTTGAGATCTTCTTACAGGGAAGCCGTTTGCAATATCTTGAGGAGTAGCCTTTTTCCCTTCATAGTAACTCACATCTGTCCCAGAGGCACTGGGGGTATATTCAATTTTTTTAATCCAGCCCAGCGCTGGGTTAAATGCACCTTTGGCAATATCATCTTTTACTGATTGAATCAGATTATCAATGTCAGACTTGCAGATACCCTTCCTTTGGGTCATTGTCTCGAGGCAACAGTACTTTAAGCTGTTGGCAAATAATTTGATGTTGTCAGTTACAATGTCATATGTCTTTATTAATACAGCTTCAATCTCCCGCTCTAAAGAGTCTTTGATCTTGTTCTCGAATGAGAGCTTTGACAAAAAATCATTAAAAGAAAAGTCGCTCCAATTCCAATGAGAATTATCATTCTTAATCTCCGTGACAATATTGTTCCAATAGAGAAAGGTTGCCTCATCAACTGTACCGTCTATCAAGTTGCTAAAATGACCTTTTGCAACAGAAAAATCATATACTAACTTGAAGTTTCGATGCTTATCTATCAAATATGCCTCAAGAAAGTTTTTGAGGACATCTTTAAGAAAGCTGGCATCTTGCTTTACCGATGAGTATTTCAACTGTATGTGGACTGGGCTATCAGATGCGCCTAAGCACTTTATAAAATCAATGTCTTCAACCCCCTCAAGATAGAAAGTCGTTGTATTATCCATCTGGGTTAACATTAAGTAGCATGAGTATAAATATTGATATGTAAATCCTAATAATGCAATTTCTCCACCGTCTCTGGATTCTTGTAATTCTGTAATAGTAGCCTTTGCAATCTTAACCTTTTGGGGAGATTTTGTTTTTGACTTGCTTTTTTTGACCATAACACCCCTGCTTTCTTAATACACATCATGTACACTACTGAAATCGCTACGTAGTACTTCATAATTCCTTCAGAAATAATTATTTCTATTTTTAATAGTACTTGAATTTCATCTTCCCATTATTGCTATAACAAGCCTTATTTTTCTTTACCTTCACCCAGCAATTTCATTTCCATATCTTCCAAAGCCCTTATATAATCTTTCTCCGCCATAGAAACATCCTCTAGATGCAACGCTTTAAATTTCTTATATTCTTCCTTTGCCTTTAGCTCGGCTGTTTTGGCACTTATTTTTCCGGCATGGGTAAGAATTTCATGCTTAGACAGTTTTAAAAATCCATCTAATGTTTCAATCCAATCTGACATATACATCGGTATTCTTCTACGTGCCTGCATCTCTGCGAACTCAAGATAAGCCGAAACAACGCTGTTTAATGCAGATAATTCTTCTTCCGTACAATAATTTTTTGCCACTAAAACATCCGATTGGGCTAGCCTTTCCCCCTTAAAACTCAGCATCCCCATAAAAGGCTTGCCTGCATCTGCCGAATAATATATCTTTTCAGCTGCAGTCTGACCATGTGCTGCCCAATGCATCTTATTCTGTACAGTCTTGAAAAACATACTTGAGACTTCCGTTCTCGGGTCATAATCAACGCTTGTTGCATAAATATCAAGCACCTTTTCTCCAGAAAACTTTTTCTGATGAACGGATATCGCGGATCCGATCCAGCAATTCATCAAAATATATTCCGCCGCCATTGTTTTTTAATAAATCGTCATTCATGGCAAAGCCTTTTCGCATATATTCTTTTAAGACATTGCTTGCCCATATTCTGAACTGTGTACCTCGTAACGACTTTACCCGGTAACCAACAGAAATAATGATATCCAGGTTGTAGTAGTCAACCTAATATGTTTTACCGTCAGCTGCAGTTGTTGCAAAATTTGCAACAACTGAATTTCTTATCAGTTCACCTTCATTGAAAATATTTTTAATGTGACGAGAAATGGTAGACTTATCACGCTGAAATAATTCTGCCATTTGGTCAATAGAAAGCCAAACAGTATCACTATCAAAAGTAGTTTCTATTTTTGTCAAGCCGTCTTCGGTCTGATACATTACAATTTCAGAGTTCAAAGTTCATACCCCCAACTCTTTTTATATAATTATACATGTTTCAGCAAGATATTTCCATATATAATAAAAAGAGACCAAGTTCTTATCCCAATATATTGGCTGAACTTAACCTCTTTATTTTAAATAATTTTTGAAGAAATGCTATGTCATCTATATTTTTGACGAAAATCGAGCCCCAAACAGATGACATTTTCGCCCAATTTTTGCCCTTTTTTTGCCCCAAAACCACTATATGTAGCGGTCTAAGTGCCTTATTCGCCCTTCAAACCACTATTCGTCATCAGAATTATACACTCAACGTGACTTGTTTGCGGAAACATATCCACGGGCTGGACTTCCCGGGCCAGGTACCCCAGCTCCGCCAGCAGCTTCAGGTCCCGGGCCAAGGTAGCCGGGTTGCAGCTGACATAGACAATCCTTTGGGGGTTTGCCTTGGCCGTTGCTTCTAGCAACGAGGGCTCACAGCCCTTCCTGGGGGGATCGAGGATAATTACATCAGCCTTGAGACCCTTAGTTACCATTTGGGGTAGCAGGGCCTCTGCTCTTCCTGCATGAAATTCTGCATTGACTATGCCATTCATTCTAGCGTTATCCCTTGCATCTTCGATGGCACGGCCATTGCTCTCAATACCAATGATCTTGGCAGCCTCTTGGGCTAAACACAGCCCTATGCTACCGGTGCCACAATAAAGGTCTAACACCGTCTCTTCCTGGCTGAGATTGGCATATTCCCTTACCTTTCTGATTATTTTCGCCATTCCCACCCGGTTTACCTGCCAAAAAGAACCAGCGGATATTTTAAAATCCAGCCCTTGGATAGTGTCAGTTATGTAACCGGGACCCCAGACAATCTCCTCCCTTTTTCCTAAGATTACATTGGTGGGGTGGGGATTTTCATTGAGAACCAAGCTGTGTAGATTGGTCCTTTCCCTCAGGACCCTGAGAAAACGTTCCCGGTTGAGGAAATCAAACCTGCTCACTACCAGTGCGGCCAGAGTCTGCCCCTTGGCTTGGGAAGTGCGGATGAGGATATGCCGCAGACTGCCTTTCTTCTCATCCTTACTCCATGGGGCCACCCCTGTTTCCCGGGCAATATTCCCAATCTGCTCAGCGATTTGGTTATTGACATCCTCCTGAATGATGCAACCCGTCACTGGGACCAAGACATGACTACGGGGTTTGTATAGGCCCGCAGTCAGCTGCCCCCGGTACGTGGCCACAGGCGCCTGCAACTTGTTGCGATAGCTCCAGGCCTGGGTAGGGAGGATATCCTTGACAATTTCCGGGGAAATACCCCCGATTCTCTGGAGCGTAGTCTTTACAGTTTCCGTCTTGATTGCCAGCTGCAAGTTATAATCCAAATGCTGCAAGTTGCAGCCACCGCACTCTTGGAACCAACGGCATTTTGGCTCCACCCGCTGGCCATACTTAAGTATTTCTGTGATGACTGCTCGGGCGTAGTCCTTTTTAGCGCTGACCACTTTTGCCCTTACCACATCCCCAGGGGCGGCGAAGGGCACAAATACGGTATAGCCCTGCAACTTGGCAACGCCTTCCCCTTGGTGACTGATATTTTCAATTGTCAATTCTACTAATTGATCTGGCTGGACTTTCACTTTCCGCCCTCCATTTCTATCGGGAAAATTATTAGAAATCCTTTAGTATGTTACAATTGCATAACACTGCAATTTTAGGGAGGGAAATTCCTCCTCTTAAGAGAATAAAGTTAAGCACCAAGCGTTTTCCTTATCTCCCTTCCCTTTGCCGGCAATCCGGCTTTTTTTATTCTAAAAAATCTCATGTACTTAGATAAGTGTACTGGCAGCGGAATATGATACAATAACAATTAGAGGAATAATCTCCTGGAGGTGTTACCATGCCAGAACCTCAGCTAAAAAGGCTTCTTAACAAGAAATATCTGCAAGCTATCTTTGGCGGTATAATTGTGGTTCTGGTGGTAGTGTTGCTTGTGGTCAGCTTTCCCTGGCTGCAACTCAAATTTGCTGAACAACTAATTGAGTCCGAAAAGTATGCAAAGGCTGAACCAATTCTCGTCAGCCTAACGGCCAACAAACCCCACTGGACCGATGCAGCATATAAATTGGTTATCTGCCAACTGTATCAGGGGAAGGGACGAGAAGCAGCCCAAACAGTTCTTTCTCTTAAAAAAACTGAAGAAGTAGACGATCTTGAGCTAGCCATAGTTTTTATGGACGTGGCAAAGCATCTCCTGACTACCGGCAATGGCGAAGCATCCCTGGAGCTTGCAAATCGAATTGGCGATCAGAATCAGGGTGACATGCTAAAAGTAGCAATATCTGAGACCGGCTTCTTAATCGCGCAGTACAGTGAGCTTCCCTTGGCCCTAGATGCAGTCAATCTTGCATTGTCCCATTGTGAGAACACCTGGCAGACTAACCGCAAAGCCTTTAATCTGTTGTTGTCCAAGGCTCTGGAATCCTCGCCCAACCTAGCTGAGCCCGCTCTTGATAGGGCATTGGAATTGTACCCAAACAATATCATTGCTGTTACCCGCAAAGCAACAATTCTTGAAGACAAAAAAGGCCCCCAACAAGCCCTCAAGTTTTTGCTTGAGAAAGAAGTTGACTTAGAAGACGAGCTCACCCCTGAGTACCTGGCAATTAAACGCACTTTTCTCCTCCGCCTAGCGATAGAAAGCCCCGAAGTAGATCTTAATCAGTATACCATGGGAATGCCTCAGGATATGTTAACTGAAATTGCCCTGCAAGGCCTAAACTATGCCTGGCTGCACACTATGTCTGGGCGCCAGTATTACCACCTTGCCCCTGATGATCCCCAGGTAGCATATAGATATGGTCGCAATTTATTTCAGATGCATTTATGGGATTCATCTTGGGACACTTTCCGGCATCTGGAAAAAATAGATCCGAAATATATTGATTTTAAGGCAGTCTATGCTGCCCTTGATTCTCATACAAAGGCCGTGGCACAGGAATTTGCCAAAGGGGGTATCTACGATGCAGTCCGAATCTCCCCTGATGGCAAGTGGATGGCCTGGAGAGAGTGGAGGGAGACCACCCAGGAAGAAAACATGATTTCTTACCTGACCCTTACCAACCTGATAACCCCTGGAAGCAAGCCAGTTCTTTTTGGAAACGCGATTTTGTATGAATGGTCCCCAGATAGCAAACACCTTGCCTTTCAGACCATGACTCCCAACGGATTAGGCAACCTGCATATCATCACGTTGGATGAAGAAGATCTTCGGTACTCTTTACCACCTGAATATGATATCATCGACTTCAATTGGGCAGGCCAGAACCTCCTGGTCCAAGCACGAAGAGAAAACCAGACAGTCTTGCTAAGCCTTGGTGAGCCCGACTGGACAATTCTAAATGAACGGGCCTGGGAACTAAATAGCGATGTCAATCAAGACTACTCCTGGCTTTCAATCAAGGACAATTCTTTATTAGTCCACAGGGATAAGCGAAAAAACCGCACTTATAACTTTGAAAATAGCCTCATGTCCTTCACCAATTGGTCTCCCAATGGAAATTTAGCTATCGTGGTGGATACAGAAGGCAAGAACTGGATATACAACCACCAGCGAGCTAAAATTACCCCTATCGAAACCCCTGGCTCCTTTGCCGCCTGGGGGAAGGGCGAAGATATATTCTGGTTCCTGCCGCTATGGGATGAACTACATGTCATGGTCCGGCTTAACAGCAAGGGTAGCATTCGGGAATATCTCCCATACAGTTTTGATATTATTTATTACGACATCTCTATTACCGCTGATGGAAACACATTGGCTATTGTGGAAAATGACAAGATCCTTATCAATAAAAGATAGCAATCGGAAGAGGAGGAATGACTGTTGAAAAACGGAATTTGCCCTCGGTGTAATCACAACCAAGTCTATTCCAGTTCAAAACTACGTGCAGAGACCGGGAGTGCCAGCTCGATACCACTGAGTTATATTCGCAGTATTTCCTTGGACAACTACGTTTGCACCAATTGTGGCTATGTTGAGAGCTATGTATCCGAGCCGGAAATGCTTTCCCGAATCGCCGATATTTGGCCCCAGGTAGAGCCCCCTCAAGGGGGAAGCTACAAACCCGTTTCCAAAAACCATTCCTAAAATGCGACACAAGGCTCCGTCCCCAGTGTCTCAAAAAGGGCTATCGCCAATGCGATAGCCCTTTTACATACATTACAAACCCGCTTAAATCATTGCATATCCCGCGTCAAAAGCCTGCTTGTTAAGGTCAAGAGCCTTTTGGGGAACAAAATCTGCCAGCATTTCTTTCCAGTTAACTGCGTCCAATTTTAAAACCTTTACCAGGACGCCCAAGAGGCAAATATTTTGCACCCGTACATTGCCCAGTTCCAAAGCCTTCTCCATGGCAGGTATAATGTATAGGTTTTCAACCTCTTTAGCCATGGACTCAAGGGCATTGCTGGGGTATTCTGCCTTACCGGTAAGCACAGGCATAGAATAGATTTCATGATGGTCAGTTATCATTATGCCGTTTTTCTTTAAGAAGGGCAGTGCCCGGAGGGCTTCGACTTTCTCAAAAGAAACGATAACATCGGCTTCTTGCTCCCCGATTCCGGGGGCATAGACCTTGTCCCCATACCTGATTTGGGTTGTTACTGTGCCACCCCGCTGGCTCATGCCGTGAATCTCGCTCATCTTAATGTCATATCCCATTTGAGCCAGGCCGGCTGTTAAGACCTTGGACATCAGGATCGTGCCCTGACCTCCTACGCCAACTAGAAGAATATTTTTTGTCATCCTACTATTCACCCACCCTTGAGATTGCATCGAATTTGCACATCTGCATACACAGTCCGCAGGCCGTGCAGGAAGCAGGATCAGCTACCATTGATTTTTTGTCCTTAAAGGCCATGGCGGGGCAGGCTATAAGGGTGCATGCCTTGCAGCCCACACATTTGTCTGGGTCAACCTGGCAATGTCTGCCGACATTTGCCCGTGCCACCTCTTTTATGAGGACACAGGGACGTTTGGTCACGATGACGAAAGGTCCTTTAACTGCGACAGCGGCATCAAAGGCTTCCTGAACAGCCTTTAAGTCTAAGGGATCCACAACCCGCAGGCGTTCGTCGGGAACACCCAGCCCCCGGATTAATGCCACCAGGTCGATGGCAGGAACTTCATAGCCCTGGACATCCTTGTTGCTACCGGCGTTAACCTGATGCCCCGTCATAGCTGTAATGGAATTGTCAAGGACACAGGCTATGACATTGGCGTCAGCATGGATTACATCAATTAAGCTGGTCACTCCACTGTGGAAGAAGGTTGAGTCCCCTACCATGCCTAAAACCTTCCGGGGGTCTCCCTGCTTTTCCAAAGCCTTGGAAAAGCCAATAGTGCCGGAGATGCCGGCTCCCATACATAGAGTTGTTTCAAAACCGGCAAAGGGCTCCCCAACGCCTAGGGAATAACAGCCGATATCTCCCATAGCGACAATGCGCTTTTTGTTCTTCTTCAGGGAAAAGAAGAAGCCACGGTGGGGGCAGCCGGCACATAGAACCGGTGGACGGGGAGGGGCCTGGACATCGACGCTGTAGCCATCCTGAGGTTTGTGGCCAACGAGAGCATTGCGCACAATGCTGGCGTTGAGTTCACCTAGGATTGGAACCTTGTCCTTGCCTGTGCAAGAAAAGCCTAGAGCCTTAACTACGTTCTCTATAAAGGGTTCGCCCTCTTCAATGACATAGATCTCATCCACACCAGTGCAAAACTCTTTAATAAGAGCCTTGGGCATAGGATTGGTTAAGCCCAGCTTGAGAATTGAAGCATCATCGCCAAAAACCTCTTTGGCATACTGATAGGAAATCCCACTGGTGACAATGCCCAGCTTGCGGTCTTTGCCCCATTCAAATCTATTCAGGGATGAGGTGTTTGCAAATTTCTCTAGTTCTACCAGGGACTCTTCCCGGGCAACATGGCGCACCCTAGCATTGGCAGGGAGCATGCAATATTTGCCCCTGTTCTGCTGATAGGGTTTAACCAACATCTCCCCAGGCTGTTCCAGTTCCACCAAACCTTTGGAGTGACATATCCTGGTGGTTACCCGGAATAATACTGGGATGTCGAAGCGTTCGCTTATTTCATAAGCCTCCTTGATAAAATCCTTGCATTCCTGGGAATCTGAAGGTTCTACCAAGGCAACTTTCGCCAACAAGGCATAGAGCCTGTTATCTTGTTCGTTTTGGGAACTGTGACAGCCGGGATCGTCGGCGGTAACCACAACCAGCCCGGCGTTTACGCCAGTGTAGCCTACTGCGCACAAGGGGTCTGCGGCAACATTGAGTCCGACATGCTTCATGGCAGCAAGAGAACGTAAACCACCAATGGAAGCACCAATGGCCATTTCCAGGGCCGTCTTTTCATTGTTTGCCCATCTTGACGAGATTTCCTTGATTGCAGAGAGATTCTCAATGATCTCTGTACTGGGCGTCCCGGGATAGGCAGATGCAAATGAACAGCCAGCCTCCCAGGCCCCGCGGGCAATGGCTTCATTGCCACTCATAATTTCCTTGACCATAGTGGGTATCCTCTCCATTTCTTTTTGCCTGTCCAGCATATATTAGTATATTATAAGCCCTCACTGGCAAAATTCAGGGGCGAAAAAAGGACGGAAGATGCTCCGCCCTTAGATTTATGACAGTAAAACTGCCTTCTCGCCCAGATATTTCTTTACCAGAGCTTGGGCCCTTAAAGCACCTGCATTGGTTAAAAAAACTGAATTAGATTTGTCCGTGCTTACCAACATACCATCCTTATTTAATTGATCAATGATTTCCGAGGGGTGGGTCTTCCAATTTCGCTTGTGCTTGCCGAAGGGAGGTGCTTCTTCCTCCCAGGCTGTAAGATAAAGCAGCATCAGGGTGAGCTCTTCAATTTGTTTATTCAATTGACCCACCCCTTTCAAGTAAGATTCTTTCTCTTTAAGTATTCGCTATTGGAAGGAGTATTTCCTGCAAAAAAGTGTTCCGAACCAAGGGGAAGATTTAATATTTTTTTGGCTGCGCTGTTATTTTTTGGGCCAATATTTCTTTAAGTACTACCGGGTTGGCCCGGCCTTGGCTGGCTTCCATAGCCGCGCCCATTAAAAAGCCTAGGGCCTTTTTTTTACCCCGCAGATAATCTTCTGTCGGCCCCGGACTTCTGGCAAGTACCTCTTCTGCCAGCTTCTCTAAAGCCGCATTATCGCTAATCTGACAGAGATTCTTCTTCTTGAGAATACTGTGGGCAGATTCCCCCTGGGCAAACATCTGGGCCAGCACCTCCTTGGCTGCTGTGACACTGATGCTGCCAGCCTCTTGCAATGCCAGCAACTCTGCCAACTGGTGGGAACTTGGTAGTTCTCCACCTAAGTTAAGGAGCCGCGACACTTCCCCCAGTAGCAAGTTAGCTGCCCCAAGGGATGTGGCCCCTGTTGCAACTAGTTGCTCAAAACAATCTGCCATCTCCTTGGTTGCTGTCAGCAATTTCGCCCTTTCCTGAGATAAGCCGTATTCCAGGACAAACCGGGCTGCCCTAAGGCGAGGTAGTTCAGGTAGACTCATCCTTGCCCTGTCTACTAGTTCCACCTCTATTTGTATGGGGGGTAGATCGGGCTCCTGCAAGAACAGATAGTCCCCTGGAGTTTCTTTAGCTCGCATGGGCACTGTCTTAGCTTGGGCCTCATCCCAGCGCAATGTTTCCGGAATGATTTTTTCTCCTTGGGCCTGAGCCTTGCCCTGACGTTGGATTTCATAGTCCAGGGCCCGCTCAACTGCCTTAAAGGAATTGAGGTTCTTTATCTCGGTCCTCTCACCGCCTGAAAGGGAAATGTTGGCATCGCAGCGTAGACTGCCTTCCTCCAGCTTGCAGTCGGAGATGTTGGCATAAAGCATCACCTGGCGCAGAGAGTGGAGAAAAGCCTTAGCTTCACTGCCGGAAGTCAGGCAGGGAGCAGTGACAATCTCTACCAGGGCCACCCCGCTGCGATTAAAATCTATTAAGGTGCCACCTCCGGTATGAATCAGCTTGCCTGCATCCTCTTCCAAATGGAGGCGATTGATGTCTACAGCACCTACAGGGGTCTCCACCCTGCCCCCCAGGGCCAAGGGTTGCCGCTGCTGTGTAATTTGATAGCCCTTTGGTAAATCCGGGTAGAAGTAATGCTTGCGCTCAAAGCTACTTATTGGATTAATAGTGCACCCTAAAGCTAATGCCGCCCTCAGGGCTAAGATAACTGCCCCTTGGTTCAATATAGGCAATGTTCCAGGCAGCCCCAGACAAATAGGGCATACCCTGGTATTCGGGGTGGCGGCAAAGTCTGAAGGGCAGGAACAGAAGAGCTTTTTCTCAGTATGCAATTGCAAATGCACTTCCAGGCCAATTATTGGGGTTGTCATAGCTCCACCTCCCGGGGGCGGCGCAGATGCCAGTCACTGCGACATTGCCAAGTATAACCTGCCTGCAAGAGGACATCCTCCCGAAACCGGGGGGCCATCATTTGCATGCCGACAGGCAGTCCCCCGCTCTCGCCGCAGGGAAGGGCCAAGGCCGGTAAACCTGCCATATTGGCAGGGATAGAGTACACATCATTGTAGTACATCGTCAGGGGGTCCAGCTCTTCCGCCAAGGGAAAGGCAATAAAAGGTGCTGCCGGTAGCAGCAGTAGGTCAATTTCGGTAAACAATTTCTCCAGGTGACTGCTAATCTGTTCCCGAGCTTGCTGACCCAGTTCATAGCCAGAATCCGTCCCTAGATTAAAAGTACCCAGCATTAGGCGGCGGCGAACTTCTACCCCGAAAATCCTGCTGCCGGTATACATCTCCTCTAGAGAAAGGGAGGAATGTCGGTAGCCATAGGCAACGCCGTCATAGCGGGCAAGGCAGGAAGCCGCTTCCGCTGTGGCAATCAACATGTAGGCAGCCAAAGATTCATCCAGGTAAGGCATGGAAACCCAGCTGACCCTTGCCCCAGCCTGCTCAAGCTTTCTTGCCGCGGCCTCAACGGCGCGGCTGGTACCTCCGTCTGGGCAGCTCTCCATTATTTCCTTAGGAAGGCCAATGGCAAAGCCCGAGACATCATCTATAAGGCTGGCCGAAAAGTCGGGAACCCCATGGGGGGCCGAGGTGGAATCACCAGAATCATAGCCACAGATTTCTTGCAGCACCAGGGCAGCGTCCTCCACAGACCTGGTAAGGGTGCCCATCTGATCCAGGGATGGTGCCAAGGGGAGCAAACCCCGCCGAGATACTCTGCCATAAGTGGGTTTGAAACCAGTAATCCCGCAAAAAGCCGCCGGTTGCCGAATTGAGCCTCCGGTATCTGTTCCCAGACTAAAGGGAGCACATCCCGCGGCTACCAGGGCGGCAGAACCGCCGCTAGAGCCTCCTGGAGACCGCTTTAGGTCCCAGGGGTTGGATACGGGGCCATAGGCAGAAGTCAGGCTGCTGGAGCCCATGGCAAACTCATCCATATTGGCCTTCCCTAATATTGGACAATCCGCCAATTTCTCCACTGCAGTAGCATCATAGGGGGATACATAATTCGCCAATACCTTTGAGGCGCAGGTAGTTGGTACGCCCCTAACGGCGATATTATCCTTTACTGCCATGGGAATACCCGCCAAGGGGCTTAGGTGCCCCTTTTGCCGACGGACACTATCTACATGGTCAGCGGTCTCCAGGGCCTTATCCCGGGTCAGGGAGATATAGCCGTTGAGAGCGCCCTGAAACCTTTCACTGCGTTCCAAGTAATACTCAGTAAGTTCTGTTGCCGATAGCTTGCCCCCCTGCATTTCTTGGCGAAGCTGTCTTATAGACATAGAGGCGAATTTATCCATGTTCAATCACCGGGGGGACCCGCACCATTCCCTGGCAACTGTCAGGTGCCAGGGCCAAGACTTCTTCCTGGCTAAGGCAGGATTCACCCTGCCAATCAGAGTTGTTAGCTATGTTGCTGGAAGGCAGGTGGGGGCTTGCCGTTACAGAAGGCATCTTTTTTAGGGCATCCACATAATCCATAAATTCCTGAAGCTGGGCCACCAATCCGTTAAGCTCCTCACCTACAATGGGCAATTTTGCTTGGGCTACTGTTTTCTTAACTTGTTCCCTAGTAATTATCATATTATCGCCTCCAAGAATCGTCGCTGCCAAGGTAAATTATAGCACATCCTGCCCACCGGGCCTCTTGCGGACACCAATTATTTATGGTAAGAAGGAGGCAATAAGGAGGAGAGGATATGCATGTTAAGGAGTTCAGCCGCCCCGATGAGTTTCTAGGCCAGGTCAAAGAATTTCTCATAAAGCAGGAGGAAATTAACAATCTGCCTTTGGGGATTCTAATGAGCCTAACCGCTGTCCCCCCCTTTCTGGCTTATGTCACTGAGAGGGGGCAAATCTCCTTGGTAATGGTTATGACCACTGGTCACCTGGTCCTTGCTGGCCATGAAGGAGACTGGCAGCAGGCAATTGAGGTAGCAGCAGCCTATCTCTCTCACCGCAATCTTCCTCTTTCTGGAGTCATCGGCCCCCCGGGGCCTGCCCAGCACTTTGCCCAGCTGTGGCAGCCCCAGCAGTCCAAGGTGGCAATGGAGCAGGGCATCTATCGCCTGGACGCTGTCAATGCTGTCCACCTATCCCCGGGCAGGCTGCGGCTTGCCCAACGCAAAGACCAGGACCTGCTGAGCAGTTGGATTGAGGATTTCTGCCGTGAGGCTTTGACTCCCATCTCTCCTAAGCACGGGAGAGAAATTGCCGCCACCGCCATCGCCCACAAGGCCTTTTACCTCTGGGAAGATAAAGAAGTTGTGTCCATGGTCAAGAAAACCCGGCCGACATTTAACGGCATCGCCCTCAACCAGGTCTTTACCCCAAAAGCATTTCGCAACCGTGGTTATGCCACCAGCTGCGTAACCAGCCTCTGCAGCTTATTGCTTGCGGAGTATAAATTTTGCTGCCTCTATACCGATTTAGCCAACCCCACATCCAATGAGATATATAGGAATATCGGGTTTAGACCTGTGGCAGAATCTGTCTCCATTAATTTTTCATAAGAAAACCGGCACACTGCCGGTTATTTTTATCCTTGTTCCCAGTCTCGGGACCTACTGACGGCCTTTTTCCATCCCAAGTACAACCTATCCCGCTGTTCCTCGGACATATTGGGCATAAACTTGCAATCTACCCTCCAGTTGGCTGCAATATCTTCTTTGCTCTGCCAATACCCCACAGCCAGTCCCGCCAAATAGGCGGCGCCCAGGGCAGTGGTCTCAGTTATCCTGGGCCGCTCCACCGGCACATTAAGGATATCTGCCTGAAACTGCATGAGGAAATTGTTGGCCACTGCGCCGCCATCCACATTCAAAGCAGTTAGCTCAATGCCGGAATCTTCCTCCATAGCTTCCAGGACATCCCTGGTCTGATAGGCGATGGACTCCAGAGTGGCTCGGATAATATGCTCCGCTTTCGCTCCCCTGGTCAGCCCCAGAATTGCCCCCCGGGCATACATATCCCAGTAAGGAGCCCCCAAACCCACAAAGGCCGGGACAACATAGACTCCATTTGAGTCCTTAACTTTGCCGGCCATATATTCTGTGTCTTCAGCATCCCTGATGAGCTTGAGCTCGTCCCGTAGCCATTGAACTGCCGCACCACCCACAAAGATACTGCCTTCTAAGGCATACTCCACCTTACCCTCTGCTCCCCAGGCGATGGTGGTCAAGAGTCCCTGCTTTGAAGTGATACTTTTTTCACCGGTATTCATCAACATAAAACAACCAGTGCCATAGGTGTTTTTTGCCATCCCCGGCTGAAAACAGGTCTGTCCGAAAAGGGCTGCCTGTTGGTCCCCGGCGGCACCAGCAATGGGGATTTTGGCTCCAGCGAAAAAGTCCTCATGGGAAAAGCCATATACTTCACTGGAGGGACGCACCTGAGGCAACATCCCCCTGGGAATATCCAAGTAGCTCAGGATTTTCTCATCCCATTCCAGGCTCTTGATATTATAGAGCATGGTGCGGGAGGCATTAGAATAGTCTGTAACATGAACCTGACCATTAGTCAGGTTCCAAATTAGCCAGGTGTCAATAGTGCCAAAGAGCAGCTCGCCTCTCTGGGCCTTTGCCCTAGCCCCGGGGACTGTGTCCAGTATCCATTTAATCTTGGTGGCGGAAAAGTAAGCGTCCACCACCAGGCCGGTATTTTCTCGGATGTACTGCTCTATTTCCGCGTCAGCTTTTAAGGCATCGCAAATACTGGCAGTGCGGCGACATTGCCAGACAATAGCATTGTATATAGGGCGGCCACTGGCTTTATCCCAGATCACAGTGGTTTCTCGCTGATTGGTAATGCCGATGGCAGCGATGGAGCGAGGAGAGATATCCGCACGTTCAATGGCCTCTTGGGCAACGCCGCTCTGAGTCGCCCAAATTTCAACAGCGTCATGCTCTACCCAACCGGGCTGGGGATAAATCTGCTTGAATTCTTTTTGTGCCATAGCGACAATGCTGCCCTTGTGATCAAAGAGAATAGCCCGAGAACTGGTTGTCCCTTGATCGAAGGCTAAGACATACTTGTCCATAATTCCAACCCCTCCCAATGTTGTTTCCCCTCGATTACCAGCTCTATAAATACCAGAGCTCCTCCTTTGTAGTGGAGATTCCCACTGCCCCGGCCTGTAATGTAGCGATAATATCCTCTTTGGATTCAATAAGCCCGCCGGCAATAACCGGTATCCGGGTTTCCTGACATACCCGCTTTACTACCCGGGGAATGATGCCAGGCAGCAATTCAATTGCATGCGGTCGAGTAGATTTTATGGATCTTATCGCCGTTTCCACGGACAGGGAATCCAGCATAAACACTCGCTGAATGGTGCTAAACTGTAACTCTTTGGCAAATTTAATCAGATTGACCCGGGTAGTAATAATCCCATCAGGATCGGCCTTTTCTTTGAGAAAGCGCAGGGCAACCTGCTCCCGGGAAAATCCCTCCATTAAGTCAAAGTGGATATATACTTTTTTTTCGGCTTGATGAATGCGGCGAACGGCATCAGGAATAGAAAAAATATCTCCTTTCAGCAAAAAGATTATTTCGCAGGGAGATTTAAGAGCAGCATCAAGTCGGGCCAAATCACTGACCGAAGCTACTAAGGGATTTCGTTGAATGCTGGCAGTAAAATCCACTTACCTCACTCCTTCGGGGGACTTTTACCCGCCGTACCTATTGTTAAAAAAGAATTTGTCATGGTCCAGTCGCGGTGGACGCTGCTGTTCATCCCGGATTTGAGCTTCCGACAAGTTAGGGCTAATTGTATCCCCGCGAACTCCAACTGCAATTAAGGCAATGACGGTCAAGTCCGAGGGAACTGCCAAGACTCCCGCAATAAGCTCTGGCTTGTAGCCGGCAAAGGGATGAGCCACTAACCCTAGCTCAGTAGCTTGGAGCAGTAGATTGGCTGTGGCCAGACCGGTATCAAATAGGAAGTACTCCCGTTCCCCAATAACGCAATCCAGCTCCTTTTTAGAGCATACGGCAATGATGAGAGAAGCTTCTGTGGCCCACTGGTTGCCCTTGGGCAAGGCCTGATGGACTTGGTCCAGAATTTCCTTGTCATAGACTGCCACAAAACGCCAAGGCTGCTTGTTGTAGCAAGACGGGGCCAATGAGGCAGCGGAGGCCAATTTGTCCAACAGTTCCTGAGTAATTTCCACATGTTTAAAGGACCTATAAGCCCTCCGTTGGCTAATCGCCTCATTTACATTCATGGTAATCCTCCTCTTAATGTGTTTTGTACATCTTAATAGGATGATACCGATAGACTAAAGCATTTCAAGGAACTGGTCTTTGTCAATAATAGATACACCCAAGTCTTGGGCTTTGGCCAGCTTAGAGCCAGGCTTATCCCCAGCCACCACATAATCTGTCTTGGCGCTGACGGAACCGGTGACAGTGCCCCCTGCATCTTCTATGAGCTTTTGGACCTCGATCCGGGATAGTCCATCCAAGGTGCCGGTAAGGACAAAGGTCTTTCCCTCCAAGGGGCCTCCCGATTTGGACTGACCCTGGACTGTGCTTACCCCAGCCTCCTGTAGGCGGAAAATAAGGTTTTGCATATCTGGATCCGCCAGTTCGCTAACCGCACTGGCGGCGATTATATCCCCTATTTCCGGGACTAAGATCAATTGCTCATGGCTGGCTGCCATAAGGGCCTCAATACTTCCGAAATTCTCTGCCAGCAGGCGAGCTGCTTTGGCCCCCACAAAGCGAATTCCCAGGCCGAAAAGCAAGCGCTCTAAGGGCTGGACCTTGGATTTTTCAATTGCAGCCACTAGCTTAGCGGCAGATTTTGGCCCCATCCGCTCCAAGCCCTCTAGTTCTTCAGTCTTTAAGGTATAGAGATCCCCTGCGTTCTTGATAAGCCCTGCCTTAAAGAGGGTATCCACCACTGCGGGCCCAAGGCCTTCAATATCCATGGCCCCGCGGCTGGCATAGTGAATTACCCGTTCACGTATTTGTGCTGGACAGCTGGGATTGGGGCAACGGCGCACCGCTTCCCCGACAACCCGAACGGAATTACTGCCACAGGTAGGGCAATGGGTGGGGGGCTGCCAAATTATTTCACTGCCATCCCGATTATCTTTTAAGGATTCGACAATTTCAGGGATAATGTCTCCTGCCTTTTGCACCAGCACCAAGTCGCCAATGCGAATGTCCTTATCCCGTATATAGTCCTCATTATGAAGGCTGGCCCGACTGACGGTAGTCCCAGCCAATTGCACCGGCTCCAACTCTGCCGTGGGGGTAATAGCCCCGGTACGGCCCACGTTCAAAGTAATGTCCAAAATCCGAGACTCCCCCTGTTGGGCAGGAAACTTCCAGGCAATGGCCCAGCGGGGGCTCTTGATGGTAACGCCTGCCTTGGCCTGCAAAGCTAGATTATCCACTTTAATTACCATGCCGTCGGTGGCATAGGGCAATTCAGCCCGCTTTACCCGCCAAGTCTCAACATATTCTATAACTGCTTCAATATCCTGAAAGCGTCGCCGAAGGGGATTGACCTTAAAGCCCATCTCCTCCAGCCAGTCCATAGCCTGCCAATGGCTATCGCCATAGGCCTCGGCTTCTTCTAAAGTGTATACAAAGAGGTCCAGGTGCCGAGAAGCGGCTATTTTGGGATCCAATTGGCGCAGTGAACCAGCTGCAGCATTCCGGGGGTTGGCAAATAAAGCTTGGCCCTGCTGTTCACGGACGCTATTGAGACCTTCAAAGGCTTTTTGGGGCATAAAGGCCTCTCCCCGCAACCGAATGCTGACTGGTTCTTTAAGGCGAAGGGGCAGGGCCTTAATTGTGCGCAAATTGGCAGTTATATCTTCTCCGCTGCGACCATCTCCACGGGTGGAACCACGAACAAGGATGCCCTCTTGGTAGTCAACGGCCACAGCTAGGCCGTCAATCTTCAGCTCTACCACATAGGCCGGGTCCACCTCCAGAAGGCGCTGCATCCGCTGATGAAAGGAGCGCAGGTCCCCTGGGGAAAAGGCGTTATCTAGGCTGAGCATGGGACTGGGGTGGACAACTGGAGTAAAGCCCTCTAGCACCGTTCCCCCAACCCGCTGGGAGGGAGAATCCGCCGTCACTAAGTTGGGGAAGTCCCTTTCCAGCCCTAGAAGCTCCTGCATCAGGGCATCATACTGGGCATCGCTAATCTCCGGGCTGTCCTTTACATGGTATAGCCAATTATGCCTTTCAAGCTCTCGGCGCAGTTGGTCTAGACGCTGCTGGGCAGTAAGTTTATCCATCCTCATTACCTCCATGGCAAAACTCCATATCTGTCCTAGTCTCTTGATAGTATTATACCCTGTCTGGCCCTTGTTTCCAGAAATCTATCCCTCTACAACAATTAACGGGGCAAAGTCCGCCATCAGGCGACGGCGATCTCCTGGAGAGAATTCCACAAGAATAACGGGCTGGTCCCCCAATGTGGAGGTTTCAACTACTACTCCACGACCCCACTTGCCATGTTCCACCACCATGCCAACTGCATACACGATTTTGGGGCCAGCGGATGGGGGGGGTGAAGTTATCGGGGACCACATCTTGATCTGGGTGGGACTGCCGTTGATATAGTTTAAGTACTTTTCGTCAGTTTCTCTTAAGAAGCGCGAAGGTCTGCAGGCTTCCAGCCTTCCGAAAATATGACGGGTTCTAGCCCAGACAAGATTTAGCTCCTCCTCGGCTCGGGTCATACCTACATAGCACAAACGCCGCTCTTCGTTGAGCTCCTCTTCGGTATCCAGAGAACGTGCATGGGGAAACAACCTTTCCTCCATGCCCACCATAAAGACCACAGGGAATTCCAAACCCTTGGCACTGTGGAGGGTAATTAAAGTTACCCCGTCTTGTCCATCCTCTAAGCTGTCGACATCTGCTACCAGGGATACTTCCTCCAAGAAGAGGCCCAAATCTCCTCCAACCCGGCGATCGAATTCCTCCGTTACAGTCAGGAGTTCCTGAAGGTTTTCCAGACGACTCTGGGCTTCAATGCTGCCTTCGGCATTGAGGGCCGCCACATAACCACTTTTATGCATTACTTCCTGGAGAGTAATAGTTACAGCGGATTCAGAGGCAATAGCCTCCAAATGGGCCAACATTTGAGCAAACCCAGTAAGGCTGTCTCCAGTCCTGCCACCGATATTCTTAGCGGCGGCTTCCATACATGCCCCCGGAGGGAGGCCGCTCTCTTCGGCGTAGGCCAATAGCCTACTGACAGTGCGCTCTCCAATCCCGCGCCGGGGTTCATTGATAATCCTGTTTAGGCTGACCCCGTCTCTGGGATTAACCAGGACTTTTAGATAGGCCAACATGTCTTTAATTTCCTTGCGACTATAAAAGGGAAGCCCGCCAATTAGCTGGTAGGGGATGCCCTTCTTAATAAATGCATCTTCTAGTGCCCGGGACTGGGCCCGGGTGCGAAAGAGGACGGCATAGTCCTTCAGGGGCCGAGAGTCTCCGGTAACTGCCCCCACCACAAAATTGGCCTCATCCTTTTCATCCCCGGCATTGTATACATGAACCTTATCCCCCTGGCCGGCAGCAGTCCATAATTCTTTAACCTTGCGGCGGCTATTATGGGCAATAACGGAATTAGCCGCCCCTAGGATGTTGCCAGTAGAGCGATAGTTTTGTTCCAGCTTAATCACATTTGCCTCGGGATAATCCTTTTCAAAGTCCAGGATATTGCCAACATCTGCCCCCCGAAACAGGTAGATGGACTGGTCATCGTCGCCAACGACGCAGATATTGCGATGGCCCTTGGCCAGCAAATTTACCCAGCGGTATTGGGCATGGTTTGTATCCTGGTATTCGTCAATATGTATATATTGAAAGCGTTCTTGGTAATAGCTAAGGACCTGAGGCTGAGTTTCCAAGAGTTCCACTGCTTTTAGCAACAGGTCGTCAAAGTCCAGGGCGTTATTGGCTCGAAGCTTGGCATTATATAATCTGTATACATCTGCTACCCGGCGGGAATAACCATCAGTTGCGTCTTGAGCAAATTCCGCTGGCCCTTGCAACAGATTCTTTGCCTTGCTAATGGCGGACAGCACTGCTCGGGGATGGAATTTCTTATCGTCCAGGTCCAGCTCCCTGAGGCAACTCTTAATAACCATCTGCTGGTCCTGATCATCATAAATGCTGAAACCAGGCAGACAATCCACCAGCTTGCCGTTGCGACGCAGCATGCGCACACAGGCAGAGTGAAAGGTGGAAATCCACATGCCATCGGTATTGCCCACCAGGGACTCCACTCTTCCCCGCATTTCTCGGGCAGCTTTATTGGTAAATGTGATTGCCAGGATATCCCCCGGGGAAACCCCCTGCTCCAGCAAATAGGCAATGCGGTATGTAAGAACTCTGGTCTTGCCGCTACCTGCTCCGGCAATTATTAGCAGCGGTCCGTCTATATGTCGGACCGCTTCCAGTTGTTGTGGGTTGAGATCCTGTGCGAAGTTGGTCATGTCTTTGCCCCCCTTACACTAATAATAAGGGATATCCGGGCTAGGCGCAAGGTAGTAAAATGTTGCAAAAGACCCCCTTAATAAGCAAAAACCCCTGCAGGAGGGGTTCATTCCAAAGGGGTAAGATGAAATTTAGCCGCCTTTTGGCCAGACCAAGGGTTGGAGGATGGCAATAACCAATGCAATTGCTGCCAAAGCATCAAACTGAATGCCAAGCAAAGCAAATTGCTGACTTATGTCCAATTTGAGAAATGATGCAGCCAGGGTAAGACTGACATAGATACCGCCTGCATTTGCCACCACGTTTTTTATCTCTACAGAAAGGAAAGTATCCTGTACATCCAGGGATAATCTTTGTCGTTTTTTGATATTGCTGGCCCGAAGCCAGCCGCTGAGAATAACCAGAGCAATGGCCAGGAACAGAAGCACTATCCCAATAGTCACCGAAAACACCTCCGGTGCTATTCTATTTTTTTTACGAATGCTTTAGACTAAAAAACTGCCGCGCTATAGGGATAGCCCGACAGCTTAATTTTATTCTCCGGTAGTACGCTGTAAAATCTCTGTATAGCCCCCCTCGCCATACTCCAAGCAACGTTTTACCCTGCTGATAGTAGCGGTACTGGCACCAGTAGCTTCTTCAATCTTATGATAGGTGGTTTTCTCCCTAAGTAAGCGGGCAACCTCCAGGCGCTGGGCCAAGGCCTTTACCTCGTTGACGGTGCACAGATCTTCAAAGAAACGATAGCACTCATCAACATCCCTCAGCGATAGAATGCATTGAAACAATTGCTTAATATGCTTCTCTTCCAACTTTTCCAGTTGCATATTACTCCCCCCCTTGAGTAGTTATTAGTTACCTTCGCTATAACACGTTAAACTCCTGCAGAAACACAAGAATTTCATTGGTTCGTTTAAGGAATGTAATATACGAAGCTGGCGAATGATCGTAGGCCAAAGCCGCCAAAGTAGTATGTAGGGTTCAAAGCTATCGCTGTTTTACCTTTTGCTTCCCTCCATGACCCCAAAGCAATGTAATCTATAACTTCTCCCGTCATAATATCGTAACCCATGAGTTTAGTAGCACTTTTTCCCATCCACAGAGGGGACCAATAAAAAACCCTGTCGTTCCGCCAACCCAGGAGACGGCCATCCAATCCTGTGGGTTCTAGGTCACCCCCGGTCCATAAGCAGAGTCCATCGTCACCCCGTAAAAGGAGGCCGCTACCGTCTGGAATCCAATCGACAAATGTGCCAGGGAGTGAATGGGGCTCATCCTCTGGAGATAGGGCAAACCCATTAGAGCCACTCCAAGCAGTGTGCCCATCCGGGGAAGGATGGAAGGACCCTGCCCAAGTAGGGGCAACAACTTGAGTAGGGACAATTTCTTCTGTTTCAATATTGTACTCATAATATGATCCTCTATCGTCTGATTGTTGCTTTTGAATCCACAGGATGTTGGGTCCCTTCCAGCCCAGCATATTATACTCAGCGAAGCTAAAACTTAGGTCTTTTCCCACCCCATCCCCAACACTATAGACTCCCCATTTTCCTAGGTCTTGAACAATCGTATTGTTCACCAATTGATTTGAACCCGTTTGCAACACAAATTGACTGGAATCCGAGGACCAATATATAAGACCCAGGAAACTTTTATCCACAAGTTTTATTTCTCTTTTACCCGTATGTAAATATACTCCCAAGCCATCAAAGCTGAGTATCTTCTCTCCATCGGGGGATATGCTGAAAGCGTATTTGTCCATGCGCAAAGTGGGTTGAGGCCCCTTTATCGCGTCTCGGGCTGCCTGTGTAATTACAGGCTCAAAGTTGTGTTCATCAAGGTAGTCCAGAATGAGATGGCACTTTGTGGGTTGATGAGTATTTGACGTGGCAAGGTCCAAAAGGTGAGCGAAATCAATATATGCAAAATCCCCTAGCTCCACCTGCTCCACTCCCGCCAATAATGCTCGTTTCATTTCTGAATAGGATAGGGCCGAGCTTCTATCTACTGTGTATTGGCGTTCCCATCCCCGGAGAAATTCTAAGCCCGCAGTTGGTTCCAGCATAAGGGCGTGCTTTATTGCCAATAACGCATCGCCAGGATGGTCTGCCCTGAGAAACTCCACTTCAGCTAACGAGAGCCTCTGCACAACGTTAGCACGTAAATTCAGAACCAACCTATCATCACTGCTATATATGCTGTCATTCGCTACAGCAAGGTCCCAAAGAGAGGCTATATTCCCCTTATCGTAAGCCCTGGATATGGCATGATAAAATAAGCCTTCTATCTCACTGGTTAAATTAACGGGTGCATCTATCGCTAGCTTTAGGGATTCTGGAATCAGGCTAGGTTCTTGATACAGTGCCACCATATGAATGAATAACGAGTATATCTCGGGGGCAGCTGATTTTTCTTGCACCCACTGGCTCAAGAGCTTCAATGCCTGCCCTGCCTCATCCTGGGACACCTTATTTGATTCCAGCCATTCGTTCATAAATTGTGCCACCCTGGCGATACCAGTCTCTTCCTCCAGGGCCAACAGATGGGAGACAGCGGACTCTAGCTTATTTTGCTTGAGTTCTGCCTGGATTAGCAACTTTCTGCCTTCCTGCCACTGGGGTCTTCCCTTAAGTTCCTTCTTGAGGTTGCGGCTGACTTGGGCATAATGGCCCCCCTGGTACAAAAGTTCATATCTCTCAAGGTCGAGGCTCCTGGGTAGCAAAAAGAATACCGCCACAGCCACAATTAAGATTATAGCTCCAATAATCTTAGCTCTCTTCAATTTATACCCTCCCAAAAATTACTCAAAACGTTGGGTGTTAATAGCCTCTTTTTCCAACAAGTACCTTTCAATATCCTCTATCCCTGCCATATTAGCAATGGAGAGAAGATATATAAGACAGTCCACTACTTCATAGGCAAAGTCCCGACGGTTTTCTTCGATAATACCGCCGGTCTTTATTCCTCGCACGACTTCCCTGGCCAGTTCCCCCACCTCTTCGGTAAACAGTACCATTTCCTGTTCCAGGCTAGTACCATCAAAGCCCCTATGTACTTTCATTTCCCGGACATACCTAATTAGCTGATTTAACTCCATATTTGTCGGCTGCATTTAGCCACCTCCTGCATCTATTCTATCTTATCAGAAAATATCCATTGGCGCATTAACTTGTATGTGCCTGCCCCTTCGAGTAAAATATAAGCTATAGAATGTAATTAGGAGGCCGACATATGATAACTCCAGTAAACTTCGACGAATATGCACCCCAAGTACTTAAACAGTTACAGAGAGAAGGAGCATTCCTTACAGTCCAAAGCGGCGACAAGCTTAACACCATGACCATTGGTTGGGGAACAATAGGCTACATATGGCGCCTGCCGGTCTTTACGGTTCTTGTGCGCCACAATCGCTATACACACCAGCTCATCCAGAATGCCGACAATTTTACTGTCAGCGTCCCCCTGAACAAGGACCTAAAAAGTCAGTTGGCCTTTTGCGGCTCTAAATCTGGCAGGGATATAGATAAGTTCAGCGCATGCAATATCAGCCCTCAGCCGGCACAAATCACTGCCACCCCGGTGATCGCAGAATGCGCGCTCCATTATGAGTGCTCCATCATCTACACTCAGTCCATGGAACAAGAATACCTGAACCCAGAAGTTCTCAATAGTTGCTACCGGCAACAACCACCCCTTCACACATTCTATTACGGTAAAATCATTGCCAGTTACCTCAACGGTTAACCCTGGCAAAGGGAGGCAAATACAATGACTAACCTATGGCCCCAACAAGAAGCCCAGCGCATAGTACAGCGCTTTCCCCAGGCGGATACATACATACTGGAAACAGGCTTCGGCCCCTCCGGTCACCCTCATATGGGCACTGTGGGGGAAGTGGTCCGCACCCATTTTGTCGCTATGGCCTTGGCTGAGCTGGGGAAAAAGTCCCTTGTCCTAGTCTTTTCCGACGACATGGATGGCCTGCGCAAAATTCCCGTCAACATCGACGCCCCTTGGCTCCAAGAGCATTTAGGCAAGCCGGTTTCAGCCATTCCCGATCCCTATGGCTGCTGTCCCAGCTATTCTGCCCATATGAATAAAGAACTCCGTGAGATGCTGGATGACACCGGCATTCCCTACAAATTTGTCTCTTCCACCCAGGAGTACAATTCAGGTACATACAATTCGGTGCTGCAACTTTCCCTGGACCGGAATCAGGCAATCCTCGATGTCATCTTGCCCACCCTGCGCCCAGAAAACCGGGCAGACTGGTTTCCCATTATGCCGGTATGCGAAAACTGCGGCAGGGTAAACACCACTAAGGTCCTGAGCTATGACGCCACCAAGGCAACAGTAGAATACACATGCACAGAAGAGCTGAAAGGTGCCTTTGGCTGTGGACATCATGGCAATCAGCCTGTAGGAGACGGACGTAGTAAATTTGGCTGGAAGGTAGACTGGGGTGCCCGCTGGGCAGTCTTTGGCATTAACTACGAAATGTATGGCAAGGACTTAATTGAATCCGCCAAACTCTCAAAGCAAATCACCAAGATGCTGGGAGGACGTCCCCCAGTGGACATGTTCTATGAAATGTTCCTGGATGAGTCCGGCCGCAAGATATCCAAATCTGTGGGCAAGGGCCTCACTGTAGAAAACTTTACCCGCTGGGGAACCCCAGAATCTCTTTACTACCTGATGTTTAAAAACCCCCGTCAGCAAAAGAAGTTATCCAACGAAACCGTAATCCAGTACATGGATGAAGTGCTAAAAATGGCCCCGGAAGATCCCCAGTATAAGTACATTTACTTTGGCGGCAGCCGTCCCCAATTACCCATAGTCTACTCCGACCTAATTAATATCATTGCCGCCGTGGGTGTGACAGATGTTCCTGTACTCAAAGAGTTCATTATTGACATCTATGGCCAGGAAATCTCGGAAAACTGGGAGTATGTAGAGGAGCTCCTTACCCCTGCCCTCAACTACTACACAGACTTTATCCTTCCTCAGCGTAGTTTCCCCGTTCTTACCCCGGAGGATAACAAACTGCTGGATTTATTCCTGAACCTTATAGGTAGAGAGACCGATGCAGACGCAGTGCAAACGGGCACCTACGAAATTGCCAAAGAAAACGGAATTCCTCCGAAGGACTTCTTCCAGCTCCTCTACCGGATTCTACTAGGCAAGCCTAGCGGACCTCGCATAGGCGGCTTTGTAGCTCAGATGGGTGCCGACAGAATAAGTAGCATCATCCAGCAACATAGACAATAAAGATTATCCTCTGCCCTAATAAAGGCAGAGGATATTTTTTAGAATATAATATCTCGCAGCAGCCAGCTGTTTCCAAGGATTAAGGCGACTAAGGGAATAACCACTGCCAGGGCCACCCTCCGCCGCCACAACTCAGAGGCCCATAGTATTCCTGCTATTAACGTCAGGCCAGAGAAGGTGCCAACCCGTCCCCAGGGAGGTGCTTTCTTGAGAGGAGCGGGATTAGCCTGAGGGGGAGGGTCTTGTGCAGGCGAGGGTTCTTTGTAAAAATTATCCTTACCCAAACCCCCGTGCACTTCTCCGCGGGTACCGGTTTCCTGTTCTATTTCGGGAGCATTTACTTTGCTTTCCTCATTGGCGGAGGGAAGTGCTTCCGGAAGGCTGCCGTTGCTGGGGACAGAGCTGTTACCAGGTAACAAGACCACAACTAGCATGGCAGCTGTCAACACAGCCATGGCAGGCTTAAACCAACGCCTGGTTTGTGCGGGTACCCCCTCAAGACTGGTCCGCAGGCGGCAGGATAAATCTGCCGGTGGCTGAATGCCGGCGATTCTCTCGGCATCTTCTTTAAGTCTATTCTCGATATTCATCTCCCAACCACCTCTTGAGTTTTTTTAAGCCCTGATGCAAACGGGATTTGACTGTCCCCACAGGGCAGGACTGTATTTCACTTATCTCTTCGAAGGTTTTGTCGCTATAGTAGAAGAGAAGAATGACATCCCGTTGAGCTGGAGGTAACTTGTGCACTGCATTTAGTAAATCCAAACCAGTATCACTGCAATGTTCATGGGCCTCTTCATATCCCTGGGGGATTAATAGCCAACGCTTGTTGCGACGGAGCTTTGTCAGGCAGCAGCGAACGAGAATTTGATTAGCCCAGGAATAAAAGGATTCATCCTTTTTTAGGGTCTGAATGCGGGAATAAAGAATTACTATCATATCCTGGAGGGCGTCGGCAGCGTCCTGCTCATTGCGCATGTAGACGTAGCTGAGACCGTAAAACTCCCTTTCCCGAGCCAAGATTAGATCCAGAAGGGTTTTCTTATCTCCGGCCTTGGCCCGTGCCACCTGCGTCAACAGATCCACAGCATTCACTCCCTGTGTCATTAATAAGAAGTCCCGGTAGCCCATTTAGTTCATATAAAAAAATTAACCAATGGCTATTTCCATTTGGCTTTTTTCTAGGGTCCTACTTTCCAGTACTCCGAGCCGTCGGAAGTGCAATCCAGCAAGCCGTTCTCAAAAAGCTCGGAGCGAAGCAAAGCCGCCTGATCGAAGGTATGACATCTGTTAATAATTGCATTGACAGCGTGGAGGGTATAACTTCGGCCGGTTTCAAACTGAGAAGCTATGTACTCCAGGGCAAGATTTCTATGTCTTAGCCCACAAGGTAAAGCCATCAGACGATCCTCGCTGTCCATGTAGTCCTTCAATTCCTGCTTCAGCAGATCCATCAGAAATCCCCCTTTGGGAAGTACAGGATTATATTAGTTATGCTCTTCTTCTTTGTCATCAAACAAATATCCTGCAATTTCAATAGAAAACTAATATCATTTCCCATCCAACAAGGGCGAGGCGATTAGGAAATCAGCGGTTGCCTGGTTGGTGGCAACAGGAATATTCTTTAACGCCGCCACCCGCAACAGAGCCTTAATATCTGGATCATGGGGCTGGGACGACAGGGGGTCCCAAAAGAAAATTAGAATATCTATCTCGCCGGAGACGATTTTGCTACCAATTTGCAGGTCGCCTCCTAAAGGGCCGCTGAGGACCTTGTTAATATTTAGTCCTGTTTTCTTGGCAACAACGGAACCGGTAGTACCTGTAGCCCACAATCTATAGTGGGATAATTGTTGCCGGTGACACAGACACCAGTCCACCAAAGCATCCTTACAACTGTCATGAGCAATTAATGCAACTGCCTTCTCTGCCAATCCGACCTCTCCTGTCTTCAATTTTTCTATTTATATCTTTCCACTGGCAGTCCCTTTTTTCCTGCAAGAGTCCAAGAAAATTACTACATCCTTGACTTGTGAGTTGTCTTAAGTCCATGAAGGCAAAAAAAAGGGATGGCTCCCCTTTGGAAACCATCCCTTTGATTCTCTGGAGACCTAGAAGGGAATAATGGTACCTACAACCATCTCGACAGTAGTGCCATCGTCTGCTTCTAATTCTAATAAGGTGGTGATATTCTTGCCCTTGATATTGGCAAACTCCCACACATACTCGGCCACTTCAGTATCCCAGACGTAGGAATACACATAGCGTTGGACATTAACAGAGCCCGCACCGAAGTCCTGAGACTTAGAACTATGCTCTTTTAGTTCTGTACCTAACCCAGACTCAGCAAAGGCTTCTTCGAAGGTTCCTACATAGGTGAATAGTGGGAAAGCATACATTAAGCTTAATGAGTAGAGAGCTGCCATATCTCCAGTGGCATACTCCCCTCCGGAACCACCTTTAACAACACTACCATCAGCGGCTATCCACAACTCATTGATGGTCTCTTCGCCGTCCTGAAGAATAATAACTTTAAATTTTTTTGTACTTGTACCTTCAACATCTTCTTCTCCAATATATTGATGCTGATACTGCCAGACCATCTCTTCGCCTTCAGACATGGAATCGTAGGTTAAATGGACTTGGCGGAAGTCTAGGAGCATTAAGCCAGCGGCATTATCTCCCTCATAGGTGTATAAATCACCTTCAAGATTAACTTCATCGCCTGGCTCATCCCCAGGTTCGTCCCCGGGTTCATCACCAGGGTCATTGCCTGGGTCATTGCCTGGATCATTGCCTGGGTCCTCTTCGTGAGTGGGATCTTCTATCGGTTCTTTGTCGCCCCAAGTTATTTTACAGCCGCCAATGGACAAAACCAGCACTGCAATAAGCAGTATGGATAATAAACGTTTCAATATTATTCCTCCTTATATTCATTAGGTAACGCTTAGTTTAGAATGTAATGACCTTGGTGACAGAAAGTTCCATTACGTCGCCTTCGGCTTCGACAATTTTCCACTGGGTGAAAATGTAGCGACCATCTATTTCAGCAATTTCCCAGTCGAAGGCATGTTCGGACCAGGACCAGGCAATTTTATAGTTCTCTACTCTTACGTTCCCAGCACCAAAGTCCTTTTTCCCCTTAGTATGCTCTTTTACATCCCAGCCTGAGCCGGTGAAACCACCGTCACCGGTAAAGATCTCCCCATAAACATCGTTGTAGACATAAAAAGGAATCAAGTGAAAGACAAATCCGAAAGAATGCAGAGCAGCCATATCACCAGTAGCGTATTCACCTGCACTCCCGGCCTTTACAATAAGTCCGGCATCATTTACCCAAGCTTCATAAACACCCTCTTCACCGTCTTCGGAGACGGTAATACGAAAATGCTTGGCCTTATCAGAATGGCTTTCTTCTTCCAGTACATAATCAACTACTTCGGAATCCAGGTATTGGTGGGAATAAGAATAGACCTGGTCGTCGTCCTCTGTATTATCGGCATTGTAAGTGAAGCTTAACTCTTTAAATAAGGTGAACACACCCATCTGATCCTGGAGAACTAAAAAATCGCCTTCCAAGGAATCGTCCCCTGGGTCCTCAGTGCCGCCTGGGTCTTCAGTGCCACCCGGATCCTTGGTGCCACCCGGATCTTCAGTGCCGACCCCAGGAGTTTTAGTATCATCGCCCTTTTTATTGCCACAGGCAGTAAGGGAAAAGATCATTATAACAACCAGTAAAAGTGATAGCCAACGTCTCATGTGTTTCCCCCCTAAGTTGAATTTCCTCTCTATGATATGCCTTACTGGTATTTATAGCTTTACTGGAATTGCTGATTTCCGTTCTACTCTTGCTATATATAAATAGCTGGTCACTTGAACAAAGTAATACAGCCCTAACATCAATGTCAGGGCTGTTACTTACCTTTAATTATCTTATTGCCTTGTCTAAGGCCTTATCCAAATCAGCTACTAAGTCCTCTTTATGCTCAAGGCCAATTGAAAGGCGAATTAACCCTGGGCTCAGTCCAGCATCCTTAACCTCTTTTGCAGTGTAGCTCCTGTGGGTCATTGCAAAAGGAAGTTGAACCAGGCTTTCGCAGTCCCCCAGACTAACCGCCAGCTTAAACAACTGTAAGTTGTTGACTAGTTCCTTGGCCTGGTTAAGGCCGCCATTTATTTCAAAGCTGACCATAGCACCAAATCCACTCATCTGAGTAGCGGCAAGGGCATGGCCAGGGAAATCCGGCAACCCCGGATAGTATACCTTTTGCACCTTGGGGTGCCCCTTTAGGTAGTTGGCAATAGCCAGGGCATTTGTCTGATGTTCCCGCATCCGCAAGGCCAAAGTCTTGATCCCCCGCACCAGTAGCCAGGCAGTAAATGGGCTCATAACGCCACCAAACTCACAGAGATATCCAAACTTAAGTTTCTGAACATAATCCCTGTCCTTCCCAATAGCGATGCCAGCAACCACATCTCCGTGGCCGCTGATATACTTTGTGGCACTGTGGACTACCACATGAGCCCCTAAATCCAAGGGGCGCTGGGAATACGGGGTAGCGAAAGTGTTATCTACTACAACTGTTATCCCTGTCGCCGCGGCGATGCTGCACACTGCCTTGATGTCGATGATCTCCAGACTGGGGTTCGCCGGGGTTTCAAAATAAATGACCTTGGTCCTGTGGGAAATCTCGCCCTTCAGGACAGAAAGGTCTACAAGATTTAGCAAGCGGGAGCTTATGCCGTACTGAGGCAATGTGTTCTTGATGAAGTCTTGGCTGGAACCATAGAGCATGCGATGAGCAATGATTTCATCCCCCGGCTTGAGGAGAGAAAGGAGGACAGAGCTAATTGCAGCCATTCCAGAGGCAAAAGCCACTGCATCACTTCCACCTTCCAGTACCGCCATCCTTTCCTCCAACACCCGCAGGGTTGGGTTGTTGCCCCGGGTGTAGACATAATCTTTGGTTTCAAAAGCAAAGGCAGCATTGGCGGTCTCTATGCTGTCAAAGGTAAAGGCGGAAGTCATAAAAATGGGATCGTTAAGAGCATTACCGGGCTTCCCGCCCTCCCCTCCAGCATGAATGGCCATGGTCTCAAAATGTTTGTCTTTCATAGTCAATCCTCAATGGCCCGCAAACAGCGCTGGGCTTCGTAGATAGTGCGTTCTTCATCTATTGTGGTCAGCCTGCCGTCTTCCAACAGAATCTTACCATCTACCATCACCATGGTGACATCACTGGCTTTGGCGGCGTAGGCAATAGCTGCATGAGGTTCGTGGCGGGGGGAAAGATGGGGCCTATTGAGATCTACAAGGGTTAAGTCTGCCTTCAACCCCTCCTGGATGTAACCGACATCCTGGAGGAAAAGAGCTTTCGCTCCCATAGAAGTGGCCATTTCCAGGGCCAGACCTGCAGGCATTAATGTCGGATCATTAGCAATACCCTTATGTAATAAAGCAGCCAGACGCATTTCCAAAAACATATCCAGGTTGTTATTGCTGGAAGCCCCATCTGTGCCCAGGCCCACAACTAGCCCTGCTTTGAGCATTTGGGGAACAGGAGCGATGCCGCTGCCTAACTTTAAGTTGCTGACAGGATTATGACTGACGTGGACATTGTGGCCGGCAAGGATGTCAATGTCCTCGTGGCTTACATGGACGCAATGGGCAGCCAGCACCGGGAACTGAAATAAGCCCGCCTCCTCCAAAACAGCTACGGGGCTCTTGCCATAGCGGGCAAAGGACTCTTCCACTTCGCCCTTTGTTTCGGACACATGGATTTGCAGGGCCAGGTCCAGCTCTGTCGCAAGATCCAGGACGGCTGTTAGCTGCTGAGGAGGACAGGTATATAGTGCATGGGGACCAAGCTGAATTGTAATGCGGCCGTCCCCTTCTTGATGCCATTTTTCAGCAAGCTGTCGGCTTTCAAGAAGAGCATTATTTATATTAGGTCCGGCGGCAATGCCCCTGGAAAGGACTGCGCGCATTCCCGCTTTTTGAGCAGCTTTGGCTGTCTCTTCTTCAAAAAAATACATATCCGCAAAAGTAGTTATGCCTCCACGAATCATCTCGGCCATGGCCAGCATGCTGCCCCAATAGACACACTCAGCAGTGAGTCTTGCCTCTAGAGGCCAGATCTTTTCCTCCAGCCAAGGTTTCAAGGGCAAATCGTCGGCAATGCCCCGGAATAAAGTCATGGCGGCGTGGCCATGGCAATTAACTAGACCAGGTAAAAGGGCGCAGCCATCTGCCGAAATAACACGGTCATATTTGTCCTGGGGCCCTGCGGTGCCAACTAGGGCAATCTTGCCATCCCGCACTCCCACATCTGCCGTTCCCACCCCTGCCACCCAGGGGCCCTTAATTAGCACAGATTTCATACCTTGTCCCTCCTTAGCGCTGACCATACTTATGCAAAAAGAAATCCCGCATAAAATCTATATCTTCCTGAGGTAGCTCCACTACGCCGCCTACTCCTTGAGCGGCAATGACAATCTGAGCACTCTTCTCGATAATTTGGCAGATAATTAAGACCTGTTTCAGGTCGGAGGCGACGCCAACCACACCATGATTGGCTAATAGGGCCCCATTGCGACCAGCCAGGGCAGCTACTACATTACTGCCCAGCTGGGGGCTGCCGGGAAGGGCATACCTAGCTACCCGCACATCGCCCCCCACAATCTGAACCAGGTCTTCTATGGCCCCGGGAATTGGTTTACGGGCTGCAGCCATGGCAGAAGCATAGATGCTGTGAGTATGCATTATTGCGCCAACCTCATCCATGGCAGTATAAATAGCCCTGTGTAAGGGCTGTTCTGTAGAGGGCTTGCAACTACCTTCGAGACAATTGCCTTCTAAGTCCATAATGACAATATCCTGGGGCTCCAAGGTCTCGTAATCCATGCCACTGGGGGTAATGGCCATAAGGTTCCCTGGGAGCCTGCAGCTGATGTTCCCCCAGGTGCCCACCGCCAGGGCAGCTCTCGCCATCTGACGGCCGCTCATCACCACCTGCCGGCGCTCAGCACTAAATTGCATTTCCCTACCTCCTATGGAGCTACCTCTAATAATTCGCCAATGTTCTTTGAATAATGGGGCCTGATTATCCCCCGTTCCGTGATAATTCCGTTGATATTTCCATGAGGAGTGATGTCAAAAGCAGGGTTATAGACTTTGACGCCCTCAGGAGCTATCTGCACACCACCGATATGGGTCACTTCCTCGGCAGGGCGCTCCTCAATCTCGATGAAACTGCCATCGGGGATAGACAAGTCAATTGAGGAAACTGGTGCCACTACATAGAAGGGTACTCCGAAACGACCTGCTAGCTCGGAAAGCATAAATGTTCCAATCTTGTTGGCGGTATCGCCATTGGCGGCAATGCGGTCTGCCCCAACCAACACTAGGTCTATCTTGTCTTCCTTCATAAGGGTGGCAGCGACACTGTCTGCAATTAGGGTGGTGGGAATGCCTGCCTCCACAAGTTCAAAGGCTGTAAGTCTTGCCCCCTGAAGTCGCGGCCTGGTTTCATCCACAAAGACCTTAATGTCCTTTCCGGAGTTATGGGCTTCTAAAATGATACCCAAGGCAGTTCCCCAGCCAACGGTGGCCAAAGCACCGGTATTGCAGTGGGTGAGAATGGTGGATCCCGGGGACACTACATCGTTGCCATGATGGGCAATGGCCTTGTTGGTCTCCACATCTTCCCTGGCGATGGCTTTTGCCTCTTCAAGGAGGGAATCAACAATGCTACCTACGGGGTCACCCTCCATCTTTGCGACTTTATTGGCCATGCGCCCAATCGCCCAAGAGAGATTGACAGCAGTAGGCCGTGCGCTTTCCAACACCTGGCTGGCTTCGGAGAGCTTGGCTAAAAATTTCTCCCTGGATAAGCCCACATACTCTGCTGCAGCCAAGTACACCCCAAAGGCCGCTGCTGCCCCAATAGCTGGTGCCCCCCGCACCACCATGTCGGCAATGGCATATTCTACATCTTTGTAAGTCTTGGCCTCAAAATATTCTATTGCATTAGGCAACTTTCGCTGATCCAGTAAACGCAGTACTTCCCCATCAAAAGTCAGTGTCTCGTATTTCATTTTATAACCTCCTGTACTAACACTGTATATCTATTATATCCTAAGCAGGCCATAGGCACAAAGCCATCAGCGGAGGAGTAGTATATCCTGTCTCCTACTACGACGAATTCGCGGCTTGCCACTTGGGGAATTAGCTGTTTGTCTGAGCCATCTAGACACATTCTGTATACGCACGAGGGTTCTTCAGTGTAGTAGTAGATAAAGCTGCCAAACACCTTGAACATGGCTGAGGCATTTCTGCTCCACACCCGGCGGCGCAAAGAACAAGACACAGAGAAAGCGCAAGGAGAATTACTTTTTTAATCATCTCATAGCTCCTTTCATAAAAGGCAATATCATATTTTTTTGGAGACCCTATTCTAAGTCTAAGATTGATGATGAATTTCTTGTTTTTATCAGCCTTCGCCCTCCACTATCTCCTTAAGGGCGAACATTAAACCCTGGCTTATTAATGCAATTGGCATGGAAGGAGCCGGGGACATCTTAACTACCTGGGCCGGGTCATAGGGCACGTGGATAAAGCCACCCCGCAATTGAGGATAGAGAGTATCTATCCAGTGAAGCAGATGGTATAAGACTTCGTTGCATACATAAGTGCCAGCTGAATAGGACAAAACTGCAGGAATTCCATTGTCTTGCATACGCTGAACAATTGCCCTGGTAGGGAGGTTGCTGAAATAAGCAGCCTTGCCATCAGGGATTATCTTTTCATCAATGGGTTTGTTGCCTTCATTGTCTTCAACCCGGGCGTCCTGAAAGTTGATTCCTACACGTTCCACTGAAATGGCCGGCCTTCCTCCTGCCTGACCCACGCAGATAACAGCATCAGGCTGGTGGGCCTCAATGAGAGCCTGTAAGACTTGGGCACCCTTGAGGAAGACTGTAGGCAATTCTGCCTTGATGATTTCGGCGCCTGCAATTATATCCGGCAGAAGTTTCACCGCCTCATAGGCCGGATTGATTTCTTCGCCACCAAAGGGTGTAAAACCAGTAATTAAGATTTTCATAGGTCTTCCCCCCTGTTAAAAGATGTGCCTATATTTTAGCATTAAACAAAGACCCCTTCAAAAGCCCGGGGAAAAAACCTGCCTTTGCCCATTTTTTTTGTACTGCTATAATTAGCATCAGAAGGAGTGATTCCATGGATAAAGTCACGGAAAGGTTTTTAAGGTATGTGGGGATTAATACCCAATCGGACCCCGAAGAGGAGTCCTGCCCCAGCACAATAGGACAGCAAGAATTTGGCAAAGCTCTAGTCACAGAACTAAAGGAAATCGGTCTGGAGGACGTGTCCATGGGTGCTAATGGCTATGTCATGGCCACACTGCCCTCGAATATGGACAGAAAAGTAAAGACCATCGGCTTCATCGCCCATATGGACACCAGCCCTGACGCTTCAGGAGAGAATATCAAGCCCGCTCTTGTAGAATATAAGGGCGGCGACATTCTTCTCCACCAGGCAAAAAACATAGCCCTCTCCCCCGTGGATTTCCCGGATTTAAACGACTATGTAGGACAAACCCTGATTGTCACCGACGGGACTACCCTGCTGGGAGCAGATGACAAGGCCGGAATTGCAGAGATTATCACGGCAGTAGAGTACTTATGTGCTCATCCCGAAATACCCCATGGAACAATAAAAATCGCCTTTACCCCCGATGAAGAAATCGGCAGGGGCGCAGATTTCTTTGACGTAAAAAAATTTAATGCCGACTTTGCCTACACCGTCGACGGCGGCCCCCTAGGGGAACTGGAGTATGAAAACTTTAACGCCGCCAGTGCAAAACTTTCTTTTCAGGGGCGGAATGTGCACCCAGGTACCGCTAAAAATACAATGATCAATTCAATGCTGATTGCCATGGAGTTTAACAACCTCCTCCCAGTAGGAGAACGGCCTGAATACACTGAGGGTTATGAGGGATTTATCCACCTTACAGATATCCGGGGCGATGTGGAACAAACAAGACTGCAGTACATCGTCAGGGACCATTCCCAAGTTCTCTTCACCCGGAAAAAGCAAGTTATCCAGGAAGCCGTCAACTTTATCAATAAAAAATATGGCCCAGGGACAGTAGATCTTCAGTTAACAGATTCCTATTACAATATGAAGGAAAAAATAGAGCATGTCTTCGACATCGTCCTCCTGGCCAAACAAGCCATGGAAGAAGTCGGGGTAGAGCCGAAAATAAGCCCTATCCGGGGAGGGACCGATGGCGCAAGGTTGTCCTATATGGGACTGCCCTGCCCCAACATCTTTACCGGGGGACACAATTATCATGGAAGATTTGAGTTTATCCCCACCGACTCCATGAAAAAGGCCGTTGACGTCATCCTGAAAATAGTGGAACTTAACAGTAAATAAATGCAAAAGCGCCTAAGGGCGCTTTTAAAATTTAGATTTATTGCCCAATTTTTCACGCAAAATCGAGTGCAGTAGCCGGACTGCCTCCTTCTCCAAAAAAAAATTACCGTTCAATATTGACTTATTCCGCTCCAGAGGGCATAATATGAGTATCAAATAATGAACGGGTGTTTGATTATGCAAGTGCAAAAACCTAAAATACGCAAGAAAATCTTGGACTCTGCTATCGAGGAATTCCTGGTAGTAGGTTACCGCCGGGCCTCCATGCGCAACATCGCCCAAGAGGCAGGGATTACTGTAGGCAATATCTATGCCTACTTTTCCGGTAAGGCTGACCTCTTTGAGACAATCATTTCCCCTGCCCTGAAGTCAATTAACGACCTGATCCAGATTGAAGCAAAAGAAGGTACCCCCAGCCTTGGGATGATTGCTGAGACTGTCACGGCAGTGTTCTTGGAAAACAAAAAACAATTCCTCATCCTCATGCATAACAGTGCCCCCAAATATGCCAATGTCCGGGTACAATTGACCGCCCTGGTCAGAGAGAGACTGATTATTGACCTATTGCCAAAGCTCCCTCCCCGTGCACGGGATCCTCTATTGGCTGAAGGGCTGGCCGTAGCAATTCTTGAAGGGCTCCTCAATATTTTTCACCGTTACGGCGGTGATGAGCAGCGCCTGCGTCTATTGGTGGATGAGTTCTTAAAAATCATATTTAACAATATCGATACCCGCTTTGTATAGGAGGTCATAGCAATGGAAAAAGTAATTAGCTTGCTAATAAAACAGCGAAAATTTGTCTATCTCTTCTTTCTTGGGCTCATGGTAGTAAGCTTGCTCCTGTTCCCAAAGGTGCAAATCAATTATGACCTGTCCCAGTACCTTCCCGGGGAATCTAAGACCAAAGAGGCTATTGAAACCTTAGAAACTGAGTTTGGCTATCCCGGCATGGCCGATGTAATGGTCTCAGATGTAACCATTCCGGAAGCCGTTGCTGCCAAAGAAACAATACTTGGGGTAGAGGGAGTCAAGTCTGTCATATGGCTGGATGACCTCACTAACATCTACCAACCCCTCTCCTTTATCTCCCCCGAATTGCGGGATCAGTACTATAAAGAAAATAACGCCCTCTTTCAAGTAGAATTTTCCGGCTCTAATTACAGTCGAGTAACCACTGCCGCCTTAGATGGCATCGAGGCTGAACTGGGGGACAAAGTCAGCATCGCCGGAGCCGCGGAGGATACCCGCTACATGCAGAAAGTGCTGGCTAAAGAGATTTTTCAAATCATGATTGTCGTCGTCCCTTTATGCATAATTATCCTGATGTTTGCTTCCCATTCCTGGATTGAGCCCCTCCTCTACTTGGCGGTTATCGGGGTGTCCATTCTTCTGAACATGGGCAGCAATATTATCTTTCCAAGCATTTCCTTCATCACCCATGCCATGGCGGCGGTATTGCAGCTGGCAATTTCCATGGATTACTCTCTTTTTATCTGCCACCGCTATACTGAGGAAAGGAAAAATGGCCTGGAAGCCTTGCCGGCAATCCTAGCTGCCACCAAGAAATCTCTACGCTCTATTTCTGCCAGTAGCGCCACCACAATCGCCGGTTTCCTGGCTTTAATCTTCATGCAATATACCATTGGTGCTGATATTGGTTTGGTCCTTGCTAAGGGAATTCTCATCAGCTTCCTTACAGTACTAGTGCTAATGCCTGTGCTCCTATATTCTTTCCGCAACATACTGGAAAAGAGCAAGCATCGGCAATTTCTCCCCAGCTTTAAAAAGTTTGGTCCGGGGGTCATTAAATATCGCTACCTAATCCTTGTGCTAGTTATAATTGTGGCCATACCTTCCTTTCTGGCGCAAAAGAACAACACCTACCTGTACGGAGACACCTCCGGCAGTTCCGGGGCAGGAGAATCCGTTGCACAGCGGCAGCGCATTGAAGAACTGTTCGGAACCACAAACCCAGTGATGCTCCTGGTGCCCAATGACAATCTTCATGCCGAAATTTCCCTCTGCGCCGAACTCCAAGCCAGCCCCTATGTAAAAAATGTTACGGCCTTGGTCACTGTGGCAGACCCCTCGATACCTCGGGAATTTTTACCCCAAGAGGCCCGGGACCCTTTCCTCTCCAATAATTACAGCAGAATTATTGTCAACCTAGCTGAAGGAGGGGAAACCCCGGAAACTTACGCCGCAGTTGACTTCCTGGAAGCTACGACTCAAAAGTACTACCCAGATAAATGGTTGGCGGCAGGGGCAGCCACCAGCCTTGTAGACATCAAGACCACTGTGGAAAACGATAACCTGGCTGTAAGTGTCTTTTCTCTGGTGGCGGTAGGGATCATCATCCTCTTGACCTTCCGTTCCATTACTTTACCCGTGGTATTAGTGGCGGTTATCCAAATTGCAATCTGGATCAATATGGGGGTCCCCTATTTTAACGGATCCAGCTTGGTGTTCATAGGTTACTTGGTGATAAAATCCCTACAGCTGGGAGCAACTATCGACTACGCTATTCTTCTTAGCAACCGGTACATGGATTTCCGCCAAAGCCATAACCCAAAGGAAGCCTCAGCGCTTGCCTTGCAAGCTTCAGCCGGTTCGGTGCTTACTTCCGCTTTGATTCTATCCTTAGCTGGATATGCTGAAGGGCTACTGTCAACAATTGAAGCAATTAGCACCATTGGTATGCTTTTGGGAAGGGGAGCCGCTTTGTCTGGGATTTTGGTTCTGACATTACTGCCTGTACTCCTGACAATCCTGGACCCAATAATCATGGCCACCACTTTAGGAACTAAGACTATTCGCCAGCAAAGAAAAAGGAGTGCATAAAATGAAAAAACCGGCAGGCTTGTTAGTCTCCATTATTTTAATCCTGGTCCTGACTACATCCCCCGCAGTATCCGTCAATAATCAGGCACTTATTAAAGACGAAACGGTATATGCCAATCTCAATGCCGATGGCAGCATTGAACATATATATGTGGTCAACCGCATTGAGACCAAGGAAGAAGGAGTGTATACAGATTACGGACACTATACCTCTGTCCTCAGTCTCTCCAGCAACCAGCAGCCAGTCATTGCAGGAGATGAAATCCGCTGGCAAAAAACAGATGATGTCATCTACTACCAGGGCCAATTGGACCAGGGGGAATTGCCTTTCACCTTTGCCTTGGCATACACTTTAAACGGTGACAGCGTTGCAGCCCAGGAGGCAATTGGCAAATCTGGAACTATCGCCATTAATATTTCCGTCCTGTCCAATGAAAAGGCCAAGGACTATTTCCGGGAAAATTATGTGGCTCAGATTCAAATCCCCCTTAACCTGGAAAAGGCAGTTAACATTGTCGCCCCAGGGGCAGTATCTGTCATTACCGGCAAGACTGCCAACTTGGCTTACACTGTCCTGCCGGGGCAAAAGGCAAGCTTTACCTTGCAGTTTGACACCGATAAATTCCAGCTAGAGCCTATAACTTTTGCCTGCACACCCTTTGACATCAGCACCTTCAACATTAATACCCCCGAAATCGCCGATGGCTTGGGTCAATTGACCGACGGCCTCGACCAACTAATTGGTGGCAGCAAACAACTAAAACAAGGTCTTGGAGACCTGGCCATCGGCCTGGATGACTTATCTGAAGGTGCCAATCAAGTTGCCGAAGGGACTTCAGCCCTGGCAGGAAACATCCCTGTCCTATTAAATGGTGTCGGCGGTCTGCAACAGGGCGCCCTAGCCCTAAATGCAGGCATAGGCCAGCTGAGCATAGGAGCGGGCGAATGGGCCACAGGCGTCGCCGACTTGGCCACAGGAGTTGAGGGTTATACTGCAGCGGCCTGGCAAATTCATGGCAAGGCCCAGGCTCTTGACACTGGTCTTTCCCAACTTAGCAGCCAGGGAGAGGAACTCTCCTCAGGTTATGCTGGACTGGCAGCTGGTATGGCAACAACTATCACGGGATTGCCTGACCAGCTAACGGACCTCAATCTTACTTCCCAGCAACAACAAGCACTGGGCCAAATCCTGGCCAGCATGGCAGAAGGACTGGCAACCCAGTTCGATTCCTTTGGCGAGGGTCTTCAGGGGTATACTGCGGGAGTTAGCCAGTTTTCTCAGGGGATGGGGGAACTGACCCTTGGCCTGGAAGGTTATGCTTCTGAGGGCCAGGGTGTGAATGAGGGAGCCCAGCAAGTATCGGAAAGCACCGCAGACTTTATTCAAGGTTTGTCCCAGATGCAAACCGGCAGTGGTGAGCTGGCCGCGGGCATCACCACCTTTGCTAATGAAAGCCAAGCTTTGAGCTCAGGGAGCCAGGAACTTTCCTCCGGAGCTAACGCCCTCGCAGAGGGAATGCAAGAAATGGCCGATGGTGCCCAAGGGCTTCCCAGTAGCGTGCAATCCCTTATTGATGGGCAATACCAGGTAAAAGAGGGCTTTCTATTGGCCGGTGGAATGCTAGCGGACTATGAACTGCCCCAGGGAAAGGTGCAAAGGGAATCCTTTGTCTCCAATAAGGGAACCCCCCGCTCGGTACAATTTGTTGCCAGCACGCCAGCCCTGAGAACAGAGATCCAGGAGGCACCTGAGCCAAAGGCCCCAGAAGAGAAAGTTGGTTTCTTTGCCCGCCTGCTCAATCTCTTTAAAAATAATGACTAAAGCCCGTAAGGGCTTTTTCTTTATATTCCCTAGAGGAAAACCCTTCCCCCCATTAGCAGGAAATCTCCTCCTCATGGAGAAATTCAATTACTGGGAGGTGTATTCTAATGGCATACTATGAACCGGAACTGACGGACAAAGTGGACCTCTGCACAAAAAAAGGAACTCTTAACCCCAAGGCAGTTGGCTGGTCTCGACAGCCATTACACAACTGTAATTTACGGGGACGCTTTCCCCGCAAAAAGCGCTGGAATTACTGGTGCATCACTACCGAGGAATTTCTCTTTTCCGTCACCCTTTCAAACATTGACTACCTGGGCCTGGCCTTTGTCTATTTCTTGGACTTTAAAACTGGATACTTTCACGAAATGACGGTATCCAAGCTGTTGGGCAAGGGCTGCAAACTTCCTGACACAGCTGAAGGCAATAATAATTTTGCCGCATCTAAACTCAGCCTGTCCTTTATTTCCACCCCCACTGGAGTGAAAATTCGGGTTGACTCCCCTAATTTCGACGGCCGGATCCTCAAAGCAGAAATAGACGTACTCCGGCCCCAGGCCCATGAGACCCTTAACGTGGTCATTCCTTGGAGCCAGCGCCAGTTTCAATTTACCTCTAAGCAAAACACCCTGCCCACCACGGGTTCAATTGCCTTGGGGGACAAGGTATATAATGCCCAGGGGGGATTTGGCTGCCTGGATCTAGGGCGGGGAATATGGCCATACTCTAGCTTCTGGAACTGGGCAGGGGCATCGGGCATCAGCGGTGGTCACACCATCGGACTTAACTTCGGTGCAGGCTGGACTGACGGCACCGGTATGAATGAAAATGGCATCTGCATCGACGGTCGCTTAACCAAGATCAGTGAAGATATGCATTTTAAATACGACAACAAGGACTTCATGGAGCCCTGGACCCTGAAGACAGAAAGCAATCTAGTGGATGTGGTCTTTACTCCCTTTTTCCACCGTATCGCCAAGACCGACGCCAAAATTCTGCGCTCGGAAGTTCATCAGATGATTGGCCATTTTAGTGGCATTGTCACCGCCGGCGATGGGAGAGAATACCCATTTCAGGATATAATCGGCTGGGCCGAAGAACACTTCGCCCGCTGGTAAATACTCATAAATATGAAACAGTCCGGGCCAGCACCCGGACTGTTTTTATGTAAAGCTGACATATTCCTGCAGACCTGTTAAATCTGCATCTGGTAGGAGTTGCTGCAGCTTTTCTATATTATCTATATCTCGGGCCAGGAAAATCTTCCTGGCTCTGTTTTTGCCGATTCCCGGCAGAGCTGCCAACTGTTCCAAGGACGCCTCCCGGATTCTTAGGGGCCAAGGTAGGCCGGTAATAGAGCGATACCCATGATCGACAATCTTAACATCCAGTTTGCTGCCCACAGGGAACTTTCCAGGGATGCCCACAAGAATGGGATAGCTCCCTGGCTGACGCCCGTAGGCAGTTAGACCTTTGGATTCTTCAACCATCACCCCTTTGTAGAGAGTACCAAGGGGAAAGACTTTTTGGAGCATGGGTTTATTAATTTCCCTGTTGACAGCATCCTTGTACTGTTGAAGCCTATAGGCACTGGCCACATCCTTCCTCAGCTTGTAATTGCCCAGAGGGTTGACCTGGCGGATATTGATTCGACGTAGCAATAGCCCGGCATCCCGAACCCGGCGCAAAAACTCCAGGTTCAGGTCCATGGTCCTCTTGTTTTCTCCCCGCAGTCCATGGAGAAAGTTTATACCCGGCAACAGCTTGGGGATTCCATCCTGTCGCCAGCCTCCCACTTCGTTCATTATTTCAATGGCCCGGAAAGTTTTTTCTGTATCGGTGCCTATATTGTTTGCCTGCAATACCGAGGGATCGGCAGATTCCAGGCCAAAGGCCGCAGTATCCCCAGGGGTATTGTACTTGGAGATAATGGCTAAAGCTTCAGCAGATTCCTGGGGGAAGTCTGCGATGGTAGCGGGGTTAATATTGTCCATATGCAAGACCTTCAGTCCCGGCGCTACCTTCCTGATCCCGGAGTACAGGTCTTCAAGGGCACTTGGGTTGGGCACCAAATTGTCATCCCGCTGAATAGCCTGAAAGAGCAAGAGGTCAGTCTGGGCTCCTAGGCGGAAACTGGTATTTCCCAGAGCAGCCAATGCCTCTACCTCTGCAACAATACCGGCAATACTGCGCTGATAAGTGACCTTTTTAAAGCCCTCACTGCAAAAACTGCAGTGGCTCTTCCGGGGACATCCCCGAAAGGTCTCCAGCTCACATACTAAATTAGGGTAACTGGGATGTTTAACGGTAGCCTGGGCACCCAAGGGAGCCCAGGCGTCGACTATTTGCTCAGGGGGGAGTTTATCTTCAAGATCCTCACCAGTAAGGAGCCGGTAGGCCACCAAACCTGGGACTTCTTTGGCGATATAATCTACTGCACCAAAATCAAGGTCACAATGGATTATTGGTCCACTGAGAATAACTTGGGGTTTTTTCAGCTGTCCCGCCAATTCCCGGATCTCCTGCAGAGAAATGGGCATTCCCCCAAGGTACTTGCCGGGGACTGTGGTGCCAGCAATGATAACCACAATCGCTGCCTCAGCCAGTTGTCTAAGGATTTCCGGATTGCGCCTCAGCTCATCAATTGTCCTATAATTTATATCTCCACCCTCCAGGCCGGCAGCGCGAAGAGCGCCGTAAGTATAGCGGACATGGGGGGAAATATATGGAGGCACCCCAAGACAGGAGGGCTCATCTAAGTATCCATCTAAAATAAAAACCCGTTTTGACAAATCATTCACTCCCTTGCAGTGGAAGTCCTAAGCAATTATATCATTGGCAAAGGCTATGTTCACCTTTTTGAAATAGGCCGGTCCTCTTGACAATAATGGCTCCCTGCCGTAAATCTCCTGTTAGGAAGGTTTACAGATGGGAAACTTAGTAGTATAGTATTTTGTGCTGCCAAAGCAGAAGGATCTGGTGATATATGACTGAAAAAGTACAAGAAAACCTAAGAAACGTTGCCATCATCGCCCACGTTGACCACGGAAAAACCACTTTAGTGGATGGGCTGCTGCGACAGGCTGGTATTTTCCGGGCCAATGAAAAAGTGGCAGAGAGAGTGATGGATTCCGGAGACCTGGAACGGGAAAGAGGAATTACCATTTTATCTAAAAACACCTCAGTCCACTACGGCGGGGTGAAAATTAATATCGTGGACACCCCGGGCCATGCCGATTTCGGCGGTGAGGTGGAGCGGGTGCTGCGCATGGTCGATGGCGCCCTGTTACTGGTGGATGCCTTTGAGGGTCCCATGGCGCAAACCAAGTTTGTCCTGCGCAAAGCCCTAGAACGGGGGCTGCGCATTATCGTTGTCATCAATAAAATTGACCGCCCCGATGCCAGACCCGATGGGGTCCTCAATGAAATCTTCGACCTCTTTGTGGAACTGGAGGCGGCTACCTGGCAACTGGACTTCCCAGTTGTATACGCTGATGCTCGGGAGGGCACAGCGACTTTAGATTATCAAAAGCCAGGAACCGACCTAAAACCTCTCTTTGAGATGATTATAGCCGAAATCCCTGCCCCCACCGCCGATGTGGACGGCCTCCTCCAAATGCAAATCAACACCCTGGATTATGATGACTATGTGGGACGCATTGCCGTTGGCCGTATCCTCAATGGTCAAATCAAAGCTGGACAGCAAATTGCCCTGTGTAAACAGGATGGCACAGTGGAGCCCCAGAGAATTGGCAAGCTCTGGACCTATGACGGCCTAAGACGTATAGAAACTGAAATGGCCCCTGCCGGGGATATCGTAGCCATTGCTGGTCTGGGTAGTATCAATATCGGGGAAACCATTGGCGATCCCGACAACCCCCAGGCCTTGCCCCTGCTAGAAATAGATGAACCTACCATGACCATGACCTTTTTGGTCAATGACAGCCCCTTTGCCGGTCGGGAAGGTAAATTTGTCACATCCCGCCAGCTCCGGGCCCGCCTCTTTAAAGAAGCAGAAACTAATGTCAGCCTGCGAGTAGAGGAAACCGCTACCCCCGATGCCTTTCAAGTCTCTGGACGGGGAGAACTGCACCTGGGGATATTAGTGGAGACCTTGCGAAGGGAAGGCTATGAACTACAAATTTCGAAACCCAAGCCCATTTTGAAAGAGGTAGATGGCAAAGTTTATGAACCCTATGAGCGGGTCTATATCATTCTCCCTGAAGTCTATTCAGGCAAGATTATAGAAAACCTAGGCAACCGCCGGGGAGAAATGGTCAATATGCAACTTTCGGGAGACGTAAATGTCAAGCTGGAATTTCTTATCCCCGCCCGAGGACTCATTGGCTTTCGCTCGGAATTATTGACGGTAACCCGAGGAGAAGGGATTCTCAACCATCTCTTTGATCATTATGGCCCCTGGAAAGGGGAGATTCCCGGCCGTACCCATGGGGTCCTTGTAGCTTGGGAACCGGGGGAGGCAACTACTTATGGCCTCTACAGCATTGAAGCCCGAGGAATCCTCTTTGCCCAGCCCAATGACAAAGTCTACTCCGGCATGATTGTCGGCGAAAATTCCCGGGATGAGGATATAGATGTCAATGTCTGCAAGAAAAAACACCTCACAAACTTCAGGGCCTCCGGTTCGGAAGAAGCTATGCGCCTTACCCCTCCCACCATTCTCAGCCTAGAACAGGCAATGGTCTATATTGAAGAGGATGAGCTGGTAGAAGTGACTCCTCAATCCATCCGCCTTCGGAAAAGTACTCTGGACCGGACCGCACGACGTCGGGGACAATGACAAAATAATAAGTGAATCCGCTTACCGGTATCTTATGCCGGAAGCGGATTCACTGTTTTGTTTACATAATGCCCAACCCTTGACTTATATAATAGCTGATGGGTACACTATTTGTACATTATGCCCCTACGGTTTCTTCTATCTTGCGGCGTTTCCTCTCGGTAACTGCTACCAGGATAATTCCCAGCTCATACAGGCAGAGCAAGGGGATTGCCATCAAGACTTGGGAAATTACATCTGGGGGAGTGGCAATGGCCGCAACAATAAATATTACCAGGACGGCATACTTGCGATTGGAGCGCAAAAACCGGGAAGTCAGAATCCTAAAGGCCCCCAGCACCCAAAAAACCAAGGGAAGTTGGAAGGTCAAGCCAAAACCCAGCAGTAAGCCCGTAAGGAAAGATAAAAACTCGCTGACATTAATGTAGGCATGGAGGTTTCCCGTTGCAAACTTGCTGAAAAATTCCATGGCCACGGGAAATGCTACATACCAGGCAAAGGCCAATCCCGCCCCAAACAACAATAGCATTAATAACCCTGCCGCCAGCAACACACGCTTTTCTCCCTTTGTCAGGGCAGGGACCAAAAAAGCAACTACATGGTACAGCATTACCGGCGTAGAGAGCACAATGCCGGCAGTAAGAGCAATGCGAAAATGGGCCATCATCCCCTCAGAAGGATGAGTGTAGATGAGGGTAATGCCCCTGGTAACATATTCTAGAATAGATCCCGCCCTGAGAAAACAAAGGCTACTGGCAATGAGGACAAAGGCTAGCACCACTAATATTCGCCGGCGAAGTTCCGCAAAATGGTCCAGTAGCGACATAGGTTTGTCCTTATCCACTACTTTCCCTCCTTGCACATGTGTCAGGACAGCAACTAACTCTTAATATCCCCTTTAGATTCATCGCTTAAGTCAACGTCGTCGCCGATATCTTTGGAGGCTCTTCGTAGTTCTCGGATACCTTTTCCTATTGCGGATCCAATCTGAGGTAACTTCGAAGGTCCAAAAATAAGAAGTACTAAGACTAGTAACAGCAACAACTCCGTGGTGCCAAGGTTTGGGAAGATGGCAGCAAACACTTGAATCACCTCACAATTAGTAAACTCTAAAATTTGCCTCAGGATAATTATATACTTTATCTCAGTACCTGGCAACAAAAACCAATAACACCCTTATAAAACTCCAGGAACTACCCCCTGGATACCATAAATAATCGGCCTTATGCCGAAAACAGTAAAGGAGGCGAATATTTTGCGCCTGCAACCGATAATCCTGCTGGCAGCCCTTTTCCTGACTTCCTGCACCCCCGCTGCCAGTCCTCAGAAGGATATGGAATTTACCCGTGTCCCTAATCCCTTTCCCCCAGATGTCCAGCAGTGGGCGGAAGACAATAAATTGTCCCATCATGCGACAGAAAAGGTCTTCCAGGACAAACGTTACATCCTAGTCAGCTATGGCAAAAAGTCAACCGGTGGCTACAAAATCTTTATTGAGAATGTGATTGTAAGCGATGACAAAATTACTGTCACTGTCAAACATTCTGACCCTGCTCCCGGAGCCATTGTCACCCAGGCTCTCACCTTCCCCCAGGACCTTGTCTGGATCGAGAACCTAGATTTACCTATTGAGTATGTAGCCACTGGCGATCAAAGCAGTATTAAGAAGGAGTGAAGCCAATGAAACCCTCAGACTCAACACACTATCCCTACCCCTCCCAACGCACAGTTGCCTACGCCGGTCAGGGCATGGTTGCTACCTCCCAGCCCCTGGCGGCCCAGGCAGGCCTGGAAATACTCAAGGAAGGGGGCAATGCTGTTGACGCCGCCATTGCCACCGCCGCATGCCTGACGGTAGTGGAACCAACATCAAATGGTATTGGCAGCGATGCCTTTGCCCTTATCTGGTACCAGGGAGAACTCCATGGTCTTAATGCCAGTGGTTCCGCTCCCAAGTCAATATCCCCCACCGCCCTCAAAAAAGCCGGCTATGATGCCATCCCCAAGTACGGATTCTTGCCAGTCACCGTTCCTGGGGCTCCCGGAGCTTGGGCGGAATGCAATCGCAAGTATGGGGCACTGCCACTGACTAAAGTCCTTGCCCCAGCAATCAAATATGCCCGCAAGGGTTATCCTGTTACCCCAATTGTGGCACTAAACTGGCAAAGAGCGTTTAATATCTATAGCCAAAATCTTCAGGGCGAAGAATATAAAAGTTGGTTTGAGACATTTGCCCCTCAGGGCAGGGCCCCCTACGCCGGAGAAATGTGGCGTTCGGAAGACCATGCCGAAACCCTAGAGGAAATTGCCGCCACTGCTGGCCAGTCCTTTTACCAGGGGAAGCTGGCAGAAAAAATCGAGCGCTTTTCCCGACAGTATCAGGGCTATATTCGGGGAGAGGATTTAGCGGATTTTCGACCAGAATGGGTGGACCCCATTAACGTAAACTACCGCGGTTATGATGTCTGGGAAATTCCCCCCAATGGCCAAGGGCTGGTTGCCCTTATGGCGCTAAATATTCTCCGGGGCTTTTCCTTTGACTATCAGGATGAGCTGGCTTATCATCGCCAAATTGAAGCTCTAAAACTTGCCTTTGCCGACGGTCTAAAGTACATCACCGATTCCCAATCCATGTCTACTACAGCCGGACAATTGCTCTCGGCAGACTATGCAGCCCAGCGCCGCAACCTAATTAATGATGAAGCCGCTCTGCCTGAGGCTGGCACCCCGCCAAAGGGAGGCACAGTCTACTTGGCCACCGCCGACAGCCAAGGCAATATGGTCTCATACATCCAAAGTAATTATATGGGCTTCGGCTCCGGACTGGTAGTCCCCGGCACAGGAATTGCCTTACAAAACCGCGGCCATAACTTCTCCCTAGATCCCAATCATGAGAATGTCCTGGCCCCTGGGAAACGCACCTACCATACAATTATACCCGGCTTTATTACCCGAGAGGGCAGGCCGGTAGGACCATTTGGCGTCATGGGGGGCTTTATGCAGCCCCAGGGACATCTCCAGGTAGTAATGAACTCCATCGATTTTAGCCTCAATCCCCAAGCTGCCCTGGATTCCCCTCGCTGGCAGTGGCTCCAGGACAAGACAGTGCTGGTAGAGCACTCCTTCCCCAAAAGCATAGCCCAGCAGCTCTCCCTCCGGGGCCATGACATCAAGGTGGCCCTAGACAACGGCAGTTTTGGCCGGGGGCAAATCATCTGGCGGGACCAATCCACCGGAGTGCTTGCCGGAGGCACAGACGGACGGGCCGACGGCCAAGTAGCTTGTTGGTAAATATATAAAATGCAGCCACCCTTAGGCGGCTGCATTTTACTACCTTGCCCTCACAGGGGGGCGCCTACGCCTGATGATTATTGCCGTTGCTAACAAGGCCAGCAAAAACCCTCCCAGGGCAGGCAACCACAGATAATACAATCCCACATTAGCCGCTGCCACCATATCCACTTCTCCCATAATTTTACCTTCCAGGCTGATAACTGCCTTCCCCAAGACCTTGCCCTTGCGAATAGGGGCTTTCAGGGCCAGTCCCTTTTCCTTGGTGCTAATAACTCCCCGCCGCCATTTAAACTCCAGTTCAAGATTGTCTATTTGCTCCAGACTGAGCAAAGCTGACCAGTTTTCGGCGGCGAAAATCTTTACCATTGGGGAACCCCGAATGCCAATGACGGGAACTGTAAAGATCTGCCTCCCTTGGACAAACATTGTATATTGCCTCCAGGAGGTAAATCCATATTCCAAGAGCCAGCGAATATCCGACCACCGCTCCTTTTGCTTTGATTTGAGAATCACCCCTATTAACTCTCTGCCACCGCCCTTAGCGGTAGCCACCAGGCAGTGGCCGGCCTTGCCGGTATACCCCGTTTTAAGTCCGGTTGCCCAAGGATAATACGCATTTGGATATTCCTGCCGCAACAAGCGATTGGTATTTCCCCAGCGTTTTCCCTGCCAGTGATATTCGGGAGTGGCTGCTACCTGGCGGATAAAATCGTTTTCCACTGCCGCCAAGGCGATTAGTGCTAAATCCCTGGCAGTGGACACATGACCAGGGGTGTCATAGCCATCGGGGACGACAAAACTGGAATTTACCGCCCCTAGCTCTTTTGCCCTTTTATTCATCAAGGCCACAAAGACTTCCACGGCCTCGTCAATAGACAAATGTTCAAAACCGCTGATGCGCCTGCCCACAAAGACTGCCGTAGTATAGGCGGCATCATTGCCGGAAGGAAGGAGGAGGGCATAGACCAACTCCGCCACCGTCAGGCGATCCCCAGGCTTTATCTTGGCCACACTGCTATTTGGCCGGACTTTGCCTACTTCCTCTCCAACAATAACTACTTCACCTAATTCTGCATTCTCCAGCAGCAATAGGGCTGTCATTATTTTTGTTGTGCTTGCCGGGGCCATGGCTTGATTGGCGTTTTTTTCATAAAGAACTTTTGCTGTTTCCACATCCAACAAAAAAGCGGATTCTGCCGCTAGCTCCTCTGGGGCAGGAGCTCTTGACAGTCCAGCCTCCCCTTTCGTCCCTCCAGTCAGCAACAATGCCACCACTAGTAAAATACAAACCCTTACTTTTCCCATCCACGCTCTCCCACCTAATCGCCCTGTCTTTTATTTAATACTATTGGCTTTCAGCGAAAAAATGCCAAAAAAAAACCCGGAGCCATCCGGGTTAGTTAATAAAGTAAGGAACAAACATGTCTTCCATCTGGAAAAGACCGTGATCCCCTGCGGCATCCTGGTGATGCATGCCATGATCAGCGACGATAATGACTTTCCCGGTCCATTCCTTCAGGAGGAGTCCAGTGTAGGCATCAATGGTTTGCAGTACTTCCATGGTCTTGTTGGCCAAGGGCCCGTAATTATGGCCTGCGTCATCCACACCATGAAAATGTACCAGAAGAAAATCAGGATGTTTTTCTGCCTGGGCCATGGCATTGCCAAAGACATCATCATCGGTGGTTCCATCATTATACAAATCTGCGCTAAAAATTGTTTCTGTGTTTAGTTTGAGGATGCCAGTGCTTCCTTCCACCAAGACATGGGTCTTTTGTTCCGCTTCCAGGTAATCGAAAATCGTTGGCACCAAGGGCTCCCGAACAGAACGGTCGATGATTCCGTTTGTTCCCGAGGGCTGGCCGCTGACAATAGCTGCGAGGCCGGCATTGGTGACAGGGGTATATACAGTATTAACCCTGATTGCAGATCCCAATGCCGTCAAGTTGGGAGTCATGGCCTTTTCTTGGGCGTATTCATACTGGTGGTAACCAAGACCATCAATTACAATGACCATTACCTTTTCCCCTTTGTTGATGTAATAAAGGCTATCGGTATAAGTATCCATAACCGAAAGGGGAGGCGGGTTGATAATTGCCCCGGCAATATTCCCAATGCTAGTCTTGGTCTGGGGATGCAGGTAATTGATTTCATTATTATCGAGCTCAATGTAGCCGGCACCGGTAAAGCGCTCATATTTTCCGTCCTTGCTCATCACCAACACCGCGCTAATCTCTTCGTCAGTAACTGCTGCTAAGGGAAATACAAGCTTTTCTTTGTAAAGGGAAAGGGAGTATCCCTTATCCAGGGCAGTCTCCCCATCAAGGTATGGATAGAGGGTAAGCTGCTGAAGGTACATATTGCCCGGAGTAATATGGAGAATATTTTCTGTCTGGGAGATGATGGTGGCCCCCAGGTCAGGGCTACCAGTTTCATCTACAATTACAACCTTGCTCAGGTCTTTGATATTGGCATTGACAGGATGCTGTGAGGCCACAGTGTTCCAGCCTCCATCCTTTTTTATAATATAGCAGCCTTCCAGTTCATCCCCATTGATTTGGGCAAAGAGACCGTCAGCCCCCATGAGAAGGATGCTATATTCACTGCTAAGCGGCTTACTGGCCTCAATAAGTTTCACCAGGGGAATCCCCCTGCCTCCTCCTGGAACTCTGGCGTAATCCCCCCAGGGAATTTCCACCAAGGAAAGGTTGTTCTGTACATCCCCGGTGACTATGCAAGCTCTAATAGCCTGGGAACTGGGCCAGAGGAATACTATTGCGCTAATTGCAAGGGCAAGAGCCACAACCAAAAACAAAATTAATTTCTTCATCTTTTTCCCTCCCACTCCTCATTATTACTGACCGTCGGCAATAAAGCTAATGACATTTTCCAGCCTTAGATCCCCCGCTATGAGAGTATAGCCGCCCCCCACCGGGCGAATGGCCGACCCCTGGGGGACCTGTAATTCTTCCCCTGCGGTGTTTGTAAAGAGGTAGCTGGAGCTTTCTGTCAGGGCAAGTGCATCGATAATAGTCTTGATACTGATTTCCCCGGCAATAATTTCGTCGGGATATTTGCGCACTAACCTATCCAAACTGACAAAAGCCGTATCCCGGTAAGTAAAGTACAACAGCTCCTTGACATACATGCCCTTGGGCAAATCCTCAGACATAAACAGGGGCTGCTCTTCTCCAGCAACAATCAAGTTGCCAGCAAGGAAAATGCTGCTGAGCTCACGTTTCTCCAGGTCGTCGACACTTTTCAGAAAAACATGCTCCGCCTCACCGGGAGCAAATTTATCGATTAAATCTGCGTTTTTTATCCCTTTGTATTCCTCATCATAGTAGGCAATATCCTCTTGAGGAAGTTGTTTCACGGCAGCATCTAAAAGGACAACCTCCTTTATGGTGGCAATATCTTCAGAAATAAGCTCAAAGCCCTGAAGATTGCCGACCCAGTACATGGAGCGTTCATTGTCCAGTCCCACTCTTAGAGGCCGGTGCTTTTCTTTCATCGCTTTACCTTCAGCCTCATAGAAGAGGATGATTTTTGTCTTAGTCAACAATTCTTTGGGCACGATTATAGAGTAGCCATCTCCAGAATAAAATCTGATGCCGTTATAGTCTGTCTGCTTGGCTTCATAGGGGGCCAAGATGTCATCCAGCCATACTCCCTTGATATTGAGGGTAGAGGTCTCACCGCTGGAAGAAATATTGCTGAAATTAACTTCGCTGCTGTCCATGGCGTAAATACTAGCTAAAGAAATGTTCACGTCCTCTCCCAGGCCCAAAATGTCTATACTGTAGTCTTCATATTCAGGGTCGAGTCCTGGTTGAGAATCCCCCCCACATCCTGAAAGCAATAAGATCAAGGCTAAGCAGAGGACGATGCTTGATGCTTTTTTCACAATTCCTCATCTCCCTTTCCATACTAATACAAAATCCCTGGAAACATAACTTCAAGCCAATCGAATATGTCAGTATATATTTCCATAAAGAGAATAGAAAATCCTTTTAGACCAGGAGAAAAAGAACTCAATGAATCATAAGCGTAATCTCTGCTGCTAACAGACCAAGGACGTTCAATACTAAGGTACGAGTAATAGCACAAAAAAGGACGCCAAATAAAGCGTCCTTCATAAACTTTTTTTACCAAATGTCTGCTAATTGGGCCCGAATATGAGCGACCGATATTGCAGCATCTACGATCTATATTTAAAAAAAGAGAACTTCATCAGAACAAGTGCTTTATGGAGTCGTGTTTGGCTTATATTCCTTGCACATTGCATTAAACATGGCCTTAATATTGTCCTGTTGGCATAAGTAAGCAGTGGGGGTTCCCTTAATTATTCTAAATAAGTAGAAGTTATCCCCAGAGATGTTGACCAGCATAGTTGCATCCTCTAGATGTTCTGCTTTCCAATCTCCAACAGCTATCAAAATAGATGGTACCGGAGATTCCGTTGATACTTCAGGATTATCAATCTCCTCAATGGTAATAATCTGTTCATACCAATCCAGTATATTTTGTTTCTCCTTCCTGGTTGCCTCTCGAGGCAAACCATCAATTTCGGGACCAAAGTAGTCCCCCACTGGATTAATAAGCACTGTTACATCCTTACCAAATGTCGGCGAGACACTTTCTCCCTTAGTACAACCATGCAATGAAAGAGCAGCAATGATAACCACCACTGTAAGGAAAAGAGTTCTGTACTTCAAGCTATCCATTTTAGAAGCTTTGTTCAATTCCAATAAACTTGCCAATACACTCACCCCTTACGTTATACACCTCTCCCGAATAGTGAAACACAGGAAAAACATAGTTAGTATCTATATCTTCCCAGTATGCATGGCAGATTTCAGTAACTACTAAGGAAACCTTGTCAGAATCCTTTTGGAGATCAAAGGCTTGTAGACCCCGCCCTAGTTCTATCGCTTTCGCCAGCATATCTTTCGCATCTCTAACCTGGGGGGTATATGCCTGAGCAATAACGGGACTGTGAACTGAATCCACGCCAGCAATGTTTAACTCACGATCAAGGGAGACAGTTAGCCGTGAATTCCCATATACTGGTAACCCATCGATGTAACGCATGAAACTAACCGTTCTTTGTTCAACAAAGCTCTCGCCTGATCCTGATTCCAATACCAATCCATCGGAAACATTATTAAAGACGGAACCATCTAATGGTAAGTTGATATCTGTGAGGAACTTTTCTGCAGTAGCACGTAAGGTTTTGTCATCAGGAAAAGGCTTGGCAGGATCAATGTCTTCAGTGTAATTCTGATAAATGAAGGTACCTTCGCTAACAATAGTTAGGAAATGACCGGGTTCAACATACCAGTCATAAGAATAATCATTCTTTTGAAGACCGTCTATATCGAACCCAAATCCTTCTCCTAATATCTTCAAACCATATTCAGAATACATTTTTTTTGATACCTCATAGACCGGTATTGGCTGTGTTAATTTACTAAAATCTATGCCTGAAGAAAATGTTAAGCTGGTTATCTCAGGGGTATGCTCTCCTAACATTGGAAAATCAATTTGGTAAGTGGAGTCTTGATTGTTCTTTTCTACAACTGGAGAATCATTTGGATTAAAATAGTTTGAGAGCGAACAACCATTGGCGACTATGATGCAAACTACTAACAGAATTATTCCAACAAAGTGCCTTTCTTTCATTATCCCTTTACCCCCTTAATTATTCACCAAACAATATTTTCTTCCAAAGTCACCCTTAGTCGAACTACTATATTTCGGAGCCCGTGTTGTACTCGCCCACATAGTGTCATTTTGGTAGTTTTTATGGTATGCCCAAGCGGCGTTGATGTTGTAACCAGCATCATTAATTTTCGGTTGATTTAACTTTGCAGCATTGACCCACGCATCTTTAAAAGCATATCCTTGGCGGAGGTATGTACCGTATGTTGTGCCTTCATTCTTTTTGATATACATCTTTGATGCGAATCCGGTAATAACGTGAATTCCTTGAAACATTTTAAGGAGTTTTTCTAACTTAGCGCTGCTACATAGTAATCAGTTGCAATTGTGCCATGATTACACCAGCCGTGGTCCGATGCTGTTCCCCAATACTTGCTTTGGTAGAATGAGCGATATGTTCGCGCGTAAGCAGTACCGCACAACAATATTAGACAAAGGGAAATGGTGGTGACAAGAAGCAATTTTTTTCTTTAGCATGACAAATCTCCTCTTACCAATAGTTTAACAAATCGCCCGATGAGTGTCAAATGTTATATCGTTACTCCGGTAGTCAAAATAGACACCCAAGAGTCATCAGTTTAGATTTCAAAGGAATAGAGTATAGTACCCCAACCCAGAGATTGCACCCCCGCGATTTCCTTGGTATCGTAGTAGTAGGATAGCTAAGGAGGAGAATTTAGTTGAACAAAAAGATCTGTTACATAGTCGGGGCCGCTGCATGCAACAAGCTGGAGCTTACTCCCCGTGCTGGAGACTACGTTATTGCTGCCGACGGGGGCTTCGTCCACCTGGAACAGGCAGGGATAACCGCAGATTTGGTAATCGGAGACTTTGACACCCTTGGCTGCAAGCCTGAGCACCCCAATGTCATCACCCTAAATACCGAAAAGGACGACACCGATACCTTCGCTGCCGCCCGGGCGGGAATAGAATTAGGCTACCGTCTTTTCCATATCTATTGTAGTACCGGCGGCAGATTAGACCACACCCTGGCCAACATTCAATTGCTTGCCTACTTAGCGGAACACGAAATGCAGGGCTTCCTCATTGACCAGGACAGGGTTGTCACAGCAATCACAAACTCCAGCCTGAAACTTCCGCCCCAGCCAAATGGCTATGTTTCAGTGTTTTCTCATTCTGAAAAGGCAGCAGGAGTGGACATTACCGGACTAAAATACCCCCTGGATAACGCCACCCTAACAAACACCTTCCCCCTGGGGGTAAGTAATAATTTTTCAGGAAATGAAGGCAAGATCACTGTTGCCGAAGGCACCCTTATTATTATGTTCCCACGGATTTGCCTTTAGCTTTTCCTGGCCTGCTCATAAATCCGGTTCCACTCAGGGAAACTCCGCTTCATCGCCACCGGTCGAAAGGTTTTCTTATCGACACAGACATTAACAGTAGTAGCGGTGGCACATAGCTCTCCCCCGGGGTTAGAAATCTCATAGCCATAAATTACCCTGAGGCCGTCATACTTTTCAATCCATGTCTTGATCCTTACCATTTCGCCGTACCGCAAGGGCTTGCGGTATTTGACCTGGACCTCCAGCACCGGTGATACCACCCCTGCTTCTTCCATGGTCACATAGTCAAAGCCCAGGCTTTTTACCAGCGCCGTGCGCCCTAATTCCATCCAAATCAGGTAGTTGGCATGGTAGACAACCCCCATTTGGTCAGTCTCAGCATATCTGACTGGAACTTCAGTTGTTGCTGTATGCATCTTTCACCCTCCAGGAAGTTTTATTTAAAAACTAAGTGCTAATTCCTAAAGCTCAGCTCAGGGAAATTGTACCATAATTATACACGATAACTGGAAAAAGGGTTGCAGTTCACCTTCTATCCTGTATAATGCTGTTAACAGTAAAATTAAGCCCGGGATTAATTAATTTAATCCTCGGGGTAAGAGGAGGTCAATAATGTTCAAATTTCCTCAGGGACTGTACGTGGATGTCCGCATTGAAGAAACCTTTGACACAAAGATTAGTTTTAAGAAAGAAAATTTAGAGGAACAGAAAATCCGCACCAACAAGGGGGCTTTCATCCGGGTCTTTGACGGCAACCGTTGGTATTACAGCTCCATCACCAATGTGGAAGACATTCAGGAGCATATCGACACTTTAGCCAAGATGGCCACCCCTGACCCTAACATATTACAGCACCCAATAGTCAAGGCCTTTGAAGTAAACCGGGACACCTTGATTCAACATGACCAGGATTCTGTCACAGACATCTCAGTCCAGCAAAAGCAGGAGTTGATGGAAAGCTACCTGGCCCTCATCACCGACCCGGCAATTGTCCACCACACCTCCTACTACGTAGACAATAAAACTATCAAGTCTATTTATTCCTCTAAGGGCACCGCTATTACCTTTGACAAACAGACCTGTGGCATCCGCCTGACTCTGGAGCTTGCCTGCGGCGAAAACAAGGACCAGGTTACCGTGTCCAAAGCTGCTACAAACTTCGCCGGCATTCAGGGACAAGAAGATTTCATCACTGAAGAAATCAACAAGAGCGTCACCTTTACCAGGGACGCGGAACCAGTGGTCCCGGGAGAATACACTATCCTCCTTAGCCCTGAAGCTACTGGTGTATTTACCCACGAGAGCTTCGGCCATAAGAGCGAGTCTGACTTTATGGTGGGGGATGAAACTATGAGGAAGGAGTGGGCCCTAGGCAAGGCCATCGGCCAGGAACTGCTGACCATTATCGACGATGGTGGTGAACCCGGCAGTGGTTATACCCCCTATGATGATGAAGGCACCAAGTCTAGAAAGACGGAGATTATTTCTAAGGGAATCCTTACCGGGCGCCTGCACAGCACCGCCACCAGTGCTGCCTTAGAGGAACCCCTCACCGGCAACGCCCGGTCGATCAACTTTGAATTTGAGCCTATTGTGCGCATGACCACCACCTATATTGCCAAAGGCAATCGGCCCCTGGCAGATATTGTCGCCGATATTAAAGAGGGGATTTTTGTAGAGACCATTAAGCACGGTTCCGGGATGTCCACTTTTACCATTGCCCCGGCTCGGGCCTATAAAATTGAACAGGGACGCATCACCACCCCCCTGAAAATCTCCGTTATCACTGGCAGTGTCTTTGAGGCCTTGGCGGAAGTGGATGCAGTCAGCTCTGAATATCAGTTAATGACCTTTGTCGGTGGTGGCTGCGGAAAAATGGAACAATGGCCGCTGCCTATTGGTTTTGGCGGCCCCTACACCAGAGTAAAAAAACTGAAGGTTCAATAGGGGGATAGTAATGAAACAAGAGTTTATTGTCATCAGAGAAAAGGAAACTGCCGCCAGAGTTCAAAATAGCTCAGTTAACGCCGTCCGCATAAAAGATATTGTTAAAAAGGCCGTCAGGGTCTATGAAAATGGCAAGATTGGCATCTCTGGCGCCATCGGCGATATCGGCGAAGATGCACTGGTAAAAGGTGCTGTAGAAAACTTAACTGCAGGCATTGACTATCCCTATCCCCTTACGGGGAATAACAAAGATCATCGTAGCTATAATGACAAGGCCGTGTCCTCGGAAGAGCTTTTAGAAATGGCAGAATCAATTCTCGCAACTCTCCAGAAAGAATACCCAGACTTCAGCTTCAGCGAAACTATTGCATCTTATGGAATGGAAGTGGAGATGCGGAATACGGAGGGGTTAGACCTGAAATATTCCGACGCCATCTGCTATTTAGGCCTGCTCTTAAAGGAAAAGAAGACTGCTAACCTCTTCGACGGTTTTATTTCCTGTGATGGTCGCCAGTTTGACCTAAATAAGTTTTGGGACATTACGCGCCCTGTGCTGGAGGCTTATCGCACTCCTGTGGCTCTGCCCCCAGGTGACACCCTGCCCATCATCTCCTTTGATACCAGCGGCCCATTGGGCTTCTTGGCAAAATCCCTTAACGGCGAACGCTATGCCACCGGCAGCTCCCTTTTCACCGGAAAAATGGAGCAACAGCTGTTTAACGAAAAAGTATCCTTGGAGATAAACCGCAACCCCATCTTCTCGCCCAAGCCCTTCTTTGACATGGAAGGAGTGGTTCTCAAAGATGATCGTTATCCTTTAATTGCTGGCGGCAAGCTGGTAAACGTCTTTACCGACAAAAAAACCGCCGCCCAATACAACCTTCCCCACACCGGTGCCGCGGCTGGAGAGTATGACGACATGCCCGGGCTGGCTGCTTCGTGGAATTCCCCTATCCCCCTGCGCTTTCAGTCCGATTCCACAGATCTTCGAGCTGCCCTCAAAGGCCAACTTGCGGTCTTGGTCATATCCAGCTCCGGTGGTGACTTTACTCCCGACGGCAGTTTCGCCGCCCCAGTCCAGGTCAGTCTCCTCTTTGATGGGGAAAAACTCCTGGGCAAGCTCCCGGAATTCACCATGCGTTCTCACCTCAACAAGATGCTGGGCCAAGACTATATTGGCACCTTTGATAATAATATCCTGTACCTAGGGGACCTGCCTAATCAGCTCCAAGGCTACTACATGACCATCATGAGATAAATTAAAAACCCGCTGGATTCAGCGGGTTTTTTCTTTTCCTCATGCCTATTCGGCAAACAGCTCCAGAAATTCTCCGTACCCCTCTTCTTCTAACTTTTCCTTGGGGATAAACCTTAAGGCTGCAGAATTGATACAATACCGCAGTCCCGTGGGCTGGGGACCATCAGGGAAGACATGGCCCAGATGAGAGTCGGAATCTTTGCTCCGCACCTCTGTCCGGGACTTGCCGTGACTGTTGTCAGGCCTTTCCTCCATCAGTTCTTTGTTAAGGGGGCGAGTAAAGCTAGGCCAGCCACAGCCAGCATCGAACTTATCCCTAGAGGAAAACAATGGCTTGCCGCTGACTATATCCACGTAAATACCTTCCTTGGTTTCATCCCAGTATTCATTGTGGAAAGGAGGCTCAGTTCCTTGCTCTTGGGTCACATGGTACTGAATTTTTGTCAGCCTTTCCTTTAATCCCTTTTCTCTTCCCCAGCTTTTTTGAATAAACTCGTCCCGTCCCGAGCTCCTGCGATAGTTGCCATAATGGGTAGGATTTTTCTTATAGAATCCCTGATGGTAATCCTCCGCGGGCCAAAATTCTGAGGCTGGCAGAATCTTAGTGACAATGGGTTTCGAAAAACGGCCACTATCTGCCAACGCTTGCTTGGAGGCCTGGGCAATTTCTTTTTGTTCTAAGGTGTGGTAAAAGATTGCCGTCTTATATGAAGAACCCTGATCGCAAAATTGCCCCCCGGGATCTGTGGGGTCAATCAGGGGCCAATACATATCCAGCAAATCCTCATAAGACAGGATATCGGGGTCATAAGTAATTTGGACGGCCTCTACATGGCCGGTCTCCCCCCGACAGACCTGTTCGTAAGTGGGGTTGGGCAAGAAGCCGCCGGTATAGCCGGAGATAACTTTAATTATCCCTGGACGCTCATCGAAGGGCTCTACCATGCACCAGAAGCAACCTCCGGCAAAAGATGCAAGTTGATGGGCCAATACATTCACTCCTTATCCAATAGTAGTATTTCCATTATAACCTTAGTTGAGCATATTAAAAATTCCTTTTTGCATAGTTTTCCGCCACCAAGAAAAGACTGTACCTAAACTGAAAATAAGAGAGGTATGTCTCCTGTCCCCAAAAAATCCTATTCTAAAAGCCAGCATTTGTGCTTTAGTCCTCTTTGTCCTTTGTCTTAGTGGAAAGACCTTGGCCCATCATCCTCAATTCGTTAAAACAGATATCTCTAGGCTTGAAGATGCCCGCATAGTTTCCGACCCAACTACTTCCCAGGCAATCTACGCCACGCTGGCACAGGGCAAAGTCCATTACTACCAATTGGAAACCACCGAAGACCAGGAGATTTTTGTGCAGATGCTCATCCCCTTTCGCCCCCCCAATAAAGACTTCCGACCCAGGGTAGCTTTAATTGGCCCCGGCCTGCCGGAACCCGATGGAGATGTCCCCTTTACCATTCCCCAGGACAGCGGAGCCCTTATCTTCCCCTGGGAAGATAAAGAGGTGTTTTTCGAGCCCTTTTCCCAAACTCGGTATTACATGGCCAAGGAAATACGGCGCTCTTTGTCATCGGGAAACTGGTACGTGGCAGTTTATCATCCTGAGGGGAAGGTGGGCAGGTACACACTGACTATAGGAGAAAAAGATCGGTGGGGGGTAAAGGAAGTCCTCTCCTTCCCTGCAATGTGGTTTCGGACCCGCTGGTGGTATAGTCCCGGCCAAACCATTGCCATTATCTTGGGGGTGGCAGCCCTAATTGCTCTGCTCACCTGGCTGGTAAAGCGCCGCAAAAGATAATTCGCCCTTAGGGGCATTTTTTCTGCCATTTGAAATACCACAATAGCATAAGGTCCTCCCTTATTATGGAGTGCATGTTCCGCCAATGATATAATGTCCTTATAGCTAAAAGGCAGGTGCTGCAGATGCCCGAAATTACTGTCGGCGTCAGGGAACTACTGGCGGTGAAATACGGACCCAGAAATATAAGCCTTACTCCTCATCCCGCAGTCCTCGGCCAAGGGATTCAGGGGCATAAGGATGCTACAAAAAATCGCCCCTCGGAATACCAGCGGGAAGTGCCGGTGGAATCTGGATGGATTGAGGGCAGCTGGCGTCTCCGGGTTCGGGGACGCATCGACGGCTTTATGGACACTGGGGAATACATTCTTATAGAAGAGATAAAGACAACTTTGGCTGGGGAGCCCCAGCAGCTTCTGCCAGAGCACAACGAGTTTTATCTTGCCCAGCTAATTCTCTACGCTTATTTCGTGGCCATGGACAACCCCCACCGTGACGTGCAGGCCAGGCTGACCTGGTGGCATATAGATACCCAACAGGAAACCACAATGGATTTGACCTGGGAACAGATTGCTTCTGGAGAAGGATTGTTTCGTCAGCTGGCAACTGAATTTATCCGCCGGGAAAAATCCCGTCGGGAACGCCTGGAGCAGCGCAACAACAGCCTTGCCAGTATGGAATTCCCCTTTCCCAGCTATCGGCAGGGCCAAGAGGAACTAGTGAGCACAACAGCCCTGGCCCTCCAGTATGGTCAAGACATGATGGTTGAGGCGGCTACAGGCATCGGCAAAACCGCAGCCTTACTCCTGCCGGCCATTTCCTGGCTGGGGACAGCCCCTACGGAGGCCAAGGTTTTCTTTCTTACCGCCAAGACATCTGGCCGAGATATCGTCATCGAGACCTTAAAACACTGGCCAGATCTAGAACTGGTGACAGTATGCCTAGAAGCCAAGGAACGTTGGTGCACACACCCCGATGGCGACTGCGACAATTGTCCCCTGGCCCAAGACTTTTACCCTAAGGCAGCAAGACTGCTGCCCAAACTCCTGGGGGCAAAAATCCTTACCCCAGACCTCATCTACCAATTTGCTGGCCTTGAGGGAATCTGCCCCTTTGAGCTGGCCTTGGAAACGGCAACCCATGCCGACCTGGTCATTGCAGATTATAATTATGTCTTTGACCCCATGGTTCAACTGCAGCGCTTCTTTGGTTGGAACAAGATTCCCGCCACATTATTAATCGATGAAGCCCATAACCTTGTATCCCGAGGTCGCGAGATGTTTTCTGCCTCTTTAAAGAAAAAACAAATTCTGGACCTGAGCCGAGAGTTAAAGCTCTTTAATCCTGGACTCAGTGCCCAGTTGAAAGAACTAAACAGCATCTTTATTCAGTGGAACAAGGAACTTAAAGCAGAAGGGGCCAGGCAGATGCTGCTGGACAAACTCCCCAGGGGTTTGCCCACCAAGCTCAGCCGCCTGGCGGAAGAGCTGGCCCTCTCAGACTATGACAGTCCAAAGCTAAAAGATTTTTCCCGCTCCCTTATCCGCTTCAACCGAATTGTGCAGCGATTAGGACCGGAACATGCCATATACTTAGAACATCAGGGGGGAGATACCGTCCTCAATCTCTTCTGCATCAACCCCGGCCCCCTGCTGCAAAAACAGCGGCAGAAGTGTACCGCTGTGTTTTTCTCAGCCACCCTTAGCCCCGGTGGGTATTACAGGGAACTCTTGGGTTGCCGAGAGCAGTATTTGGATTTATCCCTACCCTCTCCTTTCCCAAAGGAAAACCGCTTATTTGTTCACATTCCCGGCATCAAGACCACCTACGCCGCCAGGGCCAGTTACTACCCGGCGGTGGCCCGGTATATCTCCAGAATTATTCAAGAGCAACCGGGCAACTACATCGCCTACTTCCCTTCTTACGCATACCTCAGAGAGGTAGCTGCGTTTCTGGAATTCGAGCTCCCGGGAGAATACCGGCTCCATCTACAGCGGTCAGGAATGGACATGGAAGAACGAGTGCAACTCTTGGAAGGTCTCACCGGACCCGGAGCCAATATTGGTCTAGCAGTGATGGGGGGCCTCTTTGGAGAAGGGGTGGACATGCCAGGAGAGTTGCTGATCGGCACCATTATTGTCGGCCCCGGCTTGCCCATGGTCTCCCCCCAACAAGAACTTATCCGCCGCTACTTTGAGGAGTTGGACTACAGCGGATTTATGTACGCCTACCTTATCCCTGGCATGCTCCGGGTGGTCCAGTCAGCAGGCAGGGTATTCAGGACCCCTAAAGACAAGGGATTGGTAGTGCTGCTGGATGACCGCTTCCGCCAAGATGGCTACAGCCAACTGCTGCCCAAATACTGGCAGGAAGAAGGTCTGTTCTCCGACAACTGGCTGCAACGAATTCGGGAATTCTGGGCAAATAATACCGGGGAAGCGTAAACGCTTCCCCGTAGTCTTTAATTATATGCTGGGTTGTCTCTTTCCAAAATAATCTTTAGCCGGGCACTGCAGTCGGTAAGATTGTTAAACTGTTCAAATTGCAGCCATGCCCCGGGAACATATTTGTCACCGCCATAAAAATGGCTCTCCAAGGTCTCCAGGACTTGCCCTCTTTTGGCGATACCAGTAAACATATTAGTGCCGCTATTATTTTTAATAATGTAAACCCCGGGTTTGTTATCCGGCAATTGTTTTATCGCCTTCTTGGAAAATCGTATGTTCAGTTTTGTCAATAGACTCTCTCCCTATCTGTTTTTTTTGCTTGCCGGAATGCATTCCGGCAATTTTTTTGAGCTCCTTCTTGTACAAGGGCCATTTACCCACCTGGTCCGGCATTTGAGTAACATCTGGGTCAGCAGCGTAATTTCCTTCGATGATTATGATGTGGCCATCTTTGGCAAGGGCCACATCCCAGCCCACATACCGGACTGTGGGAACCACCTGGGCAGCAGCGGTAACTGTGGCTATTATCTTGCCCCAGAAGGGTATCTTAAATCCAATAATGGGTTTCCCGGAAACAGGGTGGGTTACATAACGTCTAGACTCCATATCAACACCGCTGGTAGAAACTATACCTGAGGGGATGTCAATAATCGAGGCGATTCCATTATGATGAAAGTTATCTGCACACTTATCCCCATTGCCGCAACGCATAGTTGCAGTCATAACTTTTACTTCATTGTCATGACATAGCAGAGTTACTACCCGCAAGGTGTTTACCGACGTAGGGTTGAACTCAGCCATCTCTGGCCATTGTTCAATTATTTCTTCAACTAGTACCTTTTCTTCCTTTAGACTGTTAAGTAAGCCCTGTAAATCCTGACTAGCATCAACCTCATGTATCCGCACCCCCCAGCCAAAGGAACCAGCCACAGGTTTAACAAAGAAGCGCTTGTTCCGGGCGACGAAAGCCGAAAATTCCTCATAAGAACAATCTTCCATATCAAGCCAATCCCTGCCTACGTAATTGTCAAAGATCTTATTAAACCTTGGCTTAGCAATAAAAATATCTCTGTCCTCGACTTTATTGCAGGTATTAATTATCCGTTTCCGCTGGCGCCAGAGAATAAAATCCTTGCGGCTGGCATGGCGGCGATAGAAGAAATAGTACCGAAAGTAATCATCTATAGAGCAGCCATAGTACCCACAGGTCCATATTGAATCAAAAAGTATCATCATACTCTGAAAAGAGTCCGCCTGAGTCATATAGTCTCGGATATAAGCATTTATTTTCTTAAGCCTTCTCCTGATGCTCCCCATATTAACCGCCTCTCTGTCAGATGCATTATGCCATGCCTACAAATGGATTTAATATATAGTTCTCTGTCTTGCATATATTTTCCTGCCAATAGCCGGTTCGGGAGAAAGCACAAAAAAACCGGCCATCCCAGACCTGTGGTTATAAACCCTATTCCTGATCCTTCATCTCCGGCAAAATATACAAACCCCCATCGCTGGAAACCTCAGCATAATATATATCCTCAATGCGCTTATGCCCCTGTTTTTTTACTTCCTCTTGCAGCCAGGCTTCCTTTAGGCCAAGTGTTTTCAGGTTTTTCTTTACTATCCCGCCGGCTACAATGACTTCCGTTGGTAGGTTCCTTGCCCCTTGACCGGGGACATTCATATCTTTTTGGGTTACAGTCTTGCACTCCACTTTCTTAAGCACAGATAATTGTCCATTAGGTTCCAAAATAGCATAATCTACCTCGCTGATATCAAAAGTCCCGGAAGTGCGCAGCAACATGTTAAGGTCATCCAGGTTAAGCATTGTCTTAGCTAGGACCTTAGTATCTAACTTTCCTTTACTAATTAAGATTGACGGCCTACCCTCGATAATAGCTCTTACGCTAGCCACTTTCAGGGAGATAAAACCCAACAGTATTGTCAGGCATCCCCACAGTACCAGACTATATATGCCCTGGAAGATAGGGAGCCTATTATCGGTAGTCAGCGAAGCCGCCACCGAGCCAATAGTGATGCCAGTGATGTAATGAAAAAACGTCAGCTGACTAAGTTGTTTCTTGCCCATCAACAAAGTCATCACCAGCAAGACAAAAAAAGACGCAAGTATTCTTACTGTAAGCTCGAGCCAATTCAAAGCTTCATCTCCCCTACGTCATTTTCCTTATTATCTTGTGCAGATACTGTTTATTTATCTGTTGTCTAGAGCCAGACTATAGAGGATATAAACCAAGTTTGTAGAATTGAATGAGATATACAAGCTTAGTGGAAAATATGCTCCCACAGCAAATAACGGACAAGGACGGGTGGCGCTATGAATAAAGATGATGTCGTACTTGTAACCGGGGCCAACTCCGGAATGGGCAAGGCAACAGCCCTGGCCCTAGCCAAAACCGGAGCCCAGGTGGTAATGCTCTGCCGCCATCCAGGCCGTGGACAAGCTGCCCTGGAGGAGATCCGTTCTGCCAGCAATAATAAATCTGTTATGCTTATGCTCTGCGATCTTGCCAGCATTGAAGATATCTGCCGCTTTGCCGATGCATTCCGTTCCCGGTATTCCACCTTATCGGTGCTAATCAACAATGCCGGGATCCTTGCTTCCAGTCGGCAGCTGACCAAAGATGGATATGAGCTGAATTTCGGCGTCAATTATCTTGGCCATTTCCTTCTCACCAATCTGCTCCTGGACCTCATCATCCCGGCCAAAGGCCGGATAGTCACCCTGTCCTCTGTGGCCCACAAAATCGGCAGCATTCATTTCGACGACATTAACCTCACCGGCAGCTACGGCTGGCTCAAGGCTTACAGCCAGTCCAAGCTGGCCAATGTCCTCTTCACCTATGAACTGGCCCGGCGCCTCAAAGGAACCGGGACCACCGCCAATTGCCTGCACCCGGGAGTCGTGGCCACCAATATCATTGTCGACAGACAGACGGGATTGGGCAGCCTGACAGCCCGGTTGATGAAACACTTCTTTATTTCTCCAGAGCAAGGTGCAGAGACAGCTATTTATCTGGCCACTTCCCCCGAAGTCCAGGGGGTGTCCGGCAGATATTTCCGCCGCAAACAACCAATTGAATCTTCCCAGCTATCCTATGACCTGGAAGCCGCAGTGCTCTTATGGGACCTAAGTGAACAGATGACAGGACTGAGTCAGGAACAGGCAGTAAATGCTTATAGCCTTAAAGCAAGCCTGTCTTGCGTATAGCGCTCTGAAGTCTGTCTTGATACAACATCTAAAAGCGCC
>DIOR01000028.1:57330-145759 GCA_002423965.1 Firmicutes bacterium UBA5509 | reverse complement strand
GGCGCTTTTAGATGTTGTATCAAAGGAGGGGGTTTTCAAGCTAATTTATTCTTCAGCAGCTTTATCGAGCCAAATGTTTTCCAAACTGGCAGTTGAATAGTATCCGGCAGCGCCGCCAAAATGGACAAATCCTTCGACATAATCCCACGTGGATTCAGCTTCAGATCTCCAGAGCACGAAGATCCAAGGAGCTTCTTCCAGCAGAACTTGTTCCGCCTGGTAGTAAATTTCTTTGCGGTCTGCCTGATTTAATACTGTTCTGCCCTGTTCAAGGAGCTGATCCAATTCTTCATTGTGGAAGCCAACTGCCTTAGCGTAGATGGTGCCTTCTACACTATGGAAGAATTGAGCGTACGCATCGGGATCAGGCCAAGGCAGCGATGTTCCGTCCATTAATAGCCCATAATCTCCAGAAGTGCGTTTTTCCAACAAAGTAGGCACTTCTAAGACTTTAAGGGTAACATCAATTCCAAAATTGGATAGCTGATTTTGAATCAGCTCAGCATTATCCAGGTGGATAGGCAGGTTGGAACTCTCCAAGGTTAATTTAAGTTGGGATGGGTCGCTATATCCGGCTTCCGCCAGCAATTCCTGAGCTTTCGCATGGTCTTTCTTCCAATAGCCTTTCAGCTCATCACTGAAGGCCCAGTGGTCTTCGAGAATTAATCCCGCGGAAATCGGTTTTGCTTCGCCACCAAAGGCAACCTGACAGATTTCCTCCCGATCAATGATATAATTTAAAGCCTGCCTGACCTTGGGATTATCCAATGGCGCTCTATTGGTATTGATTCGCACAAAGTTAAAAGTCTCGTATCCGCTGTAAATTTTATAGGGGGCCTTTTTGAGGCTGAGAGTATCCTGCCAGGGAATAACTTCGGCCATATCAATATCGCCGTTTTTCAGGGAATTGATTCTGGTGTTATCATCCTGAATGGGAACTAACACTACTTTCTCCAGATACGGAAGCCCTTCTTTCCAGTAGTTGGGGTTTTTATTCAATACATACTGCACCCCGGGCTCATATTCAGCCAACATAAAGGGCCCGGTTCCGTTGGCTTCGGACTTAAAATTGTGACCGCTTTCTCCCCATTCTTTATCCACCATAAAACAGTCAGGAGCAGCCAAAACACTGAGGAATGTTGCGTTAGGGCCAACCAAAGTAATCTTTACTGTTAGCTCATCCACTGCTTCCATGCTGACAATCTGAGAACGCAAGAGGTTGCCGCGGGTAGCCGACGTCTCAGGATCCATAATTCTTTCAAAAGAATAAATTACATCGGCGGCATTATAATCACTGCCATCATGAAATTTTACCCCTGATTCCAGGTGGAAAATCCAGGTTTTATCATCGGGGTTCTCCCAGGATTTTGCCAGGGCAGGCTGCAAGGTGCCATCAGATGCATAGCCAATTAAACCATCATAGATATTGCCCAGGATGGAAGCGCTGGAGGCGCCGTAATAGATGTGAGGATCGAAGGCAATTGAATCCCGGCCTAAAGCGAAACGCAGTGTACCTCCATAAACCGGATCCTCATTACCGGGATCGTTGGGATTAGGCTTGAGATTACAGCCTGTTGCCAAAACCAGCACCAGACAAATTGCCAAGACCAATAAGTTCCTAAGTTTCACTTAAACTCTCCCCCTTATTCAAATTTAAAGTTATTAGATAAAGGTTATTAGATTGAAACTCTATGATTCAGGTAAGGCACTGCCTTACTTAAATCCACCGTAGAAGGTACTAGTACAACTTTACGGTTCGCTTGCTTAATAGTTCTTTCACTTTACCTGCCAAAATCATCTCTTTGTCAGTGTGGATCCTTTCCAACCAGCCGTTCTCCTTCTGGACGCGAAATTCCACTGCTTTTACGACTTGGCTGGCTAAATCCCGGGGGACAACGACTACACCATCTTCACCTCCCACCACTATATCGCCGGGATTCACTACTACTCCCCCCAATGCGATTGGAAAATTCATATCTCCTGAACCCGCATCCATTACGGGCGCCACTGGAGTGATACCGTGGCAGAAAACAGGGAATTCACAGCCCCTGATTTCATCCACATCCCTGACAAGGCCATCTGTTACTAGGGCCGCTACGCCCCTGGCCTTTGCCATGGTTGTCATGATTCCGCCCCACAAGGCGCAGCTAGTCTGGCTTGTGCCTGCTACAACAACTACATCCCCAGGCTGAGCTGTCTCAATCGCCTTCAAGGCCAGGAGTTCATCACCCGGCAGAGCCTGGACGGTAAATGCGGGGCCTGCAAACTGTTTAAAGGGGCTATAAGCAGGTTTAAACCAGGAAGATAATGTATTCCGCTTGTACATACTGTCTGAGATTGCGGCAATTGGAAGCTTGAAAAACTTGGCCACGACCTCTTTATCAGGGCGTTGAAATTCCATGCGCAGACGATATTCTGGTAATACACGGTCACTCATTATTTGTCCTCTCCCATCTTGCAGAATTTATATTTTGCTCTAGTGTCAAGTTTGGCAAATGCCTTGACAATCTCAACTAATTTGGCGACCATAATGTCATGCATCTTTTTGCCGCGTTCAGCGCTACACAGTCCAGGATCTCCCATTACACCGTTTTTAGTTATCTCGTCATAGTTCAGATAAAAGTTCAGCAGAGTGCCATTAAGATCAATTTTTGTAGGGCTTACTGGTTGGAAATCTCCATATCGCCGGGTCGGGGGCTGATACTCTTCAGCCAGATCAGTGCGCATATCATCAGGAAAGAAATAGGCGTTTAGGGAGCCCATTGGGTCACTGCCGTGACCGGTTTTGGCATCTTCAGGATATAGCGTCTTTTTCTCTGCCATCGCCAAATCCCAGGGCAGAATGGAGGCAGGAATCACTCCCCTCTCTTTGCGCAAATCCCTGCCAAGCTGTTCCAAGGTAGGCTCGTTGCCCCTATGGCCGTTGATAAAGAGCAGGTGGTCGATGCCGTAATCCAAAACGCATTCACACACATCCCTGACAACACTGTAAAGGGTTGAAGGCTTCAGGGTAAGACAGCCAGGAAAAGTCCGGAAATATTCACTATAGCCGAAAGGCATAACCGGCAGAACCAGAGTGTTGCCAACAATATCCGCCACCTCTTTTGCAAGCACCTCGGCCATGCGGTAATCGCCAACAGGAGTATGGGCACCATGCTGTTCAACTGAGCCCAAGGGAAACAAGACTACTGGTTTCTTTGAATATGCTTCTTCAACTTCTGCTCTGGTCATAGCTGGCAAATAAGATTTAGCCATGTCAATTCCTCCTTAGTTATTAGAATCCCAGTATTCCTGATATTTATGGCAGGCCACATGGTGACCGCTTTCAACTTCAGCAAACGCTGGTTCAACTGTCCTGCATATTTCCCGGGCATAGGCGCAGCGAGAATGAAAACTGCAGCCAGGCGGGGGATTTAGCGGGCTGGGAACGTCACCCTCCAATATAATTCTGTTTCGCTTCTTGTTAGGATCTGGGCTGGGAATAGCAGAGAGCAATGCCACGGAATATGGGTGCATAGGAGATTGATACAGCTTTTCACTTTCTGCCAACTCGACAATTTTTCCTAAATACATTACCGCTACCCGGTCAGATATATATTTCACCACCGACAGGTCATGAGATATGAACAAGTAAGTTAGTTTGTATTCTTTCTGCAAATCCATGAGCAAATTTATGACCTGGGACTGCACTGACACATCCAGCGCCGATACCGGTTCATCACAGACAATGAGCTTAGGATTGAGGGCAATTGCCCTGGCAATCCCGATGCGCTGACGCTGGCCCCCAGAAAACTCATGGGGATACCGGCCCATATATTTTGTGTCTAATCCGACTTCGTCGAGAAGCTTTTTTACCAACTTCTCCTGCTCGCTGCTCTTAGCACACCCATGGATCTTTATGGGCTCGCTAATTATTTCTTTAACTGTCAGCCGGGGATTCAAGGAGGCATAGGGGTCCTGAAAAATCATTTGCATATCCTTGCGGATACTGCGTTTCAGCTGACCCTCGGACATTTGAAATATATCTTCCCCTTCAAAATAAGCTTTGCCCGCTGTGGGCTTTTCCAGCCGCATGATACTCCTACCCGCAGTCGTTTTGCCGCAGCCGGATTCGCCAACCAGCCCCAGGGTTTCCCCCCTATTAATAGACAGGTCAATGCCATTGACTGCTTTTACATACGCATTGGTCTTAGAAAAAAAGCCTGATTTAACGGGGAAGAATGTCTTCAGTCCTTCTACATTAAGGAGAACTTCGGCATTGCTTGCCATACCTTACTCACCTCCCTGTGGGGAATTTTTATACTTCCAGCACCGTACACTTCTTCCGCCGCCCATAGCCAATAATGCAGGTTCGGTTCGCTGGCAAATTTCTTCGGCATAAGGGCAACGAGGGGCAAATCTGCAGCCACGAGGGCGCTGCAAAGCATGGGGAACCATACCCTCGATTACATGCAAGCGCTCTTGGGTAGAATTGAGTTGAGGTATGGACGCCAGCAGCCCTTCTGTATACGGATGATAGGGTTTTAGGAACAGATCATCTACCAGTGCTTCTTCTACGACTGTTCCCGCATACATAACCATGACCCGTTTGGTCACCTCTGCAATTACTCCGAGATCATGGGTGATGAGGATGATGGCCATATCCATTTCTTCCTTGATTCTTCGCATCAACTCAAGGATTTGAGCCTGGATGGTCACATCCAAAGCAGTAGTGGGTTCATCAGCAATCAATAATTTTGGCGTCAAGGACATGGCCATAGCAATCATTGCCCTTTGCCTCATGCCCCCAGATAGCTGATGAGGATAATTACTTACCCGCTGGGCAGGTTCCGGGATGCCCACCATCTCCAACATTTTTACTGTCTGACTTCGGGCCTCTCTGGCACTGATTTTTTTATGGGCACGAATCGCCTCAGAAATTTGCTGGCCGATAGTGTAAACAGGGTTTAAGGAAGTCATGGGTTCTTGGAAAATCATTGAAATATCATGGCCACGAATCCCGCACATCTCGTGCTCGGAGAGATCCAAGAGATTTTGGCCCTGGAAAACTATCCTGCCCCCTGCAATATTGCCTGGCGGGGTGGGCAATAGACGCATTATGGAAAGCGAAGTGACACTCTTGCCGCAACCGGATTCTCCTACAATGCCCAGAGTCTCGCCTTTATTTACGCTGAAACTTACTCCGTCAACAACTGTAGCAGTTCCTTCACTGGTCTTGAACTCGACTTTTAAATCCTCAACAGCCAACAGTGTATCGGTCAATTTCCTCCTCCCCTCCTATCCGATTTCATATCCTCAATAAAGTTCAGTGATTTATTTTTAAAAAGGGTACTCATCCAGCAAACGGAAAAATAACAGTTCTTGCAACTTGAAAATAGTGGGACCATCTCCGGTATATGATACTGTGCGGGGTGCAAGGCGCTTGACTCCAGGCACGAGCTCAGCCACATCAGCAGCATGAGCATCCCGAAAATCTACTTCCATAATAATTGGTTCCTTGATGCTCAAAGGCTTAATTGTCTTTGCCCGATTTAATCCCTTGTACACCCCTGCTCCAATTAGCTCCCGAGCCTTTTGGGGACTCAAGGACATCGCGGAAAAACGGGAAAAACCATACTTGACTACTACGCCCTCTACATCGGGAGCGAACTCTTTTACTTCTTGAACCATCGCCTCATCACCGATTACAGTTACCAACGGAACTCCATAATAACCGGCAATAAAGCCGTTCATAACAGCCTCGGTGTTTACGGTAACCCCGTTCAAACGCAAATTATAGACCCGCATGCTGTTATAGGTGTGGTCCATAACCCCGCCGACAGTCAAGCCTCCACCGGCATGGCCAAAGATTACCAAGGCATCATAACCCGCCTCAATTCCCTGCATTTGCAGAGAGGAACGCATTGCCCCGCTAATCAGCTTGGCCTCGGGATGCAAATCGTCAATAAGGATGTTTTCCATATCTGCATGACCATCGCAAACCACTATTTCTTTTGCGCCGGCCTTAACCGCCGCCTCCACAGCGGCATTAACGTCAAAAGTTAAACGCTTCCGAGCCAAATGGAAGTCAGGATTTTTACGCACAGTCTGCAGCTTGCTGACTACTCCTTCCATACCTTCCAAATCAACAGAGATATATACTTTTTCCAATTCTCATGCCGCCTTTCCAATCAGGTATCTACCTTGCAGCGAAAGTTATAAACTTTTTAAACGAGGATCCATAGAATCCCTTAAAACATCACCCAGAATATTAAAAGCAAGAATTGTAAGGCAAATCAGCAATGAGGGCCACAATACAGGAAAGTAGCTGATATCCATAAACCGGGCTGACTGCTGAACCATCCGCCCCCAAGTGATGGCCGGCGGCGCCGGGCCCAGCCCCAGGAAACTCAACCCAGATTCCATCAAAACAGCATGTCCCATTCCCAACGAAAACTGAACCACAGCCGGAGCAAGGATATTTGGAAAAATATTGATCAGCATGATACGCAGATTGGATGCTCCCATTGATTTGCTGGCCTCCACATGCTGCATTTCCCTAACAGTTAGTGTCGAGCTGTATACAACCCTGGCCACTCTGGGCACATACAGTAGTCCAATCACGCAGATCAGATGCGCTGCCGATGAACCAAAGAAAGAAACGACAAAAATCGCAACAACTATGGGCGGGAAACATAAAGTAATGTCAATCAGTCGCATAATCAGCTTCTCGAAAAAACCGCGGTAATAGCCCGCTACAATGCCCAAGGCAATCCCCAAAACGCTGGCCAAAAGCATACTAAAAAAACTTATCCCCAGGGTCAGTTTCGCGCCAGTGAAAACGCGGCCAAGCAAATCCCGGCCAAACTCATCTGTTCCCATAAGAAATCCTTTCCCCGGCGGCAAAAACCTAGAATCGCCGTTGACTGTCTGAGGATCATGAGGGGACAGATGGTCAATTAACAAAGACACTACAATGACAAGCAGCAAGAATGCGATACAGACTTTAGCTCTGCGGTCCTTAAGCAAGTTACGCATCCAATCACCCCCTTGTTATTTAGTCAAGTCTTACTTTCGGATCCAGTAAACCATAGGTCACATCTGCGATTAAATTAATCCCGATAAATAGAATTGAAATTAGCAAAAGTACACCTTGAACAACGGGGTAATCCCTTAAATTAATCGAAGTTATCAGGAAACTGTTGATTCCGGGCCAGTTGTATACAGACTCCACTAAAACGCTTCCCCCGAACATCAACCCAATCTGCAAAGCAACTACAGTGCTTATGGGCAGCAATGCGTTGCGCAATGCATGCTTATAAAGAACAATTTTATATGCCAAGCCTTTGCTGCGCGCAGTGCGAACATAATCTGCGCCCAGCTGCTCCAATACACAAGAGCGTGTCATGCGCATAACTGTTGCCAACATACCAAAGGACAAAGTAATTGCCGGTAGCGTTAAATACTTAATAAAACCGATGGGATCATCGCTAAAGGCAACATAACCGCTCGCAGGCAATATTTGCAGCCGCAGGCCGAAAAGCCATACAAAGAGAAGTCCCAAGACAAAGACCGGCACTGAAAATCCCAGCAACGCCGTTGAAGATAACAAGGGATCCCAAAAACTGTTGCGGTGGGTGGCTGCCAACACTCCCATGGGAATCCCCACAATAATCGCCAAAATGGTAGCTGGAATTATCAGCTGGAGAGTCCTACCAAGACGCAGCCTCAAATCAGGACCAACTGGCCTGTCATTTAACAGCGATCGGCCCAAGTCCCCCCGGATAGCGTTTCCCATCCAATCGGTATACTGTTTTAGTATGGGCCTGTCTAGCCCCAGTTTTTTCTGCATTGCTGCTAATGCCTCAGGGTCAGGGTTTGCCTCTGAACCACCCAGGGCTATCAGTGCAGGATCCCCTGGAAGCATGTGCAAGGAAAAGAAAACCAGGGTTGCAACAACCCATACCAGCACAAGGGAAATCAACAAACGTTTAACTACAAACCATTTCATATGTCCTCCTCCTCATCCTGTTGCTGATTGTCTGCAGTAGGTTACTAAAGATAAGAGTAAGAGTGTTGGGATGCCTCCAACAGCCTGTCCTGGCCTTTTTTCAGGTGGGCCTGCAATTCCTCAATGCACTCTTGGGAGTTAAAACTTTCCAAGTAGCGAATTAGTCTTTCATGCTCCTGATAACCGTCTCTAGTTACAACCGCTTTTAATCTATTTGAAGCAAATGCCAAGCGTAAAACTATATCACGGGTCAGATTATTAATATTTGTGACATACGCATTATCGACAGCGTCGACAATAACCTTATGAAAATTAACGTTTTTTATAATATAAACTTCGCCATTTCCTGTATTGCCAGCTTCAAAATAATCATGATTAATCTCTCTCAGCAAATCACAGTCTACTGATATCTTGTTATCGCAAATTTTTGTTACTGCAAATGTTTCAATACACATCCGGACATCAAATATATCTACCACTTCTTTAAACGTTATAGGCGCTACTATATATCCCCAGCCGGGAATATTAATAACGAATCCATCCATAGCCAGTCGGGCCAGAGCCTCCCTCAGGGGAGTCCGACTGATCCCGTACTTCTCAGAAAATTTCCTTTCACTGATTGAGGTATTAGAAACCAGTTCTCCCTTAATGATCTCCCATTTTAATTTTTCATAGATTTGTTCTGCCAGCCTTTTATCTAGCATGCTTACGACCCCCTGTCTGACTTCGGTATACGCAAGGCATTCGATTTGCATCCCACTGGTATACCACTTGAATACTATATTCGATGTGGAATCCAAAAATCCTTTTTTGAAAATGAAAAAAGTACAAAAAAAATCCGAACACAGTCCGGAGAAAAAGATATTGAAGCTAAAAAATCTGTCCATAACCGTATCAATTGATTTTGAAAGAAAAATCAAAATGGATCGTGGTCAAACACCATAACTTCTCCACTTACAGGCGAAGTATAGCCTAATTTCCGCACTCGCCCGTGCAAAGCATGGGCTATTTTTAGATAGAGCCAGATTGGACCACTGCCTGTTAGAACAACATCATTACCTTCTCCAGCTATCTTCTGCGCCCCGCAAATATAAGTATCGAGCTCATCTATTTTGGCCTGTCCTTGATATAACCGGGATACATCTATGGTAATAGAATTAGTTGATGTAAGGTCTGGGGTGGAGCCATTTAGAAGTTCAACCAATTGCTTGTATAACCGTTGAGCCTGTTTCCTAATTCGCGAGGGGCGAGCTGGACTGCCGTTCATACCACTGTGAGCAATATCATTACGCAAACTTGTGGCATCTATCCATACCTTCTTGATTCCTGGAACATATTTATTTGAATTACTATGTTTCATAACACACTCAATTTGCTCTCTACCCTCGTTGGTCAACCAAGAATCTTTATTAATCTTAAGTCCTAACAAATTAACTAACCACTCTCGCATCAAAGTAATAGCCTGGACAAGTAATCCTTTATTAAGATAATAATTAACCAGTTCCAGCTGACAATGAAGATTTTCGCTGCTAAGCTCCTGGGAATACCCATGCGCCAGGGCAGAAACTTCTTGTTTTATTTGGTTTATTAACAATATAAATGGTCGCACCTTTGTGTTACTTTCATCCCTGTCTATTACTTCAGCAAGTAATGAAGAGACTTTATTAGCATATTCCATTACCTTGAGCGGACGAGATAGGTGTAATGAGTCGGATAAATGCGCTAAATTATTTGAAACCTTATCAAATTGCGCTTCTCTAAAACCCCCATCTTTATTTATCAGAGACTGAGCCTGTTTTAATAACCCTGCCAACTCACTGGCATCGGCGCGACGAGTAAGTGCATCTAATCCTTCCAACCAATCCATCAGTTCAACTAATGGCGTCATGTCAAAGACAGGAGTCCGCATAGTTTCAGGATCTTTGCTGTCGCACGCACCATATAGAATCTTCTCTACCTTTACATTGCGTAAGCGTTTTAGGAAAACAGTAACCGCAAATCCTAGAAGTGGCAGGGTTCTAAATCCAAGAGTAATATCCAGTATAACTGAATCCCCTTCTTCTACAGTGTTAACCAATATATCGAATATCTTCCACAACTCATCCTCGGACTGACCGTTAGGGATATCTACTGGAACAAGTTTTTCCCCACAAAGTGTCTGAAGTTTTTTGAGATTATCTTGTTCTTTAACCTTTCGTGTAACAAATACAAACAACTTGTCTGGACTGAACCAAGCGTTTACCGCCTCAGCAAATAAATCAGTCTCGTACTCCCTTTCCATTTCTTTTTCTTTCCATATATATTTCAGTTTTTCATACCCTTCAGGGCGACGACTAACACCTAAAAAACTTAAAGCTACTCTTGCCATTATCAGCCCCCCTACTCATTATGGAAATAGGATTTGATCAATTTTACCTTCTCAACATTTTTTCCTTTTGGTTGTTGCCACGCTTCTTTACGAAAAATCTGGTACCATTCCTTCAAGTACATCGCTATTTCATACTTATCCTCAAGTGACATGTCAGGGTCTTTTAACTTCGGTAACCATTTTTTGGTCATTGCTTCCATGAACTTATTTTCATCAGTATAATCATCATCTTCCATTTCCCGCCTGATGGGAGACATCTGTTTATTTAATATTTCTTGTCGCTGTTTCTCTAAATCCTCCAATATCTTCATCGTAGCAAGTTCATCATATTCAAATCGGCCATACCCGGAAGAAGTCTTTGCTCCTAAGCCAAAATCTTCTAAAGCGCATATTAGCCAATCACCCAAATCATGAATATCTACCTCTATCTTCTTGCGTGGAGCAATCACAAAAGCGAATCTTTGTCCTTCCGCCACCGTCAAGAAAGGAATTGGAATAGGAGAATACCAATCCGCGGGGGGAGAATTATCTTTTTTGCGATAGTAGTCATTATAATGGGGGGTCATTATATCTTCATTTAACTTCACTGGACTCAGCGGAATCGCGTCAAAGAAAATTACGGCTCCTGCGCTGTGCTCCCGATCTGACTCAGAGTCGAACAATAAATTTATCTTAGTTGAATCAATACCGCCCAACGTCTCAGCCCAAGACCGAAGGACTCCTTTAACTGAAGACGCAGGAATATAGGGAGTTCCCAAAGTAAAGTGCCAGGAAAAGCCGTTTTCAATCGGGTGGGGATTTCCCAATCCGGTGATAAACCTATCCTGAGTCTTGAAAACAAAAATCTGTCCGCCCAAAGCCATAGCCAAATCCCTCTGGCGAATAAAATAGTCTTCAATTAAATCGCTGTTCCCAACCTCTATGTCGCTGTTTTTGCCCTCGTCTATAGTGGCTGCTCTATTTATCCATTTTCCCTTGTCAAGCTCTTGCCATGACAAACTCCATTCATCACAGAACTTGTCATACCAAAGGCCCATGTTTTTCTCAGCTGAAGCAGGAATAGGATGATGGCCTTTATACAGTGGCAGACTCATTATTCACACCACTTTCCGGCCCAGATAAATTGGCAATGGCCATTTTTTTCAGCCAAACTAATAGGGATAATGCCTCCGCCTGAGCATTCAGGTATTTCTTCATATCGCCGTCGACAATCTCCTGCAATAGATTATTTCCTTTTCCTTGATCATAATAAGTTCCCAAAGAATGATGGCACAGCCAGGACTCAATATCATTAAATAATTGTTTAATAGCCTTTTTATCTTGGTCTGGTTCCTTCCCCTCTTTAGCTGAAGACTGGGCTAATAAAGTAGCCGCGCTTTGTCCAAGGCCACAAGTTAGAATCATTGCAGACAGCCCTTTAACTGTCCTAAGGTAACTATCTTGCCACTGGGTAGATTCCGTTTTGTATTTCACAACCCTGCCTAAGGCAAACTTAGCCCGTTCCTGTTCTAAAGAATGTTTCATAGAGGCTCACCTCCGGAAAGGCATTCTATTGCACACCATCCCTGCCCAATAGTCTCATTCCCCCCCAGTTGAATATACCTTCGCGAATCCAATAATTCCTTAACATGAGCCAACACATTTCGACCGGTCGGCGGAGACAAGAGTATTGCGTAAAAAAGAGAATCAGAAGGAATAGCCTCTTCGTACCATAAATTCTTACTACTTTTAGTAGCATTTTCCAGCTGATTGCGTGCTCTAACTTGCAACCCGTATTGAGCAAAATAACTAAAACTATCATCGCTAATTACAACAAGTTGATCAATAAGCCGACTCCTGACCGAATCGTGGGCAATTAGTTTTCCAATAATATCGGCAATCGTCTTAATAGCTTCAGGACTCTGTTTGATGGTAAAGGAAAATTCCTCAAGGTAAATCTCTTCCTCTTTATTTCCACCGGCCTCATTATCTTTAAGTTTTATCTCCGGAAGATCTACAGAAAAACCAGCCAACTTAAGGTCTCGCTGCCATCTCTCAAGGATATAAGGACATACCACCCATCGATAATGTCCGTTTAAAGTACGCACAGGCAACAGGAGGAGTCTGGCATCTGTTACAGCAATATTTCCAGCGGCATCCGGTCTACCAAAAACATCATTCACTTTGTCTCTATCTTCTTTCCATACTTCTTCCGCCCAACTCCGCAAAGAACCCTTAAGACTTGAGCCTGGGATTACAGGATATTTGGTTGTTACTTCTCGAGCCACCGGTAAATCGATTACGCCAATATCCGTCTCAGTGCCAAGATGCAAATTCGTCTCGGTAAAAAATCCTAAAATCAGAGCTTCCATGCTATTCCCCCCACTTTCCAATTATTATCTGGCCATAACCGTATTCATTATCAGTGCCAATAAAAGTACAATGCATATTTTCAATTTCAGATCCAGGCATCTCCTCTTCATAAAACCAAGTCGAGCCCGCTGGAACAATCGGAACCATTGGACGCGGAACCTTCTTCTTACTATCCCAGCCGCCCTCCTGATACAGTTTAGGTATACAAGCCGTGATACAGGTTAAGTTCAACAGAGGCCCCCTTTTCAAAACCCGACTGGTATCGCCTTCAAATACTCCAGGAGTTAGTAGCGTTACTGTAAATTGGTGTTTTCTAGTACTAGGGAAATTCACAGTCTGAGGCAAGTCAATAGGCTTATCGGAAATAAAGATAGAAGCATATCTGCTTTCGCCACCAAGAGAAATATACTGCGGAACCGCCTCATGCCAACTATCGGGGATGCCATCCACAGTAATAGTGAGACACAAACCTTCTTTGGGACGCACATGAATCGTGTGATACAGTTTTTTCTCTTCGACAGTTCTAGTACTTCGATCTATCTCGATACCTGTTCTTCCCTCATTCCCCCACAGGCAACAATCGCTAATCAAATCCGTATGCGCGGGCATCCCCCCGCCTAATACTTTGGATAAGCCTGTTGCGGTTATCCATTTCCCATCGATGGGTTTGGGATGGTCGCTCTTGCTGACAAACTCAGGCAGACGCACCAGCCCGATATCCGTATTCACCACTTCCTGCCCTGGCTTTAGCCGAAGTATACCATTGTCTCCCTCCAGCAAAACAGCAGGAATAGGGAACAGGTAGCTGTCATTAAACCGGATAAATGGGCCTTTTAATCTCAGATTACCCAGGCCTTCTGAGTCACCTAATTCAGAAGGTAATTCTTTGTTTGGTTTCCAACCCTGCCCTACCGCTAATGCAGCACGCACTGCCCCCTGTAAAGTCCGCATTGACGGAGGGAAAATGCTCCTTACACCTCGCGATGACCCTTCTCCAGCATTAAACGGCATTCCACCCCGAAAAAATAAGGTGTCTAAGGCTTGAAAAGACCAAGTCTTCTCACTCATCCCTCCACCCCTTTCGTTACTAGAAACTTAATCAGCTTTGCCCCATCAAATTTAAAGGGACCAATATTTTTTTTTACAATTCCCATTTCCCGTTTTGACTGCAAGCAGATATCTAGTAAAGCGTTCACCTTATCTTCAGCTTGCTTGTGAAACACATCTTTGTCAACTTTTTTAGACTCTTGGGACTTGACAAACTCGGCATATAAGAGTTTCTCTAATAGCTCCCGGTCTCTCCTTGCCTCCTTATCCAAGTAAGATATTAATCTATTGATGTTATGAAAATAGCTGGTAGAGAATTTAGGCTCCTCACCTCCAAAACCCTTAATAACTTTGTATATCAATAAAGGCTTCCCATCATCAAGAAGAACTTCCCATGGACAAGACCAGTCCAAGACAGGACCGCTGCCCTTCCATACCCGAACAGCTAAACTGTCTCTTCCAGTTGAATCCTTAGCTATGCCGTCTAGTAGAATATGTGAATCCCGAATCACCAACTGCAAGGGTGTATTGAAATGTGCATAGACTATTGCTCCCGAGATTGTTGCAGGTATTGGCTCGAAGCAACTAATGTATTTTTCTCGGAGTTCACTTGCGGCATCTAGGGCATTGTCAACTGGGAGCAAAGCCATAACATCATCTCCGCCAGTATATACGCAAATGCCATTGTGTTTATTTAAGCATTCTGGGACGAATCTAGTAAATTCCCCCAATGCTCTACTGACTTCCATCTCCTTACCTTTATAATTGCTGAGAAGTTTCCCCATTTCGTCTCCGTCCATTATCAGCAATGCATAAAATGGAGAAGCTTCTGAAGTAAAACTGTCTTTAAGAAGCTTAGCCATTTTTTCTTTGGACTCATTATAATCCGGCCAAAGGTTATCATTTTCTAAACAGGAGCCAAAAAAACAATTTCCATCTAAATCGGCAAAGCCCTTGGTCGCAGGGGACATATTATTTTTTATATCCATGAACAAACTCGGTATCTCTTCGCTTCTATGCATATCCGAGTGCGCCGCTCGGGCGAAATCTGAACATATTTCCGGGGCATTCTCCATTACTTTGGCTATCCAAGGCACTGCTGCAAGATAGGGGGTAGAAGGATAATGAAGATTACGCTCAAATCCGAGAAACTCACTAGTTAAAAAAGGAAAAAACCTTTTAATTAAAGCAATCGCACACAGGCGCTCATCTTCCTTGATTGCATCTTTGTGCAGACCTCTAATCTTCTCCCAGAACTTTTGGGGTTTTTCTAGCTCTCTGCTGCGAACATACCCGGATATCTCCTGTAAATTTCCCATAAGAGTGCATTTATCACCTGGTTCGACTGTAGGCAAGAAACTGCGCCAGTTTTTTCTTTTACTTAAGCAATTATCTCCTATTGCCCAGTACATCTCCCAGAACCCGCCGATTTGGCGATCCCATATTTCTTTAGTTCCTTTGCCTAGATTTTGTACCGGAACAATGTATTTTCCATACACCAACTCAGCAATTTTATTCCACTCTTTAGTAATAGCTTGTTTACAATCTTCAGGATCAAAGCCTATTGGCACTTCTGCTCGGAATCTATTTGGCAAAGAGGCTATATATGGCCATTCGAATTTCTCCTTACCCCTAATTGACTCCATTATTTTGTCCTTCTCAGTAACCGGAAAAATAATCCTCCCGTCAGCATTTTCTACAGCATGAATAGCTTGTCCAATCAAGTATGATAATAAAAATGATCCTGACCAAAAATCTTGGGTCCGTCTAGCTTTTGCCACAAAGTCCTGAACCGGGCCAAGGGAAAATTCTAAGATTTGCATGGCAATACCTCCGTCTTATCCTTAAACAAATCTAAAAAACCTTTAATAGTCTTATAAAGCTGAAGTTCATCTCTACATTCTACTTCAATGCCCTGATTTTTGTACTGAATTTTATCCCCTTTTGGTAAAAACCTGGCTGGGAGTAAAGACAACACACATACTTGTTCTTTGTTAATCTCATGAATATGAACAAATAATGGGCTAGCCCGGCGTTCACACATTTTGCTTTTAATTTCTAATTTCTTGTCATTACCAAAGAAATAATTATGAGGCAAACCAAATGCCACTCTTTCAGGATGCTCTGTAACCTTTCCATCATGATAAACTGTTTTCGCTATGAGACCATCTTTTTTAAAATGATCCTTGCGATACTTTTGAAATTTATCCCCTATACCCTCATGGCTTTCTTTTACGATAACAACACGGCTAAAATGAGAGAATGCCGTGTATTCAGGCAGGTCAACAGGAAGTCTTATGGGAACTACATGTAGAATCTGTTCTTGTAGTTCATCGGTTGTTTTTGCTGGATGCCACTCTTCCTTGCCATCAATGAGCAGGGATTGAAGCATAACCGAACCAAATCCTCTTCTTGATCTGGATCCCAGTCCCCCGATTAGACCCAATAACTTCACTGCCCTTACAAGGTTACTGATATCTACGTCATCTCTCAACTGAATAATTTTTAGCGAAAAAATCTGATCTGGCGCAATATAGGGGCGTAAGACCTTGGCTTTATTATTACAGTTCTCATTTTTCCCATTGTCCTTTTCTTTTTCTAACCCATACGCTAGATAGCCGCGCCCACCACTCCACATTGCACAATTTGATTTTTTTTCCAATCTGGATGAATCTTCGAGTGACATCAAGATAGCTGCTTGATTATTGATGCTTCCGAATACTTTATCCTCGGTTTCCTGTACTTTTTCCCAAGTTTGATAATCTGCGAGAGAAAGTGCACGAAACCAAAAGCGCAAAGCTCCCTTTACTGAGGCTGCACGTAAACGTGCTTTAACATCAGGGTTTTTGTCTCCCATGAACATTTCTGTATTGATTTTATATACCGCCTTAATTCTCACTTAGACCACCTCCTAAATGTTACTTCTCAACCAATTTTCTAAATCCTGCCAGCTACATATTATATTTAATATATTAATTAACTCCCCTGAGGGAATTAGGTTTGTTTAGACAATCGCTACACTGGAGGCTTTGCTCGCACAATTCACCTTTCAACTCCCCTGAGGGAATTAGGTTTGTTTAGACGACATTCCAATCAAGTTGAACGCTACAGAGCCTGAGTTCCTTTCAACTCCCCTGAGGGAATTAGGTTTGTTTAGACACCGACTTGGATAGGCTGGTCGCAAGAAAGACACTGAAACTTTCAACTCCCCTGAGGGAATTAGGTTTGTTTAGACCAATGAGGTCCTCATCTGAGTCGTCCCCCTCATCCAGGCTTTCAACTCCCCTGAGGGAATTAGGTTTGTTTAGACCCTAGGAAACGTCTGCCAATCCCTGTTATTTGCCATTCTTTCAACTCCCCTGAGGGAATTAGGTTTGTTTAGACTAGTGCAAATGGGGCACATCTACACTTCGAGGTATGGGTCTTTCAACTCCCCTGAGGGAATTAGGTTTGTTTAGACCTGTACCATGGATAGGCTTATACCTGGTGAATCTATCCACTTTCAACTCCCCTGAGGGAATTAGGTTTGTTTAGACGCGGCAAATTCGATGTTCAGCCGGACGTCCAGCATGTCCTTTCAACTCCCCTGAGGGAATTAGGTTTGTTTAGACGACCTAAGGGGGAACGGACCGGGTGATCCAGTTTGACCCTTTCAACTCCCCTGAGGGAATTAGGTTTGTTTAGACCCAGGCAACCATGATAAAATGACCAGCTTCTACGCAACTTTCAACTCCCCTGAGGGAATTAGGTTTGTTTAGACTAAGGAGAAGATACTTAGATTGTCAAGAGGTAAAACACTTTCAACTCCCCTGAGGGAATTAGGTTTGTTTAGACGACGAAGAAAATTACGCACAAACAACAATACTCCTCTTTCAACTCCCCTGAGGGAATTAGGTTTGTTTAGACAATATCTGGGTATACGACTACACTCAAAACATTGTTTTCTTTCAACTCCCCTGAGGGAATTAGGTTTGTTTAGACCTTGACGGCGCACTTATCCCCGGCATCTATCTCACTGTGGGTGTCTTTCAACTCCCCTGAGGGAATTAGGTTTGTTTAGACTATTTATAGCAGAAGAAACAGCACGGGAAAAAGCACTCTTTCAACTCCCCTGAGGGAATTAGGTTTGTTTAGACAACTGATGGACTGCTACGGCCTAACACTTTTTGAGGCCTTTCAACTCCCCTGAGGGAATTAGGTTTGTTTAGACTTGGAAGTCACAGTAGTGGATACCCACGTAGCATAAACTTTCAACTCCCCTGAGGGAATTAGGTTTGTTTAGACGTGTGGAAGAGTTTCTGAGCGACAAGTACTATCTATGCTTTCAACTCCCCTGAGGGAATTAGGTTTGTTTAGACGTCACTGGGTTCGTGAATTGATGTTTGCACTGTTGTCCTTTCAACTCCCCTGAGGGAATTAGGTTTGTTTAGACGTCAACCAGTCCTCATATCAGTATCACTCAATGCTCTTTCAACTCCCCTGAGGGAATTAGGTTTGTTTAGACGAGCAAATGTGACCGCACTTGTTAACCCGCCACCTTTACTTTCAACTCCCCTGAGGGAATTAGGTTTGTTTAGACTTTCGGCCCGTAGCTATTCAAATGGTCCCGTATTTCCCTTTCAACTCCCCTGAGGGAATTAGGTTTGTTTAGACGTGTTGCGATTATCTAGCGGCAAGCCAAGCCTACTGAACTTTCAACTCCCCTGAGGGAATTAGGTTTGTTTAGACTGGGTAAAAGAGGATTTCCGGGGGCAGGGCATATACACCTTTCAACTCCCCTGAGGGAATTAGGTTTGTTTAGACTCTGTATGTGCATGACATGTATTACGGCGGGAACGCCATCTTTCAACTCCCCTGAGGGGATTAGGGTTGTTTAGACGATTGCAGCTCATGACTGGCGTAAATCAGCTGCCGGACTTTCAACTCCCCTGAGGGAATTAGGTTTGTTTAGACATAACGTAGCCGCTATGGACAGCATCTATGCCCGACTTTCAACTCCCCTGAGGGAATTAGGTTTGTTTAGACGATTGAGGAGCTCAGGCGTATGCCATTCCAGGGTGCTTTCAACTCCCCTGAGGGAATTAGGTTTGTTTAGACGGGCGTCACTGCCGAGAACCAGGCCACAGCCGATGAGCTTTCAACTCCCCTGAGGGAATTAGGTTTGTTTAGACCCAAGCCCCAGGGGGCGGGCAAAAGCCCCCACAAAGGCTTTCAACTCCCCTGAGGGAATTAGGTTTGTTTAGACTGTCGATGACCTTGAAATAGCCCCGCTCCAAGTAAGACCTTTCAACTCCCCTGAGGGAATTAGGTTTGTTTAGACAGCGCCGGGGGTAACCCCTGAGCTCATTGGTCTCTTTGCCTGGTTTTCGAGGGACGGCGATTTTTGAACACACTGGTTAGCTTAGTTAATCGATAATAGCTTCATAGACTTGATGTTATTGACTCGAGCACGTCCCAGGAATTTGCTACAGCAGAGGCCCTCGATTAATTTGACCGGGGGCTATTAATCTCTGTTGGTAATATTATACCATATTCATGAGGATTGTATAGTCGGTCTATGCCGACTATACAATTATATCTCCTGTTCCAGTTGCATCTGGAGTAACACCAATTCTTTTTACGGTCTTTATACATTTTTTGCAGAGCTGGAAAAAAGCTATGCCGTCTTCCTTTGGATTCATTATCTTTGCCAGCTCAGCCTGTATGAGGATAATATCCTCGTCAGTCAGATTACCTTCAAACACGCTGTACTGGATGCGGGTCGCATAGTTTTTTAGTAGTTTAAAAACCCTCGCCCGCCTGCGATCGTTGGCAATATCATAGACAATAACAATGTTCTTTAGCATTTATCTCACCACAAAAGCCTTGTATTCTTCCATCTCACCCCGCATAACTTTAGCAAGGAACCTTGCCTGCAATTCAATAATCCGCCGATAAGGTAGTTTATAATCAAAGATAGGATGAGTTATCTCCTGGGACATACGTTGCTGATAGGCTGTGAAAAACTTCTTTCGCCCAGCTTCAGTCAGCTGGATACCGCCAAAATATTCTTCAAACTCATTGCTGCCGATCATTCCGCTGTTAATTGTTCTTAACACCACGGAGTCAACGATAATACAGCGGAACTCCTCCATTAAATCCAGTGCCAGTGCAGGCCTACCATAATGAGCAACATGGTAGATGCCTAAATATGGATCTAACCCGGCTAGTATCAGCCCTGATGTTACATCTTTAGTAAGCATGGCGTAGCCAAAACTGAGCAAGGCATTTACAGGGTCTTTTGGGGGGCGGCGGTTACGGTGTTCAAAATTGAAATCAGCCTTTTCCTTAAAGAGAGTGCCAAAACTACTAAAATAGATGCGTGAGGCATTACCCTCATAACCTCTGAGGGTATCCACATTATCTGCCTCAGCGATCTTAGGAACGATTGCTGAAATTTGGCAGATCCGATCCTCAAGCCATGAATCGTTAATACTTCGGGAATAGCGCTTGAGAATAGTGCGCATATTCGCCACCTTGCCCATTACAAAACCCTTTGCGGTATTTAATCTCCATTCTCGATCTTGCACCAACCGGAATTGATCCTGTCTGAGCAATATATTGCGATTCCAGCAAGGATTTAACCAGCCCATTACTCTCCCCGCGCCAGTAATAAAGTATGCTGGAACCCCATTATATAGCAAAGACGTGAGCAGGCTGACAGAAGCGTTCACACCATTAGCAACCACGACTTGATCGATATCTGTCAGAGGGACATCAGCTAAAGTATCCTTTTCTTTAGTGACAACAACCCTTTCCCCCCGCTTGCGCAGATAGGCACCGGGAGAATCAACATATAATGTCCGCCCAAGATTAATCCCCGGTAAAGGTCGTCTGGGTTTTGACTCTCCTTGCAGACTGCTGACTTCCTCATGCAGACACCGGGGGGCCAAACTACATCCATTGCACCTGGCGTCAGCAACCGGCAAAGGAATTTCATTTGATAAGATAATACGTTTGGCATTTCCGATTGCAGTATAGGCTGTTTCCCGTAATTGCTGATCAAACCATACAACTTTGCGCCGCTGGCTTCCAGTATAGTGGATATATCCTTTTTCCAGATTCATACCCAAATGTTCTTCTAGAAGCATGGCCTGGCAACATAGCTGCACAGCATCGTTAAGCTTATCTTTGGTTTGTCCTGTTTTAAATTCCACAGGATATAGTTCCCCAGCCTTTTCCTCGACTACATCTAATATTCCGGACAGATTAAGAGTTTCAGAAGACAAATGAATCCTCCGATATTGCGTATACTCCGGCCTTGACAGTCTTGCGTAGGCATCACGTCGCTCTTCTTCAACTTTTCCTTGGGTTACATGCTTATTTGTCTCGTCCGCCCCCTCAAGTACCCGATAATAAAAATTTCGGGGGCAGTATAATAGTTCTGCAACCGCTGAAACTGGAATCAACAGATCTTGGTTCATCCCTTCCTCCTTTCAAGCTGGAAGCCAAACTCTCTTGAATACGGAAGCTCAAGAAACCAGAGCTCACCGCGCTTTCTACCGTACTTGCAAAATAACCAAAGGGCAACCCTTACCCCTAAGTTCGAGTAGGCCTCTTTTTCATCTGTTTTGGAGATGTTCTCGAAACAAGCAGGAATGACCGTTACAGTTGCTTGTTGAACATCTCGGACTTTGAAACTGCCTGACGATAACTCCGCATCCTCATCGCCGTATCTTTCTGCTGGTGTGCGCCCAAAAACCACGTCTTCTAGTATCATAGATTTCATATCTGAATCGTAGAGCAGGGGAGGCTCAGTAAAAACTGAATCTACCCATTCCTGTGCCCTACCGAATGAATAATCACCCTGGATAGCTTCCCAGCTGGCTAAAACCCATTGGCGTTGCATAGGGAGACCGTAAGGGAAAAAAGAGTCTTCATCATCCCAATCTAGAGGAAAGAGATGTAGAGCGTAATGGTGCTTATCCTTTAGATACTGTCTTCCTCGACATCTCTGACAATCACAGTTAGAGCGAGAAGGTGAAACACCATTCCTGTGTAAACGTCCCCCCCTTTGAATAATGCTGTCCACTGGGGCAATTTGACTGTACATAATATCTGCGCTGATATCTAAGCTCAGTTCACATACCTGAGTGCTCACCAAAATGACATCTTCAGTATCTTTTAGATTCCAAGAATTAATAAGCTTTCGTTGTTCATCTGTACGAGAATCTTTAGCCGAGAAAAGGATCTTGATTAAACGCTCTTTTTCGGTGCGGTGTTGTCTGCAAAATTGCGAGTGATAGCATATTACATTAGCGTTGGGGAACTTACTCTTTATCGTTCTGGCTAAATCTTTGGCTAGTTCAACGCGATTGACGACAACCATTTGTTTATAACCCAGGTTTTTGCGGATAAGATGCCGCAACTCCTTTGCTGCCTTGCCCATAGCATCTGCAATCGGTCTTTGTGCCTTTATAACTGTATAGGGTATCGCAGGCACAGTCTCCTTTTGAGTGATAACAGCATACCCGCCCTTAGCTTGTCTTTGGAGGCGGTCCAGCACAACTTGAGGCATCGTTGCCGTCATTATCATGTGAGGTATATGCAATTCTCGCATTAAGTCCAGGCACTGCCCAATCTTGTTTAAAGTGAAATGATCGTAATAATGGACTTCATCAAAAACAACCACTGAAGTAAATATATTGCCAAAAGCCCGGTCGGCGTATTTGTAACAATGAAGTAGAGAATACAAGAGATGGTCCACCGTGGATACCGTTACAGGCTTATTGTAGAAGGAGTTCTGGTATTTCTCGGATTGTACATAATCTTCATCATCAGCTTCAAGCTTTAACACGCCTTCTATTTCAGAATGATAAATACCTGCAAGTTCCTTCGGGATTGAATACTTCGACTCAAGATCCCAATACATTGAGTTGGTAGTAAATTGCGTGGGTAAAGTAAAAATCACTCTGTCAGCCCGCCGAGCGTTAATCTGCTCCATAGCAAATTTTAAGGCGGCACCAGTCTTGCCTACCCCACAGCCTGCCCTTAGAATTAGCCAGTTATCTTTTCCTGTGACCAGACACTGAATTTCGTTGGGAGCAGTAGCTGGAGAAGACTGGTTAAATCCGTCAACTACCTGATAACAATTATAGATCATGCTACCCTTACCTTTATGGCGAGCACTAGCCTCGTTATCTGATAAACGAAGGAGTGCATGCAAAAAGCAAAATAAAGCTTTAAACTTTAATTTATTAAGCTTTGTGTTAGACACTGCGTTGATCAGGCTATATACGCTATTGGCGCAATCTGCTCCTGAAAAACTTGAAAAGGGAAGGGGTCGATAATTTCCAAGCTCCTGTAGAGCTTCGTTTAATTTCTCCCGATTAAAGCCAATGTTGCCCAAGGCAACGGTCTTGCCATCTTGATAGCTATTATTATGCAACTGACTGTGGTGAGATAGAATTGCCAGCAGGGCAGATGTTTTATATTTGTCACGTTTCCCAGGCAATACTTCTTTGGCAAGCATCATCGAATACAGCGAGTGGTTTGTGTGGGGGCCCTGGCCGCGGATATACCGCTGCCAGGGATCCATTGCTTTTCCAAGGTCATGACAAGCAACTAAATCTGTCAACAGGTGTTGGAGAGTTGGGGGAAGAATGGCGATTTCCTGTAACCGCTGCTGCCAAACAGGAAGAAGATTTTCCGATAGTTCATTTAGGACTTGACAAGCCATAAGGCTGTGCTCCTGTATACTTTGCCGAGGGTCAGTCTTGGCAACCAGCATTAAAACACCACCCTCTTATCCCCAGCGATATATGCTTGAATCTCCTGGTTAAGAACAAGACTCTGACCGACGAAATAGCTCCGGTACTCAACTCCCGTCCAGTCCCGCTTTCCCCGTTTAAAAGCTATTGGCAGATAAGAGACAATGTGCTCCGAGATTGGTTCTAAACCTAGACCTACCGGCAATATGCTGTCAATTTCATGTACGTCTTCCTTCTCCATAGAAGAGACTAGGACTTGGTCTACTTCCAGCATATCGTCACTTTCCCCTAGAGCAAGAGGATATACGGGGTCCGTCAATCTTTTTGCCACTGTTTCTGCCAGTTCCTCTCCTGCCAAGAGATAAAGACGATAGACAGGTTGAAGCAACTTTTGGCGTATTAGGAGCGTGCGCCGATCCGGGGTGCGAGCATCCCGTTTGATTATCCTGGAGTAAGTCTCGATAATCTCTCCTTCTTCCTCAAGACCTACTGCAATATCCATCTCGGAGAGGAGGTCAAAAGAATCTGCAGGAATGCCCAAAGCACATCCTATTAAGCCGAAAAGAGTTATGGGAGGAGGCACCGGATAAGAAAAGTTTACATTTATAGTGTAAGGTATCCTGAAAGAGCACCAAAAGGGCACCAATAGACGTGCCGAGACTAATCTTTTCATGGCTCCACCCCCTACAGGGAGGATTTCAGGCTTTCAATTACCTTGTATACAGGCATTACCTCGACCTGATTCTTTTCCAGCACTCCAAGTACTTCATCCCAGTTTTTTACGACTTCAGCACTTCCACCAAATATGACTGTATTACCCAAATCGATATTTTCCAGAATGGCATTAGCCAGCACATCCACCTTGATATTACCTTGATCATCGACTTCTAGGGCCTTTAGCCCACGTTGATTATATGTTTCTTGGGAGATAGCCAGCAGTAATTCCGGAGCAAGAGAAGCGGCTGCCCTGGCTTGTTTTGCGAACCCGCTTAAATTAAAGACCCCATCCAATAAGGCGGCGACCCGGGTCTTGCGCTCTGCATCGCCGATATTTACAACTTCCTTCCAACCGGTTACACGCTGTTCCTTATTTTCGCCTTCTAGAATTGGTTCTTTTACCAAACCGATGTTGTCCACATCGATGACTAAGGCAAAGCGGTATAAATTGTCTGTCAACTGAACATTGGCCAAGCGCATATCTTTGCTGGCGCGTTCATCTTTATTAATAACGCTTGACCGGGTGAGTAAATCGGTGACGATCTCACTGGGAATTTGCCCCAGACCAGGGGTAGCCTTAATCGGAGACCAGCGGCGCTGGCCTCCCTCACCCTCCTTGGTGGCAAGGAAACCTCTGAGATCGCAGCTCCAACAGTTGCTTACATCTGCGCAAGGCCGCTCACTGGTACATTTGAACTTGTCGCCATGAGTACGAGCAATAGTGTCGAATAAAGCAGTCCGCGTCGCCTGACCTGACACATAAGGCTTTGTCCCGTTGGCATAGGTCTTTAGTTCAGTTAAATTGCCACTACCTTGGCCAGAATTAAGGTTGCTGAGATCTGCTCTTGTAAGCCATATTAGGGTAATCGCTTTCACTATTCATTTCCTCCCTTTTTATTTTCCCTCTGCAACCGATTCATTGCCGCAAGGGTTGAGTAAATCAACATCGTATCCCTTATCGCAGCTACGTTTTCTCGGGTTACTGAAGAAAGAATATTTTCCACCCGACTCGAACCAGGCACCCAGGTTTCTTCTTCGCCACCAAAACGGGTAGTTGTAGCAACGATTTTATGCATCTTCATGAAAGCATCCTTTAATACTTTGCGCAGGGAAGCCTCGTCGTGGACATTGTTAATTGCCGACATCATCCCGATATCCTTTGCAAAAGCACGACCGAGAGTATTGCCCACTGTCTTAACATCTTCCAACAACTCTTCAGATAACACTTCATCCACCTCCAATGCATAATCAAAAAATCTTGCCCATAATGCCGAAGCAAAATTTTCCCCGTCCTTGAACAAACTAAACACTGCCTGAGAAACAAGACGCCAGTTTTTCATTACCAAACCATGACTGAAATCTTCTCTAGCTCTGCCTTTTCCCGTCGGCATTGTTCTGAGAAGGTCGCGGTATAAATTGCCTTCCTTCGCTTCATCTGGTCCATACTTCACAGTATCTAGCAACTGAAATAAACGATTGTTAACTCTCAGGTAATTGAAGTGAGTAAGAATTACGTTTTGACCTTTGGAATAACGAAAGACTATCCAACGCTCCACTTGATTCTGCTGATCCAGGGAAAGACCTAAGCCCCAATCCTCTTGGTTGATATTAGGTTGCCGCATATACTTGTGCTTGAGGTTCCAATAGACCCCAATTAGGGAAGTGTATAAGTCTGGCCGCCAATAGGGAAGTCCACGGATGTTAGTCCTATAAGATATCAGCATGGGTGCGTCCATATCCAGGCTATTATTGCGGATGAGCTTTCTTATCTCCATCAAGGTGGAGAGGTTGTCCACTTGGGGGACGAGGACATGGGTTTTCTCCTCAACAAAATAGGGCAAATCTGCCGAGGCTGCTGCGAATATGTTGAGAAAATTGCAAGTAGGACACATTGAATTTACCGTGACACTGCTCTGATGTCCACGTATCTTATTATTATGATGTTGATTATAAAAAGGATTTTTATTTTGACGCATCTCAAATTGTGTTGAGGTTGCTCGTCCACATAGACTACAAAACTTATCTGTAGCTGACTCTTGCTCCCATTGCCGAAAGAATGCCTTAATATTATCTTCTAAATTCTGGTGAAGTTTTTGCCAATCTTTTTTTAGTCCCGGATAGTTCCTTTTTAAACTTACACCGGACTTCTTATTCGGTTTAAATGCTGGGTACTTAATTTCTTTTCCCTCTGAAGGCTTCTTTCCGGCGGCAAACCGATTCCGAAAAGATTCAAGTGCCCGGTCCTCTTCTTCCTTGCCGAGAGACCATCTTTGCTCTATATCGTAATAACCTTCTGCCGTTCTTGTACGTGGATAACCTAAGAGTTTTGCTTCTGCAGGCAGGAGGACAGTACTATCCAAGAGTTGTTTAAGAAAAGTGACAACCAAATCCCTTGCTTCCCCAGGAGCATCAATTTTTAGTTTTATCCACCCTTGAGCTATTTCCGGAGAAAAGATTGCTACGTTTTCTTCGCATAATTGGGCGAAAGCAGCTAGGCCCCAATCCATCCAAGGGTCACCTGTTAGATTCAACTGGACTTTCATGAAATTTCACCTCCTTTAGCTTATATTACCAGCTCTTCGTGACAATTTCGGTCATTTTTTGCTGAATCTACATTCCCCCATCCCCATACCGGTTTTATAGCCAATGCCGGCAAAATTGGCGAATCGCGCAAGAGCCCCTATTAACTGCCGTCTATCTTCCGCTGCGGAATTAGAAAAACTGTACTCGACCTTGCCAGTGAAGCCGGTCATCTTATATTTCGCAAAGCGCACCAAACTGGTTTTAAGATTGTACCTGCTGACAAACAGCATTTCGCTTGGCTCAACATCCATAGAAATTGGGGCAAAAGCATTCCATCGTTCTAACAAATTTGTAAAGACTAGTTCAGGAGACGGAAATAGCAAACTAATGCCCTGGCGGCGAAAACAAGTTGGGGATAAAAATACAATATCAAACTGTCTACCGGTGCTTTCCCTAAGTAACTCCTGATACTTTGCCTCAGCTATTTTTTCTAGGGTAAGCCACCGGCAATCAGCAGAACCAAGTCTAAAGTGATAAGCAGGGTGCATTAGTGTCCGTAAACTGCTAATCGCATCCCTCATTTCATCTGTAAATGATGAAATTGTAAAACTGTATTCACCACCTGAGGCTAAATGATAAATACCATTAATACTACGGCCCTCTCCCCGAAGCGGTCCTAATGAATATGGGTTGAATCTTGCCTCATGCAGGGATTGTGAGTATTCAGGAAGAATTTTGCCAAGCAATGCATATATCAAACCATGGCATTCACTTCCCCCCAATCCAAATACTGTTCCGTCCTTTATACATTCAAACTTAAGCTGATACTGCTCCATAGGACACCTCCACACTTTGATATTCCTAGGTCACGAATATGGGAAACTTTGTATTCGCCTCTTGTTTATCATTATTGTAACAGAAAGCAGGCCGTTTAAATAAAAGACTCAGCTTTTTGGACTGAGTCTTTATGCTATGGGAATAAGTTCACTTCGATATAATTATTCACTTGTGCTAGAGCTATTAAGGACTTAGCTTATTTTACATTAATCTGAGCTGGCCATTTATTCTGTTCGACGCCAACTTTAGTGGCGGGATGAGAGACCTTTGGTAGCGGGGCGCCGGAACAGCCCCCTTAAGTCGCTGATTCGGCCGATGTGGATGTGCAACCAGCCATTATTAGTGGCATACTCGGCGAACTCTACTGCAGCTATGCCAATAATTGCCCCGGCAATGGCATCAATGGTCCAGTGAATCTGCAGGTAGAAGGTTGCGAAAATCACCAAGGGACAAAAGATTGTATACAGAATGCGAACTGCTCTATTGGGCTGCTTCCAAGCTAGGAGCAAGGCTGTCACCGACATAGAGGCATGCATACTGGGAAAGACATGGTCCAGCGGCGACATAGTCCGGAACAGGGGGATTGCGACTCCCTTTACACACCATATTTGATGGCCTTCGGTAAAAAAATAATAAGGAAAATGAACTGTATAGTGAAAGGCAAAGGTACCGAAGACCAACATGGACAAACCTCGGACATCCCGTCGAGATACTGCATTAATAATAAGGAAGATGACCGGAACAAAAAAACCATAGTGGTAAACCGCTCGGAGTATTTTTAAGATAATAGGCCTGTTGTAGTTAAAGTATACTGAAAGGTCATTGAGGGGTATGCTCTTTAGCCAGTCGTTGAGGAAGAGGATTTCTGGATGAAATTTTATTTCAAACATCTGCTCAAAGCGATCAATGCCGGCTACTAAAAAAGCCAATCCCAATATGCCAAAGCCTAACATTAATACAAGCTTGTCCTTTTCCTTGCGAAGGGAGAAGGACCTTAACTCCAATAAGTCTTTTCTCGAAACAAAAATAAAGATTAACAGAATTATTGCGAGTTCCATATCGCTCCCCCTCTCCCATAGCAGGTTTATTATAACATGCCTCCCATTTCCATGAAAGACATTCAACGGAGGGTCTTGGGTCAAGTGTATAAAACCTGGAAAAAATATCTTGTTGATTCCTGCATTTTTCCGCATATACATATACGGGTCTGGGATGAACCCAGAAATTTTCTGTCGGGAGGAATTGTTATGTTCATTCGCAAACTGCTATCGATTAGCCTGGTACTGTTAATTGTGGCATTGCCTCTGTCCGTTGGGGCCAAATCTCAAGGGCAGAGATTGGCCAGCGAAATGGAAAGGCAGAGTGCCAAACTGCAGGAATCCAATCCAAGTTACACCAAGGAGTTGGCTGCAGCGGAAAAAGCTGCCCGGGAGGCCTTCAGGGCAAAGCGGCTGCAAGATGCCGCCCTTAATACACGGGTCGTGGGGTCCGGTGACGTCACAATCCAAGCTGTCCCCTGGGGCTCCCTCTGGGTTGGCGATGTAATGCACATCAACAATAAGAAGTTTTTTAATGCTTATGCCCTTTATTACTCTCACTCTGGAACCTACAACGGCAATAATACCGTATACGAATCCAACAGCGATGGCGTCAGACTACGTCCCCTGTCGTCCTGGCAGCAGGGGCAGCCAGTAGCCCTGGGCTACACCAAGAATAAGAGCAGCAGTGAAGTCACTGCAGCCCTGAACTGGGCAAAAAACAAGTACGGAACTGATGGCAGGACCCCATATAACTGGAACTTCTTAAATAAGACTACTGACTCCTCCCTCTATTGCTCCCAACTGGTGTGGAAGATCCATCAGTACATGGGGGTGAACGTAGACAGCAACCACTGGCGCTATGTGGCCTTCCTCACTGCCCGGTATGGTGCCCTAGGAACGACTTTTGCCTATGCCGCCGTCGCCCCCGATGAAGTCTACCTGTCCGACCAGATAATTTACTTTTACGCAGATTAATTAGCAGCCCGCCCGGCATCCCCTGCCGGGCCGAACTTTACATAATATCTATGTGTAGTTTATTCTGGGAGAAAATTTTCGAAATGAATATTATTTGTCATAGTGCTTGTCCATGCTGCATACTCATATATGGGAAAGTTTGTCCAAAAATATAAAAACGGGGGATTGCTTATGTATGGAAAGCCTCAGAAATTCAAGCTAATTTTATTCCCTCTTGTCTTGTCTATCCTCCTTTCTCCTCTCGCTGGCTGCAAGAATGAGAAAAGGGAACTGCCAGCCTTTTGGGTAGTGGCGGGAACCAATAGGGGAGAGAGCTTTTCTCGCAACAGCCTTGGCGGCTATGATTTACAGGGGGAGCAGGTTTTTAGAGAAAAATTACCTCCCTTTCATATCAGCAGCATGTTTCAGGACAGCCAAGACCGCCTATGGTTGGGGAAGGGGTGGAATGATGCTGAGTCCAGTAATTTTCTGCTGGTCTGGGAAAAAGGCCAATTAATCAAAGAGATCCCGGTGGGTAAGCAACCAGAAGCGGGTTTTGTTGAGTTTTGCGGATCCATTATTGCCGGCTGCACCGAAGCTGGTATGGGTTTCAGCCTTTGGAAGGTTGACATAACATCTATGGAGAGCCAGGAAGTCGTCCAGGTAGACCCCCAGCAGCAATCCTTTTTATTTCTTACCACCATTGCCTCCACCCCGGACTTTCTGGTGGCAGCGGCCATTCACGACGGGCCCGGTGATACCGACTCCTCCCATGCTAGCATTTATTGGTTTTCTAAAGATTTCACCCTGGCAGGGAGTATGTACTTAGGACCGGACACAGCAGTCTGGTCCATGGTGCCCAGGGAAGACGGCACTGTTCTCCTGCTGAACAATAGCGGCTTTACTCAAGGGCAGCCAGATATCTTGGTCTTTGACCCCCATCAGGGAAAAATTACCGAGAAAATCCAAGGCAGCGGCTACCCCTTCCGGGGAGTTTCCCACAAGGACAAAGTATATATATTGGACCGCATCTGGTCCTCCACCCACATAAATGCCAAGCGCAGCATAACAATTCTCGATAATGGCATAGCCACCACCCTTTCCCTCCCAGATGGTCTTGGGGCAGAGGATATTGCAGTAGCTGATGGCATAATCTATCTGGCAGTCTGGCAGCGAGGGGCTAATTCAGGTGACGGGATTTATGCCTTGGACCCTGAAACAAATGAGCTGAATCAGATCATTGAGCACCAGGATGCCAGCGCAATCCTTATTCAAGGGCGATAATCACGTACAGCAAAATGACACCGGAATATTGAATTGCCCCCTGTCAAGTAGACACCTGAAATTCAGGACTAGGGGAGCATAGCATGGACCGGTGTCATTTTATTTCTTAACTTTTAACCGCTTATAGGTCTTGATTGCCCAGGAAATGAGGATGATCAGTACTAGGATAACAATGATGGGGGCAATTACTGCCAGAATAGACATGATCACTGAGCCGGCAGACTCTGCCAGAGAAACTGTTGGATTGGCTACTCCCCCAGAAGCAGCCGTGGACCCAGCATGAATGAAACCGCTGATGGCCCTGGTGGCCAAGGAGGCCCCGCCGCCGCCGATTATCGAGATAATCCAAGCCATGCCTGGTGCCAGTTCTCCCACCAATGCATAGGTAAGGACTGTGCCAGCTACTACCGCAGCAGGAGCACTGATGGCGTTAAGAACATTATCTATCCAGGGGATGAAATAAGCCAGAATCTCAACTAAGGTGGCCACTCCAAAAGTGGCCAGCGCCGGATAGGTTCCAATCCAGGCCATAGACTGATTGAGGTCCAGCAATCCCGTAAGATTGGCGATGCTGAGGATTAGGAAGGGAACAAAGACCCTGAAACCCGAGGTGGCGCTAAGGGAAATTCCCGCCATAATGGCCAAGGCTAATTCCATGGCTATCTTCCTTTCTGGCTTTTTATGCTTCTAGATTATCACAGATGCAGGCAGTGCACTAGGGATAGTTGAACCTACCTTTTGTCCTCCCTTGGTTTCCAGACCACACTGATTTCCTTGCCCTGCTCATACCCCTCCAAGGTTGAGACAAGTGCCGTCAGGGTCTTAGTCAGTAATTCCTGGACAAAGGGGACCATGGTCACAGGCTGGCCCCCGATTTGCAACTGGACCTTTTGTTGGAGCAGACAATCCTCATGCTGCCTTTCCCCCCGTATTATCCCCGCCAGCATTTCTCGGCAGGACATGCCGCAAAGGCCGCAGCACTGGGGGTCATAATCCGGCAAGCGAGGGGGCACCTTGGTTAGGACATAGTCAGTCAGTTCAGCTGCCTGGTTAAGAGCATTAAAAACGGGCAACCCCTTGTACTCTTTTAGACCGGTGTTAGCAACCTTGCCAGCAATGGCCATGACGCTGGCATCCAGGAGCTCTTCAATACCCTCTTCGTCATGGGCACAGACAATCTTAGGGGCGTTAATATCCTTTACTCCCTCCAGCACCACCCAATCCTGGTCATAAAAGTCCAGGACTCTTGCGATTGGCAGCCTGAGGGGATAGAGGATATCGGTTTCTTTCAGTCCCCGGGCCGTAACCAAAGAAGAACCTGCCTGCCGGTGGCGGTAGGTATTGGAGCCGGGAGTATCGATGGCGAAGGCTTCAAAATGGATATCCTTTACCGAGCCCACCGAATAACGGCGGTGCCTTAGTTGGCTGATAATATTTTCCACGGTGCTGGTCTTTCCCGACTGGGTGATGCCAATAACTGAAAACACCTTCATGCTATTACCCCCCTGATTTTAAAATACAAGACCCCTGCTCCGAATCCAAGGCTCAAGGCAATGATGAACCAATCCCAGCCGGTTAACGAGGGCCATTGCAGCCAGGTCCGCCGAGGATAGGCGCGAAAGGCCCTGGCCTCCATGGCAATGGCAATGCGGCGGGAACGAATGAGAGCACCGGCAGTAGTGGGCATGAGCAAGTATGAATACACCTTAAGCCTTTGCCCCAGGGGAATTGCTTTCAACTCTATACCCCTGAGTTCAATTGCCGCCAGGGAATTGCGAAACTCCTCCATGAGCACCGGAATAAAGCGGACGGCCAGCAGCACCATAAAAGCAAATTCATAGGGAACCCCCATTTGGGCCAGCCCCGTCACCATCTGCTGATAGTCTTTTAAGGATAACAACCCCACCGCTGCTAAAATCACGGTAATACGCAGCAGGGCGGCTAATGCTCCCAGCAATCCCCCCGAGGACAAGAGCACATACCCCTGGAATTCTAAAAAGACTGTACCCGAACCGTTGCTGATACTTTGCGCCAAAGCAATAAGCAGGAACAGCCAGCGATAGCGCCTGAGCCTTCTCAGTAAACGGGTCAAATGAATCCCGGCGATAAGCAGAGAGGCCAAGGTAATTGCCAGGAGTATCAGCAGCCACAGGTAATCATTGATGGCAATAGCTAAAGACGTGATGATTAGGACTGCGGTAAACAATGTTCGCACATCAGGAAATTCAGGGCGTCCCTTCACTGCAGCTCCCCCCCTTCCAGCTGCAGCACCCTAGAACAGAGGCGGCTAGCCATATCCCTATCATGGCTGATGAGCAAGTAGCCCACCCCTTCATTGCGCACCCGCTGCAAGACTTCCTGGAGCCGCTGTTTCCGCAGCCAATCCAGACCGGTAAAGGGCTCATCCAATATGATAAATCCTGGCCTAAGGGCGATAATGGCCGCTAGGGCCAGGCGCTGCTTTTCTCCCTGGCTGAGGTTAAAGGGAAAAGTATCGGCGTACTCCTCCAGTTCAAACAGTGTCAGCATTTCCTCTACCCTTTGTTGGACTTTATCTGGGGACATACCTCGATATTTTAGGGCAAAGCCTATTTCTTCAGTAATAGTGGAGGCAAAAAACTGTCCCTCGGGGTTTTGAAAGACATAGCCAATAAGCCGGCCCCTTGCAGCTAGAGAATACTCTTCAGCGTCGGTGCCAGATATAAACACACGGCCGGAACTGGGCTTAAGCAAGCCGATGATTAGCTTTCCCAAAGTAGTCTTGCCGCTGCCATTGGGCCCCATTAGGGCTATGGTACTATTCTTTTCTATACTAAGGTTGATGTCCCTAAGTACTTGTCCCCCTTGGGGCCATGAAAAGCTCACTTGCTCTAATTTTATATAGGCAGTCAACTAGGACCACCTCCGTATATCCTGCTCAGGTCCCCTTCCCCTATTAGTTCTCCGGCCTCTTCTATAGTCCCATCCCGCAGCACTAAGATGCGGTCCGCTGCCGCCAGCTGGGACAGATTATGCTCTACCATCAGCACCGCCACATGGCGCTGGCGTAGGTCCCGGATAATGGCCTGGATACGTTGGCATGTTTCCGGGTCTAGCTGAGATGTAACCTCGTCTAGGATGAGGACTTTAGGTTCCAGGGCCAGCACTGACGCCAAAGCCACCAATTGCTGCTGTCCCCCGGACAGTTCATTGGGATTAGCAGCCAACAAATGTTGGCAGCCTAACTCCTTGGCTATCTTGTGCACCCTGGGGGCAAGTTCATCTTGAGGCAGACAGAGATTCTCCGGGCCAAAAGCCAATTCATTCCTCACCCGGGTCAAAAAAAGCTGGGTCTCAGGATCTTGAAAGACTATGCCTAGATTACCTACAATATCAGCAAGACTGAGTTGGGCCATATCCTCCCCGGCCAACAGTATCTTTCCCTCCACCTGACCTGGCAATTGGCGGGGAATAATGCCGGCTAAGGCCAGGCAAAAAGTGCTTTTGCCGCAACCGCTGGCACCGATAATTCCTACCAGCTCACCGGGGTACAGGGAAAAGCCGATATCCCGAAGCACCCAGTCCCCCGGCTGCCAGGAAACAAAGAGGCTTTCTGCCGCCAGGACTGTCTTCATCTTATATCTACCTCAATGGCGTACTTACACCAAGTTTGACCGAATTCATCTTGACGGGTAAGGACCAACAAGGGCCCAAAGCCCCCCTTGGCTTTGCTGGCTAAGGGCTTTCCATCCATCAGCCATACCAGGTAAATATGTTCCGGGCGCAGGACATCTGCCCCAGAGTATGAGACGGCGTAGCCATCGCTGGCCAGGACGCTGATCTGAACATCTTGACTGACTAAACCCGGCTTTACAGCCTCCAACACCTTAGACAGGAGTACACCGGTGTAAGTGTTTTCTCTGGGTTTCTTGCCGCTGGAGCGCAGGGACTTGGAAAATTCCTCTCCCCCCAAGGCAGATATTTCTTCTATGGAAATAGAGCCTACTTCCTCCCCCTGGACCTTTATTGTCAGGGAAGCAGGATCTAGGTCTCGGACACGTCTACCATTGAGCCAGGCCAGTAGGCCCACGGCCACCGCCAGGACAATGACTAGAGCAAGTAACCATTTATTCTTCATACTACTCCCTCCCAAAGGCGCGAAATTTTTTTAATCTGGTTAAGAGCCCGTATGCCACCAACCCACCAATGCCCCCGGAAAGAACTGCAGTTAAGAGCATCAGCAAAAAGGGGACTGCTGGCAGACGCCAGATTACCACCCGCATGACGACCGTCGTCACCAAAAAAGAACCGGTGATGTTGGCGGCAACACCACCGGCAAAGGCACTGGCAGGATTGCGGGGCCCCTTGAGGAATAGATAGACCAGTTCTACTGCAAGGCCGGGGGCGGCGTAACTTATCACGCTAAAGGCCCCATGATTGGCAAAGGGTTGCAAAATGACAATGATACCCTGGACCAGGCCGATGAGCAAAGCTGTGCCAGGTTTATTGCCTGTAAGACCATAACCCAGCACCAACCAAAGCATGTAGAATCCACCGGCCACTGTGCCTCCGGGAATGAGCAGGGGCCCGGTAATTATCTGGGCCAAAGGGGTGACCACCGGCTTTATAGCTATGCCCAAGGCTGCCATCATGGTGATGACAACCAAATCCATCGTGCTAAATTTTTTTAAGCTCATATAGGCTGCCATCCTTTCCTGAAGACTCTTGTCGTGATATAAAAGGGCTGTCGCAGCCCACAGTGGGAAAAGATCGTAATTCTGCGACAGCCTCAAGGTCTACCTTACTCACCAACACGAATAATCTTAAGTTTTCCAACCCAACTCTTTGTGCTTGCCTTCTCAGATACAAACATCAGGGGGGCATTTTTTTCACTGCTTAAATCTTCACCGTCCAGAGCATAGCAAAGGATGGAATTATTATGCAAGGCTTCTTCCTTGTTGATGCTACCAGAATAGCCATCCTCAGCCTCTAAGGTCAGCTTTTCAAAATCAGTAATTCCAGCCTTGGTCAACAACTCAGACAGGGGCACCCCCGTATAGCTATTGACCTCGCCCTTCTTTTCCAGTTTAATAGTAACGCTCTCCATTTCCCGGAGACCGTCAATGGTAAATTCCTTTTCCCCAACGGTAAACTTCCAGGCCGATTCGGTAGGTTCTTCAGGGGGGGGATTTGCACAACCAGCAAAAAGTGACACAACCAGCAGCGCCGCAATAATTAGGATCGTTTTTTTCATTTGTTACCTCCGTTAAAAAAATTCGTGAAAAAACCACGCCCGGCGCGTGGTTGCATGACAACCAACAAGTCTCTTTCCGCACCGGGAGGCGCAGGCGTTTCCCCCTGCACCCTATCGTCCCTGGAGCATAGCCCCCCAGCGTTAGCTCACAGGGATCGAAACTTGTTACTTCCTATTTCTACATATAAATGGAATATTCCTGCGCCCTGAGTAAAAAACTAATTTTAATTTGCCTTTCCAGCACGTAAAGGACATCCTCTCTTTTTCGGCGAATATTATTATATTATCCTTTCACTTTTCTTAGGCGAAAGGAACAGCTGTGGAGGGTATTATGCAAAAATTGCTTCTGACAGGCCGCCCCCGCTGCGGCAAATCTTCGCTAATTCAAAAATATACTATAGGGTTGCCCTTAAACGGTTTTACCATGCAGCGCCTTACCCAAGAGGGTATAACTTGGGCCTTTCGCCTTCTGGATTTGGCGGAGGAACCCTATACCACCCAATTGGAGACGGAAAGGCATTGGGATGATATTGCCATTTCCCTGGTGGCCCCAGGAAAGTGGCAGGGAAACGCCGATGTGTTTGAAGGTAAGGGCTGTCAAGCTTTAGAAAGGTCCCTGTTTTCTTCGGGCTTGGTAATTTTAGATGAGCTGGGCATCTTTGAAGAAAAGGCCGTGAAATTTCAGCAGGCTGTCTTTCGGCTGCTGGACAGTAAATTACCAGTCCTTGGTGTCCTCAAAGATAAACATACCCCATTCCTGGACCGGGTTCGGGCTCATCCTTCTGTAGCAATCGTTGAGTTTCCAAGCCAAGAAGCTGTTGACCGCGTAGAAGCACTTACTGGAGGATTTAGGGGGCAGAAGCGATGAAAGCCTGGAACCCAAAGACTATTGACTGGTATTTGCGGGCAGGAGAGCTTTCCCAATACCCCCGCCTTATTTTGGAGCAAATAATACCCCGGCTCAGGGCCGGAGATACGGTGTTGGATATAGGCTGTGGACCTGGAGCATATGCCCTGGCTCTTGCCCCCTATGTAACCAGATTTCTGGCATTAGACAAGGACCAAGAGGTCCTAAACAATTTAGCTAAGATAGCTGAAGGCCGTGGGCTGAAGAATATTGACTGCTTGCCCTTTACCTGGCCCCATGCCCCAATTTCCCAGGAGGTAGATGTAGTAATCTGTGCCTTTGGCAGCGGTGAGATTATGACGGGCAAAGACAATCTCCAGGCGATGTTTTTCCTTAAGCCCAGGCTTATTTTTCTGGTGGCTCCAGGCAGCTACTTGCCCCCCTTTGGCTGGCAGCAGCATCGCCGGAGGCCTGCCCCTGAGGGGAAGGATACAATGGCCCAGTTGGACACCCTCAATATACAGTATATTTTGCAGACATTTTCTCTGGACTTTGGCCAGCCCGTGAGGACTATGGCTGAAGGAACGGAGTTTCTGGCTCAGTTCCTTGGCTTACCCATTTCTCAGGCCAAGAAACAGGCCCAGGCAATTGCTCTACCCCATAAAGACGGATATTACCTACCCAATCGCCGCAATGTCCACCTTATTACCCTGGATACGCTATAGAAAAAATGCGGAAACCGATGTAAAAAAGCTCCCCCAGGGCCCCAGGGGAGCTTTTTGCTATTATTTATTGATTAGGTTGAAGTTGCCAATGATAGGGAGAGGTTTGCACTCGCCCTTGTTGGCAGCAATAATGCCGATGATGGCCAGGACAGTGATAATCCCCCAAACAACGAGGCTAATTAAAGTAACAGCAAGGCCACCGTCGGCAGCATAGCCAAAAGGATTGTTGTAGAAGTTTTTGAGCGCAGCCCTGGCAATAATCGAGGTGATGATTTTTTGGACAATCCAAAGAATGACGGCGACAATAGTCAGCAAAAGACCTTGATTGGCATGGTACTTAGAGAACTTAGAATCTGGTGCTGCGAAAAGTGGAATAAGGAAGAGGAAGGGGATGTAAGCCAAAATACCAAAAAGCTTGTTCTTTTCAGCATCTTGAGGATCAACAATAATGGGTTGGGTCTCCAAAATAACTACCTCCTTCATTTCGTATACATAAAGCATAGCTGAAGGAAGGGTTCCTCGCTTTATTGTAATTGCTGTATGCTTATAATATCTTGCTAAAGTTAGAGGCTGAACATTCCCAGAAATAATGGCAAAAGGCCGCGTTTAACGGCCTTTTGCTCTTTTCCCTAGACTATTCTTCATCCTCAGTAACAATTACTTCTTCCCATGAGTCTGGCACGCAGAGTACATCGCAGGGGAAAATCAAGTTGGGATTAGAAATATGGGGATTGGCGGCAATTAAGGCATCCAGGCTTACCTCAAACCGTTGGGCAATAAAGAACATGGTATCCCCTGGCTGCACAGTATACCTCCCAAGAAAACCGGGGGGACAAGTGGCAGGGATACGGCAGGGGGGCGGCGGAGGAGTCGGGCCGGGAACGCAGAGGACATCGCAGGGGAAGATTATTGCCGGGTTAGTAATATGGGGATTGGCAGCAATCAGAGCATTTAGGCTTACCCCAAACCGCTGGGCGATGAAAAACATGGTATCCCCTGGTTGCACAGTATATCTGCCTTGGAAACCCGGGGGACAAGTAGCAGGAATGCGGCAAGGAGATGGCCCTGGAACGCAGAGAACATCACAGGGGAAGATTACGCTGGGATTGGTAATTTGGGGATTGGCAGCAATCAGAGCATTTAGGCTTACCCCAAACCGCTGGGCAATGAGGAACATGGTGTCCCCTGGCTGCACGGTATACCTGCCCTGGAACCCAGGGGGACAGGTGGCCGGAATGCGACAAGAAGGCGGCGGAGGCGGCGGGCCTGGAACACAGAGAACATCACAGGGGAAGATTACGCTGGGATTGGTAATCTGGGGATTGGCGGCAATGAGGGCATTGAGGCTTACCCCAAACCGTTGGGCGATAAAGAACATGGTATCCCCTGGTTGCACAGTATATCTACCTTGGAAACCCGGGGGACAGGTAGCTGGCACTCTGCAGTCCGGCTGAGCAACCCCAGGAACACAGAGGACATCGCCGGGGAAAATCAGTGCCGGATTGGTGATGTGGGGGTTGGCGGCTATTAAAGCATTGAGGCTCACCCCAAATCGCTGGGCAATGAAGAACATGGTATCCCCTGGTTGTACTGTATACCTACCTTGGAAACCCGGGGGACAGGTTGCCGGCACTCTTCCTGCCTGGCGGGAACCCATCACCGGTTCATTTATCCACTGACAGCAATTGCTTTGATACTTTTCATCCATATATAAGGAACCTCCCTTCCATCGATTCTCATTCATAATATGAAAGAGAGAGGCAAAGAGTGTGCATATAGTACTGGCAGAAACCCCAGAGATATTGCCCCTACAAAAAAAAGGCCCGAAGGCCTTAAGGAAATATCTAAGGATAGGAGGGTAGCACCTAGATATCTCGACGGTAATGTAGACCGTGGAAGCGAATTTTGGCGGCGGCGGCATAGACCTTTTCCCGGGCCAGTTCCAAACTGCCCTTGGCCGCCAAGGTAAGTACCCGACCGCCGGCAGTAACTATGCCCTCCCGGGTCAATCTGGTGCATGCCTGATAGACCTGGGCATGATCTCCAGCTTCCCCCAACCCCTGAATCTGAAAACCTGTCCTATAAGGCCCGGGGTAACCACCCGAGGCTAAGACCAGACTCAGGGCCCAGTCTTGAGACCAAAGGAGCCCCTGGGGCATCCCCCCCCTGGCCACGGTATTCAAGACTTCTAGCAGGTCGTCTTCCCATAGCTGGAGAATGGCCTGGGTTTCGGGATCCCCGAAACGCACGTTAAACTCCAGAACCTTCGGTCCCTGAGAAGTGAGCATCAGGCCTGCATAAAGCACACCTTTAAATGGCGTCCCCGCCTTAGCCATGGCTGCCAGGGTGGGCTTAATTATTTTACAGGAGATTTCCTGTTGCAAACTCTGGTTAATTAGGTCAAACCCTGCCAAGGCCCCCATGCCACCGGTGTTGGCACCCCTATCCCCATCATAAATCCGCTTGTGGTCCTGGCTGGGAACCAGAGACACATACTCCTCACCTTGAGAAAGAACCATAAAGGAAATCTCTCGGCCCTCCAGGTATTCCTCGATTATCCCGGGGCCCTCAAGGGCAGCTGCTGCTTTTCGGGCTTCCCCTTCTGTCATGGCCACTGTAACCCCTTTGCCGGCGGCAAGGCCGTCGGCCTTTATTACCAGAGGTAAGGGCCAGTCTCCAAGGGCCTGAAGGGCTTCTTGGGCACCTGATACTTTCATATACTTGGCGGTGGGGATCCCTGCCTGGGTAAGAAGTTCTTTGGCAAAAGCCTTACTTCCCTCCAGGCGGGCAGCGGCCCGAGAAGGGCCAAAGCAAGGGGTGCCGACTTCTTCCAGACAATCGGACACCCCGGCTAGCAGGGGTGCCTCCGGCCCGATGACAGCTAGGTCAATGGCCTGGTGCTGGGCCCATGTGGCAATGCTGGAACCGTCACATAGGTCGATATCCAGAACTTTGCTTACCCGGCCTTCTAGGGCAGCATTTCCCGGCAGCATATAGAGCCTGCCCATGGCAGGGCTTTCCAGCATGCGGACAGCCAGAGCATGCTCCCTGGCCCCTGCCCCGATTAGCAAAACTTGCATTTCAATACCCCCTAATGCCTGAAGTGGCGGATACCGGTAAAGAGCATGGGGATGCCTGCGGCATCAGCGGCAGCAATAGCCTTATCGTCCCCCTTGGATCCTCCCGGCTGCAGGATAACGCCAATGCCTGCACTAGCTGCTGCTTCTACCACATCGGGAAAGGGAATAAAGCCGTCAGAGGCCATTACCCCTCCTCGGGCCCTTTCACCTGCCGCAGCTAAGGCAATGTTGGCGGCGTCAATGCGGCTGGTGCAGCCACTACCTATCCCTAAAGTCATGGTGCCCTTGGCGATGACAATGGCGTTGGATTTAGCATACTTGGCGGTTAGCCAGGCCAGGCCCCCATCCTCCTCCCAGCCCTTTGGAGGCTGGATCCTGCCGGCAACCTTCCAGTCAGTGACAATGCCGCTATCGGCTTGCTGCACCAGCAACCCCCCAGAAATAGAGCGAAGGGAATGGCCTCGGGGAAGTTGATTGGGGCATATCATCAAGCGCAGGTTCTTCTTTGCTGCTAGCATTTCTTTGGCTTCAGGAGTAAAGCCAGGAGCGATGATGACCTCCAGAAAAATCTCCCGCAACAGTCTAGCCGCTTCAACATCTACAGGACGGTTAAATGTAATTACCCCGCCGAAGATAGAGACAGGGTCAGCTTGCCGAGCTCGGGAAAAAGCTTGAGCCGCAGAGTCTCCCAATCCTACTCCACAGGGAACTGCATGCTTAACTGCCACAACGGCTGGCCTGTCAAATTCGGAAACCAAGGCAAAGGCGGCATCGGCATCATTGTAATTGTTGTAAGAGAGCTGTTTGCCCTGGAGGGGCTGGCCCCAGGCCAAGGAATCCGTCTGCCTAGGAAGTTTATACAGGGCCGCCTGCTGATGGGGATTTTCCCCATAGCGCAGTTGAGAATCAAGCTTCAGGACCAGTGCTAGGCGTTCAGGGAACTCTTCCTTTTGTAGCCAAGAGGCAATGGCTGCATCATAGGCAGCTGTGTGGGCGAAGGCCCTAACAGCCAGTCCCCGGCGCATTTCCGGAGAAAGGTCCCCTTCCTGGCGGAGAACTTCTACTACTTCCCGGTAATCCCCGGGGCTGCACAAGGGAATAACTGCCGGAAAGTTCTTGGCCGCAGCCCTTAGCATACTAGGGCCGCCAATATCTATATTTTCCAAGGCCGTTTCCAAGGTGCAGTTGGGGTCAGCTACCGTCTCCTCAAAGGGGTAGAGATTGACCACCACCATATCGATGAGGCCGATACCAAGCTGCTCCAATTCCTTGAGCTGACTGTCATCCCGGCGGGCGAGAATGCCCCCGTGGATTTTGGGATGCAAGGTTTTCACCCTGCCTCCCAGCATTTCTGGACTGCCGGTTATATCCTGGACAGTGGTCACTGTCAGCCCTGCCTCTTTCAGGCAACGGGCGGTGCCGCCGGTGGAGATTATCTGAACATTCATTTCGGCAAGGGCCCTGGCAAAGTCCACCAGGCCTTCTTTATTATATACACTGATTAATGCTCTCTTGATATGCATCTATATCCTCCTTAAGTTCTATTTTTCTGCCGCTAATCTTTACCCTTCCTAAAGCAAAGGCTTTCACAGCCCGAACCAGGGCAATATGCTCCAGGGATTTGATCCTTCCATGGAGACTGTCTGCAGTATCCTCAGGTAAAACCGGCAAAGCCTCCTGATAGATAATGGGTCCGGTGTCCATTCCCTGATCCACTACGTGGACAGTGCAACCGGTAATCTTTGCCCCATAGTCCAAGGCCTGGATTGGAGCATGGAGGCCAGGAAAGGCCGGCAGCACTGAGGGATGCACGTTGATTATTGGCGGCATAGCGGCAATAAATTCCGGGGGCAGCAGGCGCATGTATCCTGCCAGCACAATTAGGTCCGGAGTAGCTGCCGCTAGCGCCTTTCCCACCCTCTCATGGTATCTCTTCCTCCCCTCCCGGGGCAGTGGAGGGAGAGATACTGCAGGCACTGACGCTGCCCGGGCCCGCTCCAGGGCACCGGCCCCCTCTATATCCGAGAGGACTAGCACAAGGGAGGCCAAACCCGGTTGGTGGACCTGGTTGATTAGGGCCTGAAGATTGCTGCCCTCCCCTGAGGCCAGGACTGCAAAGCGGTACTTAGTCATTTATAACTACCTGGCCGCTACCTGGCCGGAGGCTGCCAATAGTCCAAGCCTCCACCCCGGCCTGCCGGCAAAAATCCTTGACGCTATTTGCACTGCTTCGGTCAACAACCACGGTATAACCGATGCCCAAGTTAAAGGTACTCAGCATCTCCTGCCGGGACACCCCGGTCTTGGCAATGAGTTCAAAGACCGCAGGCGTGGCCCAGCTGTTGCTCTCAATAACTGTATCTAGTTCCTTTGGAACGGTGCGCCCCGCATTGCCTGGCAAACCGCCGCCGGTAATATGGGCCATTGCTTTAACCCCCGGCATCTTGCCCAGGCTTTGCCCTAAGGGGAGGTAAAGCCGGGTAGGCTGTAGCAGACCTTGCTTCAGGGGAATACCCCCACAGTCCATTTCCATGTCTATGAGACCCTGTTTCAACAACATCCGCACCAGGGAAAATCCGTTGCTGTGGACCCCGGAACTTGCCAGGCCCAAGACCAGGTCCCCGGCCTGACAGCCCCTGCCATCGACAATCCCTTCTTTCTCAACAATACCCACTGCAAACCCGGCTACATCAAAATCTCCCGGGGGATAGAAGCCGGGCATTTCCGCTGTTTCTCCTCCAAGGAGGGCACATCCCCCTTGGCGGCAGTAGTCTGAAAAACCCGCTACTACCCCTTTCGCAACGACAGGGTCTAGCTTGCCTAGGGCCAGGTAATCCAGCATAAAGAGGGGGGCGGCGCCACAAGTTGCTAAGTCATTGAGGCACATTGCCGCTGCATCCTTGCCCGCTGTTACTGCCTCTCCCTGGTCAATGAGCAGGCGCAGTTTAGTACCAACTCCGTCAGTGCAAGCCACCAGCACCGGTTGTTCATAGCCACTGGGAAGAGCAAGAAACCCAGCAAAACCCCCAATTCCAGCCAGGACATGTTTGGTGCAGGCTTTCCCCGCCAAAGATCCATAATCCTCAATAAGTCTGTCGGCAGCAGCAACATCCACGCCGCTTTCCCTGTATGTCAGCTTCATCCTTCTTGCCTCCTTATGGGATGGTTCCCCTGAAAACATCCGAGACATAGTTCACAATCCTTAAAATCTGTCGCAGCCACCATGCCCTCAGGGGACAAGTATTCCAAGCTACTAGCCCCCACATATTCCTGTATCTCCCGGGAACTCATCCGGGCTGCTATTAGTTCATCTTTAGTATCTATCCCTAGGCCACAACCAAAGGTAATGGGGGGAGACGCTATCCGCAGGTGCACTTCCTTGGCTCCTGCATCCTTTAGCATCTGCACTATTCGCAGGCTAGTGGTGCCCCTGATAAGGGAATCGTCCACTAGGACCACCCTTTTGCCCTCCACTACCCCCCTTATGGGGTTGAGTTTCAGGGCCACGCCAAGGTCCCGCTGTTGTTGGCAGGGGCGGATAAATGTCCTGCCTAGGTAACGATTGCGAATCAATCCTGTTTCGTAAGGCAGGCCGGCCGCCTCAGCATAGCCTGCAGCCGCTGAAAGGCTGGAGTCAGGGACGCCGGTAACAATATCTGCTTCGGCAGGGGCCTCCCTGGCCAGGGCTCTGCCCAATTCCCGCCGCACATTGTGCACATTGCGACCATTAAAAACACTGTCTGGGCGGGCAAAATATATATATTCAAAGATACAGAAAGCTTGTTTTCGTGGGGGGAATAGGGGAATAGATTCCAGCCCCCTACTGCTTAGAGAAACCATCTCCCCAGGTTCCACCTCCCGGACAAATTCCCCCCCTACTGTATCCAAGGCGCAGGTTTCCGAAGCCGCCACCCAACCGCCCCTAAACTTGCCCAATACTAAGGGGCGAATGCCATGGGGATCCCGGACAGCCAGCAGGCGGTGGGGGGTGAGAATCAGGAGGGCGTAGGCCCCCCTTACCTGACCTAGGGCAGAAACCAGGGCACCGTCTAGATCGGTAGTGGTAGACCTGGCAAGCAAGTGTGCTACCACCTCGATGTCGGAGCTGGTCTGAAAGATTGAACCTTGTTGTTCCAACTGAGTTCGTATTTCAGGGGCATTGACCAAGTTCCCATTATGGGCCAGGGCCATGGGTCCCATACGGCTGCTGAATGTCAGAGGCTGGGCGTTAATTAGAGAAGATTTGCCCATGGTGGAATAGCGCACATGGCCAATTGCCGCACACGCCTCAATGCTGTAGTCAAAGCCCCGGAAAACATCCTCTACCAGCCCCATACCCCGTTTATCTATAAGTTCTCCCTGCTGGCTCCAGCTGATGCCGGCGCTTTCCTGGCCCCGATGCTGCAGGGCAATGAGGCCCATGACGGCAGTGGACACTGCTTCTCTTCCTGGCAACCAGATGCCAAAGACTCCACATTCTTCATAGATTAACCTATTCATGGGAAAACACCTGGGGCAATTCTCCTGTCCAGGCCTCTGCAAGACTGGGCAAGGGCAGGTGGATAATATCCCCGATGATAAATTCACTGCCCCCCACTTTTCCCAAAGTCATTGTGGGGACTCCTTCCTTAATTGCCATCGCCTTTAGGGCAGGCAGTCCAGCCTCTTCCAAGGCCACAACTACTACGCCAGGGGATTCGGAAAACAACCAAAAATCTGGGCGCACATTTTCAGGCAATATAATTTTCATGCCAGAGCCGCCGGCAAGAGCCATTTCCGCCAAAGTAGTGGCAATGCCCCCTTCACTGACATCGTGGGCTGCCCTTACTACCCCAGAAGTAATTGCATCTGGCAACACCCGGCATAAGGCGGCCTCCAGCTCTAGGTCCACTGCCGGCACAGGCCCATCGATGCTACCAGTGGTAAGGATGTACTGGCTGCCACCGGGCAAAGGTTGGATTGCCCCCAAAAGGACCAAGATCTGGCCCGGTTCCGGAGCGATAGTGCAAGCCTTTTCCACATCCTCCAGAAGACCGACCATACTGATGACGGGAGTAGGGTTAATTGCCACCCCTCCCCCCTCGTTATATAGGCTGACATTGCCACTTACCACCGGGGTCTGCAGTGCCCTACAGGCCTCTGCCATACCCTGGATAGATTCTTTCAGGGCCCAGTACTGCTCAGGCACTTCCGGACTGGGAAAGTTCAGGCAGTTGGTAACGGCGACAGGTCTCGCTCCTGTGCATGCTACATTGCGGGCAGCCTCTGCCACAGCCCTCTTAGTCCCCTCCCGAGGATTGAGGGCACAGTAGGTGCTGTTGCAGTCTACCGCCGCTGCGATTCCCTTATTGGTGCCCGGAAGGCGAAGGACTGCCGCGCTGGCCCCAGGACCCTGGATGCAGTCTCCAACTTGGGCAAACTGGCTCCACAGGGAGGCCCGGCTGGAAATATTGGGATTGGCCAACAGTTGGAGTAAAGCTTGATCATACTCCGGTTGGGCAAGGTTTTGCCAAGAAGGATCCACAGGATTTGGCTTAGGCATCTTTTTCTGGGGATTGGAGAGGGGGACACCGTCAGCCAAGGCGGCAGCGGGGATACGTCCAACTTCTTTACCCTGCCACAGCAACACCAAGTCCTTGCCTTCCGTCACTTCACCGATTTCTGCCGCCTCCAGACCATGGCTGCGGAATATTTCCTGCACTTTTTTAACCCCATTGGGTTTTACAACTACCAACATCCGCTCCTGGGATTCAGAAAGCAACAATTCAAGGGGGGTAATCCCCTCTTCCTTGGTTGGTACCTGGGATAATTCCAGTTCGATGCCGCAGCCCCCCCGAAAGGCCATCTCGCAGCTGGAAGAAGTGAGGCCGGCGGCCCCCATATCCTGAATGCCCACAACATCTGAAAGGCTTGCCAGCTGAAGACTGGCTTCCATCAGGGCCTTGCCTGCTAGGGGATCACCAACCTGCATCTCGGAAATGTCGGGGGAAGTTTCTGCAGCCAATTCTGCTGAGGCAAAAGCCGCCCCGGCAATACCTTCTCTGCCAGTGGGGGCTCCTGCTGCCAGCACCCGATTACCGGGTCCGGCGGCAGTTCCTTTTTTCATGCTTTCTAGGGGCACCAGCCCAATACACATGGCATTGACCAAGGGGTTATTGTCGTAGCAAGAATCAAAGTATATTTCACCAGCAGGTGTGGGCACCTCCAGACAGTTGCCATAAGAGGCCACCCCCTGGACTATTCCCCGCAGTAGCCAGCGGTTGCGCTGAGTATCCAATGTGCCCAAGCGGAGGGAGTTTAATAAAGCAAAGGGCCTTGCTCCCATGCTGACTACATCCCGGACAATGCCTCCCACCCCGGTGGCTGCCCCCTGAAAGGGGTCAACAGCAGAAGGATGGTTATGGCTTTCAATCTTAAAGGCCACCCCTATGCCATCCCCAGCATCGATGACACCGGCGTTTTCACCGGGCCCCTGGACAACTAGGGGGCCTTGGCTGGGGAGATCCTTTAATAGGTGACGGGTATGCTTGTAGCAACAGTGTTCCGACCACATGACGCCAAAGAGTGCCAGTTCTAACTCATTGGGCTCCCGGCCCATCTGTTCCTGGATTGCAGTATATTCTTCTTGGTTTAGACCATATTTTTGCCATCTTTTCATTTCCCATGTCCCCTTTCACTGTTCTTCTGTTCCAAGAGACGCTCCAGTACCTCCCGGTAGCCTGCCAGGACATCCCCTGTACTATTGCGGAAGCGATCCTTGTCCAGGCCTTCGGTGGTGCCTACTAACCACAGCCTGCAGGTGTCCGGTGAAATTTCATCAATGAGTAGGATCTGACCATGAGCTCGGCCAAATTCCAGTTTAAAGTCCACCAGCTCCAAGCCCGCCTGAGAAAAAATCTTCCGGAGTTCCCGGTTTACAGCTAAAGCCTGCCTGATAATCTCCTCATAGTCTTCAGCATTGACTATATCCAGCATGAAAACATGCTCCCGGGTAAGTAGTGGATCGTGAAGTGCATCATTTTTAAAGTAAAACTCCACCAAGGGCGGCTCAATACTAATATCCTGCGCCAATCCTAGACGGCGGCAGATGCTACCGGCAGTGCGGTTGCGCACAACCACTTCCAGGGGCAGTAGCTGGGCCCTTTTCACCAGCATGGAGTTATCCCCTTGGGCCCTGATAAAATGACTGGGCACCCCTGCTTCAGCCAGGCGGGCGAAAAGCAGTGAAGATATTAAGTTCAACAGCCGGCCTTTCCCTGGCAATTCAGCCTTTTTTAGCCCATCGCCAGCGGTAATACGGTCGCTAAACTCTGCAATACATAATTCTGGGTCGGTGGTGGTCCAGATGGATTTGACCTTGCCTGCATACAACAATTCGCCCTTACACATTAGCCCCATCCTTTATGCCTGCCCTGGCCAAAACCATATCCACTTGTGCCAACAGGCCTTTATAGTTAAAAATTTCATCCAGTTCATGTTCAGACAATATCCCGGCGAGTTCTGCTTTCTCTAGGACCTCTTGGAAATTGCTTCCCTCTTGCCACACCTTCATGGCAGCTTTTTGCACCAAGTCATAGGCCTGTTCTCTGGTCATTCCCTTATCTACTAGGGCCAAAAGCACGGCTCCCGAGAAGCTCAATCCCCGGGACAGGTTGATGTTGGCCGCCATTCTCTCAGGATAGACATGAAGATCCCGTAGTACTCTGGTCAGTTGGTACAGCATATAATCCACAAGAATTGTGCTGTCGGGAAAGATAATCCGCTCTACCGAAGAATGGGAGATATCCCGTTCATGCCAAAGGGCGACATTTTCAATGGCCGCTTGGCAATTGCCCCGCAGGATCCGGGCAAGGCCACATAGTTGCTCACAAGTTACAGGATTGCGCTTGTGAGGCATGGCAGATGAGCCCTTTTGCCCAGCATAAAATGGTTCTTCCACTTCTCTGGTTTCAGTGCGCTGAAGATTGCGAATTTCCATGGCCACCTTTTCTATTGAGGCAGCCATAAGAGCCAGCACGCTTACCAAGGCGGCATGGCGATCCCGCTGCAACACCTGGGTGGCCACCGGGGCCGACGTAAGGCCCAACTTAGTGCAGACATACTCTTCTATTTCCGGGGGAATATTGACGAAACTGCCAACCGCCCCTGAAAGCTTGCCCACGGCAATGTCTAGGCGGGCTTGGGCCAGTCGCCGCCGCTGGCGCAGAAACTCCTGATACCACAGGGCAAATTTCAAGCCCAAAGTGGTCACCTCGGCGTGAACTCCGTGGGTGCGGCCCATAATTACAGTGTGTCGGTATTTATCTGCCTGGCACTGGAGGACCTCCAGCAGCTCAGCTAAGCCTCTATCCAAAATGTCTACAGCCTGGACCAGTTGGCAGCTAGTGGCAGTATCTACCACGTCATAGGAGGTAAGGCCATAATGAATATAGCGGGATTCGGGTCCCAAGCTCTCAGCTACGCAGCGGGTAAAGGCTACGACATCGTGGCGGGTGCTGGCCTCCAACTGTGCGATCCGCCCACAGTCAAACTTGGCCGCTGCCCGGATCTTTGCCACGTCTTCCCGAGGAATGCGACCCAGGTGAGACCAGGCTTCACAAGCCAGGATTTCAATTTCCAGCCACAGCTTGTACTTGTTTTCCTGGGACCAGATCTCCGCCATTTCCCGGCGGGAATAGCGTGTAATCATTCCCCTGCCCCCAATTTCTCCTGTAGCTTTAGATCCCGGGCCAACACCTGTTGCCTCTGTTCCAGGCGGTAGGCCCTTAGCTTGTCGGCAAGATTTATATCTCCCAGGGCGAGGATTTCTACAGCTAGGAGGGCGGCGTTCCGGGCATTGTCTATGCCCACAGTGGCTACTGGCACCCCAGGGGGCATCTGCACCACCGAGTACAGGGCGTCCTGGCCCTTAAGGGGCCCCGCGGCTAAGGGAAGACCAATAACCGGTCGCAGGGTATTGGCGGCAACTACCCCTGGGAGATGGGCAGCCAGTCCGGCTGCAGCAATAAAGACCTGAACCCCTGCCTCTTCTGCTTCCCTTACAAAACACACACAATCCTCAGGAGTGCGGTGGGCAGATAGCACCCTCACCCCTACATCCAGGCCAAAATTTCTAAGGAGTTCCCATGCCACCTCTAACCGAGGCCAATCTGACTCGCTACCCATTATAATTGCCACTTGCATCACAGCACCTCCATGTTTTTTTTAGCAAAATAGAAAAGCCCAAGCAGGTAGGTTACGGTAAGAAACCTACCCGCCTGGGCTTTTATCCCTTCGGTGTAGCCGCTAAAAGCAGCCTGTACCACTTGGACCCAAATTGGGAACCCTAGGTACACTTTCCCCGCAGTCAGGCAATTTACGGTCGCCTGGTAGTGCTCCCGGGCCTTATTCCCGAGATTATACGAGCTCATATTCAATTTACACCCTCATCATACTCCTACAGAAAAAAGAAGTCAAACCAAACAGACTTATTTTTGAACAAAGGTGTGACAATCAGCCGGCATAGGGTAAACCAAAAGGACCCGCTGGATTACCAGCGGGTCCTTGTTGCTAAAGTCTAGCTAAAATAATGAAGTTCGCAATAAAGAGTAGCGTTGATACAAGTAAAATCGGATGGATTTCCTTAAACTTACCGGTAAAGATCTTGACGATGCAGTAGAAAATAAACCCAGTGGCGATACCATAGGAAATGCTGTAGCAGAAGGCCATGAAGATCCCAGCAAAGAAGGCGGGAATGGCCACTTCTAGATTGTCCCAAAGAATTTCTTTAAAGGAAGCTAGCATCATGATGCCAACCACTATTAATGCAGGGGCAGTAGCTGCAGCGGGAACAATACCGGCCACAGGTGCTATGAAGATACAGGCAAGAAACATAAGTGCTGTAACAACACTAGTTAAGCCTGTGCGCCCACCTGCGCCAATGCCAGCAGCGCTTTCCACGTAGGTGGTAGTGTTAGAAGTTCCAAGAACCGCGCCAACTGAGGTGGCAATAGCATCTGCGAACAAAGCTTTGTCCATCTTGGACTTAAAACCGGAGCTGGTGTGCATGAGGGCTTCGTCTTCTTCACTGAAGATTCCGCTTCTGCGTCCAGTGCCAATAAAGGTACCGATGGTATCAAAGGTATCCGATAGGCTAAAGGCAAAGATTGTCATCAGCACAAGGGGTATTTTTGCTGAATCAGTAAAGAGTGAAAGCATCCCCTCCTTGCCAAAGGCTGCACCAAGAGTGGTTCCCAACTGAGAAAATGCTTCGCCCACGCCAGCGGTGGTACCGATATTACTGACATCTACCACGCCCATGGGAATACCGATAAGGGTAGTTGCAATAATCCCCAGTAAAATTGCCCCCCGAACCTTGAGAACTAGTAGAATTATTGTTAATACGAGGCCAATGATAGCTAGGAGGACTGCTGGATTATTAAGAGCAACTAAAGCAGGTACTGCGCCGGAGCCAGCGATTACAGTACCGCTATCCAGAAGAGTATAGGTTCCTGGATCAGAGGTAAAGTTGATGAGGCCAGCATTTTTAACGCCAATATAAGCAATGAAAATACCGATACCACCGCCAATGGCGTTTTGCAAGCTGACTGGAATCGACCTAATAATGGCCTTGCGGAGTTTTGTTACGGTAATAATGATATTGATTATCCCGCATAGGAAGACCATTGCTAGGGCTTGTTTCCAGGAGAACCCCAAAGCAAAGACAACGGTGTAAGTAAAGAAGGCGTTTAGACCCATTCCGGGGGCCTGGGCATAAGGCACATTGGCAAATAGCCCCATGACCAAAGTCCCAACTACAGAGGCAAAGATTGTGGCCAGAAAGACTGCTCCCCAAGGCATGCCGGTCTGTTCCAGCATGGCGGGGTTGACAAAAATGATGTAGGACATCGCAAAGAAAGTAGTCAATCCAGCAATGATTTCGGTTCCTACGGAAGTACCATGCTCCTTAAGTTTAAACAATTAGAGATTCCCTCCTTAAAAAATTTTTATTAAAAAACCCAGGTGTAGGTGACCAACGATAACCTACCCCTGGATTCTTCCCATACCAAATGCAGCACATGACCCATGCTGCATGGACTAAGAGAGATCCCGGTAAATCCTCGTAGTCAGACAATTTACGGTCGTCTGGTAGAGACTTTCGGGCCCTATCCCCGACATTATACGAGAGCGGATATTTCTATAAAAATTACAAGACTAAGCATAGACCATTGGCAATGGGCCGTCAAGCAGTTAGCCCAAACTCAGTTATTACTACCTTTAAAATTGTATTCTACATTGCTCGCCAAAATCCTGCTATTTAAGCTGTATTTTATTTCCGATTTTTAAATGATTGTAATTTAACCTCCTAACCTACATTGGCCAACCGAAATTTGGCCCGATAGATAACCCAAAGTAGTTGTGATATTATCTCAATGTACTATAAAGACGGATTTTCACCCTTGAAGTGATACTGGCACTTCCTGGGGGCCCATACCACTAAGGAGGGGGAATGTAGAATGAACGCAATTACAATGACGAACTTAACGAAAAAATACGGAGATTTCCTTGCTGTAGATGATCTCAACCTTACCATTGGGCAAGGAGAATTGTTTGCCCTTTTAGGGGTAAACGGTGCAGGGAAAACCACAACAATCAAAATGCTGTCTTGCCTGATTAAGCCCACAGGGGGCGACGCAGTGCTGTTGGGCAATAGCATTAATACACAGCCCCAGGCTGTCAAAAAATTAATCAATATCTCTCCCCAGGAGACAGCCGTTGCCGCCAACCTGTCGGTCAGCGAAAACCTAGAACTAACTGCAGGATTATATGGCCAGAACAAAAAATCCGCCAGACAAAGGGCGGAGGAAGTAATAAACCAATTTGGGCTTGAAGGTATGCAGAAGAAGAAAGCAAAGCATTTTTCCAGCGGCATGCAAAGGCGACTCTCCCTTGCCATGGCTTTGATCACTGACCCCCAAATACTGTTTCTTGATGAGCCTACTTTGGGTCTTGACGTCCTTGCCCGCCGTGAATTGTGGGCATCAATCCGCGCCCTAAAAGGCAAGGTGACAATTATCCTCACAACACACTACTTGGAAGAAATCGAAGCCCTATCTGACCGTGTAGGCGTAATGTCAAAGGGTAAGTTGACAGCCATTGGAACAGTAGCGGAATTAAGGGAACAAACCGGCACCAGCAAATTAGAGGATGCTTTTGTCATTCTCGCAGGAGGTAGGGTATGAGGATTCTATTGTTTGCCAAACGAAATACGAAAGAGGTTCTACGAGACCCCATCAATTTCTTTTTCGGATTGGGTTTTCCCTTAGTCCTGTTGGTACTGCTCTCCATCATCAACGCCAGCATTCCCCCGGAAGCTAATAATCCCATGTTCACCATTGAAAACCTGGCTCCAGGCTTAGCCATGTTTGGCACGGTGTTTATGGCTTTGTTTGCCGGGATGCTGTTATCCAAGGACCGGACTACGTCGTTCCTAATGCGCTTATTCACTTCCCCAATGACTCCAAAGGACTTTATTATCGGCTACACCCTACCCATGCTGGCATTGGTGCTGCCCCAGGCAACAATAACTTTTTTAGCAGCAGGCATCTGGGGGCTTGAAATTACAGCTAACCTTTTACCAGCAATTATAGTAACAACAATAACCTCCCTTTTATTTATCGGCCTGGGGCTGCTGGCCGGCAGCCTGATGAACGATAAGGCTGTGGGAGGTTTATGTGGAGCCGTGCTGACGAATGTTGCAGGATGGTTGTCAGGAGTGTTTATTCCCCTGGATTTAATCGGCGGTGTCTTTAAGAAGCTAGCAAATATCCTGCCATTTTATCATAGCGTCCAAGGGATAAAGACAGTCTTAGGCGGCAACATTAGCGACAGTCTTCCCCACCTGCTGATTGTAATGGCCTATACCGTTGCGGTTTTCCTCCTTGCAGTAATTGCCTTCCGCAGAAAAATGAGCGGTGGCAAGGCATAGGGCAAAATAACATAACTTAATTAAGGGACTATGCTATTTAAAGCAGCTTTTACCCTTCGCCAATCTGGGTAAAAGCTGTCCATATATGCCCTGAACTTATCATTGTGACCTTTCTCCAGTAAATGTACTAATTCATGAATGATGACATACTCCAGGCATTCCGGCGCCTTCTTGACCAGTTGCAGGTTGAGCCAGATTCTTCTCTCCTGAATATTGCACGTTCCCCACCGGGTGCGCATATTCTTAATTCGCCACTCTCGTGCTTTTACCCCCATAATCCTTTCGCTCTTTGCCAGCACAAGGGGAATGGCAGCCTTTAAGATCTCCCTGTACCACTCATTGATAACAGCCTCACATTGCTGGGCTCCGGCTTTATTCACTTGGAGCACTATTTTTTGGTCAGCAAAAGTAACTGCATTCCTTCCGCTACAGACAACCTCCAGGGGATAGCTTTGCCCCCACAGAAGGAGGTTTTCTCCATTAATATCCTCTACCTTAGCCGATACCCGTTGCTGTATAAATCTCTGCTGATGCTTTTGGATCCACTGGCTGCGGGAAGCCACGAATTTACAGATAGCTTCGTCTGAAACCGAGAGGGGAGCAGTTATTTTTACTTGGCCACTAGGAGGAGTAACGCGGATATACATATTCTTTATTTTCTTTTTTTCCACAGAGACTTTTATACCGTCAATGTCTAATTCCTGTATGGCACGCTTTCCCAGCTTTCTTTTCAAGCACCATCCCCCCTGGCTTCACCCCTGGGCCCCCCCCATTAAGGACTAATCTTTGAATATTTCTTTTTTGAAAATTAATGCTGTAGGTGTTATTGCTATACCGCCCTGGGCAGTTTCCCGTAGGGAAACAGGCATCTGTCTCCCTACCCTGTTCATTGCTTCAATGACTTCGTCAAAGGGGATCTTGCTGAATACCCCACTCATCACCAGGTCTGCGGTAGTCAAGGCGCTGACAGTACCGGCGACATTTCTTTTTGCGCAAGGAACCTCAACCAAACCCGCCACCGGGTCACAGACAAGTCCCAATATGTTTTTAATAACTATTGCTGCTGCAGTAAAAGCCTGTTCTGGAGTTCCCCCCATCATTTCTACAACTGCAGCAGAAGCCATGGCAGCTGCTGAACCGCATTCAGCCTGACAGCCCCCTTCTGCCCCAGAAAGGGTGGCGTTCTTGGCAATAATTACTCCAACTCCTGCCGCGGTAAACAAGGCATTTATTAATTCATCTTCAGAGTTATTGAGTTTTTCACCTGCAGACAAAATTACCGCCGGCAGAATCCCGCAGGAACCTGCTGTAGGGCATGCCACAATTCTGCCCATAGCTGCATTTACTTCCGAAGAGGACAGAGCTCTGGCCATTGCTCTATTCAAAAAGCCCCCTGTAAGTGTTTTGCCCTTGTCTGCGTACAGCTTAATTTTGTATGCATCCCCACCAATTAAACCGCTTATGGACCTAACTGGCTGCTCCTGAGCATATATGGAGGCGTCCACCATGACATGGAGGGTGCGTCGCATATTTTCTATTACATCTTGCCGGCTGACTTCACTTAGTAGGACTTCTTCTCGTATGGCATATTCCCATATGGGAATGTGATTGTCATTGCATATTTTTATTAATTCTTCTCCCCTTGAAGCAAACACTAGAACACCCCTTCCACAATTGGATTTATGGACTGCACACTATTCATTTCTTTAATGTTTCTTATTTTTTCTGCGACGACTTCGGTAATTATACTATCCGCTTCCAGCGCCATTGTTGCCGTCTTTCCCTTTCCATTTCGGTAAACACGCATGTTGGCAATATTGATGTTCTCCTCATACAGAACTGAAGACAACTTGGATATTACCCCTGGTAAGTCCCTGTATTGAGCCAGGAGGGTCGGATATTTGCCGGTAAAGGCCACTTCTTGTCCGTCAATATCGATAATAAGTATATTGCCTCCGCCAATGGAGGAGCCAGTGATGTTTGACACACTGCCATCTTCTTTGGTTAGAATAAATTTAACTGTATTCGGATGCACTTCTCCTAAATCGGTGGGGGTAAAGATAATTTCTATCCCTTCCCCTTTTGCCAGCTTGAAGGAATCTTTCAATCTTTCATCCCAGGGTTCCATAGCTAAAATGCCAGCTACTAAAGCCTTGTCTGTACCATGACCTTTATAAGTTTCAGCAAATGAGCCGTGCAGCAAAAACTCAGCCTTAATAATTTTCCCATCTGCAATGGTAGCTGCCACCTTAGCAAGTCTTGCCGCACCAGCGGTGTGAGAGCTAGATGGCCCAATCATGATTGGACCTACGATGTCAAATACACTGTAATCTTGCATTTTGCCTATGCCTCCCTCAGTTGAAGCCTCGTAAATCAAACTTCTGTAACAGTCACATCTGTATGCTTCTAGTAAAAAAGATCGCTGTTCTGTTTAATTATCTCGAATATATGACCTATATTGCCCTCGCCGGCAAATCGGCGCATGTCAAAGAAATCCTCCGCCGTAGCATTGGTTATTGCAAGGCTATTAGCCCAGTGCCTCGGTAACAAGTATTCTATCCCCAGAATAGTGGAGAGCTTGAATAAAGCCTCCGGGAGCCGTCTAGAGGAAAACTGGCTCTATACTTCACTCAAACCTCAATGCATGGGTAACCATTATCCTTGCTCCATAGTAGCTTGGAATGAGGCTGAAAATAAAACCATAAATCCCCGCCAAGAGGATAGGTAGCAAAAGGTTGCGCAGAGATAAGGAAACCTCAAATAACAAGTGCATCGAGTAAAATAAATAGTTTTGTAGAATAAGGGCTAGTAAAGAACTTAAGCACACGGCTATAATTGCGGCAATAATGGACAGCAGCATGCCTTCTAGAACGTACTGACATAAGATATCTAACTTTGTTGCCCCCAGGGCTTTTTTTATTCCAATCTCATTAATTCTTTCTTTAACTGAAAAAAACATTGTACTCATTGTACTAACCCCGGAGATCAATAGAATAATTACCAACATGACAGTTAAGAAAGAACGCATGGGCTTCAACTGGTTGACCACATTTTTAATTACATCGTTCCTTGTAATTACGTTATAGGAACTAAAGTCGTTTTGATAAACATGACCGTAATCAACCAGAATTTGATGCATGTCGGCATATTTATTTTTGTCTTTAATGTTCCACATTAATGTCTTGCCAGGAGCAATATCTTCTTCACTATCAATGATAGTAATAGGGCAGTATATCGTTGTGTATAAAAAGGACACACCGCCTTCAGCGATGAACTTCCTATATTCCATTTTCTCAACTTTAGTGGCATAGGAGTTCTTAATAACCCCAATAATCTCGAGCTTTTGTTCCGTTGTATTTGTCCCTTGGCCTGAATATAAAGATGACATTCCAGGGGCTTCAACGTCTAGGTACAAATACTTACCCAGGGAATTACTGCCTTGAAAAAGAAGATCCTCGGTAAACTGGTCTATGACTACAACATTTCTTTGGAGGGCCACATCATTGGCATTTATCAATCTCCCTCTTAATAAATCAATGCCAATGCCGATGGAATTATAAATATCATGATGTATGGGAACAATCCTATCCAGTTCCGAGACTCCCGTTACTGCGGCTGATAAGGAACACAAACTACCATCTTCACCAGCAGCAATGAAAATGGTAGAGGGAGAACTTAAACTAACAGAACTCAACAGGTGTTCCCTATTCAACCGGGTTAATTCTGTCAGGTTATCTTGATTATCTGTTTGCACTTCTAAAACTAATGTCTCATTAGCCATCTGCCATGCCCAGCGCAAGTTATCATTATAATATGAGTCAATTAAGATGTTCCCCAAAGTAAAAATAAACAAGCCTACCGTTAATCCTACTAAAGATAAAACTACTCTTGGCTTATTATTAAAGGACATGTTTACTACGTGCTTTAGATAGATAAACACCTTATTCCCTTTTAGCATCGCATTAATTTCCCTTCGGATAACAGGTATTTGCTAGTGCCACTATCAGCAATTTGCGAATTATGGGTAACCATAATAATTGCTGCATTGCCTGCCCTCGCCAACTGTTGAAAAGCATTGATGATAATCGAGGTGTTTTCTTCATCTAGATTCCCCGTAGGTTCGTCAGCAATAATAATGTCAGGATACTTTATTATCGCTCTAGCTATAGCAACTCGTTGCTTTTCTCCTCCCGACAATAGAGATACCTTTTTTCTTTCAAGCTTACTCAGATTGAACTGGTCTAAAATAGATTCTATTGCCGTCAATGCGGAGTTATTAAGCTTTGAATCGCTGTATAGGAAGGGTAAGAGAATGTTTTCCTTTACACTTAGAGATTCAATGAGATGATATGACTGAAAAACAAAACCGATTTTATTCGCTCTCAAGTGCGGATAATTTTTTTGGGGATTTATTAACCTATCTTCAAAAAGGTACTGGCCTGAGGTATAAGTATCTAATAAACCTATTATGTTTAGCAAAGTACTCTTACCAGAACCTGATTTACCCTGGATTACAACAAATTCACCCTTACTCGATTGAAAATCCACACCATTTAGTACGTACTCGATGTTATCGTATGTTTTTTTTATGTTCGATAGGCGGATAGTAGCTTCTAACATATTCAATCCTTCACTTCAACCTGAAGGATGTCCGTAATAATCGTTTTACCCTCAGATATACCGCTTAATATTTCAACGAATTCAGTAGGGATATCCCCTTGATAAGATAGAAAAAACTCCCCGATTACTACATTAGCACGCTCCCTCTCCCCATTCTCCTTTAGAATTTCAAGATAATACCCATCACTATCTTGTTTTAGCATCTGTTTTAGGGTATACAGAGACGCGATATCTCTGGTAGTCGTGAATGTTATCTTAACTTCAGTTCCTGGCAACAGTCTTTCACTTGTCCGGATCATTACAGGAATCAAACCATTTTCTACCTCATAGCCAATGTTAAATATGCTTCCCTCAAAGGCTGAATCAGTGCCTGTATGGCTACGAATACTTACCTCTGAGTGAAGCTCCAAATACTCCAGTTTATCCAGTCCAACTGCAGTTTCAATAAACAACTTCTCATAATTAAGCAAATTAATAATTGCCCTGTCCTTACTAATCTGAACATCCACTACCCTACAATTGCAAAAGGCATTATAATCCTTACCCCGAAAACTATACAGTCTTTGCCCTTGATTAATCTCAGCAGTTTTTTCTTTATGCATTTTAAAACCATCACGGTCAGATTGTCTAGTAAATTCCACTGCGATTGTCTCAATATAATATTCCGGGCTGTTATTAACTACTCTGCCCTCAGTATAAAATTCACTAGTGATAACTCCCGACTCTATAGTTGCTTTTAACTGAGTGCTGCGGGATTGAGCCTCGGTGCCCCCGGTTATCTGAGCTTCCGGCCTTTGGAATAGCAATAGGATCCCTAGTACGCAAGATGTCAATAGCGACAATATTAAGGCCGCAGGTAGAATCTTCCTTGTCACATTCGGTTCCCCCTAGAGAATGTTATTGACACGAAATATATCTTCAATCTGAAATTAGGCGGTCAATTAAGTGATCAAGTGGAGATGTATTATCATCACTTATGGGATAGATGGGATCAAAAATTAGCTGAACCATATTGATCAGTTCTTCGTTATTTAACGCCTCTCTGTACTTAAAGATCAGGTTTGTTGCTACATAGCTACATTCATTTGCAAGGTCAGATGTATATCTAAAGCTTATGTCTACATCCGAACCTGCAGAGAAAGAAACAGGAAATGCACTGTTCTCGACAAGGACACCGTTTTCCCTAATCAGGAAATCTGTTAATTCCAGAAAATCTGTACAAGCGATTTCTTCTAAGACAACATCCTCCGTAGCAGTAAACATGTATGTCATTAGCTGCTCAGAATCATTGATAAAACTGCTAGGGAATTCATTGGGAATTATTGCAATCCTCAACTCTTCGGTAAAGATATTGCCATAGGTAAAATCATGGATAAGTGGATTAGGAAAGTCGACCTTGTGTTTTTCTCCATCTACATTTAGATGTATCCGAGTGATATTGCACTTTTCAATTGAAACCCGTGGTGTAATCGTTATTAACAATGTCTGAACATACAATCCTCTGTAGCGATATTCATTTAGCTGGTCAACATTATTGTCAAGGATCTCTACATTGTAATCTTGGTAGTTTATCCCTGGGCCATCAAGGCCGATACATTCCACCTTGGAAACCTTGGTTTTTGTAAAAAGGGTAAAGCCGAAAGAAAGCACGTCTTCATTGGCGGAGTTAACCAACAGTTCACTGGCATTGGAATAGAAATCTTTTTTTGCTTTTCCTCCTGCACAGGAACATATTGTGACCAGAATTAAAAGCAATAACAAGCCTTTTACACTTAACTTTTTCATCTTCATCCCTCCTCTATCCTTTGAATACAATGGTCCAAGTAAAAATCCGGGTCACTAGCCCGGCCTTCTTACTAAAGATGGAAGAGCCAGTGGACCCGTAATTACCTGTGGTTATTGTCGGAACTCGACAAACACAGGCCTAGTAGCGAATTACCCCATTATAGTCTGCGTTATTAGCATTGTACACAATTGAGCGATAGGGTTGGCTACGGGGAGCAGAAAATGTTAGTGAACTCAAATAGGTGCTCCCCTCATATTTCTTGATCCTTATCTTGTAAGTGTTGATGCAAACATTGTAGGAGTAGTAACCCCTTGGAGCAGAATCTGGAACAGTCCTTACTGAAGTATTAGATATTCCCCAGGTATAAGAACTGGTGCTCTCGATTGAACCACCCACTTTGGCGGGGACCCCCCAGCCACTGAAATCTATACCTGCGGATAGAGTTTTTTTCGTCTGACTACCAATGGTAAAGCTCCTGGTTTGAGATAAGGTAACGCCAACGTTATTTTTGTAATCAAAACCCGTGGAAACAGCTTCATTACCCCAAAAAACAGCAAACCAAGCGGGATCACGGTAAACTTTCCCGGTGTAGGTCTTCAGCCACAGAAAGCCTCCCTTCCAGGTGTAGGTACTGTAATAGGACATCGCTGCCCTGGCTGGGCTAGGGAAAAAGCTTATACAGATACACAAGCCAATAATTACAGCCAGCAGTTTCTTTGTCAGTTTACTGGACATACTTACCTCCTTATTCAATCTTTGTTTTATCTAAAGGCGCGCGCTACCTTTATTCCTCAAATATGAGCATAAGCAAATGGATATCTATCCTCTAGAAACACAACGGCAGATCTAGCTTACTATTTTGTTCTACTATGATATCGATATTCCCTCTATTCACTACAGAACAATCGTGTGCCTTTTTTCCACAATATATGACAATAGCTGGCTGCATTGACGGATCCAGGTAAGGGTTGCAGTACATATATGGCCAAATTAACTCCCTGGGCAAATTCTCATTGCCCTAAAACCAACATTCCTATGTCCTTGGTTGTCTCCGGCCTTATCCTAACACCAGTGGTAATCCTCTACCTATTCCTGCAACTCCGAGGACCGACAAAGCAGGATTTCCCAGTGGCAGGGCTAGATTGAGCAATAGGGGAGGCCTTCCGTGCTTGTAGGGCACTATTGGCGAACTTAATAGTCTCCTTTATACTGCATAGGGACTCCACTAAGTACTGGCCATAGTGAGATATGGTATTATAAATGCAATCTATCCCTCCGGAGGTTATCATGACTTCTAATTCCGCCTACAAGATATACATAATCTACGCAGGGGTCTCTGCCTTCCTCTTTGAAATGGTCTTTACAGTCAACGAGCTCTATCGCATAGAGGTTGCGGGTTTTAATGCCATGCAGCTGGTTCTGGTGGGGACTGCCCTGGAGTTATCCTCTTTTCTCTTCGAAATTCCCACGGGAGTTTTGGCTGACCTTAAGAGCCGAAAACTGTCTGTAGTAATCGGAGTATGTTTAATTGGCCTGGGATTTTTCATCGAGGGACTATTTCCTAGTTTCTTAATCATCTTTCTCTGTCAGGTAGTATGGGGCATTGGCTACACATTTACCAGCGGCGCAGATGAGGCATGGATTACCGATGAACTAGGAGGCCGTGGCCTTGAAAAGGTCTTCCTCAAGGGGGCTCAAGTTGGACAAGGAGGTGCCCTGATAGCCATTCTCATCAGCACCCTCCTTGGAACCTTGATGATCAACCTACCCATGCTCATCGGTGGTGCCCTCTTTATAGGACTAGGTCTCTTCTTGTTACGGTTCATGCCCGAGACAGCCTTTACACCTCACCAAAATCGAGGCTCTGTCCACCAAATGTTTCACACCTTTACACAGGGTCTCAACTCCATCCGAAAAAAGCATTTTCTCATTGTAATGGTGGCAATCACATTCTTCTACGGTTTATATAGCGAAGGACTGGACAGGTTATGGATTGCCCACATCATGGACAATGTCACTCTTCCGTCCATTGATGTACAACCCATAGTTTGGGTTGGGTTAATCAATGGCATTGCCATGGTTACCAGCATTGTTGCCGTAGAGTACATTAAACGCAGATTGGCCAAGACTGGAAGGATGCAAAAAGTCTGGCTCCTGACCGCCATCAACTTTGCGATGATGCTTGCAATTGTCGGCTTCGGTCTGGCCAGAAACTTTCCCCTTGCTATATCCACCTACCTATCCTATTACATTCTTAGAACGACCAATGGCCCTATCTACCGAGCCTGGCTTAACGAGAATATCGAACCTGGTGTCAGGGCAACGGTCCTCTCCACCTATGGCCAGATCAATTCCTTGGGGCGGGCAGATTATCAGCGGTCCCCTTATTGGCCTTATTGCCCTTCAAACTAACATTTCTATATCCTTGGTTGTCTCCGGCCTCATCCTTACACCAGTGGTAATACTCTACCTATACCTGCAACGCCGGGGACGCGACACCGGGGACGGAGCCTAGGTGTAATCGGATGGAGTGCGTATCGACCTCTCCTTTGTATTTTCAAAGTACGCGGATAACGGAGAACCCACAGTAATATTCCAGGATAAAGATCACGGTACTTAAAAACCCCGTGGAATCGGGGTTTTAGCTTTCTAGCAATTTCCCATTCAACAAATACATAGAAATATGGGGTTTTCTAGTGTATTTTTGTGGTTTTTGGGCTTGTTTTGCACGCTATGTATCTGTTTTATCTGTGTTTGTTTATATTTTGTTATCAAATTGTTATCACGCGGAAGACAAGCCCAAAAGGAGAGATATGACCCCCTGCAGGCGCCAGGCTGGCTCTCGAACCTATCGTTGATGTTATCTTGTTTCTACGCCATATTTTTCAAGAAACCCGGACGGGGTTAATATCTCCGGCCTTTCAATTTCTACAGCGGCAAAATCTGCATCCCCAGTTATCCGGACATCGACATCCCTCTAGAATCGCCGTCACCAAAATAGGAAGATCCTTCCTGTCACGGAACGAAGTTAATAAGCTCAGGATTATCTTTGAAACGTTTCCCCTGCCGAAGAAGAGCTAGGTCAGTACTGCCGTGAGCACGGTTTATATACCCCAGCCCTAAACCTCGCGAGCATTGTGTGTTCCTCTGTGCCCATTTCGCACCTAGACATCCATCCCTGATGTCGTTGATTGCTACCTATCTACTTAAACTTTTAAGTCCTTGGTGGGAGTGTAGTTACTTTTGTGTCCTCACGATTTTTATTCTGCCGCTTATACCCGCCCGCAAGGGAATCCATGCAGGACATTTTAATTGTTATTCTACGGAATGAATTTTATAAGCATTTTGAGCGCACCAAAACTTAGTAAAATAGAAATTAGCAATATAAGGGCATTAATCAGAGGCACGTACCAACCGAACTTTCTTAGCCCCATACCAAATAAAGCTATCACAGGAACACATAAATATAAATGCAACTTAAATACTATATCATCACCGGTGGTCTTAAAAATTGAATACGGTAAATATAGTAAATTCGAAAAGATAAATGTTATCATGAATACAAGACCTATCACGCCAATAATTTTTTTTTGGCAATCATAGAATAACCTCTCCTAAAGTTAGGTAGCAAGGTGTAAACCCTGCTACCCAGCATATCATATTTCTCCAAAGTAGAGTAACAAAGGAATTGGCTTAATAGCTGTAAAGAATACCGTATTTATCCTTGTGCCAGTATCCATAAGTGCCAGGAAACGGATTGTAAATCCAGACTGTCCTATATTTCCTAGTGCAAATTCTGTTTAACCAACCATTAGCATACATAAACTTCACTTCCATCATATACATGTTGTTCATTGTAGTCCAACAATCGTACATGTTGGCACGGTCTATTTTCCTTAAATAGTTCCAACCCAAACTAACAACCGTACCTACGGCTATAGAAGTTATTGTTGGGATAGTCGGAACCCCTAGCACCGCGCAAATGATCGCAGTTATTGTAGCTGGTGCAAGATTTGTAGCAACCGCATCCACCAGCTCACTATATATATTATCGTCTGCGCTCGCGGCTAATATGATAGCAACGGTTTCATACGTAAGCCAATCTACTTCCAGCGTGTATACCCCGAAAAGAATTTCTCCAAGGGTAAGGGGTGATTTTGTAGTATCTCTCACCCATGCTATGCCAATTTTTCCTGTTGATATCTCAGGGGATACAATTTGTCAATCGTGCAATTTAACTCTAACCCGCACCGCTTGTAATTGATCGTTCTCAGGAGACCAATTAAACATCAGGAACTCAGTATCGTCTAGCCTTGCAGCAAAAACAGGCTGATTAGGCAATTTGCTTTTATCCAGTTTTGCCGCATATAATGTTCCTTCCTCAGCACTGAGTAGATAAGGGACATAGTTTTCTTTCGGATTGCTTAAGTCCTTATATATATCAGTAAAGACAATGCTATCATTGATAGGGCATAAATCATACAAACGGTTATTAAAAGCCTCCAGTTGGTAGCGAGTATCCTTATTCACTTCGATTAACATTATACCTTCCTCTACATTTCTAGGGTGCTCTAAGTCTCCAGCATAATATGGAATCAGAATATATTCATCCAAAAAAGCTATCTCACCCACACGATATTCAAGGGTAAATTCCTTAAAGATAGCGTTATCTTGTGCAATATATACTTGGGTGCTATCCGCAGTGGTAACAGTAAAAGCAAAATAACTTGTGTTAGCGGTTAAAGATGACACAACAACGGCAACAGAGTCACTATCTGACGACCGGTCTGATATTATCTCTGAGCACTTACCTTCAACTATTTGATTAACCCGGTAATAATAGTTATCACCTAAATAATTTTCGTCAATAAATAACAAACTGTCTTTGTACTTCACTAATTCCGGGGTGTTGAGTGGATGAGATAAATAACCTTCGGCCAGTAAAGTTAACTGACTATCATATTTGTAAATATAATATTGATCCTGTGTCCTACTATTAAATGCCGAAAAATAGAGAGCGTCGTCTTGAACTACAAATGACATTAGGGCGAGAGGTGGACTCTGAGGAAATAAAAACACTGTTTCAATTAGCCCTGAACTTATATTATATTTATTAAGACTTTGCGCTATCGGCTGTTCCTCCCATATATTCTCTGAGAAATATAGACTGTCCTCACAAAAACCTAGTACAGTCAACGCCGAGCTATCAAACGTATTATACAGTGAGGGAAAGAGAACTTCATCGTACTCTACCGAAGGAGTGACGATCACTTCTAAAACCAAAGGCCTAGTACTGGAGCATCCCACCAAAGTAATGCACATAATGGTAAGCAAAAAACAGAGGAATATATTTTTCAAGAGAACCCTCCTCTACTTCATGAAGTATCATTTTGTTTATAACCTGCGAACAAGCTATGCCTTACGAATAATCATTTCAGCCTTCCTTGAAACTAATAAGATATCTAAGTATCACTATTTTCCAGGAATGAAGAAACCGTCTCCAGCTTTTCGAACAGCGTTTTCTAAGGTGCTGAAAGATATAATATGCTCTCCTAGGCAACCTGCTCGGTAATCATTCGGGTCATTGTACCAGACATCATTCCGAATGGTTCCAGTTTCGTCCCAAGCAACAAAGTACCCTGTCCCCACAACATAATGAGTAGTATCATGTGCCCCATAACCAGGTAAGTTCTTCGTCTTTAGGCGATAAATCACTGGCAACCCGTTATGGAAGGATTGAACACTTTGATTAATCAGGTTAACATCTTTTATTATATAAAATTTGTAAGGTTTACCTGCGATATATTTATTTAAAGATCTCTCAATCAGGTAAACATATGACCCCTTAGGATCCGCATCGGTTTCTTTAGCGAGAACGGATTGAGAAGGACTAGATCCATTTACACAATGAATGGCCATTTTCGTCGATGCTGGGCCACACCAGTTGGTTCGTTGTTGACTAAAGACAGGAACATCCAGGAACTTAAAGCTATAACCCCTTCAATTTAAACACCTTCTTCTTTAATTTGATAGTTCTACATTACACTATTCATAGAGACCTGTCAACAATCTTCTCTCTTTTTGCAGCAAAGAACATTATCTTAAGATTTTGGGCCCTTGTACCTCATCAGGTAGAAAAATTATTTTGGTCAAGTTTTTTGATGTTTTTGGTTGACAACCATTGGTAATCAGAGTGTGACACTGGGGCGTGCGACACTGGGGACGGAGCCTGAGTGTCGCATCAGGCCCGATAGACTATGTCTTTACCAAGGTTAAGTATTACCGCCAGCCTTCTGCTTGAAAGATTGGACTTCTCCTTCAACATCTGGAGAATAGTGTTCCGCTCTGCTCTATTCAGATCGTGAATATCCTCCAAGTTCAGTCCATAGTTGATGCTAAGCAAAGATTTCACTACTTGTATTCCTTGGCCTTCATCTGCCTCATCATCACCGGTACCGGTACTATATTCCATGAAACAATCTTCATTTGTATCGCAAGTAAAGGTTTTTAATGAATCTCGGTCTCCCCCAAAATGTACTAATAGAAGGGAGCAATCTAATATAGGGGTACCCATCGGTTCTAAATAGTGGCGATAACTGCTCCACTGATAATTCTCAGGCCTAGAAACTATACCCGCCTTCACGGGATTATTATGAATATAGCGGGCACAGGTCAGAAGATACTCCTCTGAAGTAATGGGCTCACTACGAAACCGTTCCTGAAACAAATTACCAATTCTACCGGACTTTCTGTTAAAATACATGGAATATCTGATGCCGATGCTCTTCATAACTTCCGAAACTGAGGAATCCCTTTCCTGTACAAGCAAATGCGCATGATTATCCATGAGGCAGTAAGAATACAGTGCAAAGGTATACTTTTCTTTTACTTTCTCGAGAATATCGCAGTACTTAAGCCTGTCTTCATCGTTAATGAATATGTCCATCTTATTGATGCCACGGGCCATTATGTGATAAATTCCAGAAGGACTAGACTCTCTCGCCTGTCGAGCCATTGAAACCACCTCCATATCAACACATATTTGGCGGGAAACAATTATCCGACTCGGGCATCCCCCGGGAAATGAAATAAAAATGCGACACGAGGGTCCGTCCCCGGTGTCGCATTGCGAGGGTCCGTCCCCGGTGTCGCATTGATATTATTCCCATTCGATGGTGCCTGGGGGTTTTGGGGTGATGTCGTAAACTACTCGGTTGACCTGGTCTACTTCACTGAGTATGCGCCGGGATATGTGCTCCAAGACCTCCCAGGGCAGCCTGGCCCAATCGGCGGTCATGGCGTCGATGCTGGTCACGGCTCGCACAGCTACCAATTCCATGTAGGTGCGGCGGCCGTCTTTGACACCGACGCTACGGACTCCGGGGAGGGCGGCATAGTACTGCCATACTTCCCGGTCCAGGCCAGCGGCAGCAATTTCCTCTCTCACTATGGCATCAGCATGTCGCACTATGTTTAGGCGTTCTTCGGTTACTTCTCCCAACACCCGGATACCTAGGCCTGGGCCAGGAAAAGGCTGGCGCCAGACAATTTTTTCAGACAAGCCCAGCTGCAGACCCACTTCCCGCACTTCATCCTTGTACAATTCACGCACCGGTTCGCAGAGCTCAAATTTCATATCTTCTGGGAGGCCGCCAACATTGTGATGGCTCTTGACAGCGACGGCATCGCCACTGCCACTTTCAATGACATCGGGGTAGACGGTCCCCTGAACCAAAAATTCGGCTTTCCCCAATTGTTTGGCGGCTTCTTCAAATTCCCGGATAAATAGCTGGCCGATGATCTTGCGCTTGGCCTCAGGATCGGTTATGCCCTTCAAGGCCGTCAGGAACCTGTTGCGGGCGTCAATCTTTAGGACTTTTATCCCTTTGCCAGCAAAGGCTTTCATGACTTCTATTGCCTCGTCCTGGCGAAGAAGGCCGTGGTCAACGAAAAAACAGGTCAGTTGATCTCCCACTGCCCGATGAACCAGGGCGGCGGCAACGGCAGAATCCACGCCGCCACTGAGTCCGCATATGACTTTTTCAGTGCCTACTTGAGCCTTTACGGCGGTTACAGTACGGTCGATATATTCTTGGGTCGACCAAGTAGATTGAATCCTTTTCATCGATACACCTCTGTCAGTGGTTTAATGGGTTGGGACAGCAACTGATTTGATAATTTTCCCTATGACATCCTGAGCGGTCTGCCCTTGTAGCTTTTCCTCAGGGTTGAGAATTACCCTGTGGGCCAGGACAGGAACGGCCATGGTCTTAATGTCATCGGGAAGCACATAATCTCGGCCCCGTAACCAGGCCAAGGCTTTAGCTGTGCGGGCCAGACCAAGAGCCCCCCGGGGACTGGCCCCCAGGTATAGGCTGGAATTACTACGGGTGCGATTACACAATTCTACTATATAAGCGGCTAGACTGTCGCTGAGGGTTACATTAGCTGCCTCTTTCTGGATAGACTGCAACTCATCAATTGACAACACCTGTTGCAGGTTGTCAAGGGGATGCTTCCCATGTTCTTGGGTGCGGATGATTTCCACTTCGTGCTGGGGACTGGGATAACCTATTTGCAACCGGAGCAAAAAACGGTCTAACTGGGCTTCGGGCAGGGGGAAGGTTCCCTCATACTCAATGGGGTTTTGGGTGGCCAGGACCATAAAGGGCTCAGGCAGAGGCCTGGTCTCTCCGTCCACTGTGAGCTGGTGCTCCTCCATGGCTTCCAGCAAACTGGACTGAGTCTTGGGGGAGGTGCGGTTAATCTCGTCTGCCAGGACAATATTGGCCATGACCGGACCAGGCCGATACTGAAACTCCATGGTCTTTTGATTATAGACCTGCACTCCCACCACGTCTGAAGGCAACAAGTCAGGGGTGAACTGAATGCGGCTGAACTTACATCCCAGAGAGCGAGCCAACCCCTTGACCAGCATGGTCTTACCCAGGCCTGGCACGTCCTCAACTAGGACATGACCCTGGCAAATTAAGGCCACTGCCACCATTCCCACCACGGATTCTTTGCCGATTAGCACCTTATTAAGGTTATCCAGCAGTCCTTGGATTTTTTGCAAAGTCAACCCTTCTTTCTTTTTCTAATGTCCCTTGGCCCGGGTGATGCGATGAATGAGAAGTCCGAATAGGGAATAACCCTTGCCAAGTTGTCGTTCATTTTTCGGGGGGTCTTGGACGCCTCCATATACTGAGTCTTCAAAATGGCGGACAAATCCTTTTAGCTTTGGCTGATTTGGCAAGCTGTCCACCCGGTCCAGATGCTCTCGGGGGGTTTCCCATCGACGCCGCTGCCAGCCAAAAAACCTGAGGCGAGCCTGCAACCGGGCGTAGGCTTCCCTGATCCCGATTCCATCCCGTTTCCTCCACAGCAGGAAGAAGACGGCAGATGCCAGCACAAGGACAGCCCCAACCGCTACATAAGGCCACCACTTCACCGGGTCCTTGCCTTTTGGCGTTTCTGGCTTGGGTTTTTTCGGTCCGGGATCAGGAGCGGGGTCTTGGTCCCCCGGTATGGGAGTAGTAGGTCCTTTAATATCTGGGGGGGTAACCCCAACCTCCGGCCGCAAATGGACGCCCCCGGGAGTAGGCTCAAAAGGTATCCAGCCGTAACCGTCGAACCATACTTCTGCCCAGGAATGGGCATTGTTGTTGCGGACAATATACACGCCATCCTTCTCCCAAGTGCCGTAACTGTATCCCTTTACCCAACGGGCGGGGAGCCCCACCGACCGGGCCATAACCACAAAGGCTGTAGAAAAATGTGCGCAGTAGCCTTCTTTTTTATTAAACAAAAAATCTTCTACAAAATCCTCCCCCTGAGGGGGGGCTTGGGAATCCAGGGAGTAGTTCCAGCCGTAGCGAAGAAAGGTAGCGATAGCCACAGCCTTGTCATAGCCGTTAGTCTCATCTGCAACAACAGTATGTGCCAATTCATAAACCCTGTTGGTTACATTTTCTAAAGAAAAATACTTGGAATCTATTTGCGTGCACGTCAACTGCCGCAGAGCATCAGGATCGTCTGCGGGTAACAGCACAGACAGTCGGTATGTCTCCCCTTCCTTTAACTGAGAGCTGTATAAATAATGCTCGTAGGGAAATACAGTTTGAACATCCATGGGTGAGAAGACATTAAAAGAGCCACCTTCTACTTCTATCTTTAAGGGGTAGCGGGGGGTGAAGATAAGATTAGCAGGGGCAAGGACTTCTACGGATATCTCAATTTCGTTGCCCTCCAGATGTTCCGGTACCAGTTTAGGAAAGTCCTCTTGAATTACAACGGAAGATTCCCAACCGCTGCCGGTGTATTGCCACCTGGATTCTCCTCGAAGATAGACGGGTCCCGGAGTTGTTACCCGCAGGGCAGGGGTATCGTCATCCCTTAGGGCGCCGCCTAAAGCCCCATCATAAGAACTATAGCCAACCCGGCCTCGAGGAGGGGCAAAGGGATCGAATTTCCATGCCATCCCGTCCCCCATCCAACTACTGAAATCAAGGCCGGGATCGGGCAGAGCCCAAGCAACAGCAGTTAACGCCAGTACCGTTGCCAGCAATATCCGCAGCCAGCGGCCCATGGGAAAGGTGGCCTTTATCTCTATCGGTAATGTAGCCTTTATTATCAAGCCCAACATGACAAAGAAAATAGTATACCAGGGTGAGACATCTCCCTTCCACAGATAAGCAGCGGCAAGAAGGGCAGCTCCAAAACAGAGGAAAAAGGTTATCCCCTTGCCCCGTAAAAAGACCCGGACGAAAATTGTTTGCATGAGGATTACTGTTGCAAGAGTCAGGACCATTGCCGTAGTCGACTGTACCACTGCAAAGCCTTGCTGGCTAATAACTGCCAAGTCCCTGCTCAGGTCTTGCGCCAGCCAGGTTAGCCATTGAGGATTAAAAAAGCTACCGATATAATAATTCCTGTGCACCAATAAGAGAGAGACAACCAATTTAATAACTATACTTAGCTTGGGAAATACCAAATCTGCCAAGAGGAAGAAAAGAAAGACAAGGATTAGGATTCCCGAGTTAATGAAATCAAAAACAAAATTCAGTCCCGCCAACAATACTATAAACCATAACCCGCAGAGAGTCTTTTTAATTATGTCGGCCTGCAATTACATCACTTCCTTTGCCCTAGCCTGAATTAAGTCTTCTGCCTTGTCGATAAAGATTTCAGTATAGAATCCGTCTTTCCTTGGCGAGCTCTTTAACTGGGGTTCTGACTTGCCATTAACCATAATAAGAGTAACGGAATTACTTCGCACCGATAAGTGGCGTAATACTTGTTGTAGCTTTATTCCTCGGTGAGAGGATACAACAACTACATTATTATCCCTGAGGAACATCTCCTGGTACAGCAATTGGGTCATTATGTCCCTGCCATCAGAGGCAATTGCAGCCATATGACCCAGAAAAGTATAATAATCCGTCTTGGATGTAATTGACATCTGCCCACGCTGTCGGGTGTAATTGCTGTGGAACCTGGTGGGAATATGGGCTGCTACTGCCCCTTGGACCAATGAGGCAGCTACAGTAACTGCCTCTTCAAAAGCTGGGTCAAAATCCCTCTTCCAGGAATCAATAGTGCAATCCAAGACTACCAGAGAAAAACTCATCAGCAAAGGTTCAAATTCCTTGGAGAGTAAATCCCCGGTTTTGGCTGTGGACTTCCAATCGATAAGACCATACCGGTCTCCCGGCTGATATTCCCGGATTCCAGCCAATTGGACCTGACTCTGATTAAAGGTCTTTTTCGCCATAACAGAACCCTCCACCCGGCGAGGAAAGAAGCTCCAGGCAGGCAGTTCAATGGTCCGGGGGTAAACCAACATTTGGGCGGGCTGCCTTATCCGCCCCTGGTAGGCGACAAACCCCAAGGGGTCCCCGGATTTATACTGAAGAGTATCCCACTTGTGTATGCCTCGCGGAAGATTGGGGATATAAAAAGTAACATACTGATCAACACCCTTGCGAGCCCAGACTAAATGCTCCTTAGGCTCGCTTTTACTATGCCTTGTCAATGACGGGGGCAAAACATCCTGGAGTTCTAGCCAGGGCCAGGGCAATAAACTAAAGACTTTAGCCCGTAGCATTATCAGTAGATTTGAGCCAGCCTCCATAATAATCTTATCTGTATTAAAGCTCCTGGTAATTTTAAGAGCTGACCAGTTCCGCCAGCGGTAGAGCATAGCTAACAATACACAGCCTAGGCCCAGATAAAAAAGAAACCACAATAGGGGATTATGATACCAGGCGGCAGACAGAAGTGCAATACAGGTAAAGAGGGGCATTATCCAAAAATCTCCCCTAAATTTCGCCAAAATATGACCCCCTTAAACAAATTTGTCTCCTTTTTACTTCGCCATTTTATGCAAAAAAACCTTTCTAAAAATACTTTTCATAGCGCAGCATTAAAAAAGGACCGCCTAAGACGGTCCTTTCTTAAAATTACATCATCGGCATGCCGCCGCCCATTCCGCCCATGCCACCCGGGACTGCTGATTCCTTTTCAGGAAGGTCGCAGACCACAGCTTCGGTGGTTAGGAACATTGCGGAAATACTGGCTGCATTTTGAAGGGCAGAGCGAGTGACTTTTGCCGGGTCAACAATACCTGCCTTGACCATATCTTCGTATACTTCGGTAAGAGCGTTAAAGCCCACACCGACAGGCTCGTTCTTTAGATGTTCTACTACGACAGATCCTTCTAAGCCAGCGTTTTCAGCAATTAAACGCACAGGCTCTTCCAATGCACGGCGAATAATGTTTATACCGGTAAACTCGTCGCCTTCAGCAGGGATTTTGTCCAGTGCGGGAATGGCATTGATAAAGGCAGTGCCACCGCCAGCGACGATTCCCTCTTCTACTGCCGCCTTGGTGGCAGACAGTGCATCTTCAATGCGTAGCTTAACTTCTTTGAGTTCAGTTTCAGTAGCAGCGCCAACTTCTATTACAGCGACACCACCGGCTAGTTTGGCCAAGCGCTCCTGCAATTTTTCCCGATCGAAGTCTGAGTCGGAATCTTCAATCTGCACACGCAGCTGATTGATACGCTTTTTGATTTCTTCGGTTTCGCCATGGCCATCGACGATGATGGTATCGTCCTTGGTTACCTTAACCTGACGGGCCCGGCCCAACATGGCAATCTCGGTATTCTTGAGATCCAGACCAAGCTCCTCGGAAATTACACGGCCTCCTGTCAGGGTAGCGATATCTTCTAACATTGCCTTGCGGCGATCCCCGAAGCCTGGGGCCTTGACGGCCACACAGGTAAATGTGCCCCGCAATTTGTTGACTACCAAGGTAGCCAAAGCTTCTCCTTCTACATCCTCAGCAATGAGGACTAAGGGTTTGCCCTGCTGGAGAATTTTTTCTAGAACAGGAAGAATATCCTGGACATTGCTGATTTTGCGATCAGTAATGAGAATATAGGGTTCCTCTAGAACTGCTTCCATCTTTTCAGTATCTGTGACCATGTAGGGAGAAATGTATCCCCGGTCAAACTGCATACCTTCTACTATCTTAAGGCTGGTGCCAAATCCCTTTGATTCTTCGACGGTAATGACGCCGTCCTTGCCGACCTTATCCATGGCTTCAGCGATGAGCTGGCCAATTTCAATATCATCTGCAGAAATGGCGGCAACCATGGAGATGTCATCCTTGCCCTTAATAGGCTTGCTGATCTTCTTAATTTCTTCCACAACAACCTTAACGGCCTTTTCAATTCCCTTACGCAAAATCATGGGATTGGCTCCGGCAGTGACATTCTTGATGCCTTCACGGATAATAGCCTGTGCCAACAATGTAGCAGTGGTGGTGCCATCCCCAGCAACATCCTGAGTCTTGGTTGCCACCTCTTTTACCAGCTGAGCTCCCATGTTTTCAAAACCGTCTTCTAGCTCTATTTCCCGAGCAATAGTAACCCCGTCATTAGTGATAAGGGGAGAACCAAACTTCTTATCTAAGACCACATTGCGGCCCTTGGGACCTAGGGTGACTTTTACTGTATCAGACAGGGCATTGACTCCCCGCTCTAGAGACCTGCGGGCATCTTCCCTAAACAGTATTTCTTTTGCCATCGGTATTCCTCCTTCTCTCGTATGTTATTAACCCAGTATTGCCAAGATATCCCGTTCGCTGAGAATCAGGTATTCCTGGCCGTCTTTTTTAATTTCGGTACCGGCGTACTTAGAATAGATTACCCTGTCCCCGACTTTAACTTCGGGATCCAAGCGGGTTCCATTGTCTAGGACTTTGCCGCTACCTACAGCGATAATTTCCCCTTCCTGGGGTTTTTCCTTGGCATTGTCTGGCAAGACGATGCCACTGGGGGTAACCTCGTCCTGTTCCAGTGCTTTAATTACCACGCGATCGCCGAGAGGCTTGATGTTCATCAAAGTGACCTCCTTCTTTATAGTATGTTATATTGTTTTGTTAGCACTCCACCCTGTTGAGTGCTAACTCCATTTATTATTCTACGTTTTAGTGTCTATAAGAGCAAGAATGATATTCAGGGGATTAAAGCGATTAGGGGTTAATAGCTCCCGTAAGCTTGTTAACGCTCCAAATTATGGCGGCTCTCTTTCCTGATTCCACCATAACATTATTTCCCCAAAAGATGCAATTATGCAAAACCCCAGCTGCTGTTGAGCTGGGGCCTTAAAGTCGTTAAGAGATATCTTGGGTATGGGCCAGTATTATCTGGAAAGATCCCCAAACAGCTATGACGGAGATAGCGGCGATAGTTCCCCCTTTGCCCCCGATGCCGTTAAATATTGAGGAAGAAGCTACATAGAGGACTGCGGCTAGGCTCAAAGCAAGGACCATCTGCCATAATTTGCCCAAGCGGTTTTCCGAGGACATACCTACATAGGAAGCACATGCCGCCACCGGCACTAAGGTTCCGCCCCCCTGAGGAAAGAGTACCGGCAGCAGTAGGCCTGCAGCCACTGTAACGACAGCTGAGGAAAGCACCGGCCCCCGTTGTATGCGATAGGTGAGAAACCGGGTCAGCAAACCTGCGGCCAAGGCGACGACAAGGACTTGGAGGAAATACATTGCTACATTCCCCCTAAAGCACTGAAGATAAGTGTAGTTGCCAGCACCGCACCCGCGGCGATAGTTCCCAGCTTGCCCCCGATACCTTCATAGACCGGGAAAGTGAGGGCGTAGATGCAACCCACAACAATACCCCCACAGAGCACCATGGGCAACCCCGTAAACACTGTCAGTGAGGACATGGCGACAAATGAAGCTGTATAAGCCACGGCAGCGAGATTACCCGGCAGAACCAGAGCTCCCGCAATGCCTACCAACCCCGAGGCTACACAGGGATTTAGATCCAGGCCCTCTCTAAGTCCCCAGGTTGCAGCTGCGCTAACAACTGCTGCTGCCATAATGTACAGAAATTTTGCGTCTTCCCCAGCGCCGGAATCCCCTTTCAAGGAGAAAAGGTGAGCGCCCAGACCTAGGCAAAACAATAACCCGATGGCAATTATGGCAATTAGCTTCCAGCCACTGGCGACAGCAATGCTACCTGCCAGTAAAGCAATACCCACTCCCCCTAGGAGGAGTAAACCAAAGATCTTTCTATACACTTTATATCTCCACCCTCCAAGGATTGCAGTATATATTAAAGCGTTGCTCTCGGGCAAACCCAACTAAGGTAATCCCCACTTCTTCCGCCATCTCCACCGCCAAGGAGGTGGGCGCTGACCGAGATATAAGGAGGCCTATTCCCATTCCATGGCATTTGCTGACCACCGAAGAGGAAACCCGTCCGCTAGTCAGCAGGCAAAGAGATGCAGGGTTTAGTTCTTCTAATATTATGTAGCCGGCCAATATGTCGATGGTGTTGTGCCTGGCTATGTCCTCCCCAAAGACCAGGATTGTCTCCCGGGCCAAGGCAGCGGAGTGAACCGCCCCGGTCTCCTGAAACAGGGTAGAGGCCATAGAAAACTCCCCCATAAGACTAGTAATCTGAGAGGGTGAAAGCTTTATCCCTGCCTTGAGTTTTTTTGGGCAGTTAAGTCTCGACTTGGGATTGACCATTAAATCCAGGACTACCTTTTCACCATAGGCTGACAGCGAGCGGATGTCGTCCTTTGAAGCCAGAAGTCCCTGATTGAAGGCATAGCCAACAGAAAGCTCTTCCAAATGATTGCCACTTGAGAGCAGGGTAATATATTGACGGCCGTTGACGAATATGGTCAGCGGCCTTTCAATTGCCAGCCAGTCAGTTCTTTCCCTAGCTTGTCCACTGGTAACAGTGACCACCTGGCGTTCTTCTTTTTGGTCCAAGGCATGACACCTCCTTAAACCATTGAAATAGATTGTGATAAAAAAATGGCGGGAATGCATGGGAATCGAACCCACCACAGACATACCCTGCCCGTTACTGGATTTGAAGTCCAGAGAGTCCACCAGGACTCCTCCATTCCCGAGAATATTATAGCTTTATCCCCTTGTAGATGCAAGCATTAGACAATATCAAGGAGCTTGCCATCTTCTCCTGGGGGGAGAACCCGCCCTATGTGCCAGCCCATTTTCTGCTGGGTCAATACCTTAGCATCTTCCTCCGGGAGGCTAAAGAGCAGTCCGCCAGAAGTCTGGGGGTCAAAGAGGACATCAGTCTCAGCGTCGCTAAGGGCCTTAGTAAATTGCACCATGCAGCCTTGGTACTCCTTGTTCCTGTATCCGCCCCCTGGGACCATGCCCATATTTGCCTTTTCTACCGCCCCGGTAATCAGGGGGATATTGGCATAGTTAAGTTCCGCCCGGGTATTACTGGCCAACATCATTTCAGATAAATGGCCCAACAGCCCGAAACCGGTAATATCCGTGCAGGAATGAATTTCTAAATCCGCAGCTGCTTTAGCAGCAGCGGCATTAAGAGTGGTCATTACTTTTGTAACTGCGGCAATTTCTTCTGCTGAGGCGATACCACCCTTAATTGCTGTGCAGAGGATGCCACTGCCAAGGGGCTTAGTCAACACCAGGGCGTCGCCAGGTCTTGCCCCGGCGTTGGTCCAGACCTTATCGGGGTGGACTAGGCCACTGACAGCCAGTCCATACATGGGGCTGTCTTCAGCTATAGAATGCCCTCCTGCCAGTCTGGCCCCAGCCTCTAAGACTTTGTCGGCACCCCCCCGAAGAATTGATTCTAATATGTCTAGGGGGAGCTTACGGGGGTAGACAACAATATTCAGGGCCAGGAATGGCACCCCGCCCATAGCATAGATGTCGCTGAGAGCGTTGGCGGCAGCAACCTGTCCAAAGGAGTAAGGATCATCCAACATCGGGGTAAAAAAATCCAGGGTACTGATAAGGGCTTGCTGAGGATTGAGTTTGTACACAGCGGCGTCATCTGCAGTATCTGCACCCACCAACAGATTGGCATCAGGCTTAAGATCTAGCTTAGCCAGGACTTGTGCCAGGTCTCCCGGACCTAGTTTCGCACCTCAGCCAGCTGCTTCTGTCATTTGGGTAAGGCGAATATTTTCAGGCAAGATTTTCACTCCTCAAAAACTTAATAAATGCTGTTAAGGCTGGTGGAAGCGAGACCTTGGGCTGAACTAACCAGAAACTTCGCTTCAGCTCCAAGCCGGAGATAGCCTTTGCCACCAGTTGTCCCTGCTGTATATAGTCTGCGGCAGCTAGGCTTGACACTACTGCAACTCCTAAGCCCTGGGCGGCGGCCTCCAGCAGCGCCCGGCTACTGCCAAGCTCCATCACCACCGATAGCTGCTTCGGGTTCACTCCCTTTGCTTTTAGGGCATCATCTAGGACTTGCCTTGTGGCCGAGCCCTCCATCCGCTGCAAAAAGGGATTTGCCAGGAGGTCTTCGACAGAGATAGACTTGCCCAGGGCAAGCTGGTGGTTAGGGCTGACAACTGCCACTAATTCATCCCGGAGCAGGACTTCCCTTTCCAATGCCTCATCCTGGGGTTCATAGCCCACTACTGCCATATCCAAACGCCCGGCCTTTAGCAGTTTGACAATCTCCTGGCTAGGGGCAACTTGCATACGCACTTCTAAATCTGGGTGCAGGCGGAAAAATTCACATAGCCGTGGCGGAAGAATGTAGTCTCCAGGGACAGTGCTGGCTCCCAACTCTAGCCTACCCTGGAGCCGTTGACGCAACCCCTCCAGCTGATAGACCGTCTTCTGCCACAGGCCCAGGATTTCTCGGGCCCGTTTGAAAAGGAGGGCCCCGCCTTCAGTTAATTCTACCCGGTGGCCCCGGCGTCGAAACAAATCCACGCCCACGCTTTCTGCCAGAGTCTGCATCTGCATGCTTACAGCAGGCTGGGACAGATGTAGGCGGTTGGCTGCCCGGGAAAAGTTTCCTTCTTCCACTACACAGATAAAGGTCCGCAAAAAGTTGAGGTTCATGAATCCACACCCCTTAAATTTGGGCCGGCAATGCGCACATCTCCCCGTCGCCGGGTAAAGCCGGCGCCATCAAAGTATTCCAACAAAGGCAAGGCATATTTACGGCTGCTGCCAATGAAATCCCGGAATTGGGCTAAGGTCAACTGGGTCTCCTTTTGGAAATGCCTGCCCAGAAAAGCTTCCGCTTCCACTATAGCTTCCCGAGAAAAAACCATTCCTCCTGTAATGACTATGTTGCCCTGCTGGGCCAGGAGTTTTAAAATGGGAGCCACGGCACCTAGGCTCTCCAACTCCTCTCCCTGGGGAGGAGAAAAGAGGTTGTCCTTTAGAACCTGAAGCAACCTCTCTTGGAGGGCCACCTGCCCCGGGGACAAAGAGACTGCATGGGTTGCCAGGGCCAGTTCCCTGCCCTGCTCTTTAATCCCCGCCCCCGGCAATAACTTATCTAGCAAGGAACCAAAACCGCGACTGCTAAGATTCGGCAGCAACCGGGTCCTCACTTCCTCCCGGGGCATTCCCTGGCGAAGGGGATTATCCTGATGCCACTTGGCCAACAAATTCCTAAGCTGAGCCAGGAGCTGTTCCCCCTGGCTAAAGAGCCATTCCTCACCATCCGCCGGAAAGGAAAGAACCTGGTCCCCCAGCTCCCTTAAAGCCTGTTCCAACTCCTCTGGGGCCAATTGACTTTTGATAACCAGTTGCCGCTTGGACAAGGGCCGGGCAGCCTCATCTAAATAGGATAAGACTAGGCTCCGGGGATTACCTTCTTCCCGCAGAAGCAAATTGTCTACCACTTGGGCCTTGTGCCGGCTCAGCCGCTTTCGGCCTGTCTCGATTATTTCTCCGCCGCCAATAGTAGTTACCGGCGACCAGGAGCGAATGACATAGTGATCCCCCCGCACAGCCACCACTGGTTCCTCCAGGCGAAACTGAACCAAGGCATCTTTGCCGGGCTCCACCTGGTCGGCCCCTAAAGCTACAGCCCGGCCGATGGTCTCGCTGGAACCACAGTGAAAGCGAATGCGGGTATTGCTTGTAAGAGGAGGAGCAGAGGGCAGTAACAAGAAGCGGCCGGCGATTTTATCCACGGGCTCAAGACCTTCCCCCTTCAAGAGTACCTGTCCCCGGTGAATTTCCTGGCGATCAATTCCTGCCAGATTTACAGCCACCCGCTGGCCAGGATTAGCTTCAGTGACATGGTTGCCATGAACTTGTAACTGACGAACCCGGGCGCTAATTTCTCCGGGCATCAGCAGTACATGGTCCCCCTCTTTTAAGTTGCCATCTAACAATGTGCCGGTAATTACTGTGCCAAAACCCTTGAGGACAAAGACTCTGTCTACTGGCAGGCGGGAAAAGCTCCGCCGTGCCCGGGAGGGTGTAGAGGTCACTGTCTCGGCCAAGACCTGCCGCAGCTCTTCCAGTCCCTGGTTGGTCACTACGGATACTCGAACCCGGGGAGCCTCCTGGAGAAATGTTCCCTCTAAGGCCTCATCTATTGTCATCTCCGCCAATTCCAACATTTCTTCATCCACCAAATCGATTTTGGTGATGACTACAATGCCAGTTTCCACACCCAATAGCTGTAGAATTGCAAGGTGTTCCCTGGTCTGGGGCATGACCCCCTCATCGGCGGCCACTACAAGTAAAACTACATCAATGCCGGCTGCACCAGCCAGCATATTCTTCACAAAGCGCTCATGGCCCGGGACATCGATAATTCCTGCCCGCCGTCCGTCGGGGAGGTCAAACCAGGCAAATCCCAATTCGATGGTTATTCCCCGCTGTTTTTCCTGCTTTAGGCGGTCAGTCTCGATTCCTGTCAGACCCCGGATAAGGGCAGACTTGCCATGATCTACATGACCGGCCGTGCCAACGATTAAGTTATTGTCCATTGGCATCACCGCCAAAAGCTTGGGCAAGGGCCTTGGCCGCCAAGGCAACTTCCTGGCCCCTTAGGGTGCGCATATCTATAAGGATAGCTTCCTCGTGAATCCGGACAACCATGGGAATATTGCCTAGACGCAAGGCAGTAGCCGCAGCTTGAGGTGAAATGTTTTCAGGTTGCACCCGCACCACCCTGGTCTCCAGCCGGTGCAAGGGGAGGGCCCCTCCGCCTACAGGGCTGACATCGGTCACAACCTCTACCTTTGCCGGCAGGCTCTTGATTTGACCAGCCAGCTGTTCTGCTCTTCCTTCCACTGCAGCTATGTCCTCTGTAAGCATAGCCAGGACGGGAATGTGTCGCCATCCCTCAGGCTGCATGTATAGGCCCAAGGTAGCAGCCAAGGTGGCCAGAGTAATTTTATCACAGCGCAGGGCACGGGCCAGGGGGTGAGCCTTTAGGCGTGCAATCCAATGCCCTTTCCCTACAATAATGCCACACTGAGGTCCCCCCAGCATCTTATCGCCACTAAAACAGACCAGTCCTGCCCCAGTAGCCACACTTTCCTGGACTGTGGGTTCATCAATGCCCCAAGCGCGAAGATCTACCATGGTGCCGCTGCCTAAGTCATCCAGGATAGGTAGGTTATGCTCCTGGCCAAGTGCAACTAGCTCTGCCAGGGCCACTTCCTGCTGAAAGCCAACTACCCGAAAGTTGGAAGGGTGGACTCTGAGGATGACGCCGGTGTCAGGGCCAATTGCCTGTCTGTAATCTTCCAAATAGCACTTGTTGGTGGTGCCCACCTCCACCAAACGGATGCCGCTTTCCTCCATTACTTCCGGAACCCTAAAGGACCCACCTATTTCCACCAGCTGTCCCCGGGCGATAATGCCCTCCCGGCCCTTGGCAATGCCCCCGAGGGCTAACATAACAGCGGCGGCGTTGTTATTGACAACCATGGCAGACTCGGCCCCGGTAAGGCGGCAAAGGAGCTCCTCTACATGGGCGTGACGGGAACCGCGCTCTCCCGAATCCATATCCATCTCTAAATTACAATAGCCGGCAGCAGCAGTGGCTGCCATCACTGCTTCCTGGGCCAGAGGAGAACGGCCTAGATTCGTGTGAATTATTACCCCTGTTCCGTTTAGCACTGGCCGGGGGCCCACTTGCATTAGCCGTCCCAAACGGGCCTCAACACGGAGTAGCAGCTCCTCCGGCCCAGGTGCCTGACGAACACCGGCCTTAATTGCCTGCCTGGCCAGATCCAGCTCGGCCTCCAGTGCAGCCTTAACCTGGGTACGACTGCAGTGAGCCTGAATATCCTCCCACTCCGGGCTATCCAACAGTCTTCCCACTTTCGGCAATCTGCTTAACAATTCCTTCATGGGCAATCCCCTCCTACTGCAAATAATATCTTAAGACAATTATAGCTAATTGTTATATATAAGTCGAGGGGACGTACCTTTTCTCCATAAGGGTACGTCCCCATCATCTTAACGGCGGCGGCGTTTTGCCGCCAATAAGCGTTCCATAGTTTCATCTTTGGGCTCTTCAGTCGGTGGTTTAGGCCTTGGCGCAGATTTCTTCACCTTGGGTCTAGGCAAACCTCCCAGACGGCGAAGGGCGATATCTACTGGCCAGGCCAAGACGGCAACCAGCAGCAACCACCAAGTGATATCTGTCAGCCGGCGGCTGGGATCCTTAGCTGTGGCAAACACCTCTGCGGGATCGGTAAGGACCCGGCCTCCGGTTTTCTCCGCCAAGGCTTTCAACAGCTCTTCCCCGGAATAATTTTGAATGCTAAATTCGGCGGGATAGGGTACGGCAAATCCCCCCTGGGCATGGCTAACAACCTTGCCCTCATTAAGGCGGGTGACGCTGACCAAGTAGACCCCCTGGGCAATTTGCTCCAGGCCGGCACCGTAACGCCCTCCTCCAGTGGGCAGCAGTTCCATGACCTTAGTCTGGCCCTCAGCATCCACTAAAGTGGCTGTCAACTGCTCTCCCTCTTCCAAGGGAGAACCCAGAAGGGCGGAGACTTCAGCTCCTGCCCCGTCTAACCGAGACTCCAGGGCAATATCTGTCTCTGACCCCGTGGGCACCGTCCAGTTGATAATATCCATCCACAGGCTGGCAAAGCCGGGGTGGGAGAGGAATTCCTTACTCCACATGCCAAAGGTGTCGCTGGTAAAGGCCGCAGTCCGTCCCAGGCCATATTGCCAGCGAGACAGCAGGGGATGATCCCTGTGAGTTGACAGTAATACTTCTGCCAAGGGTTTGGCTGTGGAAGCCACATAACCATGGAAAAGAGGTGTATTCCCCGCCAAAGCTAGGGCATCGGGGTGGAGGAGACTGGGAATAAAGTCTTCTTCCACCAGCCATTCCCCGCCGGCTAGGGCGGTCTCCTGTAAAAACACATCCGGCAGGTCCTGACCTTTAGATACAAAATAGCTGCGGCCGTTGCCCTTAGCTGCCAGGGATTCCATCAGACTACGGTCGGCCCCGTCGCCAAGGGCGATGGTGGAAATGGAGATTCTGTTGTCAGTGGCGTTCTTTAACAAGGACATGTAATCGGAAGTGGTGGAGTCATCCTGACCATCGCTAAGGAGAATTATTTGCTTGACCTTTTTTCCCTGGCCCAACATCTCCACACCTCGGGCCAGGCCGGGGTAGATGGAGGTGCCGCCACCGCTACCGATGGAGGAAATGACTTTAATAATACTATTTTTGTTTTTCAATGAGGTAAGCTGCAACTCTATCTTATAGGCACTGTCAAAGGTAACCACCCCCAGGCGGTCATCCTCCTTTAAAAGCTCCAAGGCCTGAATCGCTGCATTCTTAGCCATATTCAACTTCTCCCCGGTCATGCTGCCGGAACGGTCAATAACCAGCACCATATCCATCCCTGGTAGCTCTTCCTTATCTTCTACCGTCATCTTTACAGGTAGCATATCTTCTAAAAGGGTACCTTCATACAAACCGGGGCCAAAGGAGGACTTTCCTCCAACCGCCACCAACCCCCCTCCCAAGACACGGACAAAAGTCTCCAAGGAGCTGATTTGTGTGGCAGCAAGCTTATAGGCGGGGATATCCACCAGGACCACTCCTCGGTAGCCCGCCAGAGCCACCGGGGTCAAATTGGCAGTTGCAAGGCCTGTGACAGTGGTATCCAAGCCCGCCGCCTCAAAAGTTGAGGCTAAGGCGGCCCCTTTGCCCGCCACCCCTTCAACAATGAGAAGCCTAGGGGGAGACTGAACAAAGGTCAAGCCATCAATACTATTATTGCGAACCTGGACGTCTACAACAGGCTCGATGGTGGCCCGCACCCGTTGCAAGCCCTGGCCACCAATAACAAGAGGCACAGAGAATGACTGCACGCCCGGGGAAATTTCCAGCTGCTGTTGCCATGCTATATTTCCCTGAATGAACACTGTCAGCTGGGCCTTTGTTGTCACGGTAGACTCTACAGTGACCTCCGCCACCACCTGTTGACCTGGCCATGTATTCTTTGGAAGAGAAATGTCGCTTACGGCTACATCTTCCTTGGCCCTTGACGGAATAGCAAGGATATCCACCGGAATGCCAGCAGCAGCTAGCATCTCCCCCACCCTTGAGGCATCCCCTGTATTCTCCAGGCCATCGCTGATGAGAACAAGGCGACCACCGCTTCCGGGCAGCAAACTGTGGGCTGACTCCAGAGCCTTTGCTATATCGGTAAACTCCCCGTCCACCGAGGAACCCAAGACTGGCAGTTGCTCCATGGAAAAAGGTTTTAACAAGCTGGTGTCCCGGCCAAAGCCCATTATTGCCCCCCGATCCTGAGAATCCTTGGCCTTTAAACTATCGCCAATCCAACTGCTGTAATCCTCCTCAATGGAACGGGACTGATCCAGGAGGTAGACTACAGTGCGTCCCTTGACCTTAACCACCAGGTGAGGCTGGGCCAGGGCCATCACCAGGAGAAAGATAATAAGCCCTCGCACTGCCAGAATCAGCCTGCGAGAATGCTGGGGATAGCGCTCCTTGCCCTTACTAATAAGCAGCAGCGCAGCCCCGGGGATTAATAGCAATAAGTACCAAGGCTGAGCAAGACTAACTCCCATAGTTATCCACCCACCATTCTATCCCCACAAGGAGCAGGGCAGACAATATCAGGGGCCAGAGAAGGGGCATTCTCTGTTCCCCTTTCCCCTGGACTTTGCCTCTAGGGGTCTCCAAGCTGTCTTGGGTTGCTACACTATCAGTGGTGACAGGGGGATTGAGGAGGATGAGCTCCTGAGTATCGCCAGTTGCAAGGGTATACGCCCCCGCCCCCAGTCTTTGCCCCTGGGGCAAGGGTGAACCACCATAAGCTTGAACAGAGATTTCCCCTCCTGGCACTTTGTCGCCGTACTTCAGGGGAATGGAGGGCTGGTAGCTGCCGGAGAAACTGTCTAGTATGTTGCGCAGGAGAATTGGAAATGCAGGGCGCAAAGGCAAATCCCCCCCCTGAAGGGCAAAGCCGAAAACCACCAAGGGCTGTCCCTGCCTCTCCATGTCTGCCGCCAACAGGCCCCCATCAAATTCCAGGAGCCCACTTCCCCCTACAATAGCCTTACCAAACCCTATACTTACATCAGAAAAATCTGCATGGTCCATAAGGGGATGAGAAAGGGGCTGGTAGGATTGAATTTTCATGACGGCCCCCGTGCCGAAATGAGAGTTGGGATGGGGGGGATCAAAGACCAATATAGGTGCTAGCGGCAGCTCCCGGGGCAAGAAGCCGTCAAAGACAAAGTAATCATATAATTGGGCCATAGCAGCAGAATAGCCTGCCGGGGCCACCCTGCTTACAGAAATGTCTGGGTACAAAAGCAAAGCCCGCTCCAAAAACAAATTCCCTTCGCTGACCAGCAGAAGTTTCCCTCCAACATCCTGGGCAAGGAGAGAATAATGGAGGTTGTCCAGTTCCAGCTGGTCTTCTTTGCTGGCCACTGCCGCTGAAATCCAGGGGGATTCCGGCAAGTTCCTCCACACCAAGACCTGGCGCTCCTGGGGATCCAATTGCACTTCCCGTCTTCCCGTCAGTTGTCCCTCATCATCTCGGATTTCAATACTTGCGGAAGCGGCAACAGTACCGTTATTAAACACAGTTACATATAATCTGTCCCCGTCGGAGACAACATTTTCAATTAATAGATTCTCTACTTCCTGGCTGCCAAGGGCAATAAAATCAAAGCCCTCATCAGGCATCCGGGCCAGAGAGCCAAAACATCCGGAACTATATAGCATAATACTGGCGCCTTCCTCAGCGGCCGCCATATTGGTAGCCAAAGCCAAGGCAGCGTTTGGATTAGCCCGTGCCGAAGTTATCTCTACCTGGGCAAGGGCGGCTAAAAGCGCAGCACCATCTGTGCTGAAGCCACTGAGGACCATGGCGTCTTCCCCCATGGCAATAAGTGCGACTTTGTCTCCAGGGGCCTTGCCCCTGATTTTTGAACGAACCCGCTCAATGGCCTGTTCCAGACGAGTTTCCCCGTCTTCCTTTACCCCCATGGAAATTGAAGCATCGATGATTACTATACTGGTGCCCCCTGAACCCCCAAACATATTGAGGACAGGCCTGGCCAGGGCCAGCACCAGCAGGAGGGCCGTCAGCAGCTGCAGAGCTAAAAGCAAGGTGCGCAGCAGTTTCGATAGGCGCAAAGCCGGGCGATTAATCCGCTCCAGGCGCTGCCACAGCATAATGCTGGACACTGTCTGAGGGCGAGTGCGCTTTTTTAACATGTAGAGGATGATGATTGCCGGGATGACCAGGCCTGCCATTAAGGCCAATGGCGTTAGCAGCTCCATCGAATTTCCTCCTTTTCTGGTATATTGCTCAGATAGATCTTAAGTTGTCCTTAATATTGCCGGGGCAATTGTCACTAAGAATTCTACAGGATCGGTGCCCACATTGTATAAAAATGAGCTAATGCCTCGGGAACGACAATAGTCCTGAATCTCCTGGCGGTGTTCTTCTCCTGCCTGTTTGTATGCCGCAAGGGTGAACTGATCCAGGTCCACATCCTTCCTGCCTCCTGTTTCGGAATCTACCAGGGTCAGGGGACCACGCCACTGGGGCTCAGCCTCGTCGGGACTAACTACATGAAAGACTAGCACTTGCTGGCGGGCGAAGACCAAGCTCTCCAGGCCTTGGCGCCAATCGCTGAGAAAGTCGGAAATCACTACAGTAAACTGATTGGGGCGAAGTAGATTTTTCAGAGAAAGGAGCAGGGAACTGAGATTGCCTGCATGTCCATACTCCTGCCTTTCCAAAAAGCCCCCAATCCGGGGTAGGGCTGCCCTCCCATGGACAGGAGGCAGAAAGCTGCCGATATCCTTAGTCCCCATTGCTAAGGCAACCCGGTCGTAGGAGCGAATGCTAATATAGCCCAGGGCAAAGGCTAGAGCAAGAGAGCGCCTTCCCTTAGGCCAATCTCCCCAATCCATTGAGGCACTGCCATCGATGACGATGTTGACGGTGGCATCCAGCTCACTGCGATTGAGGCGGGTATACAGCCGTCGACTGCGGCCATACATGGCCCAGTCGATGCGGCGAATGTCATCTCCCGGCAGGTAGGGGCGATAATCGGCAAATTCCAGAGAAGTGCCGAATTTGTTGGATAGACGCTTGCCACTACTGGTCCCTGCCAGGCCCCCCTTATGCCTAAGCATAAGCCGATCCAGCCGGGCCAAATCCATATCAAAAGGGACCATGGGTCTATCCCCTTTCAGTGGCGTCAAGAATTTCAGCGATAATAGAATCAGGACTGATGCCGCCGCCAAGAGCTTCAAAGTTCAAAAACAGGCGGTGGCGCAAAGCAGGCACACAGACCTTTTCAATGTCGGCAAAGCTGACGTTAAAGCGGCCAGCCAGCAGGGCTGTCACCCTGGCGGCGAGGATGATACTTTGGATGCCCCTAGGGCTTGCCCCCACCTGGACATATTCCTTGACCATGGGGGTAGCCGTTGCATTGGCTGGGTGGGTGGCAACTAATATTGATAAGGCGTATTCCAGCACCTTGTCTGCCACCGGTACCTCCCGGGCCAGGCGGTTAACCGCTAGGATATCTTCTCCCGTCATCACCTGCTTGATTTCTGCCTGGACTGTACCAGTGGTCAGGTTGACGATATCCCGCAAATCTTCAAGGCTGGGATAGGGCACCAGCACTTTAAAGAGAAACCGGTCTAACTGAGCCTCTGGTAGGGGATATGTCCCCTCCATCTCCAAAGGGTTTTGGGTGGCAATGACAAAAAAGGGCCGGGGCAGATCCCGGGTTTCGCCAAATACAGTGACCCTGCCCTCCTGCATACTCTCCAGGAGAGCACTCTGGGTTTTGGGGGTCGCTCGGTTAATCTCGTCAGCTAAAACAAGACTGGCAAAGACGGGGCCCGGCCGAAACTCAAATTCATCTCGTCCAGCTAAAATTAGATTTGTGCCGGTAATATCCGAGGGCATCAGGTCAGGAGTAAATTGAATGCGATTATAGGAGATGTCGAGAACTTGGGCTAAGGTGCGAGCAAGGAGGGTCTTCCCCAGGCCGGGCACCCCTTCTAAAAGGACGTGGCCTCCTGATAGCAAGGCAGTCAGAGTGAGGTCAATGACATCTTTCTGGCCCACCAATGCCCCACCGATTTCTTCCTTTACAAGACCAATTTTATCTATTAGCTTTAAATCCATTTATTTACCCCCTTGGGGCGCAATCGCTTCGAAATAACTGCGCACATAGTCTGCCAGTGGTCGTGGAATGGGGCTGTGGCTCAGTCGACTTAATGCCTGTCGGCGGTAGCCGCTGAAAAAGTCGGCATAATCATCTACCAAGCCGGGATTGTTGGGAAGCAATTCCCGCAAGGTGTATTCTCCTGCTTCTCCTTCACCGGATAAGATTACTTCTCCTTGGCCAGGAATATATACATAGCTACTAGGTGAGGGGTCAGTGCTGCCGCTGCCTTGGCCTTCTCCTTGGCCGCTGCCCTGGCCTTCACCCTCACCACTACC
>DIOR01000028.1:0-57186 GCA_002423965.1 Firmicutes bacterium UBA5509 | reverse complement strand
CCTTGGCCTTCACCCTCACCACTGCCTTGGCCTTCACCCTCACCACTGCCTTGGCCTTCACCTTCACCACTGCCTTGGCCTTCGCTGTCGCTAAGCTTCTGGGCTGCCTGAATAGCCTGCTTGAGATTCTCCCGATAGGTTGCAGTGTCTAAATCGGCCAGTTGCTCTTTCACTTGTTGCCATTGGCCAGCTTCTGCAGCACTTGGGTTTTCTGCCAACTCCTTTAGGGCATCGGCAAGGTCCATACCTTTTGGCAAAGCCTGGGCCAGGTTATCCAATGCTTCCGAAATCTCCCCAGCGAATTCAGGGTTCCCCACGGCCTGGGCCAGTTCTTCTGCCGTCATATTCATTGTAGCCTGCAATTCTTCAAGAGCAGATTCTATCGTCCCTACCTGTTCCCTTTCTGCCTCCAGCAACTCCAGAGCCTCACGCAATAAGGTCTCAAATTCGCTGGGGTCGGTAAAACTTTCTGCCAGTTCCTTCATATCCTCCAGTCCTGCAGCCAATTCTTCTCCCAAGGGGTTTTCAGGGAGCAAGTCTACAATTTCCTGGATTTGTTGGGCAGCCTCTTGCTGTTGCTCTAGGATTTCCCTGCGCTGGGCTAGGGACTGGGCAAGGCGAGGGGAGAGGACAATGGAGATTATCAGGATTACTGCCGCGCCTCCCGTCAGTAGAGCCGGAGATATAAAGCGCCTTCTGTCCCACCGATACTTGGGCTGGTGGTGGCTAAAGTAATCTTCGGTCTCCCGGCGCAACTGCTGAAGCATCGGTCCCTGGCCTTGACGATTTTCAACAAGGGTCTGAACTCGTTCCTGGCTAGCCAAATCTTTGTCCAGCTGATAGGCAATTTCCCTATCCCCAGGTTGAGTTCGCCAGATTACCACCATTACTACTGCCGCCGCTAGGCTGGCGACAGCAAGCCGCCAGGACAAGAGGGCAGGGAATGGCGCAGCCAGGAATGTCACCCCGGCATAGGCGAGCATAGCAACAGCCCCTGCCAGGAGCAATCCCGCCAGCCAATATTCCGCCCGGTACTTGCTCCGGACCTTTTTTAGCATTTTTAATTCTGGAGGCCAAGCCATAACCTTCACTCCCTTTCACAAGAAGTGCTAACCTTTGCGTTTCCCCATTTTAAGGGGATTAATTGCCCGGGTAGCCAACCAAAGACTTAGGGCAGCTAGGGCTCCCTGAACCAATAGGGCAAGATGCCAAATCTGAAAGCCCCCCCGAAACCAATTGTAGTTGATAGAAATTATAATATCCCTAACGAAGTCAGGAAAAAGCCACCCCAAAATGGTCAGGGGATTAAATGCCATGATCAGGAAAAAGGGTGTGGTACCCTGGTTTAGTGTAGTAATTGTAGTAAGCAAGGTGAACAAGATGGTGGACCCACCAAGCATCAAGATAAGGAGGGCATAAGAAGCGATAATCGCTGCCACTGTCCTCCGAAAAAACGCGGAAAACATCAGGGACCAACACCCCACTAGAAGGGCCACTACCAGGATAATTAAGTACAGAAGCAGTACCTCCTTGGGAGATACCCCCCCTAAAAGAAACACGAATCCATACAGGGGTAGACTGGCAACAATAAACAGGATTACAGTACTAAGAGTGGCAGTTAGTTTTCCTGTCACTATTTGAAAAGGAGTGAGCTGGGTGCAGGTAAGCAAGTCGATGGTCTGACGTTCCTTTTCTCCGCTGATGGCATTCCCTGCCAGGGCGGGAACCAAGTAGATTACAATTAGAATCTGAGCCACCGCCAGGAAAGCAAACAGGGTGCTGCCCACTTGCGCCATGGAGTTGAATCCAGATGAAAGCATGTAAGAGTTTGAAAGAAACACCAAGACAGCAAGACCGCCTAGTCCTAGCAGGTACAAGGATATCATGCCAAAGGTCCGCCAGTTGCGCATGCGTATCCGCAGTTCTTTGGCCAGGAGGGGGTTAATTCTTGGTTTCTGCATCTTTGGCCACCTCCGTTATTTCCATGAATAGCTGTTCCAAATTGCCCTTGCTGGGGGTAAATTCAAATAGTGTAAAGCGAGATGCCAACTCCCGCAAAAGGCCTGCCTGAGCTAGGCGATCCCCGGAATATACCGCTTCCAAGCTGCCGGTATTTACCAAGGTTACCTCCCTGATTCCTTGTTGCTCTAGGAGCCACAGCCTGGCCTCTTCCTGGCGATCCGCCATGGTAATAGAGATGACGGCATCGCCTTCCACCCGGGCAAGAACCTCGCTGACAGGAGCACTGAGGGCCAGGAGCCCATTATTGATAATCCCTACATGGGTGCAGACCTGAGATAGCTCAGCTAAGATATGAGAACTGATGATAATTGTCTTGCCCATTGCCTGCAGCTCTTTAAGGATGTTGCGGAGTTCAACCCGGGCCCTAGGGTCCAAGCCAGAGGCAGGCTCGTCCAGAAGCAGGACTTCCGGGCGATGAATTAAGGCCCTGGCCAGACATAAGCGCTGCTTCATCCCTCGGGACAGATTGTTGACATAATCTTGCCGTTTCGCCGTAAGACCGACAAGCTCTAGGAGGCTGGGAATATCCCGGCGCAGGTCTTCCAAAATACCACCGGAAGCTTCCCCATAAAACTCTAAGTATTCGTTTACCTTGAGATCATTGTAAACCCCGAAAAAGTCCGGCATGTAACCGATGAGCTTGCGGGTGTGCAGGGGATTGCCATAGGCATTGACGCCGCCAATGATGATTTCTCCTGCTGTGGGGGCAAGTAGAGTGGCCAACATCCGCAGGGTAGTTGTCTTGCCGGCACCGTTGGGACCCACAAAACCATAGATATGTCCCCGCCCAACATTAAAATTAATTCCCTGGACTGCGGCAAAATTCCCATAATACTTGGTCAGATCCTTTACGTTAATCATTGATTCTGCCCCCAGTCACTGAGATATCTATCCCCTCCAGTGAAAGGTTAATTTCACCAGCATAATCTATGCGTACAGTCAGGCGATTTTCAAATACCAATTCCTCAATGTTGTCTAAAAACATCGGCTTTGAAAACCCCATATCCCCGCCAGGGAATGAAGTAATTTCTTGCCAGTCCTGACTATGATAATTAAAAACCGACATCTTCCCCACAATATCTCCCCAAATTGAACCCATGTTAAGCTCGTATTCTCCCTGGGAATAATCGAGGTTCTCCGGAAGGTAAAAAACTAAATCTACACTATCTCCCTCTCGGTTATAAAAATGATAATTTTTGCCGTAGTCTTCCAACTCCTGCCCCTGGACTATCGGGATCAATATTCCCTGTGGAATGTCTACAGAACCAGCGGCGGAGATGTCCCAATTCTCAATTTCCTGCACCCAAATATCCAGTGCCACTGTCTTGCTAACTTCCTCGATATCTAAGTAACCGGAGTCACCAAACCCCAGGAATTGCGCATTCCCGCGATCCCCGAGACTGGAAAAATCCAGCCAACCACCATAGTTCATATTGTAGCGGGATAATATACTGCTAAAGTCCGGATGGATATTTGTTGATGAGGTCTTGCTCTCTCCAGCGTGTATAGGTCCAAGCTCAAGCCAGTATTGTCCCACTTTGATATAACTGGCAAATAAGTCTTGGCCGCTGTTATTAGTTACGGTTGCTTCGAAACGTTGGACACTGCCGTTGAATCTAATTTCAACCTCCATGGAACTAGATGTATCCAGAATCCCAGCCCCAATAAAGTTCTGCACTGACCACAGAGGAGGGCTATCCAATGCCAATATTTGGCGACCTTCTTTAAGGCGTGAGCCTATCTCTTTACTGAATGGGGCAAGGCTGGCGTCAGAACTCAGGGTCAGATTCCGGGTGCTGGGCACCAATATGCCACAATAACTCTCTACATATGCCTGGTTAGCTGAAAACTTATCGATGAGGTTAACTTGGTAGACAATGGCATCAGAACCCCGCCCCAAGCGCCCGTAAACGAAGGAACCGGCAGTAAGGAGCAGAGCCACAGCTGGAATAACAAACCAAGCCCATTCTCGGCGGTCGATTTTCCGCAGTACCAGCCAGTTCACCGGTCCCACCAGGATAATATATCCCAGCAGTAAGAGAAATACCTTGCCAGGGGAAAGGGCTGAAGCCAAGCTATCCTGGGAAATGGTGTTAAGCAACTGGCTTGTAAGCCGTTTGTCAATAGTGGAAGCCTTTTCTACAGGCTTAAGCAAAAAGAGTTTTTGCCAAAAGGATTCGGCGTTAGCGGCATTAAGCAGGGGAGGCGACTCCAAATCCAGGGCAGACCAGAGGATAGTGCCCTTGCCCACTTTCTTGGCAACTAACAGAGGCCTACCTCCGGCGGAAGAAAAAAGGACTTCGCCTAAATTCTCTCCCACTGCGATGGTGTATTCACTTTCCTCCAGAGATGGCAGTGCCAGTGAAGCTAAGTCCCCAGCAGAGATGGTCTCTACCCCCTGAACTCTGACGGGAAGAAGATCCGCGGGCAGCAGGGCTGCTGATTGTTGCCAGCCACTGCCACCGCCGATAATTAGCACTCCTCCCGATTCCAGCCAGCGCCGAAGATTGGCATTTTGCTCAGGGCTGAGGATTTCTGCATCAGGGTTGCAGAAAATGATGGCCCGGAAATTCTGGGCAAACTGAAATAAATCTAAGCTATTAGGACTCATACCCTTGACAGATAAGTAACTCAGGACACCGCTAATGCGCCTGAAATCCCTCACCTCCCTGGCCATTACCCCGACAATCGGAGTGTCAGCTGGCCTTCCGGAGGATAGAGTATAGTGACTAACCGATTTCCCCCCTTGGTCCAGGAGAGTAAGTATTACATTGATAGATTCAGGGTTCATGCTATAAGCCATGGGAGGCAAGTAAATGGTTAGAGATGCAGTCTTGCCGGCCTCCACAAATACTTCTCGAAAGTATTCTCCTTCTAATTCAACTAGGACGGTGCCTTGAAAGTCCTTGGTGGTATTGTTATCCACAGATAATTCCAGCCGGTTCCAGGCGGTGGCCGAGACTTGATCCCCGAAGAGAACTCCTGTAATAATAAAATCTTTTTTAGCCTGGGCAATCCCCGGCAATAAAATCAGGAGGGTAACTGCCAAGAAAAGTGCCAGAGCTTTGTTAAACCTCATCATTCATTCCCCCTACAGCCAAAAGAGATTCTTTGGCTTAATAAAATATCCTGGATACAGGCATGCATTATAATGACGCATGTAATACCAGGTTTATCAGAAATCCCCTTCAGCCACATTATATCTTTCCCTCCAAAGTAGTGTCAATGGAAGGCCTTAACTGCAGGAGAAGCAGCTAGTCTCAGCATTCAGCACCCCTCGAACCGGGGTAGACGTTTCTACTGCAGCTATTACTACCCGCTTAATCCCCTCTTGGGCAAGAAGGATTGCTGCCAGTTCCCGGGCCAGATCCTTTCTTTCAGGAGTATCTGCCTGATTGAGGAGAGGGATGACAGCATTGGACCTTAAGAATCTGCCGTAGCTCAGGGGGTGGCATAGAACCTGGGCCGCCAGCCTAGGAGTAATTACATCCCCAGGGGCAAATCCCAGATAGCTGGAAGCCAGCTCTAAGTGGTGAAAATTTTCCTCCCCCAATCTTTGTCCCAAGGCAGAGGTACCTAGTACCGGCACCACCAGTGTATCCTGGGAACAGACGACAGGTTCATGGGCCCCAGGGAACTTAAGGGGCAAGCCCTGAGAGCCATCAGCCTCAATAACAATGGCATCTACCTGGGGCAGGGACCTGATTTTTTCCAGCTGGGGACAGGACAAGCCAAGGACCTTGTCTCCCTCCATTCTGGAACCAACAAAGACTTGATTAGACAGGAGCAAAGCTGCCGCCACCTGCCTGTCTTTTCCCCCCAGGAGCAAAGGGATCTCAGGAGGGGGAGGATACATTCGCGTTGTAGTTGTATGGACAACCTGCTTACCCTGGGCTGCCAGTTCCCTTCCTAATAGAAACAGGCTGGTGGTCTTGCCTCCGGCCCCCACTAGGGCCACTTCTCGGTAGGAGGCCAAGCCTAAGGCCTGGAAAAGTTTCATTGTGATACACCGCCACCTAAATGGAGCAGGGCTTCAAGGACACCGCCGGCGATGGCCCGAGCTTTTTCGGAGATTGTATAGCAGTATTCCCGGATTCCCCGAGGATCGATATCCCCAAGTTTGGTGCCGGCAGTAACCCAAGTTCCATTCATCAGCAGTCCTCGGACTATGCCTTTAATGGGAGCAAGTATTGGGCTGCCATCCAGGTGGCCGAAAATGTCCCCGGGAGCAATGAGATCCCCAATACGAACACTGGAGCTAAATATGCCGGCAGCAACGCTTTTCAGCACCCGTTCTTCCCTGTAGCCACCAATATCTCCCGGATTGCCGGTATTGGCCAGAGCCGAACCGGTATACAGTACTCTCCCTAAGTCATGGCCACGATTGGTCTCAATGACAGCGTGGGCATCAGCTCCCGCAATAAAGCCGGGGCCCAGTCCGATCACCACCTTGGCCTCATCTATCCCTGAGCCCAGGTTTTCCTTAGCTAATCTTGCATCCACCAAGGCAGCAACCTGCATCGAGGCATGGCTATCGACATCAATCTCTTGAGTTAACACCGGGATTCTCCCCAGGGAGGATACCCTCACGGCCTCGGCTATATTGGCCACATGAACTGCCTCAACCCCTTCCACCTGGGTTCTGCCATCAAAGACAGCCTGGGCAAAGGACACCCCTCGGCGCACCGCTAATGGATGGGGCAACTCAGTCATAATAAGCTTGTAACCCACGGCGTGGAGGCGATGGGCAGTGCCTGAGGCCATTTCTCCTGCCCCCCGGATAAGTACCGATGTCATTTGCTCCAGTCTCCTTTGGGCCGATATTTTTTATATTCATGGGGATAGTCCAAATCAATATAAATTGCTGGACTGTCCACCTGGCGAAATGTCACTAGATCTGAATGAAGGCGCAGAAGATTCCGGAGTCCCCCATCACAATCCTCCAGGGCCAGGATTTCCGGCAGGTATTTTTTGTGAACAAAGACCGGATGCCCTCTGCGCCCTTGGCAGACAGGGACCAGAAAGTCGTTACCATCTTGCCTCCACTGCCGGGCCAAATTAGTAACCAGGACTGAGGAGAGCAGTGGCTGATCCCCCAAAAAAAGGGCAAAGCCTTCCGAAGTAACAGGTAGATTGGCAACTCCTATTTGAATGGAAGAGAGCATCCCATGCTGATGCTGGGGATTATCCACTATTATCAAGCGGGGATCCTTAATTGCCTGGAGTACCGGGGCCACCTCTTGCCGCCCCGCTCCCAGGACAACCCGGACTTCATCATCTATCTCCGGACATGCCAGTACAGTTTCTACTACAGTTTCCAGGATAGTCTTCTCTCCCTGCCAGGGCAGTAGCTGTTTGAGGCTGCCCATGCGCCTGGCACTGCCTGCGGCAAGGATGACAGCGGTTAGCATCTCATTCCCTCCTTCCTTACCAATTATACAAGTTCATTTCAACAATTTCTTCGCTAAGGGTGTAAAAACCTGCACAGAAAATAATTAAATAACTTCTCTACCCCCATTCTTAATGAATTTAATAGGTTAATTAATATATTTAAGTTGCCCCCTTGACACGAAAAAATTAACTGATATGATATAGACACTTTCATTGAGGAGGTAAATAAATTGAAACTTAAGCCTCTGCTGCGCTTATTTAAATTAGCCCCGAAACTAAAGAAGTGGGCATGGATAGCAGGGTTTCTCATGATACTAGAAGGAATCTCGGCACCGGTAACGGGAGAACTCCTTCGTCGCATGATGGACTCCGTCTTTACCCCAGGAGCAAGCAATTACGTCGGCCTGATTTGGGCGACGCTATTAGTAGTTGTGGCCCTTAGCGTCATTGCCTGGTTTCGGACCAGAGTCATGGCGAAAATATCGGAGCAGGGAGCAGGAGAATTACGCCGGCTGGCGGTGGAAAGCTTGCTGGAAATGCCTATTTCCAAGTTGGACACTATTCATACCGGGGACCAGCTCTCCCGCTTAACTAATGACGCTGGTGTCATTCGCCACTACCTGTATTTTGAACTCTTTTGGCTTTTCAGTCTTCCTCTGGCAGGGGTCCTGGGGATTGCCTACCTCTTCTTCTTAGACTGGATAATGACCCTTATTCTCTTGGTTCTGATTCCCTTACTAATCTTTCTTACTACAAAGTTTTCGAATCCAGTAGAAAAAATTAGCGGCCAGCTCCAAGAAAGATTGGCTGCTGTCAACAACAGCATTCAAGATGCCTTAGGAGGGGCAGAGGTAGTCAAGGCCTTTAACCTACAGGGTGAAATGGAAGCACGTCAAAACCAAGCTATAGCTGCCACTGTTGTCCAAGGCAGACGCCTGGCCCGCCAACAAGCATTTATCCGCATGTGTTCGGTGGCTTCAGGTTTGATCCCCTTCTTGCTTCCCATTTCTGTGGGCGGATGGTTTGTAATCATTGGCCGTATCAGTCCAGGCAGCGTTCTTGCATTTATCCAAATGATTAACAGCGTCTCCCATCCCTTATCCCGGCTACCAATGGCTATGAGCGAACATCAAAAGGCTACCGCCGCCTTTGAGCGATTATATCAACTCATAGACGAACCCCGAGAAAGGCAGGACGGGGAAGTGTTCAGCAATGGCCAGGAAGTAATCCTCCAGGCAGAAAATGTCTCTTTTGCTTACAACTCCGAGCCGGTTCTCAAGGGCCTCAGTTTTCAACTTAACCGAGGAGAGACAGTGGCCTTGGTAGGCCCCAGCGGCGCTGGCAAGACCACAGTCTTTAAAGTCCTGGTGGGATTTTTCTCCCCCCAAAAGGGGCAAGTCCTCCTCTACAACCAACCCTTGGAAAAGTGGAAGTTAGCAGCTGCTCGCAGGCAGATGGCCATGGTCAGCCAAGATACCTTTTTATTCCCGGGAACTATCGCCGAAAACATAGCATTGGGTAATCCCAATGCCAGCAGAGAAGAAATAGAGGCTGCCGCAATCCAGGCCAATGCCCATGAATTTATCGTCCAACTGCCAGAGGGCTATGAGCATGTCCTGGAGGAACGTGGGGCCAACCTTTCAGGGGGACAGCGCCAGCGCATCAGCTTGGCCAGGGCAATCTTCCTGGATGCTCCCCTGCTCCTGCTGGATGAGGCCACCTCTGCCCTGGACACCGAGTCAGAACGCCTGGTCCAGGACGCCTTGGATAAAATGGCAGCCAGCCGCACCACTTTAGTTATTGCCCACCGTCTTTCCACTATCCGCAACGCAGGCAGGATCTTGGTCATCGATGGAGGGCGGATAGTTGAAGAGGGCAAGCATCAAGACCTTCTTGACCAGGGCGGCCTTTACCGCCAACTTTACCTGCGGCAGCTTAGTGCCGAAACTGAAACAGGAGGTGTAGCCTGATGTTTAAGACCCTTAAGAGACTTATGGCAATGGTCACTAACCGGGGCAGGTATTTCTCGGGATTAGCCCTCATTTCAATCGTCGCTGCCAGTCTCAATATCCTGATTGCCTTAGCCCTTATGCTATTTGTTAGGGCAATCCAAAGCAATGATCTGCAAACTCTCTATACCAGCCTGGCAGTATTGCTAGGGGGGCTGGTAATGTTCCTGGTATTGATGCCCCTAGGCTATTGGCTCTATGAAACTGCCGTTGTTGGGGGCACAGCTAATATGCGCTCCTTGGTATTTAAGAGCCTCTTGCGCATAAAGACACGTTGGATGGATGGCAGGCATAGCGGTGACTTAACCTCTCGGAGTACCAACGACATCCAGGTTGCCGAAAAAGCATATAGCCAAAACTTGGTCCAGTTAGTAGAACTGGTGATGGAGGGGGTCTCCTCCGGTGTAGTAATGTTCATAGTGGATTGGAAACTGGCCCTATTCATGATTGCAATGGGTGCAACTCATGTGATTATCAGCCGCCTGCTGGCAAAGCCCATGCACAAAGCAGCTAGTGCAGTGCAGGGAGCCCTAAGTGTGGTCACAGAACGTATTTCCGACATTGCCAACGGCAACCAGGTCATACGGATGTTTGACAGCCGTAAGCCTGCCGAAGCTAAATTTCTTAAGACAAACGACGATGCAATCAACAAGGGACTGATCCGCACTAAATATGCCGCCAGGGTCAACGCCTTTGGTACCTTTAGTGGTTATTTCTCCTTCCTCATTATTCTCACTGTGGGGGGTTACTTGGTCATCAAAGGTTGGTATCAGCTTGAAACCATCTCCCTCTTTGTCCAACTGCAAAATGGAGTTAGGAATCTGTTTGCTGCCCTGGGACACTTTATTACCGACCTTCAGACCTCTCTGGCCGGAGGCAAAAGGGTGCTGGAAATCCTCGATGCCCCTGCCGAGCCCCAACGCATTGAGCTATCCACTATTCCCTCAGCTAGCTCTGCCGCAGTAAACATGGAAGCCGTATCCTTTGCCTATAACGGTGACGAAACTGTCCTGGGAGATATTAATCTGGAAGTAGTAGCGGGAGAAACTGTCGCCTTAGTTGGTCCCAGCGGCGGCGGCAAAAGCACATTGTTCAAGTTGTTGCTGGGCTACTACCCTCCAAATGCTGGAGCCATCTCCATCCTTGGTAAGGGCATAGACCAATATTTACTTAGTGAACTGCGGGAGCAATTAGCATACGTGCCCCAAGAGTCCTATCTCTTTAGTGGCTCAATAGCCGAGAATATCGCCTTCGGCAATGTTGGGGCCGGGCAAGAAGAGATTATAGCTGCCGCCAAGGCCGCATATGCCCATGACTTTATCATGCAACTGCCGGAAGGCTATGAAACTCCCGTAGGAGAAAGAGGCAGCCACCTTTCCGGTGGTCAGCGTCAACGCATTGCAATTGCCCGGGCAATTCTCCGGGATGCCCCCCTCCTCCTTCTGGACGAGGCCACCTCCTCCCTGGATACTGAATCAGAAGAGCAGGTCCAACTTGCCCTGAACCACTTAAAACAAGGGAGAACCACTTTGGTCATCGCCCATCGCCTGGCCACGGTGCAAAATGCCAGCCGTATCCTGGTTATAGCAGACGGCAAGCTGGCGGAAGAGGGCTCCCATCAAGAGCTCCTGGACTTAAAGGGAATATACCGCCGCCTCTACGACATGCAATTTGCAGAAGACCTGGAAAGCGCAGGCTAGAAAAAAGCTCGGCCACAATACTGGCCGGGCTTTTTTGGGCACAGGTAGAACCCGCCCTAGTATTGGGGTATACTCTTTATTGAGGTGAGCCCATGGAGCCATTAATTCTAAAATATGAAACAATCATCCTCAGGGACCGCATTCCCACTGATATAATCGACCACCGGCGCTGGCTTAGCACCGAGACTGCTTGGCTTGAATGGGATTCCCCTTGGGAGAGCAATAATCCCAATTTCGTCAGCAAGTACCTGGAGCATACGGTGCGGCAGCTTCAGATGCCCCTGCCTCCAATCCGCAGGACCTTGGAAATCTGTCATTATGATGGCACCCATATTGGCATGGTTAATGCCTACTACATTGACGGGGATAGAGAAAGACTGGCTGTGGGTATTGGCCTGCGGGATAGCAGTTACTGGGGAAAAGGTCTTGGCACCATGGCCTTCCGTCTTTGGTTAGGCTATCAGTTTGCAGCTACCGGCTGCAAGCGCATCTATTGCCAGACCTGGTCTGGCAACACCAGAATGATTAAACTGGCTGCCAAATGCCACTTTAGCCAATGGGAACGAAGAAAAGACTTTCGGGAAGTCAGGGGGCAGCCCTTTGATGCTCTTACTTATGTCCTCAGCCAAGAGGTATTTAAGGCAATGCACCCGGAGCTCCGGATAATCTAACGAAAAGGGGGACTGAAAATGAACATAATGCGCTATATTCGCACCCGGCCCCTTTGGGCACTGATTATTCTTGTGGCAGTCTATGCCTTGGTCACCGCCCTCTATCCCTTGTTTAACAAACCTTTGGAAACTACATACTGTCTGAGCACAGCCCTGGATGAGGGTATTCCCTTTTCCCGGGGGTGGATAGTGCCCTATGTCAGCTGGTATGCCTTTCTGCCGGGGGTAGCTTTTTTCCTGCTGCTTAAAGACAAAAAACAGTGCGGAATTACCCTGCTGACCATGATTAGTGGACTGCTCCTTAGTTACTTAACTTATTCTCTTTTCCAAACCACTGTCCCTCGTCCTGCCGTTCCCGGTGATGACCTGTGTTCTAGGCTGGTGCAATTGATCTACAATATTGACCAGCCCTATAACGCCTTTCCCAGCATACATGTCCTGGCTACTTACGCACTAATGCTGGGAACTGCCAAGGCCGAAGGCATAAAAAAAATCGCCACAGCGACCATATGGATTGTGGGCTGGGCAATAATTATATCCACGGTATTTGTCAAGCAACATGTAGTAGCTGACATCCTGGGGGGCATGGTCCTGGCCCAGGTTCTGCACTTAGTCCTGACACACTTCCTCAGCCCCTGGTTATCCGCCCGCTGGCAGGAAGCAAATTGAGCCCCCAGCGGGGCTCTTCTTATTAGGGGTTGGTTATTAGATTGAGGGCATAAGGGCTTATTTATAAATGTCTTTTAACTGGGTCCCGGGAAAATAATGCCTGATAATCTCCTCAGGGCTCCAACTAAGACCTGCAAGTTCCTTGACTCCGTACTGACTCATACCCACCCCGTGGCCGAAACCGCCACCGTAGAATCTAAGACCGGTAAGTTTATTGCCCTGCCATTCCTTATCCCAAAAGACAAAGGCACTGGGAAGCAGGGAAAAGTCTATAAGGCTACTGCCGTCATGGCGTTGCAAAATAGCCTTGCCCCCATTGGGTGCAAGAAGCTGGCGAATATAATATTCCCGATTAATTCTCCAACTGCCCAGGCTGCCCTCTACTTCTACGGCCATAAGAATTCCCCCATCCCCACGGCTGCTGGGAATGAGATCAAGGAGCTCACCTATGGGTGTTGCCGGCATCTCTGTTGCGGGGATGAAAATATCTCCCTCCAGCTTTTCCACAGAATCGGGATTGGCCTTAAAAATATCCTGTAATGTCTTCTCTAGCATATCTGCCAACTGGCTAGCGGGCAGGGAAAATTGCCACCGGAACCAAGGGGAAGACTGGTCATAGGCATCGGCAGGTGGGTTAAGGATGAAATCCTTAAAACCCTCTTCATCGCCGATATCCCTAGTGCCAGGGAACTGAGGCTGGGAACTAAGCCATGCCACTGGCTTCCCGGACCAGACTTCATGAGAGTTGGCAGAAAACCCGCAGCTGGTAGAAAAATAACGAATGTCAGCAGGCTTATCTCCGGCGACGATAATCTGTCCTCTGGTAGCAGCCACTGCCTCTTGGGCCACGGAGTTGGTGCCGTTATTATTGTAAACTTGGCTGAGGACGCTGTCCACCACATGGGCAGAAGTAGATTGCCATCCAGAAGCATGCAAGTTGCTTACTGCAAATGTCCTGGCAGCAATTGCCTGAACCTCCATGGCTGCAGGGCCAAAAGACTTGGGCATCTCACTGGGGACGACATAATGGAGGTATTGTTCCAGGGGCAATTCATTGGCTACTACTAGGCCCCCCTTCATAGGGGCAACCTCTATAGAGCCATAATATTGTGGCTTGTTTCCCGAGCGACTAATAGATGCTACAGTCAAAGGATCGTCTCCAAGGGGCGTAAATATTAGCCGATGGCTAAAGGTCTCCTGCCCGAAAGCTCCAGATAATTTCATACCCGTATCCACTGGCTCCAAGGACACACTGCCGGCAGCTAGTTCTTGGGAAAACCCCGTTACTGCCTCTGACACCTGCCACCGGTTAGGAGAACTAATTTTAACTTGGGAATGATAGACGCTCTCATGGCCCGTAGTGCTGATATTGACACGAATGGTCTCATAGTCAAAGCTATTGGCTACTGTGGCAGCGGCTAACTTGCCATCCCAGCCAAAGAGTTCCACATCCTCCATGCCCACCAGCAGTCTCCCTTCCTGCCCGTGGATAAAAGACCGGAACCAAGACATGTTCTCTATCCAGCCGCTGTCAAGCCACTCCCAGCGTTCCCCTTGCACCGTCAGCAACTTATCTACCCCTAGGGGAATGAGCTCCCGTGACAGCACAGCCTTGCCCTCTATTTCCAGGGCCATTCTGGGTTGGCCTTGGGCCCGCACAACCGCCACTGCAGTTTCCGGGGCCTGGGAGACACGCCAGCGTCCCTGGTTCTTGTCTAGCTCCAGGGCAATTCTTCCTTCCTCCCCCCCTAGATTTAAGGTAATACTGGCCCTTGCTTTGCCAAAGAAAACCGGCCTTAGGGAGACTATTTCCAGCTGAGGAAGGCCGAATTGCTGTAGCGTCTCAACAAATACAGTTACAGAATCCGGGGAATCAACTGGGATCTCATCCTGGACAATACTGGCCAATAGCTCTTCGGTGGCTTTACGGGCTGAACCCAAATCCCGACAAGCAATTAAAAAACACGTGACAACTCCCACCACTAGGATGATTCCAACTACTACAAGCTTTTTCATGCTTCCCCTCCGTGTCGAGGCGGCGGGGGACCGATAAATTGATAGTAATCGCATTCAATGCGTCCATTATAGAGCTTGCGCTTTTTGCCTGCCTTACGGCCATAATACTTTTCGAAATCTGTCTCGCTGGTGATGACGTAGATGGACCAGGTGTCCCAAGGGGCAAAGACCTTGCCCATTTCCCTGTATAACACAGCAGGTGCCTCCAACCTTTCACCATAGGGAGGATTGGTAATAAGGCAGCCGTATTTAACAGAAGAACGGACCTGAGCAAGCTCCCGGCGCTGGAAGTGAATCTTGTCTGCCACCCCAGCGTTGTCAGCGTTCTTCCTAGCAATGGACACTGCTGCTTCGTCAATATCTGAACCCTGGAGCTTTAGGGGGTTGTCTTCCATTGCCAGGCTGGCGTCCTTCCTGGCTGCTTGCCACAGTTCTTTGCCTAGTTGGGGCCAGTCCTCTGCGGCAAAGCGGCGGGTAAGGCCGGGAGCAATATTATCTCCTATCAATGCGGCCTCAATTAAGATGGTCCCAGATCCACAAAAAGGGTCCAACAGCAAACGTCCTGGCTGCCAGTGGCTCAGCTGGACTAGCGCCGCAGCCAAGGTTTCCTTAATTGGTGCCAGCCCCCCCTCGGTTCTGTAACCTCGTTTGTGCAAACCGGCACCACTGGTATCAATAGTCAATGTTGCCCGGTCCTTTAAAAGGGCTATCTGAACGGAATAAAGAGGCCCGGTTTCTTGAAACCACTGGACCTGGTATGTCTCCTTAAGCCTTTCGACAATAGCCTTTTTCACTATTGCCTGGCAATCGGGAACACTGTGCAGTTGAGACTTAATAGATTTTCCCTGGACTGGGAACTCTCCATCTTCGGTAATCCAGTCTTCCCATGGCAGGGCCTTGGTCTGCTCAAAAAGCCCATCAAAGGTCCTGGCTTCAAATTCTCCAAGTAGCAGTTGCACACGATCCGCTGAACGCAACCAGAGGTTAGTCTTGGGAATCGCCTCTAAATCCGCTGTGAACAGCACCCGGCCATTTTCAACTGTCAGGTCTCTATAGCCAAGTTCTTTTAGCTCACGGGCCACCACCGCCTCTAAACCAAAGGCGGCTGTTGCAATTAACTTGACTTCCTTCATCATCATCACCACTTTTCCAACAGATAAAAAAGGGGCCGGTGGGCCCCCGTAAAGTTAATCATATAATTCTATGCTCTCAAGCATATGCCTGTACAGTGGCGCGTACTGAGACTCGAGTCCGCTGGAGGATGTCATAGTAATGACATATGTATAAGTTTGTGGCTGCTTATTGGCCAGTTTATACGTCCGCTTAAAGTAAAGCTGATGTTTATGGACAAGGACGCTATTCTCCTTACAGGAGACAATAGTATACAATGCCTCGCCAAGCCCATCTAAAAATACAGTTTCTTGAGAAAAGACCTTAAATATATCGGGCTTGTTGTCCACTCGGTGAGCATCAGGATTAAGAGCCATTGCCCCCAGAAAACTTATGTCCAGAACCCCATTCAGACCATCTTTGAAAACAACCTGTGATTGAGCATCATAGTAAAGACTCCAAAGATCTCCCGGCACTTCCATTTTAAGACCATAGTCGGAAAAATCCATTGGCACCCATTGAGCGCTGGGGTCATAAGTAGGGCCATCGTCGGTACTATCTTGAAGTTGTGAAACGATTGCATAGGCAGCACCAGCTACAAGAGCAAATGCTAATAGACCCATTAGTATTCTGACAGCCATGGACCCCCCGCCCGATGGCTTTCCCTTGGCCAAAGAGCGGCCGCAATAGGAACATGATTTAGCCGAGTCCGGCATTTCATTGCCACAATCAGGACATAACATAGATAACCCCCCTCAGCAAAATATTGCTGATTAATAATTCTACATAGGGGGGAGAAAATCCTGCCACTAAATTTTATTATATTTCACAAGGATTATTTGTAATGTACACCTTGAGTTGAGCATCGCGATTGGGTACTAAGTAAATACTGGTTTGTGCGTCCCATCTCTCCTGGACTGGAAAGACCACCATCTGTGCTTCTTTAGGGTCTTTAACAATACATGCACAGACATCAGCCTGCCATTCCTTTTCAACAATCAACACCTTAACTGCCATCTCATCCCCCCCTTATAATAAATGTTGTTTCACCTCGGGATTATACACTAAGCTGTCTGTCGAATGTTGTCGCATTCCCTTGGGAAACTAACTTATTATATTATGCGTTGCCGGGAAGGATTTTCTGGTAGTAGGGCCAAAATTATTTGCAATTAATATATGTTATCGCCATAGCTTCTCCAGCCCCTGGTATATTTTTCCAGGGAGGTGGGCAAGCCAACTGAGCAAATCCATCTCACAAAGGCGGGTAATGCCAAAGGTACCAGTAGCCATTAAGCCTGCCTCTACCCAGATAACGTCAAGACTGCTGCCAATGGCAATTACCATAAAGGTCGCCGTTGATAAGAACGCCAGGTTAATGCCAATGCCCTGCCAGGACCAGGTTTCGCTGATCAATGCGCCAACTAGGGCAGTAAACAGGATAAGGATAGCTATGCCCAAAAATAGGGGTAGAAATACAGGATAACGCACTGCCACGAAGATGTAGCTCATGGGGGGGATGCCCAAGGTAAGGAACACCAGTAAGCCCCCGTGATGCCATTTGGCCAGCAAATAGTAGATAACTAGACAAAGAACAACAGCGGCAATCCCGCTGAGAAAGTATAGAGATGTAAATTGGGAAATGGCTCCTAGCTTCCATAATATAAAAGCTGGCATCAGGCCCATTATTCCTGCACTCAAGTCTTTCAGGGTAATCACCTCTAGATATTATTTCGACAACCAAAATTGATTTTCCTGCCCGACAAAAAATTAAAAAAAAATAACCCGCCCTGAGGCGGGTGCCAGGCTATAATTATAGGATTTTAAAGCCATTCTGTTCCAGTATTTTTTCGGTTTCCAAACCCTTGCCCTTCTCTACTTTCAAAATTACCATGTTGGTAGAAGCAAAGCGGCTAGGGGCAGAGACAATTGTCTCAACTTTGATGCCGTTTTTTCCCATGAGGCCAGTAATGTCCGCCAAGCGGCTTAAGACGTCAGGGACTGCACAGGTAACCCGGTCCCCGCCTTTGGGGCCATAACCCAAGATTTCGTCAAAGACCCGGAGGACATCGCCTTTAGTAAGGATACCCACTAGCTGATTGTCAGCATCGACAACGGGAAGTAAGTCCACCTCATGGCGGAACATTAAGTAAGAGGCCTGCTCAATAGGCTCATCTGCATTGATTACCAGCACTTGTTGCTCTGGTCGCAATACTTCGCTGACATTCCTGCGATGAAGGAAGTGAGCGATGCGGCGCTTATCTGGTTCAATGGCAACCTTTGTAGAAGCAAAGGGAATGGGCATATCGGTATCTATTCCTGCTTCTTGGTTTTGCAAAGCACAACAGGCGCAAAATTCCCGCATGATTGTCTTTTCATCAACTACGCCTACCACTTTGCCTTCGTCCACAACAGGAATGCCATCAAAATTATGATCTTCTAATATCTTTAGGACATCATACAAACTGACCTCAGGATTGACAGCATATACTTCTTTGGTCATTCGATTCTTTACATACATTTTCCCAACCCCCAAAATTACTTATAATAATATTGTCCTATTAGCAAAGTACTTTGTCAACCCCACCCCCTGCCATGATATAATACTTAAAGAACACTCTTCAAAGGAGGGCCTTTAATGAATGTAATCTTTCTACCTATTCTTCCAGCTGCCGAAATGTTCTTAGGCATCACCCGCAGCCTCCAAAGCTACTATTCTCTGTTTGCCATACTGATGCTTGCCATCGCGGTCAACATTTTTTTGCTTGTCTGGCACCGGAAAAAAAATAACCCCAAGAATTGACAGGCTGCAAGGCCTGTTAATTCTTTGGCCGTTGGCTGCACTGACAGGTCCCATCCCTAGCCTCAGCAGCATGGAGTTCAGCGATTATCGCCTGAATTACATCCTCAATAGGGGCCTGGCCATTAAAACCGGCATAATCAGTATCCCCCCAAAGGTTGGTCTTGGGATAATGGGCTACTGCCTCAGACATTATAGCATAGCAATCAAGATAGTGGACGGTGCTGGGGTTTTTCGCCAAGCGAATAAAGCAGTTATTCTCTTGCTGATAGCCGACTACTGCTATGTCTGCTCCCAGTTCCACCAGCATCATGGCAATATAGTAGACATAGTTCTTGCGGACAGCGGCGCTGACCGCAAGGCAATCTCCAATTCTGTGAAGCTGGGCGGAAAGTGCAGCTTCCAGGCGAATTTCCCGATCAATCCTGCTGCTAATTCGAAAGATATCTAGGAGTTGCTGAAAACTGACGCCACCTTCTTCAAGGATTGCCGCCAAGTCGGCAATGGTGCTGTTGGCCGCAGTAGCCAAATGCCTGGTATCTCCTATAATGCCTGCACCCAATGCCAAGGAATGATGGCTCTGAAGTTTTTTCTCCAATCCCTTGCAGATTCTCCAAACTAACTGGCAGGTGGAGTCCACCTGCTCATAGACTGCCACCAAGGCACCCTCTACCAGGGTATTATTTCCGTGGTGGTCCACCAACAAGTATTTTGTAGGTAGGGAACCCGGCAACTGCTGGGCGTCGGCAGTATCCACCACAATTGTCAGGTCATAATCCCTGGGATCAGGACCATAGACCACCTGTATCTTTAATTTAAATTGAAGCTCCCGGGCATGTTCGCTGATTTTCCGGGGAACCCCCGTAATCCCTCCCAGCAAATCCGCCAATACCCAAGCGGCCCCTAGGGCATCACTGTCGGCATCATCGTGACAAAGGACCAACAGGTTCTTGCCTTGGTATTCAGCCACCACTTCCAGGAATCTACCTAGGCTCAATAAATTCACCCCAGATCTTTACTTCGGGCATAAGTCGAACATTGTGTTTTTTTTCTACCTCTCCCTGGACTTTCAAAATTAAGTTGTAAATATCCTGGGCTGTGGCATACCCTCTATTGATAATAAAACCACAGTGTTTTTCTGAAACTGCTGCCCCTCCCAAGGAGGTTCCCCGAAAATTGCAGGATTCTATTAGTTGGCCCGCATAATGCCCCTGCGGCCGTTTAAAGGTGCTGCCAGCACTGGCTGCTTCCAAGGGCTGTTTCTCCCGGCGGCGGCGGTTGAATTCGTTCATCTTGGCCTGGATAGCCATAGGATCCCCAGGTGCTAACTCTAACTCTGCCTCCAAGACTACATGGCCATTGTGTTGAAAAGCACTGGACCTGTATGCCAATTCCATTTCTTTGGGACCAAAGGTCACCAGCTCACCTTGGCTGTTTACAGCTAGGACACGCCGCAGCACATTCTTGATTTCGCCATCATACGCGCCAGCGTTCATGACCACAGCGCCACCCATGGAACCGGGAATGCCCCCGGCAAATTCCAGACCAGTTAGTTTATTTGCCAGGGCAACGGAACTGACTTTGGGAAGGGGGGCACCGGCCTGGGCAATAATTTTTACCCCAGCAACAGTAATTTTAGCTAGATTGTCTGTCAAGGCAATTACTACACCAGGAAGTCCCTTATCGCTAACCAGGAGATTCGTTCCCCTGCCCAGTACATACAAGGGGATGTCCCTTGCGCTGCAAAAAGCAATTACTTCTGCTACTTTATTATAGTCTTTGGGTTTTACAAGGTGTTCAGCGGCACCACCCACCTTAAAAGAAGTATATTGAGACATTGGTTGTTGCAGGAGGACTTCACCTGCACCCAAAATCTTTTCTAATTCCCCTTTAATCATATGGTCTTCCTCCTAAACATTGGTGATTATATGGCCTCCAGAGCGAAATAACAGGAGAACACTGGTTTAATGCCGAAATACCATTTAAGAAATCTCTCTGGGAGGTATTAGCATGAAGACTACAGTACAAAGTAGGATATGGGCCGCTGTCAGCTATATCCCCTTAGTGTCCGCTCTGCTCCTATTTTTCAAGGGTAAGGATTCCCTGATCTTCTTTCATGCCAGGCAATCCCTGTGGGTTTGGCTGCTCTTTGTCCTAGCATTAATAATGGCAATCCTGCCGGGCCCCTTTTTTGCCCTGATTAAATGGCCCATTGCCATTACTGCTGCCTTGCTATTTCTCTATCTTCTTTTCCGGGGAATTGCCGACTCTGTCATGGGCAAAGCCAATCCCCTGCCCCCTTTTGGCGACTATGTGCAAAGGGAGAATTTTTTCCACAGCTTAAATAAATAGCCCCCGGGGAGAAAGAACCCATCCGGGTTCTTTTTATTTAAGCTCCAATTCTTGCCCTGGCTTCATGACCTCTACCTGGGAAAGGCCTTTTGCCTCTACATCAGCCTTAAAAAGATGAGGGTCTTGAATAATAAGTTCATTAGTATTGTAATGCATCGGGATTACTACCCGAGGCTGCAACATTTCCACTGCCAGGACAGCGTCGGAGTGTCCCATAGTATAGTTGTCTCCGATGGGCAGCAAAGCATAATCAATATGCTCCAACTGTGCTAGCAGGGCCATATCCGAGAACAGCCCGGTATCCCCGGCAAAATAAATCCCTACTTGGTGAAAATTTAGGTAAAACCCGCAGGCCAGCCCACCTGCCACCCCAGCGCCGTGGAGGGCAGGAGTAAAGCGTAGATAACCAAAGGGGAAATTGGCCCTTCCGCCGATATGGCCGGTGTGGATGCGGCTGACACCTTGGCTGCGACAAAGGTTGCCCACCTCAAAGGTGGAAATTAAGATGGCGTTATTATGCTGACAAATTTCCACAGCGTCTCCCAAGTGATCGCCATGGGCATGGCTAACCAGCACATAGTTGACCTCTAAGGACAAAGGTGTATGCTCCCCTGCACCGGGATTTCCATTAATATATGGGTCAAAAATCAAGCTATCCCCCCCATTGGACAGGATAAAGCAGGAATGACCCAAGTAGAGAAGTTTAGCCATCGGGATAACCCTCCTTTTGATGAAGTAGTGCTGCACTCAGTATTCCCCTAAAAAACCTTCTAAAGCAAACCTAGGTTTTCCGCCTGCTTCCGGATGCTGTCCGCCACCATAGCTTTCAGTTCCTCTGGAGCCAAGACTTCCACCTGTGGCCCCATGCTAAGGATCCAGGCAAAAATCTCGTCCAACATGCTGACCGTCTTGTGAAATTCCAAGCCTCCATCAGGCAGATCCTCTAAATGGTCAGCCTTATTCCCCATATACTCTTTGATAAATGGACTGTACTCAGGCGTAAAGCGTAACACAACCCGGCAGTCCTCTTCTCCCTTCAAGGCCACCCAGCATCTCTTGCTGTATTCCTCATAGTCAAAAGACGGATCCTGCTCAAAATTTATTCCAAGCATTTCAGCCTCTTGTATCCTATCCAAACGAAATTCACGAATGGAATTGCGTGAGGTGCACCAAGCCACTATATAGTATTGCTGCCGGAAGTAGATAGTATAAGGGTGGATAATCCGCTGAGAGGACTCGCCGGAGGCAAAGGACTTGTAATGAATCTTTACAGCCTTCTGGAGGCGAATGGCATCGGCGAACACCTGAATAATTTGTGCTCCCCGGGCTTCACCGCCGGGAAACTCCACCCGGAAATTTTGATATATATCTTGGAGGTACATGCGCTGGGGCTGGGGTAACCCTGAGATCAAACGCTGGGTCAACTTAATACCGGCATCGATTATAGTATCCCGGCCCAAACTCTCCAGCAATCGGTTGATAAAAATCACCGCCATCAACTCGTCAAAGGAACAATTGATTCCCTCTAACTTAAAGTTATCCAGCATCATATAGTATGTCTTTTGGCCACGCTGTTCTTCAGTAACGGGGAAAGCCCGACTAAGGTCATCGATATCCCGATAGATTGTGCGCAGGGAAACCTCTTCTGCCAGGATCTTTTCCAGCTCACCATGTAAATCTTCGGCGCTGCGTCCATTCTTACTGCCGGCCAGGGCTATCAACAAAAGATGCTGGCGCACCATAGCATTAGTGCTCATTATCCTACCCCCTGTATTCCTTGTCCTTTTATATTCGACCAAAACCTGCCAGTCTCCTGCATCAACTCCTGGAATTTTCTAGGACTGACCACAAAAGCCAGACTGATGTCTGGCTTTTCCTTGTCATTAGTCCCATTTAAACTCTTCTACATACAGGGTCCACTCTGACAGGTAGGAGACTTCTATAGGTGCCCCTCCCTTGACCATGACCCTGTATCCCATGAACTCCGTCCAGCCCCCCTTAAAGACAAGTTCCGAAGCTGAATTAACCTGCCTGGCCAGCTCTGTCAAGGTGTAATAGGGAATCGGGGGCGGAGTATCCTGCCAGTGCAGATTTCCCCCATCTAGATTCAACAGCAGTTTGTCGCTGTTGTACTCCAATAGCAGAGACCCCCGAGGCATTGTAATATCCAGGACAAGGGTTTCACCCCCCGTCTCCTGTATCGTCATCTCAATATCTTCATCATCTTGATGGAATATAATGCGGTACCTGGCCTGCCAATACCTTTGCTCAGCAGATTTTGCCCAGTCCCGGGCACGGGCTGCCGAGTTGCATCCCCCAAAAAGCATTATGGCAACCAGCAACAGCATTCCCAGTCTATAGATTTTCCCTTTAGTTGTCTTGAGCCAAGATATCTTCACTGGAATCCCCTCCAGTAAATTATATCTTTCCAGCCGGGAAGTATTCCCTCCTTACTGTCTGTGCCAAAGGGAATCTATTGCTTTGGGAATTGCAGCCAGGACATCCCTGGGCAACTGGGAGACAATGCCCATCTCCTCAGCAGCCAGCTCTGAAGCTGTTCCCAATAGCCAAGCTGCAGTACATGCAGCGGAAAAAGGCTCTGTTTTTTGGGCCAGCAATCCAAGAATCAGCCCCGTGAGAATATCTCCTGAACCCCCGGTGGCGAGACCGGGAGTGCCGGTGATGTTAAGTGCTGCATCCCCTGTGGGCCCCGAGATACATGTTGTTGCCCCCTTGAGGACCACCACACATCCCCAGGCTTTTGCACCCCGGCGGCAAATCTCCAGGGGGTGCGCCAAGACATCCTGGACTGTGCAAGCCAGCAACCTAGCCATTTCTCCAGGATGAGGGGTGACAATGGTGGGCGTTTCCCGCCGGGGGATGCCAGGTGCCAACACGTTAAGGCCATCGGCATCAATTACCAGGGGCGATTCGGATTTTAAAAGACGTCCCGCCAAAGCCCTGGTCCCAGGGCATACCCTGCACCCTGGTCCTATGGCTGCCGCAGAAAACTTACTTAGAGGAACCTGGGCAGCAGCTTCTGGTGAAAACTCACCCTTAGCCGATGAGGGCATAGGCAGGGTAATCGCTTCCCAAATATTGGCTGCCACCAAAGGTTGAATCTCACTAGGACACGCAATGGTAAGGATGCCAATTCCCGAGCGCAAGGCTGCCGTCCCCGCCAGCATGGCGGCACCGCTCATGCCCCGACTGCCTGCAGCCAGGAGGCCGTGGCCAAAATTGCCCTTGTGACTGTCTAAACTCCGCAAGGGCAAGCCCTTGGCGGCATGGCCTTTATCGTTTAAGACCAGTCCAGTCCCCCGTAGCAAGGTCCCCGGCAGGCCAATTGGGTTAGTATAGACTGTGCCGGATGCTTGGCGGCCAGCGGCAGTATAGAGACCTGCCTTGGCTAGGCCAAAAGTGGCAGTAGCATCGGCCTGGACAACAGCACCTGTGGGGGGGACAAACTCTGCTGGCAAACCTGAAGGGATATCCACTGCCAACACTGCCCCGGAGCTACCATTAATGGCCGCGATAATATCTGCTGCTGCCCCCTGGGCCCCACCCTTAATGCCGGTACCCAACAGGGCATCGACTATTACTGCACAGTCCGCAAGCTGACTGGGGTCCTGATATTTCTCCCAAGGCAAATCAAGACTGTCATAGGCCTGAAACTGCATGGCGGCATCTCCCTGTAACTGCTCAGGATTAGTGCTGGTAACCACTTTCACTGCCAGAGAGCGGGCGGCTAAATGCCGGGCTATTCCCCAGCCGTCACCACCGTTATTACCTGAACCCGCCACCACCACTACTTGCCCTTGGGGTTTAAGTTCCACAAGGATGGAGGCAGCGAAGGCTGATGCTGCTTCCATGAGGTTTTGTCCCGGCAGGCCGTACTCTTCTATAGCCCGGCGGTCGATTTCCCGCATCTGCTTACCACTGGCTAACCAAAGCATCGCTCTTCCCCCTCTGCTATGCAAATTGCAACTGCCCGCTCTTGATCATGGCTGATAGATATATGTAGCCGACTGATTCCCAAGCCGGCAGCAGTGTCGGCAGCCTTAGCCCTTAGCTGCACCTGAGGAGCTCCCTTCTGGTTATGGAATACTTCCACCTGCTGCCAGGAATGACCCGCCAGCCCTGTTCCCAGGGCTTTAAAAACGGCTTCTTTGGCGGCAAAAAGGGCAGCCAGCCGGGACAACCTCCTTGCTCCTGAGGGCAATTGTTCAAGCTCCTGGGGAGTAAAGAGCCGTTGACCAAGCCGGGGGTTGTTGTCCACCGACTGTCCCACCCGGGCAATCTCGATGCTGTCAATACCAATGCCTATTATCATCGCTCTCCCCCTAAATTAATGTTTTACAGTCAGTATACCTTAATGCCACTAGATATAAAATAACCGGCACAGAATTGAGCCGGTTACTTGCCTTTGCCATGTCCTTTTTTCTTGTTTCCCGAATTCCCATTGAGATTATCCAAGTATTCCTTTATTTCTATATTGGGGCGCTTATCCTCAAGGATTTCTTTAGCCTGCTCCAGGGAATAACCCCGGGCTAAGATGTAGAGGACCTCTCCCTTAGGTACCTTATTCCCTGTAGCCAGCTTAGCCACTTCAGCCTTGCTGGAATATTGCTCCCCTCGGGCTATAAGCTCTTGCAACCTTTGTCGCCCCTGTTCCAAGCTGTTGGCATCTATGCCGGCTTTGCTGACAAGAGCGGCAACACTGTCGGTTTTTAGACCTTTAACTAGCTTCTGCAGTTTGCCTCCCCCTAAATCTTCTAACACCAACAAAGACATAAGGTCATCAGCGTCAATTCCCTTGCGCAGGTAGCTGGATAACTGGCCTGCTGGGTGATCATACTCTGCGGCCAAGAACTCTGGTAGCCAGTTAGCAAAGTCCAACGGAGGCTCCTCAATCTTGGGAGGCTTATTGTGTTTTTTAAAGAATTGACCCGGAGACTGGCCGGATTGGCGCAAAGCCTTGAACAGGTCGGAAGGAGTACATCTTTCTGCCTCCGCAGTCCCTAAAAGCTGTTCAATCTCTTGGCTAGTCATCTCATATGCCAACATATCTTCCACCAAAATGCCACTTACCAGGTATTTTTCCACAAAGGCCTGGACAATTGGGTTATCATGCCAGGGAGAAATCTCAATGGTCTCCTCCAGCTCTGCCTTTAATTCATCCAGAGAAATGGAAACTAGCTCGGATTTTCCACCCTTGCGCTTGATGTAACCCTTTAAGGGGGACTGATCATCAGCTTTATATTCTTTGGTGCTTAATCGCACCACATGAATCTTGACTTCAATTCCATGACCTTCAAAGGCTCCCATTAGGCGGCCACTATCAATAGGGGCACGGGAGTCGGCAGTGACGAATATGGCCTGTTCTTCCTGGGCAAGTCCCCTTTGTATACAGCCGTTAAAGATGGCATCTATTGCAGTATATACATCCTCTGGCATTTCCAGACTGGCCAGCAACTCTATTCCCTCAGGGTCAAAGGCCTTCCAATCTGTGAGTTTGTAATCCTCAGTGTAGACCAGTTCCAAGCTAGGATTGATATCTAGGGCTAAGCGATATTGGCTGGCCTCTGCCCTGGGTAAAGAGAAGATGGTGGATACCACCAGGATCGTTAAGACAGCGGCCACCGCTACTGCTGACACCCACTTGTGGCGGAAGGAAGGAGTCGGGGCGACAAAGCTGCCTAAATACTGGCCGGCAGGAGGGCTGCCCCGGCGCATAATAATCTTGCCCTGGGGGCTAAGAATATAGTAACGGTCTGACTCAATGCGGCAAATAACCCCGGATTTATTCATTACAACCCCCCCTTATCCCAAGATATGAAGAAATGAACGGAAAATCTTCCTCTCTGGCGGCTACCAGGAGCAAGGCAATAAGATAACGGCGGCGCTTGCCAACATTTTTCGTGCTTTCCCCCGTAAGCAAGGAAATCTGTTCCAGGGGCAACCGCCCCTGAGATAAAACCTTCGCCATTAGCTCAGACTTGGCGGCAACAAGCTTTGCCACCCTAAACAACCTGTCCCGGACTCCTTGTTGTCGTGGAGATTCCCGGGCCAAATCACCGAAATTAATGCCATACTGCTCTAAAAGGGCAGAGTATTCTTCAAGCTCGGATGCCCGTTCCAGTCGCAGATATTCTTCCCCCCAGGATGCCTGCTCCATGGAGGGGAAAATGTCTTCTACAACCACCTCTCTCACCGACTGCCTTTGCATGCTGCGCTGGTAGTCAATAAGGCGGCGTTTAATTACTATGGAGGCGAAAGTCGAAAATTTTGCTCCTTTGTCCGGTCGAAAATCATCTATTGCCGAATCAAGTGCCATCAAGGCAATGCTTAGTTCTTCATCCCGCCCCCATTCTAAAAGACGGCGGCATTGGGCGCAGGCAATTTTGCGTGCAAATCCCTTATAATCTTCAAGAAATTTATTGCGGCTCACTGCATCAGCCTTTGCCGATAAGTAATCCACGGGGCTCCAGTCCCCCTTTACACTATATTCGAAACTTATTGCGCCCTAAGGGGTAAAACCCGAAGGTTTCGCCAAAAAATATTCTATCCCTTTAGCAAGCAACAATTCTTCTCTAAAATACAATTCAGGACTTTCTATAATAATTCAATAAGAGTGCCACTAAACCCTGCTTGCTGAACAGAAAACCCTAGCTTTCTTTATTACCCTGGGCACACATGCTATAATAAAAAAAAATCCTGGCGGTGAAGAATGTGCTGGATAATGACATAGGTATTCCCTTATATATGCAGGTTTACGACAAACTAAAGATAAAGATAACCGGGGGCATGTGGCTAGAGGGCTCCCTTATCCCTGCTGAAACCAGCCTGATGAAGCAGTATGGCGTAGGCCGGGAGACGGTGCGTCGGGCAGTGCTCCGACTGGTCAACGAGGGCTACCTTTTCCGCCAACAGGGAAAGGGCACCTTTGTCTGCCGCAAGCGCCCTGAAGACGGGTTAGAACAGCTTGTGTCCTTTACTTCCGAAATGTTGTCCCGAGGTTACAAGCCAGGGACCCAGCTGTTGGCAAGCAACCGCCAAAAACCTAGTATAGAGACAGCAAGCCGCCTTAACTGCGACCCCGCAGAAGATATCTATTATTTTAAACGCCTGCGCACCGCCAATGAACTGCTGGTGGCGGTGGAAGAATCCTGGCTGTGCATTGACATTTTGGGCCCCCTGGACCAAGAAAAGTTGGAAGGCTCTTTTTATGACTACCTGGTATATGAAAAAGACATTAAGCCCGGACGCATAGTCCAGGAGATCAGCTCAGATGTTGCTGATTCCGAAACTGCAGCCCTGTTGGAAGTGGACATTGGGCACCCGATTCTCAAGCTTTCCAGACTGATGTACACCCTTGAGGGGAAGCCCTTTTTCTGGATGGTCTTTCGCTATCGGGGAGACATCTATTCCATAAAAACTAAACTAGACCTGTCCTAAAACCCCCTCAGGGGGTTCTCACTTTACCATTATTCGGCCCGCAGGGCTTCTGCCGGGTCTTTTTTTGCTGCCAGCTTTGCGGGAATTAGCCCCCCCAGCATGGTGAGCCCAGTGCTGATGGTCACCAGTCCGCCGGCGTGGAGGGGATGAAGCTCTGCGATATTCTTTAACTCTGTCAGTCTGTATAAGACGATATTGGCGGGTATGGTCAGCAACAAGGCAATACCAATGCCGATAATTCCCGCGCAGCTACCAATGATAAAGCTCTCGGCATTGAAGACACGGGTGATGTCTTTTTTCCTGGCCCCTAGAGCCCGGAGGACGCCAATTTCCCTGGTGCGCTCCAATACCGAAATGTAGATGATAATGCCAATCATTATCATGGATACCACTAGGGAAATGGCGGCAAAGGCCACCAGGACTATGGTGATTGCAGACATGATATTCCCCGAGAGACTGGTGATGATATTTGCCAGATCTGTATACAATACCCGCTCCTGCTGTTTATGGGTTTCGTTCCAGCGATCAAGGAAAGCAAGAATTTTTTCCTTAGCCTCAAAATTCACCGGGTAAAGGGATATGGAACTGGGAGACTCCATTGCCCCCAAAGCCCGCAGTAAATCTTCCTTGCTCCCCCCCCGGATTCCCATCATTTCCTCCATGGGGTTGGCAGGATTCTGATTAAAGGGTTCTCCCGTCAAGACATTAAAATCTACTTGCTGCTGGATCCGCACAATATTAGAATCTTGGGCATCAGCAATAAAATACTCCGCTAGGCTGTCAGAATAGAGCAGGCCAGTATCCAAACCTGATATTTTTGCCTCTTCCTTAACTCGGACTATGCCGGTAATGGTCAAGGGGATGGCCCTTTCACAGGCATAGAGATTGCTTAAATCGTTGGCCTGGCCATTAACTGTAAAATATGCTCCCTGCCTTACATAATAATCATCATTGAGGATGAGCTTAAGCTGGCTGCCCATCACTTTTTCAAAGTCTATGCTCTCGCCATCATCAAAACCCAGGGACTGTAAAGCAGATTGACCCAACTGATTGTAATGGTCAATTACTAGGAGCAGGCCGGTCATATCCTGAGGATAACTTCCCCACAATAAATCATAGTGTTTGTTGAGAAAACTTGCGACGCCACCGCCCTGCTGTTCCGGCCAGGGATTCAGCTTAATCCCATCTCCCAGGGCCCGAACCTTGCCTCCGACCGGGACAAGGATATTAAAATTGGGAATGCGGTTATAGGAAATCCCATCAAGCAATAATTGGTCCAGCCCCTGGAGGTATGCCATATATTCCTGGGATAATTTATTTAGGTGGACAGTAGCCTGAGGGTTTTTGACCCGGGGGAATATTAAGGGTTCGGTTTTGAATTTTTGGGTTTTGTCCCCCTTTGCTGCTCCCGGATACAGATTCTCCATATCTACGCTGCTGGCATTGATTGTAATCGGATAGTTGGAGAGGGTGTTTGCTTCAAAATAATCTACCTTCTTATTAAAGCCATTGGATAGCGCCAGCACCAAGCCGATGCCGATTATGCCAATGCTGGCGGCCAGGGCGGTAATGGCGGTTCGCCATTTTTTTGTCATGATATTTAAAAAGGAAAGCTTCAGGGCAGTAAAAAAACTCATACTGGTCTTTCTCAACTTACTGTAGACTTGGATATCCTCCACTGCTAAGGGCCTGGAATCGCCTACGACTTTTCCATCCTGAAAGCGGATAATGCGGTCAGCATAAGCCTCCGCCAGCTCCCGATTATGTGTGACCATAATTACTAGTTTATCTGCGGCAATATCTTTAATAAGATCAAGAATCTGCCTGCTGGTCTCGCTATCTAAGGCCCCAGTGGGTTCGTCTGCCAGGATGACATCGGGGTCATTGGCCAGGGCCCTGGCAATGGCCACTCTTTGCATCTGGCCGCCACTAAGCTGGTTGGGCCGCTTGTGCACATGTTCTTTTAGCCCCACCTTTTCCAGCACAGCTAGGGCATTTTTATGTTTCTGCTCCTTGGGCATCCCGGATAATGCCATCCCCAGAGCCACATTATCGGCGATATCCAAATGCCCAATTAAATTGTAGCTTTGAAAGACAAAGCCTACGCTATTGTTGCGGTATGCATCCCATTCCTTTTCGCTAAAATCCCTGGTAGACTGTCCATTTATAATTAGGTCACCTTGGTCATACTTATCCAGGCCACCTACCACATTGAGGAAGGTAGTCTTGCCAGAACCGCTATGCCCCAGAATCGCTACAAATTCGCTTTTGCGGAAGCTCAAGGATACCTTGTCCAAAGCAGCTTGAATGTGACCCCCGGTGCGATAAACCTTAGTAATCTCTTTAACCTGTAGCATCCTTGCACCCTTTCCCCCTTTATTAGTCGGCCTATCTATGGTACCACCGGGGAGGGACTAATATACAAAAAAAACCTGTCCCAAGGGGACAGGGGATAACCCTATAGCTGCCGCTTTTGTTCCGGGGGGAGGTCCAGGGCCAAAGTGCCGCCGGGATTGAGGATGTTATTGGGGTCCAAGTGGGCCTTAATCGCCCGCAACAAATTGAGCTCGGTGGTGCCTAGGCATTCTTCATACCAAGGGGCCTGCATGCGTCCAATCCCGTGATGGTGGCTGATGGCCGCACCACTTTTACAGATGTGGTCAATAATCCTGGGCTGGTATTCCAAGTATTCTGCTCCATCCATCTTGGCAATAAAGATAAAATAGAGATTGGTTCCCTGAGGATAAAAGTGGGAGGAGTGGGACATGCAAATTGTCTTAGGTCGGGATTTGCAGAAGGCCCGGGCACTGGCCCACACATCCTCAAGCCGATCCCATGGCACAGCACATTCCAAGGTATCGATGATGATTCCATAATCCTGTAAATCCTCTCGTAAGTAGGGATCCATAAAGCGTCCATGCTCCCAGCCCTTGGTCACATAGGCTGTGGTGGACATTGCCCCGTGCTTCTTAGCTATTTGCCGGACTTTCCGTTGCACTACCCGGGTAAAATCTTTGTCCCCGTCTACAGTTCCCAAGAGCAGGCAGCGTTCATTAGGTTTATAGCCTCTGGCCTTCAAGAGCTTGTCAATAACTGTGCCCTCTAAGCCATAAAGGCGCACTCCCACCTCAGTCTCCTCAGGATCCGAGAGGCGGAATACCGATGGCATGCCGAACTCTCCCTGAGAGATTTCCCGGACGGCATCCAGGCCGCTGGCATAATCCCGAAAGATATAGCTAAAGCGTCGGGTATTTTCCGGCCGGTACTTAAATACCTTCAAAGTTGCCTCCACCAAGATGCCAAAGGTGCCTTCAGAGCCCATCATCAGTTGGTCGATGTCTGGGCCGATGGCTTCTGCCGGGTATTCCCTGGTGACAATGTCACCTACAGGGGTGACATACTCCTGGCTGATAACCAGGTTTTCAATCTTCCCGTAATAGGTTGAATTCTGGCCCGCCCCCCGAGTGACAATCCAGCCACCCACGCAAGAGGAGTCAAAGGACTGTGGTAAATGGCCCCCAGTATAGCGGTCAGAGGTTTTAAAAACCTCCGGGGCATTGTTGAGAGCTGCCTCGTAATCACGGCCCATGATGCCTGGCTGCACCGTCACAGTCTGGTTGAAGGTGTTTAGCTTAATGACCTTATTCATATGCACCCGCATATCCAGGGAAATTCCCCCATGAGGGCACTCAGTACCCCGCATAACAGAAGACCCACCGCCAAAAGGCGTCACAGGCACCCGGTTTTCATTGCACCAACGGACCAAAGCCCGGATGTCATCTTTATCCCGAGGACTGACAACGGCATCAGGAAGGTTTTCAATAATCTTTTCCCGCAGGCGAATTAGGTCATACATCATCTTGCCATAGGCCACCCGCAGCCGGTTATAGTCATCGGTGTGGACATTTTCCACTCCCACAATTCCCCGAAGCTCATCAAGCTGTAATTCTGTAAGGCGGCAGGGGATGTCAAACTCCACCTCTTCTTCACCTAAATTTGTTTTTTCAGCAAAGTCGTCATCGGTCATGGCAAAGGCATCCTTCATCAAGGCATAGAGCCTCTTGTTGGGATGTTTGAAGACATCAGGGTATCCCCACTTGAAAATTGACCTATAAGATTTTGACGGCGGTGCTTTTTCATACCAATCAGGATAAAAATCGGTTTCAGTCACAATGCTCACTCCCCTTAAATTAATTTAAAGTCATATCTGCGGTGGCAATCAAAGTCACATCAATGTCAGACAACTTATCCAAGACAACATCTCCTGGACGCAGCCGTTTTTTTACCAGCAGGCCGTTAATCTCCCCCATGGCGGTAAGGACTGAACCCAAGGGAATCTCTCCTGCAGTGCGCACCGGCAGCAGGGGGAAGTCAGGAAATGTAGTCCTGACGGTAGTAGTCAGTGTCCGGCAAGGGTTAAGGAGCTCCTGGCGGGCATAGCCGTCTCCCCGGGAGCATTTATTGCCGGTAACCAATACTTCCTCACCCTGGGTTTTAACCGAGAGCTTGCAACCCTGAGGACATTGAATGCAGACCAGCATTTTCTCCACAATCTTACCCCCTTAATTCCAAGAAAATATTTTCCTCACCAGAAGGAAGAAGAGATAGGTCAAGGACAATCCGCTCCATTTCCGGCGGTCGCAGGGAGATATATTTTTTCTTCAATAACACACGGTCTCCAGTTCTGATGACCAAACTTGCGTCCGTCAGCGTCCGGGCGGCCCGGAAGTAAATAATCCCCTTGCCCCCCGGTGCCACATCCAACCTCTGAGGAACTACATAATGAATTTCTCCCTGGGGAATTATCGGCATATAGCAGGGCTGGGTGTAGGCACCCAGGGCATACCTGGCGGCAGAAACACCGGCAATCTCACCGCTTTCGGAAACATAGTCCACTAAGTCATTTACATGTAAGGCATTGCCACAGCTGAACAAGCCCGGTTCGCTGGTGGCCAGTAGCTGATCCACCACCGGCCCACCTGTGCGGGGATCTGTCTCCAACCCCAAGGGCTGAAGTATGTCATTTTCGGGAATTAGGCCGACAGAAAGAACTAAAGTGTCGCAGGGCACATATTCTTCAGTGCCGGGCAAGGGTCGCATCTTTTCATCCACCCGACTGACAGTTACCCCTTCAGTCCTCTCTGATCCGTGGACCTTGGTAATCGTTGTGCTCAGGTGTAAAGGAATATTATAATCTTCCAAGCACTGGACAATATTTCGGGTCAGTCCCGAGGGTTCAGGCTTAATTTCATATACCCCCAAGACCTTGGCCCCTTCAAGGGTAAGGCGCCGGGCCATAATCAGGCCAATATCCCCGGAGCCCAAAATGACAGAGTTCCTCCCTGGCAAATGGCCGGAGATATTAATCAGGCGCTGGACAGTGCCGGCAGTGTACACTCCAGCCGGCCTCTGACCATGAATAAAGACCTGTCTGGCCGTGCGTTCCCGGCAGCCGGTGGCTGCCACAAGGGCCTTGGCTTCCATGCGAAATACTGCATCTTCGCTGTTTTGCAGGGTAAGGATAAATCCCTCTTCACCCCTGTCTAGGGCCAGAAGAAAGGTATTGGTAAAGAGCTTTATTCCCCGCCCCTTAACTTCCTGAATATCGCGAAATGCATATTCCGGACCAGATAGCTTTTGGCCAAAGCGCACCAAGCCAAAGCCATCATGAATGCATTGCTTGAGGATTCCTCCCGGACGTCCTTCCCTCTCCACCAGGCACACCCTGGCCCCGGCCTTATCGGCGGCAATGGCGGCAGCCAGGCCTCCCGGTCCCGCCCCAATGACAATGACATCCCATTTAGCTGGATTCATCTTGTCCTCCCCCCAAAGCCTTAGTCTCCCCGGCCAATAGATTAGAGCCGGGCCTCCCCTTGGTCACTTCTACCGCTTTCTTTCCCGTCTCCCGGGCCAGTATCTCCAACAGGGCAGGAGTGCAAAATCCCCCTTGGCAACGGCCCATTCCCGCCCTAACCCGGCGCTTGACAGCATCCACAGAGGTCGCGGGGACAGCACTGTGGATGGCATCGATGATTTCACCCTCAGAGATTACCTCACAGCGACAGACAATCTTCCCGTAGGCAGGATCCTTCCGGATTATCTCTCCCCGCTCTGGAAAGCTAAGTTTTGCCAGTTGGGGAGTCAATCTCCGCAGAGGGTTAAAAGCAGGATTCACCTTTACCTCTCGGTTTTTTTGAAGGATCTCCACAGTCATTGCCCCCACATCTTGGGCAATGGCCGGTGCCGAAGCAAGTCCTGGTGACTGTATGCCGGCGGCATGGACCAGGTTAGACACATGTTCCGAAGGTTCAATAATAAAATCCTCGTCGAAGGTACAGGCCCGCACTCCGGCAAAATATGTGATTATGTCCCTAGGCTTGAGCCGTTTGTTGAGGTGCAGGTGCCGAGAAAGCAAAAACTCCATCTCTTCTGCACTGGTGGACCAGTCCTCCCGCTGAAACACTTCAATGGCAGTAGGCCCTAAGAGCAAGTTGCCTTCCACTGTAGGATTGAGGCCCCCGCCCTTTGTATGGGAATTTACCCCCAGCCGCGGCAAGGCAAGGACACCTGTTTGAGTTGGCCCCATAGCCTTGTCGACAATTGCAATAGTGCCCTTGCGACCATGAATGCTAAAAAAGCGGTCATCTGCGAAGCCGGCAATCTTATCGGCCCATACTCCGGCGGCATTAATTACCACCCCCGCCCTAACCAGCCCTCTGTTAGTCTTGATCCCTACTATCCCACCATGCTCCATTTCAAAGCCCAAGACCACAGTATTTAGATGCAGATCTGCGCCGTTTTCCACGGCATTCTCAGCATAAGCCACCGTAACCTTATAAGGTGCAACTACTCCCGTTGAAGGCAGGAAGACTCCCCCCCGTTGCATATCGGTAGCATTGGGCTCTCGCCGGACTACCTCCCGCCTAGACAAGATGTCCATGCCCTCTACTCCTTTTTTCAAAGCCTTGTAGCGGACAAGGGGGAGGGCAAGGCTGTAGTAGCTTTTTTCCATCATTACCGTCGACCCGCAGCGCTGAAGTTCAAAGCCCAACTCCTTTGCAGCTTCGGTATACATCCGATTACCTCTAATATTATATGAGTGCTTTTTGCTGCCAGAAGGAGCTGCAAGACCCGGATGAATCATGCCATTGTTGCGGCTTGAGGCCTGCTTGGCCACATCATCTTCCTTTTCCAGAAGGGCAACTCGTAAATCCCAACGGGTTAATTCCCGCGCCACTGCGCAGCCAATGACACCACCACCGATAATCACCACATCATAGCTCTTATCCGCCAAATCCCCGCCTTGGCAAGGGGGTAGGTACTCCCCAAGGGGTTCCAGTCCCGGGACCCGGAGGTCATTGACCACACCCTTATAGCCCTTGCCAGCGGCAGCATAGCCGGCATCAATATACCCCTGCCAGCTGTCCACTTCACCTTCCAGGACTATAGAGGAGCGCCACTCCCGGGGGTAGACGCCTGTTAAACCTAACTTTTTTAGCCCCTTAGCCACTAACTCCAGTTTCTCGGCCATTTCCCCGCCTCCACACGTCCGGTTGTCCGGACATTTCTAATTAAATTCTATCCCCTTTCAATTCTCCTGTCAAGGAAGCACGGGGACGTACCTGCCGCTTCCAAGAAGCACAGGGAAGCACGGGGACGTACCTACTGCTTCCAGACTTACCCCTTGGAAACCGTCTCCACTTAATTATAGTAGCGCAGAGAATCTGTTATACTAAAGCTGTTAGGGAACTCCCCAAGGAAAGGAAGAGGAAGATGAAGCTTCTAGCGTTTTTAAGAACAGGATTACTAAACCTATATTCTAGCATCAGGCGCTTTCCCCTCACAATTTTCCTCACCACGGCAACTACAATCTTTTTGATTGTCTTTTCACGGACTGAGCCAACAACTGAAACCCTTCTCCGCCTGGCCATGGTTTCTGCTTTGGGAATCCCAGTTACTTTGTCTATTGCCCTGGCCTTTGAACGCATCAAATCTACAAAAGCTACCGAGTATGGCATTTATATCGCTACTTTTATATGCCTTGCCTTGTACTACATGTTCTTACTCCCGAGTCTCAACATGGTATCCTCCACCAGGTATTTAGCCTTAAGTATAGCCTTGTATTTAACCTTCCTATTTGTGCCATACTTCTTGAAACGCTCAGGCATTGAAATGTATGTGATTAAGGTGCTGACCAGGTTTTTAGTTACCGCTGTGTACTCGGCTGTAATCTTTGCCGGGCTGGCCATAACCCTATTGACCATAGACTTATTACTAGAAATACAGGTCTCCTTTACTTTTTATTCCAATGTAGGAATGGTGGTGGCAGGTATTTTTGCACCCTGCTTTTTCTTAGCTGGGCTGCCAAGGACAAATCAGGACATGGAAATAGAAACTTACCCTACAGTACTCAAGGTTCTGCTTCTATACATTGTGCTACCCATAATCCTGATATACACCTTTATCCTTTATGTATACTTCCTTAAGACCCTCTTTACTTGGAGATGGCCGGAAGGAACAGTGTCCCATTTAGTCCTTTGGTATTCAGTTTTCAGTGCTGGGGTGATTTTCTTAATTAGCCCACTCCTCCAGGAAAATAAATTCGTCCAGTTTTTTACTGGCTGGTTCCCGAAACTAGTTCTCCCGGGGATTGTGGTCATGTTTATGGCCATGGCCGTCCGCATCAATGCCTATGGGGTTACAGAAAACAGATACTTTGTAGTGGCCTTGGGATTATGGGTTTTTGGAGTCATGTTGTACTACAGTCTCACCAAGAGATTTAGAAATATTGTCCTGCCAGCGTCTTTGGCCCTGGTTGCTTTGCTCTCAGTGTTTGGACCCTGGAGTGCCTACCCTGTGTCCATCTCCAGCCAGAATACACGCTTTGAAGCATTGGTGTCAGAGTACAACATGATAGATGGGAGCAGCCTGCACAAGCCCAAGGAGGAAATATCCCTGAAGGATAAAAAAGCACTTGTCAGTATACTGGAGTATTTTGACAGATCCCATAGTCTAAGTGATCTAAGACTGCTTCCTCCCAATTTTACTATAGACAATATGGAACAGGTCTTCGGCTTCTCCCGAAATGATATCTGGGGGATTCCCGATAAGGAGGGTTATTTCCGCATTACAGGTATGGTCCAATCTCTAGATATTCGGGATTATGACCTCCTGTTTCATTCCAGCAACCTGTTAAAAGAATATAGCATTGATGGACTTACAGTGCAGTATGACCCAGAGGATATGGAACTGACGGTACTGCGAGGAGACCAGGTACTGTTTACAAGAAACCTGCAGAGATTCGCAGAAGAAGTGGTAGAAAAGCACGGCACCATTTCCCTTGACGTTCCAATACAGGATATGACCTTTGTTGATGATGAAAATGAGAACATCCAGGCTAAGCTGGTGTTTATCGCTATAGCAGGCACCACGCAGCCTGATTCCGGTCAATCGACCTTGGTCACCATTAAAGACTTGGAGTTCTACCTGCTCCTGAGTGCTGTGAAATAAGCAAAAAGCCCATAAGGGCTTTTTTTTATCCTTGCACCCAGAGAAAGGACACATTAATCTCAACCCGTTCCTTAATGGCTTTTGTAACTTCAGAAAGTTGTATGGCCAGGGTATTTAATCCGTTGGCTAATAAATCGTTTTCAATATCATCTGAGTACATCCCCTGGGAATCACACCAAAATGAGCCAGTAATTAATGGTGCTACTTTTCCGTCCACATCCTGCATTTGCATTTGCCTCACCGGTCTGGGCCTTTTCCCTTCCCCCGATGGTGAAGCTTTATCTGGAACAAATTCCAACCCTTAAGGGCAAGGACGTAGGCTGCTTTGTCACCCAAGCTTTCCCATTCCCCTGGATGGGTGGCAATCGGACAATTCGGCAGATGGTTTCAGCCTGTGAAGCTCTGGGAGGGAATGTGTTTCACACAGGTATCGTCAATTGGAACAGGGGGAGAGAAGCCAGTATAGCTAAGCTCATCGAAGCCTTTAGTTCAGGGGACAAATAAGAAAAACAATGGCCATCCCTATGAGGGAGGCCATTGCATTTATTCGAGGACTGGATCAATTCCTCCAACACCAGGGCTGGTAATAGGTTGCCTGCCCTCTGCCAAGTATAGGTAAATTCTTCGTCGGTAATAAGATTCCCTTGGCAACAACATTATCTATAACCAGAAAAGTGTCCCAAGCCCCACCAAATCACTCAATGTTTTGTTGCTAGTGGTAACTCCGTCTGCCTTCTCCTCAAGATAACCCGGTTGGGCAGTCCCTTCTCGTCATGGAAGTACTCAAAACTGGCCCCGGAGTTGATGGTGATACTCTTTACAGTATTGTCCTGGTAATACTGGAAGATGGTCTTGTAAGCGACTCCGTCAATTACTTCTCTGATACCGGTGGCGTTGTTGTTCTTGTCATACTCATAGCTTACATACCCGCTGCTACTCTAATCCAATCAGTTTCGATACTTTCCCCAGGGTATACTGAGCGGAACAACTTTAAAAAACAACATAATAAAAACAGAGACTGCCATTATTGTTTTCAAGGTCTGATTAACTCCGAAAAAATAAATTATTACAAATACTAATACACAAACCAAGCAAGAAATTATGTCAGCAACGAAAAAGATATAGTGCCACCTCTTAATAAACCTAACGTAATCCAACAGTAGAAACGATTTGAGTATACCCTTTGACCTTTTGAGTTTAATTCTATATCTTTTCCCAGTCTTTTCCTGTATATCATCGCACAGTACACTTCTTGATACAAATAGGGAAAGAATACTGATTACAAGACCGAGTATGGCAATTCCAAGCCCTCCAATTACCTCAATAGTAATTACCATTTTCATCTATCTAACATCCCTTTCCCGACACTGTAAGCAATTAATGAAGCTCCGGATCGTAATATTGGCTTCACCAGATGGTTTAAATAAGATTTACCCGTCTGTGAAACATAATATTTAACTCCTGCTTTGGCTGAGTCAGATAGCACTCTTTTGGTGAGTCTGGTGTTCAAAGTTTTTAGGTTAACGGCCTTACCCATTCCTCGGCCACCAATACCGCCCGCAATACCACCGGCTACCCCGTCAATTAGCATGTCGACAACATCAAAATCGTCCCCTTTAATTACCTGCCTAGTAGCGTTCCCTGCCATTGAAATAGCTGCATTTCCGGCAATAGACCCCAATAAACCGACTCCTGAAGCTGCCAGTGCACCAGAGAGAGCTCCAGCGCCCGCATCAACCACAGCAGCTTTCCAATCCACTTTACCTGTAGTAATCTTCTGCGAAATGGCTGACCCAATAAATCCAACCGCCGCACCAATACCGGCACCGACAAGAACGTGCCAAAACTCGCCTTCATCATCAGCCCGAATAACCGGATTGTTGTCACAGTATGCATATAGATTTTTATCGGTCAAATCCATAGCAGTAACTGTAACTACGCCGATTGCATCTGCATTAACAAACCGACCCCACTCCGGGTTATAGTACCGACTCTGCAGGTAGTACAGCCCGCTCTCGCTGTCATACCTGTAACCCCTATACCTGTACGGGTTCAGCTGGGCAATCTCTCCGCCGTCTACCTCTAGGTGATTCCCCCAGGCATCATACTCATAACTGGCGACCTCATTGCCGTCCTCGTCAACAATATGGGTAATATCCCCGTGAGCATTCTTCAGGTAATAGTACTCCGTCCCATTGACATTCATGCTCACAGGAGTACTGTCCCCGGCATAGGAATAGTGGATGGTCCATAATACATTCCCTGCACTGTCTTTAATGACTTCTCGAGTGACACTACTTCCCAACAGGGTATACTCATGGGTCTGGCCATTTACGGTCTTCTGGATGCGAAGGCCATTTTCATTGTACTTGTTGCTAGTTGGCATTGCACGGCTTTGGGGGTATCAAAATCAGAAATGCACTGACAGAGCAATCATATCCTTAATCAAGGTTGAAATTGTCAACTACAAAACCAAAGAACAGCTTCATGTTCCAAAGGATCAACAAATCATTGTTGAAAACACACATGAGGCGATTATCAGCCGAAAGGATTATGAGCAGGTAAACGCAATGATAAGCGCCCGGCATACACAGTCCACCTATACACATGAAAACCTGTTTCGTGGCATCCTGTTTTGCGCAGAATGCGGGCATACATTGTCACTGGCACACAAGCCACTTAAAGATGGCAGCAGCCGTGGTTATTTCCGTTGTATGTACCATTACAGATGGCCGGAAGAATGCCAAAAGCCCCATGCGATTTATTATGATGTTCTGTATGATGTTGTACTGATCCAAATCAGGGAAACAGCACGGTCGTTGCAGAATGACGATGCATTTTTTGCTTTAGTGAATCGACACGTAAAGCAAGAAGCTTCGCCAAAACGAAATGCCCAGAACCAAGCCAAGCTGGAAAAGCGGCAAGTGGAGCTCTCCCGACCTCTTCGGAAACTGTTTGAGGACAATGCGTCAGGTTTGTTAAGCGATGAATACTATGCCGATATGCTCAAGGTGTATCAAGATGAACAGGCTGAAATCATCGAAAAGCTCAAAAACATACGTGTTGAAATAAACAAAGCAGGCGATTACCGAAGCAATGCAGAAATGCTGAGGGAAGCCATTCGGGAGTATTTGGATATTGAAGAATTGACATCGTTTATTCTGAATAAGCTGGTGGAGAAAATTGAAGTTGGGCATAGGAGTGTAGTGGATGGACAGCCACAGCAGGATGTTACAATTGTTTGGCGGTTTGCTGGGGTGATTTAAGAGGTATCCCAGAGCAGTCAAAAGGCTGCTCTGGGACTTAAACAAGTAGTGCCCTACTTACAGCTTTGGATGGCATATTTTTGTAAGACCAATAACGTTGCCAAACTTAAATAACAGTGGATTTTTAAATTTACATCATCACTATTTTTTGATAGGTCAAGTAAGATGTTCTTGTACTCTTGGTTAAAAACGAACGCTTTACCTGTTCCAAACGAATTAATGCCTAAATCGACTGACCGACCATCTAACAAACTGTGCGAATAATTAAATAATTCTTCGTAGCATTCCATCAAATCCCAATTCCCAATATTTTGTTCTTTGATAAAAGAAGGTATATTATCTTCGGTGAAGGCTTTTACAATGCGTAAATCTTGTTTTGTAATGTTTTTTTTCATAATTTTTATCCCCCAACCATTAAAAAAATGAAAGTACTTTGCCGGTTGCTGAGAAGAACCCACCCACTTTTTGCCCTGCAAAAGCTGCTCTGATGGCATAATTACCGGAAGAAGTTAATTTCATTACGCTTTGATTTGCCGTAAAGAAATTTTTTGCATTATTAGTGTAGCCCACGACATTCTTACCAAGGTATGAATGTCCTTCTTTTACAACATGTTTACCATAATGAGAAGACATATTTTGGAATGAAGACCTTCCTCCAGCGCTGCCCCAGCTTTTTGCTGCTTGTGCGACTTTTAGGCTGTTGCTTGCCGCTCCTGTTATGGCGCCTGATATGGCTCCTGTCATAAAGCCGTTGGCGCCACCATTTAAGGCGGCAGTACCTGCTCCTTTCCAGCTTCCCGTAGATATTCGGTGACCAACCGCTCCTGTTCCTGCTCCGATTACTGCTCCTGACGCTGCACCAATAATTGCACCTTTTAAAGCACCTGCTGCAATAAATCCGGCAACTCCGGCACCAGCACCACCCGTAGCAACGGTTATTACAGCGCAAAGTGCTATAACGCCAACACCAATCGCTACCTTAGTTGCCCAAGACGGCCACTGTCCATCTTCGTCTGTCATGTTTACAGGATTATTGAAGCAGTAAGCAAAGAGATTATTCTCCAGCATGTGGTCGTTGCCACCATCTAAAATGTCAGTATCATCGGCATTTATAAAGCGTCCAATTACAGGGTCATAATATCTTGTGTGTAATGAATAAAGCCCTGTCTCGGCTGGACTTATCTATGTAGTCGCTCTCACAGAGCGTCTTGGATGAACCGCCAAACGATGCGGACACTTTGCCGCTTTTCGTCATTTACGGTTTCGAGATTTCCGACTTCAATGCGCTCAATCAGCTGATTGACCATATCGGCAGTCAGTGTCTCTACCTGCGTATATCCGTTGACGGCTTCGCTCAGCCGCCGGAGATTTTCTGCATATTCATCCTTTTGGTTTAGCTCGGCTTCGATTTCCGAAAGCCGCTGTGAGAGCTGTTTTTGTTCTTGTTGATACTCGCTGAGGAATGCCCGGTAGCTGTCTGTATCCAGCACCTCGCAGGCGTTGTCCTCATAGAGTTTTTTCGTAATTTTTGCAAGCTGTGAAAGCCGTGACGCCGTTTTGGCCTTTTCATTTTCCAACTTGTCTGTTTTTTTCTGCTTGGACAGCTTTTTGCTCAAACTATCCATAAGCTTGCCGCTGTCCATGGTTTTTGCAAAGGCTTTGATGTTTTCCAGTACAATGTCGTACAGGGTATGATAGCTGATTTGATGGTTGTGCGTGCAGACTTCGGGTCGCAGGAAGTGGTTACGGCAAACTAAAATCTTACTGATCATCGTTTTACGCTGCTTCGCCATGAAAGCCATTCTGAACCCACATTCATCACAGAAAACAAGGCTTTTCAGCACATTTTCGTAGTTATGCCTCTTGGGCTTGTGCCGTTGTTTGATGAGTGCCTGTACCCGGTCAAACACATCCCGTTCTACAATAGATTCATGGGTATCCTCTACCACGATTCTCTCATCCTTTGGTACAACTACCCGTTCCTTGGTCTTGTAATTGAGCACCTCGTACTTGTGATTTTTCATATCCCCGCAGTATACACGATTCCTAAGAATCTGCTGGACGGTAACGTTGCACCATTCCTGCTGGTTGTAACGGTCAAACTTGGTGTCACCGTTCTTTGCCTTGTAGGCTGATGGCGGCATAACCTTGCGTTCAGTCAAAATTTTGGTAATCTGTACCGTGCTTTGCCCCGCTAACGCAAGGCTGAACATCCCTTTGACAACTTCGGCAGGCTCCTCATCCACAATTAACTGATTCCTATTCTGTGGATTCACCTTGTAGCCGTAAGGTGCTTGACTGCTGATAGCTCAATCATACTTTCGAGGACTTCGGAAAGGCGCTTTGTTCCGACAAAATGGTTATGAACAATATATACTCTTCCATCCGCCGGATGATTGTAAGTGATGGTATTGCTTTCCACGCTGCCGCCCTCCTTTTTAAAAGCCCTTCATCTAATGCACTGAATCGGGGTTTTTGAGGGGGTGTTTTGCTCAAACAATATTGAGGCTCCGCAAAAAGAGGGCAGTTTGGCAGGGTGGATTATACTTTAGAATAAAATATTTTTCTATGGAATCCACAGATAGGTTTTTCAAAGTGCGGGATTACATTTGCAAAAGAAGTCTTGTTTTAAAATGTGTTGTCTCAGCAAGCAATGAATTTGTGGATATAGACCTACAAATTCGCTTGTCAGGGAAGTTCCCTGAAACCCTTTGCGCCGAATATGCTGCCGCAAATAACACGGTGGCGAGGGGATTTCGGGGATTCCCCGAACAGGCGAATTTACTCCGACAGGAGTATAAATTCATTGCTTGTTAAGACGATGTACTGATGATTCTCAAGGTTGGATTGATATCCCGCCGCCATATATCACCACGGCGGCATGTTTGAATCGAGAGGCTTGGTGTGCTGTTGTTCTTAAAAATTTTTTGATGTTGCTGTCAGAGACACAGTATAGTATTTAAAGCCAAGCTTTTAAATTGTCTATCATATATGTCTCAAAACGTTTCCAATTTGCGTTGTATGAATTTGAATCTTCATTATCAACTCGCTTAACATTTCCTATGTTTCCTAGAAAAGTCAGTTGATTTTTAGGTATTACTCTTGATGATGTGTTGAGTAATGTTAATAAATATTGCTTTTTCATGCGGGGATTATTTTCATATGCTATTGGCTTATAAAATTGAGGTATAAAGTCAATATTGCTTAGCGAAGTAATATCCGACAAAACATCATCAACTTTTTTGTAAAAATACACGACGGGGACAATGTGACCCGGATACCATGAGACTTCTTGAACTTTTACAAAGTAAATATACTTCTGATAAAAATTATTCTCTTTCGCATATTGACTATTAAATTGATAGGCAAAAACATCCCCGATTTTCCACTCACACTTGTAAAGACGGTGATGTGAAATCTTCTTTTCAGGCGGTTGCGGGGAATTTAGTTTTTGGTGCAATTCCCTCAACACCTTTTCTCTTGTGACCGCTAGCGTGGGATTTTCTTCTTGCCATACCGCTAAATCCCCGCCTTTGTCAAGCCATGCAAGAGCCTGTTCTTTTACCTCCGGCAACAACCGCCCTAAATTCCATTGAGTGTCTGCCAAAGCGAACCAGAAAGCCGGCGCACAATAAACGTCGTCCATCACACAAGAATACTCATCAATCAGTTCCTTTGTGATTTCTTCAACGGTTTTCCCTTTGCGTAATTCATCGAATCGGTCTTTGACATCCAGTGCGTCATCATTTTCATATAGCTTTGCTCCCCAAGCTCCCATGTTCTCACCTCCTTAATTTCCAGTCCAGTAAAGAATTTCATTAGACACTTGATTCCATGCATAACCTAACATACCAACAGCGGCTTCTTTATACATTCCTAACTTAGGATTGAAAGGGCTTATTCCATTAATTTGATTATTCATCTTGTTCGCCGTATTTATCGTATGATGGTATGCCATAGCGGCTTGTTCTACTGCTCTAGCCTGGACATAATTGAGATTAGGCTGAATAACTTCTAGTTTCAAGCCTGCACGCGCTGGATTTGCTTCATGGGCTTTTGTTCGCTTAGCCACATCTGTCGTTCGTCCCACATACTGAACTGTTCCCTTATCGTCCTTTAAAACATATACAGAGTTATTTGGCTTCTCTGCCTTACTGGTCACCACTGCTGCCGTTGTCGCGGCTACTGCTGTTACTGTCGCTATTGTTGCTACTGTTGTTGCGGTGGCTATTGCTCCGGCAGACATACCGCCTACGATTCCTCCACCTGCAAGCGCTAATGCCGGTGCCGCCGCGCCACATGTCGCGACTACTACCGCCACCGCCGCGACTGCCACCGCCGCAACTGCAACAACAGTAAAAATTGTGCTGAGTTTTGGCCAATTACCTGTGGGATCATCGTACATAACAGGATTGTTAAAGGCATAGGCAAACATGTTGCTACCCTGTACATTTCCTATTTGACCAAGTGCTGAATCCGCATTAATAAACCGACCGATTTCCGGATCATAGTACCTTGCGCCTACATAGAATAGTCCCGTCTCGCTGTCATACCTGTAACCCCTATACCTGTACGGGTTCAGCTGGGCAATCTCCCCGCCAGTGATGCTGAGAATGTTCCCCCAGGCGTCCTACTTATAACTGGCAACCTCATTGCCGTCCTCATCAACAATATGGGTAATATCCCCCCGGGCATTCTTGAGGAAGTAGTACTCCGTCCCATTGACATTCATGCTCACAGGAGTACTGTCCCCGGCATAGGAATAGTGGATGGTCCATAATAGATTCCCTGCACTGTCTTTAATAACTTCTCGAGTGACACTACTTCCCAGCAGCGTATACTCATGGGTCTGGCCATTTACGGTCTTCTCGGTGCGAAGGCCGTTTTCATTGTATTTGTAACTGGTAGTGAGACCTGTTCCGGAAATACCTTGGAGCTGTCTTCCCATCTGCCAGGTGTATGAGTATTCTCCATCATTTAAGAGATTCCCTACACCGTCATAGGTCAATGTTTTGTTGCTAGTGGTAGCTCCGTCTACCTTCTCCTCTATCCCCACCAGCCTGTCCAGGTAATAGGTGTAGACATGTTCCGTTACTTCACTCTCTCCCTCACTTACCTGGGCAGTCTCCGTCCTGTTGATCATGTTGCCATTGTTGTCATATGCGAAAGGTGGGCTGATGCCCACCTTTAAGTGTTTTCAGTCTGGTATATATCTTAGATAATCATAACCCCTTGGGTCCGTTTCTTTTTGTTTGGTCCGTAAAATGGGTTTGAAGTAGTCTTTTAGTCGTGCGAGCTTTTCGTCGCTAAAATCAAGAATGGACTCGGTAAGCTGAAGGTAAACATTTCGATTGCCAACCTCTTTTACTTGATAGCAGGGCGCATTCCTAACAATATTCTCTATCCCGCCCAGTGCGTGGACATGATTCTCGCTTAAGAGGTTCCCCCAAAAATACCCCCGAAAGTGGTCCTTGTAATCCGCCGTTTTAACGAGCCCGGGAAAACCAATGTGTCTTTCATGGGCTGTTACAATAAGACCTGGCCAGTAGATATCGTGAGTGACAAATCCAGCAACAACATCTATATTTCTGCATACATCGAACAGCAAATTGACAAGAAGGTTTTGAAACCGGTCGACTCCGAAATCTAGTGCATACCACTCCCGAAAGCCTATTTGGTAAAAAGATGCTCCTCCACTTAGTGGAGTATAGATGTATATATCAGCTAGTTCTGTATAGCTTACCATCTCCAATGGTTTTGTCGTGTCAATCGCAGTAAAAGCCAGTATATTCAAGTCGTTATTTAGAATAAGCTCCTTAAATTTTTGTACCTTTTTGCGCAATGCCAAGGTAGTCAGAACCTTGCCCTCGGAGGTTTCGATCTGCAACTGAGCCTCTATTTTGTCGTTGGTAAGTGCTCCAATTGAGGCCACAATGCTATCCACCAGGTACCAGAGGAATTCACCCTTTCCCTCCAAGGATTCATAGGACGCAGCTGACATAAATAAATTTCTCTCAATCATTTGCTTCTCCTCCACCAAATTTATTTTAAAGAGTATTCTAGGCCCCAACCGGCCCCTCCCGGTACTCCGCACCCCCCACCCCAACCTCTGGCGGGAATTTTGTCAAATATTTTAAAAACAATTTCTGCTAATTTGTACAGAGCAAGTGCATAAATGGCTTGCTTGGTCCTGCAGGAATCCAATTCTTTCTGTATTACCGGATTTGCAAGTGTGTACGTATAAGTAATGACACCATCGCCTCCGGAGTTAATAAAATAATTGTACCCTCCGTTTGTGGCTGTCGCCGTAAATACCATAGTGCCGATGTAGTCCCCTCCGGTATAGCGGTCAAGCTGTTTTCTACCTTGGCGCTCATTCCGCGCCCCCCGGGGTTTGACCTCATAAACCCCCGTCACATGAATTAAATCGGCATACCCTCTGCTTCCTGGCAGGCCACTTCGACCCCCGCCCCGTATCGTAACATTAGGTGTTGCTCCAAATAGGGGGCTGGCCGGATTAAATACTAACCATCCAACCACAAATTCATGATGAAACCCCAGAATCGGATGATGCCCATCACTGTCAATTTTATTTACAGGGTCATTATCACAATACAGGTAAGCATTCATCCCTATAATGTGGGTGGCTCGTAAAATTGGGTCAGCACCGATAAACCGACCCCACTCCGGGTTATAGTACCGACTCTGCAGGTAGTACAGCCCCGTCTCGGCTGAATTGTATTCGTTACGACATATTCAAATTTTAACACCAAATAAGAATAATAACAATACAAACAACCGGACTGGGATTGACAGTCGACAAGTCACCCTGTCTCAAAACAATCCGGAAAACAACTTAATAGTCCTTCACGCTGCGTTATCTGAAAAGGTGGCGCAGTTTTTTTGCATCATAGGATTAGTCTAACAAGCAACGAATTGTGTCCCCTATTCTGCTTGTCAGGATGAATCCTGAAACCTCTAAGGGTTTGGGCATACCCAACAAAATGACTTTTGGTCCCAAAAGGCGATGCTTGCTCCGCTAATGCCATTATTTTTTAACTTTTTTAAAAAAGACCCCGAATTTTTCGCTCCATTTTGTCCAACTAAGAGGTGTAAGGACTTTTTGAAAAACAAGCTGAAAAGACATTGAAAAAGTTTTTAAAAATTTTCTTCAACAAGAGGCGAAACTTTTGCTTCAAATTTTACAACTTATAGTGAGAGGAAAATTTCTTTTAAATAGACCCCGAAACTTTTAGCGATTTTTTTACAACATAGGGTGAGAGGAAAAATTGCTGTAAATGAAGTTCACTCGTTTTAAACCCTATAGATAATTATATATATAAATATATCTTACTACCTGAAAAAGGAGATGATTAGTATCCTATAGCACTCAACAAACAACGAAATGTTTTCTTCAGCCAGGCAAAAAAATCTTGCCTGAACATAAGGCTTAACAAAATCGAAAGGACTACGAAAAACGAACAATGAGTATTGAGAATCGCATTTACTCACAAGATGAACTGGAACACTGTGGGATACCGACATACGACTACAAGCTTAATCTTCAGCCGGGTTCCTTCTCAGCAAAGCTTGATTTGAAAGCACGCCAACCATTTGGAGGTGACCTCCGAGTTTTCTTTACCTTTGACGACGGAAGAAAGGTTTTTGCACTGGTCAAATGGTTTCAGAAAAAACTCGGTGTTGCGGATATTCCGGTCGGCTCAAAAGTGAATTTGGTCTATACAAGAAACAAAGCAGGCAATGTTTTTATGACCGGGATAGATGTGATGGAATGATGTGTGTCATTAACTGAGCAAGCATCGCCTTTGGGAACCCAAAGTCAGTTGTTGTTGGGTAGGCCCAAACCCTTAAGCTCATCGACAAAAAAGAAGTGGAGGAATGAAATGACGGGAAAAGAAAAAGCAAACTACATATTGCAGGTGAAAGATATATTCTCACAAAAACGCACAGCCGCCGAAATTTTTGCAGAGCTCATTCTGACCGAACGTGAAAATGTCACAAAAAGACACTGGACGAAGCCGAGGTCAAAAGCTATAATGAAGCTGTCGACTGTCAAATCCTAATTTGGTTGTTCAGTTTCAGGAGGTAAACATGGAACAACAAAGGATTTTAAGCGGTACAGGGTACCGTGCAGCCATTTACTGTCGTCTATCCAAAGACGATGAACAGGCCGGAGAAAGCATCAGTATCGGTACACAAAGGTCTATGCTTGAAAGCTACTGCCGTGAACAGGGCTTTTTGGTATACGATTATTATGTTGATGATGGATATTCCGGTCTTAACTTTAACCGCCCCGGCTTTGAGCGAATGCTCAATGATATTGACAACGGTAAGGTGAATCTTGTCATTACCAAAGATTTAAGCCGTTTGGGACGTGACTACATTCAGACCGGCTATTACACCGAAGTGTATTTCAGCCGTAAGCATGTGCGTTACATTGCCCTGAATGACCGTTTTGATTCTATGCGAGACGACAATGACATTGCGCCGTTTAAGAACATTCTGAACGATATGTACGCAAAGGATCTGTCCCGTAAGGTCAAAGCAGCAAAAAGGCAACGAGCCAAGAACGGTTATTACATCAGTGCACAGGCACCATACGGGTACAAACCAAACCCTCATAACCGCAATCAACTGATTGTAGATGTAGAAGCTTCCAAAGTAGTAAGAAAAATCTTTGCACTGGCTCTGTCCGGTTACGGTGCGGTAAAGATCGCTAAAGCACTGAAAGCCGAAAGAATCATCAATCCATCTGCTTACAAGGCGAAAAACGGCGATACACGCTTTTCTCGGTACAATGACAACCAAAACCCAAACAAGGTCTATGAATGGTGTTATGCTACCATTCAAATAATCCTGCAAGACCGTGTTTACACCGGGGATATGGTCAATCACAAGTGTGAGATTGTCAATTACAAGACCAAGGAACGGCAAACCCTGCCGAAAGAGCAATACATAATTGTACCGAATACCCATGAGCCCCTTGTCAGCCGTGAGGATTTTGAGCAGGTGCAAATGTTGATCAAGTCCCGTCCATCACCATCGGTTTATGAAACAGAGAATCTGTTCCGTGGGGTTCTGGTTTGTTCTGAATGCGGCCACAGCCTGTCTATGGCACACCGTCGGGATAAGCGAACCTATTACCGTTGTATGCACCATTACCGCCATCCTGGCGAATGTCTGCACACTCATGCCATCTTTTACGATGACCTGTACAAAGCGGTATTAGAGCGTATCAGGGCAACAGCAAAGCTATTGCAGGATGATGAAGCCTTTTATCGGCTGGTGGAAGAAAGATCCGGTCTCAACACGTCTGATAGGCAATTAGCTACTGAGCGTGACAAGCTGAAACGCAGACAGCAAGAACTTTCCACCCTGCTTTTCAAGCTGTTTGAGGATCACGCTGCCGGACTGATATCCGATGAGAACTATGTAGCTTTCACAAACAGATACCAGTCCGAGCAGACGGAAATCCAAGAGAAAATTGCAGGGCTTGATGCAAAGCTGGAGCAACAGACAGATTATCAAGCCAAGGCTGAACAGCTACGAAAGGCAATCTCCGATTACCTGAACATTGACATATTAACGCCGTTCATCTTGAATAAGCTCATTGAGAAAATTCAGGTTGGGCATGCAGAAACGATCAATGGACATACGGTGCAGGAAATAACAATTGTTTGGAGATTTGCGGGGAATTTTTAGTTTTTATGACGTTTCATAATCCACAAAATTTTTAAAGGATTTATTGCATATGTTACATTTTAGTGATATCCATATCCAAGAAAAAGCATTATCGCATTCTGTAATCTCATCTTCTATTAACTCTTGCTTTGGTGGATATTCAAAAATGACCTCTACAGAGATATTTGAATGTTCATGTGCATTGCAATAAAATGATTGGAATTGAAAATTAACACAATCTACTTTTTCTTCTATGCATCGGTTATATCCATCAGTAAAACTGTTGAATACTTCGATTTCCTCTCCGCATTTCTTACAACGCAAGCGTACAACAATCCCATCGGTTTTATCACATAATGATATATGTCCAAGAAGACTCTTTTTGATATTGCCATAACATAGCACATCAAACTCAGAGCAAGAGCAACATGTTACAATTCCACTAACAATAGTATTTGTATCAATTTTCGAATTTATCTGATGAAAGTAGGATTTGAGTTTTGAAGGAACACACATTATTTTCACCCCTCATTTAAACAAATTTCTAACCCAGCTCACAATTTTTCCCACACTACCTGGATTGTTAGATAACATTCCATTCATCTTATTAGAAATATAATTAATGCTTTGTTTGGGGCTAACAACCTCGACTAATTTATTAACTCCCTTTTTCCCAATTCCAATAACATCAGGTCTCAACTTGCCGTTTAGGCCCATTGTGTTTAATGATTTATTCAATCCGATTTGTGAATATTGCCCAGAGGCAGCCATTTTACCTGCTTCCATATTGGTCGCTAGTTTGTGTAATGTTGAACCGTGTGCCTTGCCGACCACAGATGTTGCTCCTGTTGCAATATTAAATCCCGCTGCAACGGCGCCAGTCGCTCCACCTATTAACGTGCCAGACATAAACCCTGAGCAAGCACCATCTAAAGCTCCTTGCCAGCCCCCAGATATTCCACCACCGACAGCGCCCAAAACAGCTCCTGAAGCGCCTCCAGCAATTGCACCTGATAGAGCCGCGCCACAAATAACCGCAGCTGCACCACCAGTGGCAACCGTAGCAACAGCTAATCCAGCTATAGCTACAGCACCTACAGTTACTTTTAGCCAATTGGGAATTGATAAATACCCACTATCATCTGTCCTGTTGACTGGATTGTTAAGGCAATATGTAAAGAGGTTATACTGTAACAAACTGCCTTGTTCAACACCTAAAACATCAGTATCATCGGCATTGATAAAACGCCCGATTTCCGAATCGTAATACCTTGATTGTAACGAATAGAATCCTGTCTCGCTATCATACCTGTAACCCCGGTACCTATACGGATTCAGCTCAGCAATATCCCCACCGTCTACCTCTAGGTGGTTCCCCCAGGCATCATACTCATAACTGGCAACCTCATTGCCATCCCCGTCCACAATATGGGTAATATCCCCTTGGCCATTCTTCAGGTAATAGTACTCCGTCCCGTTCACATTCATGCTCACAGGAGTACTGTCCCCGGCATAGGAATAGTGGATGGTCCATAATAGATTCCCTGCACTGTCTTTAATAACTTCTCGAGTGACACTACTTCCCAGCAGTGTATACTCATGGGTCTGGCCATTTACGATCTTCTCGGTGCGAAGGCCATTTTCATTGTATTTGTAACTGGTAGTGAAACCTGTTCCGGAAATACCTTGGAGCTGTCTTCCCATCTGCCAGGTGTAGGAGTATTCTCCATCATTTAAGAGATTCCCTGCACCATCATAGGTCAATGTTTTGGTGCTAGTGGTAGCTCCGTCTACCTTCTCCTCTATCCCCACCAGCCTGTCTAGGTTATAGGTGTAGACATGTTCCGTTACTTCACTCTCTCCCTCACTTACCTGGGCAGTCTCCGTCCTGTTGATCATGTTGCCATGGCTGTCATATGTGTAAGCAACACTTGTGCCAGTATTCCTGGTCTCGGTCTTTAGCTGGTTCAGGGAATCGTAGGTATAGGCCGCCTCGTTCCCATCTCCTTCGGTAATCTTGGTAATGTTCCCCTTTGCATCATACTCATAAGTGTAGCTCTCCCGGCTGTGCTGCAGGGAGCTCAGCAATCCCCGCTCATTGTAGCTGTAATTGGTGTAGAAGAGCGGTTTCTTATAAAATTCCGTAGCGGTGCTTCCCCGTTCTAACTGGACCCCGTCCCAAAGTACTACTTCCTCTCCTGTGTACAGGGAACTGCTGCTGCCTGCCCGGAGGGTTATATATGCCGGAACTCTCGGGTTTCGCATAGTGGCAGTGACCCGTACCCAGTCCCCGCCGGTGTCCTTTACCACATTGGACATTGCCAGGATATTATTTGCTGAATCGTAAATACGGGCAGAGAATTCCCCAACGTTTATTGGGTTATTTACTACCTTTACATAGGCGGAAAGGGTGTAGATTTCCTCTTCCAGACCAGTATAGTTCTGCCTCAGCTCGCTGTAGCCCAGACCCCGGGTGGCATTGCTGCCGAAGAGGCCGCCGCTTTCTACCGACATGCCCCGGACATTGACCCAGGAGTCCAGGCCGTCGGCAAAGGCGGGGTTTTGGACTAGGCTGGGCTTCAGGGTCGTGATAACCCGGCTGGGCCATCCCTTCTCGCCATGGAAGTACTCAAAACTAGCACCGGAGTTAATGGTGATGCTCTTTACAGTATTGTCTTCGTTATATTGATAACTGGTCTTACGGGAGACTCCGTCATTTACTTCCCTAATGCTTGTAGCGTTGTTGTTCTTGTCGTAGCCATAAGTTACATACCTGCCGGAACTATCTCGGAAGTCCAACATCCTGTCTGCAGAATCATAGGTGTAATAGGTGGTCAGGTTGTTGACATTATCTGTGACCTTGACTACATTGCCCCGGGCATCGTAGTCAAAGAGGTATTTAGTTGAGTTGTTGTATTTGGTCCCCTGAAGCCGGTCTAAGGTATCATAGGTAAATTGCAGGACCTGATTATTCCCATAGGTAGTTCCGGCTAGGTTACCAGTCTGGCTGTCATAGGCATGGGTAACCAGTGTATTACTACCTGCCTTTACCTGGGTCATTCTGCCTAAGGTATCATAGGTAAAAGAATAGTCGAATTGGTCCCGGCTAATACTTTGTAAGCTGTCTATATTATTGTAGGTGTAACTGACACTGGTGCCACTGATATTGTCCGTTACCTCGTTGACCCTGCTCAATATGTCGTAGGTGTAGGACTGAGTGTTGCCGACAGCATCGGTAACACTGGCCACCTCTCCTGTCTTGAGGCCGCTGGTGGTGTAATTGTAAGTGGCGGTATTATTACCCTCAACGTCGAAAACCTTTTTTAGATAGTTATAGTCACTAGTGTAGGATGCTTTCACCACCGCGCCTTCTTCTTTAAGGGTAACAGCATCAAAGGAGACATCGCCGGAACTGGCGGTAATTAGGCCCAGCTTCAAACTGCTGAGACTTGTCCCTGTTGAAGGAGTAGTGAAGGATTTAGTAACGTTACGCCATTCGAAAGTTCCACCAGATGTGTACTTAAACAGCTCGGTTGAACTTTGGCCGTTGCTGTCAGTGCTATACGCGGTGGCTACAGTAGTTGATGCCGTTAAGCCAGTACCCTTTACCCAAAAGGAGATGGTATACCTTGTATTTGACTTAAGATGCACTTCCTGGTTTAAATCTAAGTAGCCTTTACTGCTTGCTGTAGCGGCTATTTTTGTGCTTTTAGTCCCTTGTTTCGCCGCCGAATCTAAGGAAAACACCGGGCTGCCCGATTCTATAACCTTTTTGTATCCCGACGGCACTCCAGAACTGCCTTGCTCGAAGCTGGAATTGCTCAGCATGTTAAAGGTGCTGACCTTATTGCCCTCTTCCAGCTGGATAGAATCAAACCACGCACTTCCTTGGGGATTCCCCTGGGACAGGCATAATTGTACTTTAATCTTAGTTGTAATTGAGCTAGTGGTAAATGTATGAGCGCTTTCCGTCCAATCACTGTTACCCATTAAAGCTGAATATTCATTTGAAGACACTTGCACTGTTTCGCCCGCGCTATTAAGCTCTTCAATCCGCAGGAATGCCTTACCTTGGGTAAGCTCAGTCTTTATTTGGCCGCTTAAGGTATAGGTGGTGTTGGCGGAAACAACTTGCTCTTGCCAGGCACTGAGATTGTTATCTGGCCCACTGGGAAGGCTAACCAATTTAAGCGTTTTGCTGTCATGGGTCAATGTGCCTGAATTGTTTTGAAGAGCAATGTCCCACGGAGCTGTACTGGCAGAAAAGTCGCCATTAGAGACAAGGTTTGGATTTTGAAGATGACCAAGACTGGATTCCAGCATATTCCCGCAACCGTCATAGCTGAAGCTATAACATGTTCCCGCCGGGGACTGGGCAGATGCTAAATTGCGTTTATAGTCATAGTGATAAGTAAAGTTACCCCCCTTAGGATCCACGGCTTTAATAAGGTCGTTGGTGCTATTGTAAGTAAAGCTGGTTTGGGAATTATTGGTATCCTTAGCGGAAATAATGTTGCCCTTACTATCGTAGCTGTAAGTGCTGACCGGCTCTTTGTTGACCTGGAAACCGTCAAAATACACTTCGTTGGCGTTCTGGTAGTAGATACCATAGATGCGGATAGAGGTATAGTCAATTGGTGCCTGAATTACCCCGGAAAGGTATTGCCAGCCTGAATAATCATCGTTGAAGTAAATCCATTTCCAGATGGTCGGGCTACTGGAATAAAAGCCGAGGCAGAGAGCAAAACGCCTTGTACTAACGGTCCTAGGCACCGCCCGAGCCTTAGCCCAGCCGCTAACAATAAATGTATCTCCCTTTGAACCAGAAGTATTAATTGGCTGAGATAAATTCTTGTTTACCGTGGGACTACCATAAATCCGAAAGGATTTAGAATCAAAGCGCTTTTGATTTGTTGCTATTTTATCACTTGCAGTTAAATTGACTACAGACCACATATCGGGTATGCCGTTTGCGTCTGTATCAAGTTCGAAGCTGGAATTTTCCACCAAGTTGTAGCTGGTATGCGCAGGCCCCATCTCTAACTGGGTGCTGTCATACCAGACTGTTCCAGTAGCTTCCCCTAAAGCCAGCCCTATCTGCACTTCTGTACTGGTAGAGTTGGCCGGAACTGTAAAAGTTAGGCACAGCCTCTGCCAATCCACAGTGCCAGTCACAGGTATACTGTGTTCTTCTATCCAAGCACCAGCAGAGTTCTTGTAGCGGACAATAAGTTTTGCGCCGCCTGTGCCAAATATATTTTCCGTTTTAAGGTGAGCTGACAATGTATATGTCTTCCCCTTAGATAGAGTTTGGTTTTGCCGATAAAAGCTAATCCCGGGTGTATTGGCTTTAGTGATTTTTAGCGATTTCTTGCCATGAAAACCCAGGTTACTGACATAGGTACCTGTGGCTGTAGAGGAGCCTTCATTTACAAAAGACCACTCAGCTACCCGTTCCAAGTTATGGTTGCGTAGCAGGTTGATGGTAGTGTTCCTAAAAGGAACCTCATTAACTAACATATTATCGCTGAAGTTGAGGAAAGCTGCGTTACCCTGGGAATCAATAATGTTGCGGGGATTGCCGGAATTATTGAAAACATAAGTCGCTGTTTTATTGTTGCGGTCGGTAACAGTAGTTGCATTTACCCAATAGTTAAGGGCATAGCTTTGCCCTAGCACTCCATTGCTACCATAATAACTTATCTTATTAACATTATTATCACTGAAGTAAGACAGTTGCAGGTATTGACCTCCAGGATGAGTTACTTTAGTAATTTTATTGGCGCTATAGGCAAAGACAGTAACAGCATTATCCGGGTATGTAATCTTATACAGATTTGAACCGGAATAGGAAAATTTTATTGCTCGCCCTGCGGGATCAGTTATCTGGGTAAGTGCATTGCTGGTAGAGGTGTAAGTGAGGGTTGCGACCCTGCCTGCGCCGTCAGTGACGGAGGTGATTCTATTGTTTGAGTACCCTAAGGAAATATTATCACCGAGGCGGTTCTTTATTTCAATTAAGTTTCCGGCAGCTGAAAATTTAAGCTGGTTATTCTCACTGTCTTTGATAGTGTAAGTTTTATCTGAATTCTTAACTAGGTCTAGGTATAGGCCCGGTGTCTGAAGATAGTACTTACTATTTTCCAATAGAAAGTGGTGTTTTGTGCCATCTGCGTCTATATACTTCATATAAGATACACCTTGGATGGTTTCAGGGGTAAGAGTTTGGGACAGATTGAGGCGCCAGCCGGATCCGTAACCTATTTGATTGGCTTTTTGATCAGAATTATAAACATGGCTGATAGACATGGGCATACGGTTACCTGACAGGCTAACATCAGTATGGGTATAGACCATATTGCCATTATAGTTGTTTATGCTTGCGCTACCGCTACGGCCCAGATCCATAGATGTGTAGGATAGGTAGCCCTCTAGTCCGCTGATATTTCGGTAGGTAATAACTAAAAGGGGGCGCCCATCCTTTATTGAATTGAGTAGTGTGTGATATTGTCT
>DIOR01000019.1:7784-144423 GCA_002423965.1 Firmicutes bacterium UBA5509 | reverse complement strand
ACAGACAAAAATGGACTTGACCTTGAATTGTCGCTGGCGAAGAAGTCTAGTATCGGTTGAGACTCGACGGCATGCTTAATTAGAAAGCCGTAGTTAGTATTCGTTTTATACCAATCTTTAACAGTTTGAGTAACCTTCCAGGTATGCCAATTATCTTTGTCTTTGCAGTGTTGGTAGTCCAACACCTTGGAATCATAGGTAGGTTGGGTATTCCAGGTTAAGGTGCCCGAATCCCATGCACCTGTAACTTGGTGTAGGTTGACAGTGACTGTACTTGCAGTAGTCCAGGACTGCCACAAATGTAGTTCAGCGCTGATAATTTCATCTGCTGCATTAATTTCAGGAAGAGTAGGAAACATTATGTAGGAACGAGTAATTCCCCGGGATACTCCTTTACCAGATTTCAGGTAAGCATAATATTTGTTTGTATCATTAGGATCTTTACTTTCCACAAATGTATCCCGTGTCTGGGAATAGGCAGAGGATTGTATGGTCCAGACCACTGGATCGATTATCACAGGATATGCACGGGCAGGGTCAGCAAGCCAGGCCACATCCGCAATGTACGTTAATTTGTAGTGTGGTCCGGATTGATGCTCGATGCTAACTTTTATATCAAAATTCTCTGCACGAGACTGATCATACATAAACGGAGCCGGGATTACTAAAATTTCTGCACCGGCCTTATCAAGAAAATATACCTCGTTATCCCGTAGCGTGGGCGTGAGCTGAGGAGACTGAATATTAAAGCTGAAGCTGTTTTTGCCACTGAACTTGTTAATAATAATATTCTCTTTTAGGGCATCGTTATCTGCAATATACTCGAAATCTATATCCGGATATAGATCACGATAAATTACTGAAGCCTCTGAAGAACCGGAGTCTGCCCGGGAGCGGCTTGCATCAGCCGGGCTAAAAAAGACGACATTATTCTTAATGTGAAAAGAAACTAATTTGTTCTTACCAGTGAACTGGCGGGCGAACCTAAGTTGGAAATCATTGCCCTTGTTGCGCAATGGTAGTTCTGGGACAGATTTGTCCTCAATAATGGTATTATCTATATCCTTCCAATTGCCTGATTCCTGGTAATGAATACTGCCTGAGTGTATTTCAGCAGTAATAGTTGAGTCGGAATTAAGGTAGAACTTTTTATTTCGTTCTCGTTTTGCCGTAATTTCGCCTAGACGAGTGACTGTGTCCTCTGAAACATTAGTCAGTTCTTCATGAGCTAGCTCTTCAACTTGGTTTTGGGATGAAGTAGCAGAGACATTATGTGGGATTAAGGTAAAAAGAATGGCAATGATTAAAAGGTTGCTAATAAAGCGAAGTGATTTTCTCGATAGAATATACATCGAACTTCCCTCCAAAGTAATAATAGGAAGCAATTCGACATAAAACTGGGTTTCCCTGCCATGGGGAAAATTATTTTTTTTACCTAGGGGTTCCCTGGTAGCACCTTACATTTTGCATCACTATCTTATAAATACCTGCAACAGTTTCTAGACAAAAACACTCTTATAATCAGGGCTGCAGGACTTTACACTTTGGTTAAGAATAAGAATATAGTGCTCTTACCTACAGGTTGGACGCTTTATTAACGAATTATATGGTATAGAGTTACAATACATATCGGGAGGGAGTATTTTGAATATCATTAATCAGATTGAACCAACCGTGGAATCCCTAGCGAAAGGACCCCTTTTGCGGAAGATTACTGTCCTAATCCTGAGGATTATTGCTGTGAGCATAGTCTTTCTGGGGCTCTTGGCATTTCTCGGGGGCATCGCCGCCATTATTGATATCATTCCTTACAACTTATCTCATGGCCTTGGAATTACTCTAGCATTGGTTATAATGATCCTGGCAATATTCATAGCGGTTAAAATCCTCTTATTCCGGGCCCGCACCGTTCGGATATGCGGTGAAAACAATTATCCCGTCATTTATCTCAGTTCAATCCTTCTCCGCTGCACTGGTGAGGTCGTGGCCCTTTTCTGGACCGCAACAGGGCTTGCAGCTAGCATCCTCATATGGTTTAGCGGTGGCCTCAGCCTAGAGGGACTTCCATTTCCGGCTCTCATCATTCAAGGTCCCCCTTTTCTCACCGGCCTGGTAACCCTTCTTTCCGCCGTAATCTGTGGGGTCTTCATTCTCATTTTCTTTTACCTGCTGGCAGAACTGTTGCTCTTACTGCGCAAACTTCCCCGAGACTAGGGCAAAAAAAACAAGGATTGTCGATTGACAGTCCTTGTTTTTTTGCATTACTCCAGTTTCAGATCTCCCGGCTTGATCCAGCCAATCTTGCGCATAAGTTCTGAGATAACTAAACTTATCACCGCTGGGGCAACAAAATGGAGGAGTAACACTTTCCATAGTATCGGCCAGGAAAATCCCATTACTTCAAAGGTCATAAGCTGGCCCACTAAGCCAGAGGTTCCCATCCCCCCTCCGAAGCGATTGTTCTCCATTAAGAAGACCACTGAAGCAAAGGGGGCAAGGACAATTCCCGCTATAGTTGGGGGAATTAATATCTTTGGGTTTTTGATGATATTGCCAACCTGAAGCATGGAGGTGCCGATTCCTTGGGAAAAGAGGCCGGAGATGCCGTTTTCTCGGTAGCTAATAACAGCAAAGCCTACCATCTGAGCGCAGCAGCCAATAGTGGCGGCGCCAGCAGCGATGCCCTCCAATCCCAACATTATCGAGATAGCGGCACTGGAAATCGGCGCCGTCAAAGCAAGCCCCATTAATGTGCTGACCACCATCCCCATAATAAAGGGTTGTAGCTTAGTGGCCCACATTATCAAATCCCCGAAGGCTACTATCCCTGTGTTAATTGGCGGACCAACAAAATACGCCACCAAGTAGCCAATGGAAATGGTGATAAAAGGCGTGAGGATGATATCCAATCTAGTCTCATCAGCAATGAGCTTGCCAAACTCTGCCCCCAACAAAGCGGCCAGGTAGCTGCCCACAGGTCCACCAAACTGGTATCCTGCCGCCCCGGTAACCAGGGATGCAAAGACCACAAACCTTGGAGCCTTCAGTCCATAAGCTACAGCAACACCAATTGCCGGTCCCACCATAGTCTGGGCCAGCTCACCCATTCCCACCAAAAAGGGAATGCCCAGCTGTTCTCCTGCAGTCTTGATAATCAAGCCAATAATAAGTGAAGAAAAAAGGCCCAGGGCCATATAACTTAAAGCCGTAATAAAGTATGTCCTAGGGGAAAGATCAACACCCTTTCGCCGCAAAAAATCCCTCACAATTACCACCACCAAAAGTATTTTACAGTCTCCCCTAGTATTATCGCAACCTGTCGAAAAAGGCAAGGGCAGAAACACATTTCGCCAAAATCCCGGGTATTTCCCCGGAAATTTTATGCCGAAAAAGGGGATATTCCCTAAGTATTTTTTCCATATAAGCATACCTATAAAGCAGGGAAAAGATCAGTTGTTCACGAATACCGAAGTAATGAAATAAGGAGGGTTGTTTATGTCCCGAAAACATTTAATTTGGAGTCTGATTTTATTCCTTGTTATCTCCCTGATAGCCAGTGCCTGCAGCAGCAGTACCGGCAGCAAGAACTCAGTTGACTCTGATGAAACGAGCTCACCGCCCGGGGAACCCAGCAGCATTGGTGACGAACAAACATCTGACCGCAAAGTCATTTACTCGGCATACTTGTCAGTGAAGGTCACAGATGTAGGTAAGGCTGTCCAAGAACTCGATGCCAAAGCAGCAAACCTGGGGGGATTTGTCTCCGAATCTAATCGGAACCATACTGGGGACTCCCCTACCGCCAACATTACTTTTCGCATCCCTCGGGCCAAGTACTCAGAATTTCTCACCTACGCCCGTGCTCTTGGTGAATTTGGAACCGAAAAAATCGACAGCACTGATGTCACTGAAGAATTTGTCGACTTAGAGGCTCGCCTGGCAAATCGCCTGGTCCACGAGGAGCGCCTACTGGACATGCAAGCCAAGACTGAAAACGTGGAAGACCTGTTGGCGGTAGAAAAAGAACTAGCCCGAGTTCGGGAAGACATTGAAGTAATTGAGGGACAGCTTCGCTACCTCAGTGAAAAAGTAGATATGGCCACAATATCTGTTTACATTTCCGAGGATCCCGGAGCTACTGAAGTACCTGGTCTGAAGCCAGTGGGACTCGGCGAAACCCTGCGTCGGGCGCTGAAAGCAATTGTCACTAGCTCTACGGTCTTCTTAGACATCCTTAGTTACATCGTCATTGCCCTAGCGGCATTGTTGCCCTTTGCCCTTCCCATCGCAATTATTGTCGGCCTAATCCTGCTTTTCCGCCGTAAAAAGAAGCAGGCCCAAGGCTAACTCCCACAAAAACGGTAATAAAAGAGAGGCCTGCATTCAGGCCTCTTTTAATGATATTCCTTATCTAATGCCGTCCTTACCTTAAAGCAGCAGGCTTTTTCGGGCTGTAGAAGAAGGCAAGGCACATAGGTCTAATCAATCCAATTGTCCCAACTGCCATCATTGCAGCTCCGAGGATCTTTGTCAGCTTTTTCACGACAACACCTCCTTTATGGGATTTCCATTACTATAGCATGTTCCTACTGGAAGATGGTGTCATACGGTGTCGGTAGTTTACGACTAAAAATGTCACTTTGCAACTCGTTTCAACAAATAATCTGTTCTTTTAACAATCCAATCTCCCAAGCCTGTTACCATAACCGTCTGGGCGAAAACCCCTAAGCCTGCTGGAAGCATTATCTGAGGCAAGAACCTGCCCTGAAATATATAGCCCGCAGCTAAGGCAACTAGGTAGATTATTGCAGTCGGCAAGGCTGCTCTTGCCCCTTTGGCAAAATGAATGACCAAGGTAATCAAGACTAAAGTACAGGATATAAGAGTCAGAAAAAGGGGAGAGCCCTGGGCCAGCATATACCTGGCAAGGACCCCTGCGGGTATGAAGATCAGCAGCGAGAGAAAGAGGCAGCGGGTGTAGCTTGTGCAATGAGCCCCCCCGGAGAACAATCTGGTTACCAGGGCAGCTGTCATCAAGACCAAAGTACTAAAAAAAGTGCCTAGAAACGCTGCTGGCACCAATGTAAGAAATATTGTCAGGCCCAAACCCATGGTCAGACTGAACCCGTATTCAATTTTAGCTTTTTCAATCTCGTCCATATCGCTGTCCCCATACAGGGAATTGGCAAGCTTTTCAGCAATCCCTTCTAAATCTATCATCTCGTTCCCTCCAGGATAGATTTCGGACTTTCTATATGTAAATGGCAAAAACCATCGGATATAGAATAGTTCATAGTGCCTTTTAAATAATCCACTCCCCGGCTCATGATTGCAATTCCTTGGCCGCCTTTGCCTGTGAGCTTAGTAGTAAAGCCGTCTACATTCACGCCCTGGGCAAAGTTAATGCCCGCTTGAAAGGTATTTGTTACATCAAAGATGTAATTCTTGTTATCCCCTGATATTACTAGGTCTACTCTTTTTTCCCCATCTGCGTTGGCTGCCGCTTCAATGGCATTGTCCAAGGCGTTGGCCAGGATAGAAATTATCCGTACCACATTATTTTGGTTGCAAATTAGGTGGACCAAACACTGGATGCTGATTTCAACAGCATGGTTTTTAGCGCTGATAAGTTTTGAATAAAGCAGCACGTCTAATTCTTTAAGGCCGCTGAAAATAGTCATAACAGACTGATTCATAATGCCCAAATAAGATTCGAGATATTGTAAGAGTTGTTCCATTTTACCCAATTGAGCAAGCCCTGAGATAACCGTTAGGTGATTATACAAGTCATGGCGGTATTGGCGATGGAGGCGGTTTTGCTCTTCGATATATTTAAGACGTAATAATTCCACTTCTTGCTGACGGGTGCGTATGCTACTTATAAATAGAGAACGGATTACAAATATCGAGACTATGCACAATATAAGAACCGCTATTCCTAAGACCAATAATAGAGAAAGAGGATATTGACGAAAAGACCCAATCTGATTGATTATACCCCCATATACCAAGACGGACATTAAAAGCAACTGAATACCGAAAAGGATGATTCCGGTTTTATATTGATCCCGTCCCAAGACTACACTTCCTTGCCCTTAGTAATGAACAAGTTTATCTTTCTCCTGTAAAATACATATGCCAGTAGTAGTGCCGAGAAAAACTGGGGAAGGAAACAAATGATTTTTGCTGAAAAGGATTCCCTATATTGATTGAGATCCATATGACATAAATAACGCACACCTAAGTTTAGGAATTCAAGAAGCAAGTAGATTGCCATGGCAAAAGTTACTGCCGTCAACACTCGCCAGAATATTGCCAGCCGAAACACACTGAACAAAATAACCGATATAATCATATACAGCAGGACATGGATCATAAAAGGCAACATTTGGTCCTTAAGAATAACTGAAACCGTCCCCATCACCAGACCGGTTATCAATGACGATAAAAGCAATTTCCACCACACCAGCTTCTCGCCGGTCAGGGAATATGCTAATGCCCCAATCGCAGTGGCTTCTGAAAGAGAAAACACCAACGATTTTAACCAGGCCAATCCTGCTTCCGAAAGCAAGGGATTTATATTCGCCGCTAACATGACGAAGCCCCCTTTAATCTCCTCTTAAATCCAACATTCAACAAAGGTACCTGTAATCCTTCTTTTTTCAGTCTACTACCCAAAATTTGGATTGAGTGTTGCAAGTAGGGTAATGTTCCTCCTATAGAAACGATTCGCCGTTAAAATAAAAAAGCCGGCTTTACCGGCATACTGAGACACTTATGCCCACGGGCATCCCCTGGGGCATTTTTTGTTTGACCCACTTCTACATATTCACCCAAATTCCATACTTGTCATCGGTTATCTTTTGATATTGCTCTAAAAGCTTCAGCATTCCCATTGCTTTTAAGACATAAAAGGCCATTGTAATTGACTCACGGTATCCTTTATCCCTTAGGTTGAATTGGGCTATTCCCTTTCGGTAGTAGAGGGAAAATAAGGCGTGACTAGTCCGATGCTCAATGCAAAAGGCAATGCCGTCATTAGCCGTTTCTATTACTTTAGCATGCTCGTCTAGCATGTGGTAATTGTACGCGATGTTGAAATAAATATTAATGGTTAAAAAGTCAATATACTTTGTGGTAAATTTGCTATCGGAAATTGAACTGAGTATGTAATAGAGTATTTTATTGCTGAGAATGTAGTCACCATCTTTGGCGATAAATAAGCTTATAAACAACAGAATCCGAAATTCAATATAGTCGTATGTATAGTTCTTATAGTTCTTGAGCGTAAAGTCTGGGATAGTAAGGCGCAAGGCGTTAACTAGGGCGACCATAGTGTTCTCCCTGTCGGAGGTAAAGTCAGAGTAAAAGGCATCAATTGCATCCACGAACCCAATAAACTGCTTCAACTCTAGGGGATTGATTATAGACATCTGGAAATCGCTCGAGAAGTTATCCAGCAGTCGTTTCTTCAGTGCCGCAGCAGCATCGTTATCATAGACTGTAATTATGTAGTCAAGATCATCATGGAATTCCATTAAAAACTTGTTTGACCTGCAGCCTTTGAGAAGTTCCAGAAGGTCCCGTTTATAGGCAACAGAAAGTAGCTCCAGAGTGTCATACCTAGGGACCACCCGGCCGCTTTCAATCTTACGAATGGTATCAATGCTGACTGCAACTGTCCTTTGGACATCTGCCTGACTGAAGCCTAAGCTTGTCCTAATCCTTCTGAGCTCTTTGCCGAAATCTTCTAGATTATAACTTACAAACATCGGGTCCCCCCCAAAAAACCAGACTTTCATCTGGGTTCGGTACTCTTCTTACATTGTATAATAAGGGGGAATTAAATCAAGTAAGGAGGATGTGCACTGTGAAGAAGAGACTTGCTGTTATGCTGCTGCTTGTTGTTACCGTTACAGCACTTATGGCGCCTGTTGCTTTGGCAGGGGAAGAAGATATCCCCAGGATCTTCGGTATCCCCGTCACCCCTGATGGAGAAGAGGACATCCCCAGAATCTTCGGCATCCCCGTCATTCCCGACGGAGAAGAAGATATCCCCAGAATCTTTGGCATCCCCATTACTCCTGACGGAGAAGAGGACATCCCCAGGATCTTCGGTATCCCCGTCATCCCAGACGGAGAAGAGGACATCCCTAGGATCTTTGGCATCCCCGTCACCCCTGACGGAGAAGAGGACATTCCCAGGATCTTCAGTATTCCTGGGGGTAATGTTACAAACTATTGAAAGCAAGTGAGCACACAGATCCGGGAACTATCATCTCAGTTAAGGATGTGATTCAGATGAGGGATATTACCAGTCCGGGAAATGAGACGGAGGTAGTTCCTTCCGGCCTTAAGGATGACAAATCGGACATTTCGAGGGTTCCCGTCCCCCTGTTCCCAACCAAGCCTAAATTATCTCAACCCCCCAAATTAAGTTCGGGATTATTTAGCAAATTTTCACCTGCGGGATAGAGTCATTAATAATCTGCCTATCCAATTTAGAACACTTCTCGTACATATCTGTTTTTGTAGATATCTTACTACCCGCATTGCCCCCCATTGGGATTAACCTCCCTCATAAATAGATAGATAGCATTTTTAATTACTCTTCCCCATTTAAGAGTAAGACTTACCCGCCACCCCCCCCCGGAGTGCGGGTCTTTTTTTTGCAAGAAAAAACTAGGCTTTCCATTTGGTAAACATTGTTATCTCTTTATTAAAGGATTGTCCACTTTAGAAAACGATAGGTAAATGACCTTGACTATTTTCTTCGGTATAGTATAGTTGAAGTAGAGGAACAAGGGCTATATCTAATCAAAATACTTTGTAGGGGTGATACTATGTTCAATAAGCGAATAATTAAGCCGCCGTTTTTCGAAATCGGACCAAAGCAGTATCTGTATGGTGAGGAGGTCCTCGAACTTGCCCTCATCGCCGAAGAAGCCTCACAAAAGCATGGGGTCCAGGTTATTTTCACCACTCCTTTCCCGGATATTCGCATGGTCGCACAAGCAACGAAAGATTTAATTGTCTTTGCTCCCTCTATGGATCCCATCCCCGTTGGGCGCGGTCTTGCAAATATCTTGCCAGAATCAGTCAGGGCTGCCGGAGCAGATGGGGTAATGCTTAATCATGTAGAGAAACAACTATCGTACCTACAATTGACTAAGACTATGCAACGGGCCAATGAGTTAAATATGCTCACTTTAATATGCACCGACTCAACCGTTGAAGCAAAAGCCGCCGCGCTTTTGGCACCTACTGTCATTACTGCTGAGCCAAATGATTTAATCGGAACAGGAAAAGCCAGTGACCTCTCATATGTTCGCCAGTCAGTTGAAGCAATACACTCAGTCAACCCAGATATTTTTGTGCTTATCGGGGCAGGAATCGCTAGTGGCCAAGACGTATACAATGTCATCAAGGAAGGCGCTGACGCCTCAGGTTCTTCAAGTGCTGTGGCCTGTGCTAAAGATAAGCGGGCAATTGTCAACGAAATGCTTCAAGCAGCTCGCCAGGCATGGGATGAACGCAATTCCAAATAAAAAATTTAATCTGGAGGGAATACAATGAAAGTCTACCGCGAATCAATTACAGTACAGTCGGAAGGTTTGCACCCTACATTTCATGATGTTACAAAGCAGGTCAAAGAAATCGTAGCAAAATCCGGCGTCAAAAATGGCATCTGTGTTGTATATTCACACCACACTACCTGTTCAGTTATTATGCAGGAATGCTCCCATGACTATACGTATTTTAACCTGGAGTACTTGCAGCAGGACCTGTGCAATATCATGGAAAAGATGGTTCCCACCTGCCGGGTAGAAGGACAGTACATGCACCCCGGGAAAAAGCATATTGAATTCGCCTATTCCGTTGGTGACGAACCCTACGCCTCCCTTAACACCGACGCTCACCTGCGGTCAGTCTTCTTTGGCAGAAGCGAGACCATCGTCATCGTCGATGGGGAAATGGACCTGGGACAGTTTGGATATACCTACTTCATCGACTGGGATCAAGTCCGGCCCCGGGAACGTAAGGTACAAGTTCAAATCATTGGTGAATAGTGAATACCCAGTTGGCAGACCACTTGGCCTGCCAACTGTATATAGGAGAGAAATTTCATGAACCCTGTAGATTACTCTGCAAAAATAATAACCGAACTCCAAGAAATTCTCGCCGCCATCGACCCCAGCCAATCTGAGCTGTTACAAAACGCATTATTGACTTCTAAAAGGGTCTTTGTGGCTGGAGCAGGGCGCTCTTTACTGATGATGAAAGCCTTTGCGATGCGGATGATGCATGCAGGCTTTTCGGTAAATGTGGTGGGCGAGACCCTGACACCTGCACTTACCAAAGAAGATATTTTGCTGGTGGGATCGGGCTCCGGGGAAACCTCCACCCTCCGGGTCATTATTGAGAAAGCTAAAAAAACTGGAGCAGAAGTAGCAGCACTCACCACCAAAGAAACTTCATCAATCGCACAAATGGCAGATTATGTCTTGATTATTCCCGCATCAGTCAATCACCTTGAAGCCGGAAAATCATGGCAGCCTGGCGGCAACTCCTTCGAACAGAGTATGCTTATCTTCCTGGACGCCATGGTTATCAAGCTGGCTGAGTGTAAGGGTATAGACATTTCAAAAGGTCTTAATCTCCATGCGAATCTTGAATAGGGGGATGTTAAAATGATTATCTCACCTTCTTTGTTTGCTGCCTGTTCCGCCCGATATGGGGAAGAGGTGGCTGTCGTAGAAAAGGCAGGGGCGAAGTACTTGCACATCGATGTTATGGATGGTGCCTTTGTCCCCAATCTATCTTTTGGGCCCAATATCATTGAAGGAATTCGGCCCCTAAGCAAGCTATATTTTGATGTCCACCTGATGATCCACAACCCGGAGAATTTCGTCCTTCCCTTTATTAATGCCGGCGCAGACTGTATTACCGTCCACTTGGAGGCTACAGATAAGATCCGGGGGAGCAGCGATATATGCCGCCAAAATAATGTAGATTTCGGTATTTCTATCAGCCCAGATACCCCTGTAAGTGCTATTAGCCAATACCAGGATATACTGAATCTGCTGTTAATAATGAGCATTTATCCCGGAATCCCTGGGCAAAAGTTTATGCCCGAGGCCGCTGAAAGAATCAAGGATGCAGCAAAAATCCGCGAGGAATCAGGGGCAAAATTTCTCATTAGCGTTGACGGAGGAATCAACCCCAGTACTGCAGCAATTTGCAGAGAAGCCGGCGCCGATATCGTTGTCGCAGGCCGCTCGGTTTTTTCAGCCAAAGACCCAATTGCAATGATCGAATCCCTCAAAAATGGTATTTGAAGTAGGTGATTGTATGTCAGAAAGCAACAGCTTAAAGATTGACGCCCGGAGACACAAGATCTTAGAGATACTCTACCAAGATGGGCAAGTTAGGGTTTCACAGCTTAGCGAACTGCTGGGTGCTACTGTAGTCACTATACGCAACGATCTCAGAGAGCTGGAGAAGCGAGGGTACTTAGAACGATTCCAAGGAGGAGCACGTCAAACCTCTCAGTACTTCCATAACCGGTTTTTTGAGCACAGCAAGCAGGAAAATGAGCCCTTTAAAAAGAGAATTGCTATTGCTACAGCTGACCTTATCAAAGATGGAGAAACTATCTTCATCAATTCTGGCACCACAACTTACCTCACTGCCGTGCAGCTGAAAAAACACCGCAACTTGAATATAGTCACTAACTCAATCTATTGTGCCATGGAACTCGGGGATGTCCCCACCTTTCGGGTCAAGCTCCTTGGTGGAGATATTAACAACCAGTACTTATTCCTCTATGGTCATGACTGTTTGGGGCAGTTAAAACATTATCGGGCGGATAAAACCATATTGTCGGTCAGTGGAATCTGCTGTAATACAACGGGTATCACAACCTACCATCCCGAGGAAGCAGCCATGGATCGCCTAATGATGGAGCGTTCAAAGCAGACCATAGTAGTAGCTGATTCAACTAAATTCGGTCATGAAGGTTTTTACCACGTTGCCCCTTTGGACAATATTAATATGCTTGTAACTGACCGCAATATTGACAAAGATGCCGCAGCTGAACTTGAAAACAGTGGCATCCAAGTTGTCCTCTGTTAGGCCCTTCTTAAAAAAAGCGACAGACTTATCGTCTATCGCTTTTTTGTATTGTTTCCAGCTTATCCTTTAGTTCAGCTGCAGTGGACGAATTCAGCACTGAATCAACCATCTCCACCAAGACTCCGTAATTAGAGCTGTTGATTATTCTTCTAAGGGCGGGAATTTTCTTTGGACTCATGCTCAATTCTACAATCCCCATTCCAACAAACAATTGAGTTAGCAAGGGGTCTCCACCACTTTCTCCGCAGATACCAACCCAGACATTATGCTTAGCGGCGGACTTTACCACATAGTTTATTAGGCGCAAGACAGCAGGCTGGTATGGGCTTTGAAAATCCGAAAGGGCCCCTGCTCCCCTGTCAGCTGCCATGACGTACTGTGTTAGGTCATTGGTCCCGATGCTGAAAAAGTCTACTAAGGGGGCTAACTCCCCACTCATTACAGCGGCTGCCGGGGTCTCAATCATAATCCCTACTTGATAATTCCCCAGGGTATACCCTTCGGCAATAAGCTTCTCCTCTTCTTCCTTAAGGAACTTTATAACCTGGACCAATTCCTCATGCATCGCTATCATTGGGAACATGATTCGCAGGTTGCCGTAGGTACTGGCCATTAATAGACCCCGCAGCTGAGTCCTAAAGATATCAGGATTTTGAAGGCAATAGCGAATGGCCCGCACTCCTAGGAATGGATTGTCCTCTTTTGGCATGTTAAGACATGGGGTTGGCTTATCCCCGCCGGCATCTAGGGTTCTTATTGTTACAGGCAATCCCTGGGCATGGATAAGGGTCTCCTTATAACATTCAAATTGTTCTTCCAAGCTGGGGGGCTGCTCCCTGTTCATATATAAAAATTCTGTTCTAAACAGCCCAACCCCTTCTGCTCCTGCCTGTATTGCCGCTGTCATCTCTGAACCATCAAATATATTTGCTGCCAACTCGATATTCTTGCCATCTAAAGTCTCGGTAGACAACTCTTTGTACTTTTCGTTTTCCTGTTGCTGCCTAAGCTGAGACTGGACTTTTTCTTGATATTCCTGGAGCAATTCCTGGGAGGGAGAAACAAAGTAGACACCTTGGTTGCCGTCAACTATCAGGGTGGCCCCGTCAGGGATGGTCCCAAGGGCATCCTTTACATTGGATAGGGCGGGGATTCCAAGTCCCCGGGCAACAATAGCACTATGGCAGGTCGTACCACCTTTTTCCGTTATGAACCCGACTGTCATTTCGGGGTTAAGGTGAATTGTATCCGAGGGGAAGAGTTCATCAGCAATAATTATAGTGTCTTTCTCTTTAACCTCAAGAGAGTTGCCAACCCCAGTAATCTCAGTGGCCAGCTGCTTTAAGACATCTTTTATATCCGCTGCACGTTCCCGCATTCTTTCACTTTTCAAGCCTTGAAACTGCAGTTGCATTTCCTCCGAGACCTGAGAAATGGCACTGACACAAGCCAGTTTGTCTGAAACAATCAGCTCTTTAATTGAACTGATAAGAGACTCATCTTGAAGGATCTCCCCATGGGCCTTGAGGATTCCCATGACATCCTGGTTTATATTGGCTGCACTGGATTCCAGGAACTTGGTTCCCAGGCTGGCGATGGCCTCATCCAGCTTCTGCAATTCGGCATCTGTATCTTCAGCTGTCTCTACAGTGGTAGCCTGCTCTCTAATGTAAAGCTGGGCCTTACCAATAGCGATGCCTCCGGATACAGCTATCGCCCCTTCCCTAATGTCTTCAGGGGAAATGCATTCTCTCGAGCCATTATCTTCGCCGGTACCTGCTTCAACAAAATAGCTGTGAGGGGTGTGCATCATTTTATCCCGGATTGCCTGATGGGCTAACTCCTCATCAGGACCATCTATAATCAGCGAGAAAACGCTACCGTCTTCAATACAACCACACATAATGGAAATCGAACTTTTGCCATCATACGTTTCCTCATTAAATTCAATTTCAATGTTGCTGAGAAACTGTTTTGCCACCTGAACAAATTCTGTTACAGGTCTTGCATGAAACCCTTCTTCTCCACTAAAGCGGTAATTTACCTTGATCATCTTGTTTTCACCAACTTTTCTAAGTTGATATTTTAAGGGCTGTCGCGAAATCAGTCTGTTACACATCCCACCCGGTTAGCCTCCCAGGGGAGAGAACCCCTAAGATGTGGGACCGGGTTTTCAGGCCTGGCCCACAAGTGACTATTACCTGGGAACATAACAGGTTGAAATATGCGACAGCCCTAAAGTAAATCTAGATTGCTTTCTTGCCTATCATCTTGGTATAGTTAGCTGTTACTGCTGTTACAATCGCACCAGCGGCAATGGCTACCAGGTACAGACCCACATTGCCAACAACTCCGGGAATGGCAATTGCAAAGATACCACCATGAGGAGCAGCCAAGGTGCAACCAAAGAGCATTGATAATCCGCCGGCTACAGCCGAACCTAGCATTGTTGCAGGAAGGATCCGGAGGGGGTCAGCTGCTGCAAAGGGTATGGCACCTTCGGTAATAAAGCAGGCACCAAGGGCCCATGCCACTTTGCCGGATTCACGCTCATTGGGAGTAAATCTTTTGCGGAAGAGGACAGTTGCCAGGGCCAGCCCTAATGCTGGGGACATCCCTGCGGCCATATTTGCTGCCATGGGGGCAGTGATGCCGGAGGCAAGCAGGCCAACGGAGAAAGTATAGGCAACTTTATCAAAGGGACCACCCATGTCAAAGGCTGTCATTAAGCCCATGACCACACCGAGCAAGACGGAGCTCACTGTAGACAGGTTGTTTAGGCCATTAGTTAGCCATGTCATGATTGATTCAATAGGTGCGCCAATGAGATATATCATTAGCAAGCCAACAACGATAGTTGTAATTAAGGGAATAAAGAGAACGACATTAATACCCTGTAGAGCCTGAGGCAGTTTAATTTTTTTCAAATACAGAGCCAAATAGCCACATGCGAGACCGGCAACAATAGCACCTAGGAAGCCTGCACCAACGACGTTAGCGCTGATATAACCCAGGGCCAGACCAGGAGCGATACCTGGACGGTCTGCGATTGAATATGCGATAAATGCACACATAATTGGAAGCATGAAGGAAAGGGCAGCACCGCCAAGGGTGTTGAGCACTCCGCCCAAACTACCTTCAGCAGGTTCCAATCCCCACAAGAAGGAAAGGGCGATTAACAGTCCACCAGAAGCGACAATAGGAATCATGTAGGAAATGCCGGTAAATAGATGTTTGAGAATGCCAGTCTTATTGTGGGCGGAAATGAAATCGGAAGCGTCATTACTTGCTTCCACAGTCTTGTCGACAGATTTTTCCGCCGCCCCAACCGCTGTTTGTACTGCTTTTTTCGCTTCTTTGATAATCTTGTTGACAGGCCATTCAATCACGGTCTTGTTCTTGAACCTCGACATGTCGGTGGCAACACCAGAAGCAATAATTACTGCATGAGCTTCATTGATTTCCTGTGTTGTCAGTTCATTTTCTACGCCGACTGAACCTTGTGTCTCAACTTTGATAGTGACACCCAACTCTTTTGCGGCTTTTTCCAAAGCTTCAGCCGCCATGTAAGTGTGAGCAATGCCAGTGGGACAATTGGTGATAGCTACGAGTTTCATTAGATTCTCCCCTCTTGATGATTATTTGAACGCGTAATAGTACCGCATTCTTACTGAGGTTAAAAAGCTAAAAAGCCGATTAGATAGGTTGAATGCTGTGCTGATGCATTCACGATTAAAGACTTGAAATGCCAAAGAGATTCTTTGGCTATTAGACTACTTAAACACATTAATAACGCTGTCTTTAGTTGGGGCCTTGAGGATTGCCTGCCTGACTTCCCTATGAATAATTTTCCGAGAGATCTGTGCCAGCAGCTTGAGATGTTGATTCATAGCTTCTAGGGGAACGACAATCAGGAAAATCATCTTAGGATCAAGACCGTCTTCTGTAGGCCATTGGACTCCGTCATTCCTGCCAAAAGCGATGGCAGCTCGGTTAACGAAACGGCTTTTTGCATGGGGGATTGCAACCTGCATTCCGATTCCAGTAGAAAACTCCTTTTCCCTCTCTAAGGCGGCATTAACCATCTCCTCTTTATTTGATACTGCGCCGGAGGCAAATAACAAGTCCATTAGTTCGGAAATAGCCTCCTCGCGGGTACGAGCCTTCAAATCCAGAGTAATGTTTTCTGGGCTGAGAATTTCTGAAATGTCCATTCCACTGTCCCCTTCCCTGATTATTGTATTGTCTGTGATATCGGATAAAACCGGGACGCCTGCGGCCCGAAATTCTTTTGCTGCTATACTATCTATATTATTATCCGTAATAATTCCGTCAAAAACTGAAATCTCGCCAATAACAGACAGATAGTCCTTATTTACTTTGCTACTGTCAGCAACCAAGTATACTCTTTTAGCGGAAGCAATCATTACCTTTTTAATGCTGGCTTCCGTAATATTAGGGGTAGTTGCTCCCCGTTGCATGCTAAAGCCATTTGCGGCAATAAATACTTTATCTGGTACAAGATTGCGGATGAAGTCTTCGGCACTTGCCCCGATGAAGGCCCGAAAATTAGTGCGGAACAGCCCTCCTGTAGAAATAAGTTCTACATTGCAATCATTAGAATTCATCAGATCTGCGATAATTGTAGCCGAATTGGTAATCAGAGTAATCTTTTTTGTCCGGATAGCACGGGCAATCTCAAAGGTTGTCGTCCCGGAATCGACTAACACTGTATCGCCGTCGTTGATCAATTCTGCAGCGATTTGTGCAATGTGACGCTTTTCTTCAAGATACTTCAGCTCTTTCTCAGAGTAATCAGCCTCAAACACAGAGAGGTCTGAACTCACCGCACCGCCATGGGTCCGTTGCAGGTAGCCTCCCCGTTCTAATTCGGTCAAATCCCTGCGAATAGTTGCCTTGCTGACCCCCAGTAATTCAACAAGGTTGCTTAAAGATACACTTCCATTTTGGTTAATCAAATCGATAATAATGGACTTACGTTGCTCTGCAAACATATGCTTCCCCCAAACTTTGTTTTTAAGCGTTTGTGTTTGTTTGTAAGCGAATGTTGTTACGGTAACAATATCATAACCAATCTTTTCTTGTCAATGGTAATATCTATATTATAGGAAATTATTTCGTCCCCATTGTTGCTTATTTCACTAGGTCTGATATGATATTACTGTGATTGTTTATGAGCGTTTTATATTATTCCCAAGGGCTAGTAAGAATAAACATGTCCCATCTGGAGAGAGGAGAGATATCATGCAAACCAAGTGTATTATCTTTGACATGGACGGGCTGATGATTGACTCGGAAAAATTATCTTTCAGCATAATAAAAACAATTCTTAGGGAACAAGGACATAATCTTTCCCGGGATTTGTATGCAAAAACCATTGGCGTCTGCAGGGAAGGGTCCGAAGAACTACTTTCACGAACTTTCCCTGGATTAGACGGAAAGTGGGTATATGAAGTTTATTTCCTCCGCTATTTTAAAGCACTTAATGAAGGCAAACTGGAAACCAAACCCGGACTCTTTTCCCTGCTACAAGAGTTAGACAAGAGAGGAATCAGGCGGGCCGTAGCCAGTTCAAATGATCAACCCATTGTCGAAGCAAGTTTAAAAAATATTGGCGTCTATGATAGGATGGACGCTTATATCTATGCGGAAATGGTTGAAAGGGTCAAACCTTTTCCGGACCTATTTCTTAAAGCAGCGGAGATCCTCGGAGTTAAACCTAAAGAGTGCTTAGTGCTGGAGGACTCGCAAGCGGGGGTAGAAGCAGCCGTCGCTGCCAATATTCCTGTAATCCTCATTCCCGACATGATCGCGCCTACAGACCCTATGCTCAAAGCCGCTGTCAAAAAGTATGACACCCTCTATGGTGTCATTGAATACATCAAAGCTCATCACATCGGTACTGAGGCCACCAACTAACAAAATCCCCCTGAAAGAAAAACTTTCAGGGGGATTTTACTTCAGCACCCACCGAAATGGGGCATTATGGAGCCGATATTTTAATATATTGTAATAGGCTGTTAACTGTTGCCCTGCATCTCGCCCAATAAATTACTGGATTTATCCGAAGAAAAAACTAAGATACTATCCCAGGGCAGACAAATGGCAGCCCAACATCAAGCTGAATATACTGGTATTACCGATGTAAACTATATTGCCTTTGTAACTACCGAGGATTCTTTCGGCGTGTCTAATTTCCCGATATTCTATGTCCATGAAAAAGATTATTCACTGTATAGCGATATGAAGCTAGAAGATGTCAGAGAAGGAATCAATACAATCCTCGCCTCAAGCACTAAAAGTGTAAGTCTGCAACTTAATAAAATCACCAAGAAACATCTAAAAGAAAAAAACAACAATTTTAAACCAAATTTGGTTGACTTCTACTGGCCGAGAAAGTATTCTGAAGAGTGGATAGGTTCCTACTGTGTCTGGATAGATAACGTTTACAATGTTCGCAGCGGCAATGTGGGAGTAGAATATTACTACCAAAGCGGAAGGAAGCACAAGATTGAGGTGGGCAGTAATGCTTCAGGAAAATGGGCTTCCGGAGGCGGGTACGTCAGCGTGACCAATAAGCGTTCAAATGCTTCAAAATGGAGCAAGGCCAGTAATGGCATTGGAACTACGGCAGGGTTCACCGCTGGCTCAAACTACTCCTTTTATCACGAGTACTGGATGATTCCTCGCCCGGTTGGGGTGCCCATTTATTATGAACAGATATGCGCCCACCGTTATGATGGTGGAACATTCAGGAAGTTCTACAGCTATGTTAGCTCCATGGAAAAACCCTATAAAGAGGTGAGGAACCAAAAACATGGCCAATGGAGCGTATTTTACCCTGGTGATGAAGCAAGCTTTCACGCTGAGAGCGGATTAGAAATTTCCGGTGCTGTAAAAATCTATGGAACTTATCTCAAATCACAGTCAGTTTATCACTCAAAATCCTGTCATATTTACTATCCATATGGCGATGGCACATCTAGTTGGCGCCTTTACTTCTATGATAGATTTACTGATTGGGAAAATATTTATTCCACTGAAGGTAGGTCATATTAAGTCTTAGGAGGGTACCATGTGCGTAATAAATGGATTGCTCTTATAATAGGACTGTTAATAGTTGCTTCTCTGTTTGTTTTCTTGAATAGCAATCTCTTCTTGAAAGTCGTCTTTGAGAAAAAGCATCATGCCGATGACGTTGCTGTATACAAAGCAGGCGACCGGACATTTGTGACTTACACCCAAAAAGATGGCAATGGCAGTAAATCTGTATTCTGTGATGAAATAAAACGCCGTCTCCTTGGCTGGAAGTTGATTCCCTGCGGGGGGATCGGGACTAAAGGTGAATACAGTATTGGCGGCAATTGCATGACTCCTGAATATCAGGTCTATTGGGGATTTACCTCCAACCAAAACGCCGATAGTACTCAATTGACCTTTGACAACTCAGAACAGAACTTTAATGTAAACGCTCCGATAAAATCTGGATTTTACTTGTTCGTAACAGAACCGAGTGCTTCTCCACCATACGCCCTCACTCACGTTGACTTTTACGCGGAAGACACACTGCTGATATCCATCCCACGTTAGCATCAAAACAAAAACAAGGGGACCAATTTTACAGGGTCCCCTTGTTTTATTGTCCCATCGGCTGCCCGGCCAGGGCAAGTATTAACATCCTCCCGAGAGCTCATCCTTGGCATAAAAATGCCGGGAGTGCAGGTAAGCAGGGATGTTTTGTTCCATACCATTGACGGTGATATTTGCATGGTTCTTACAGATCTCCAGCATATAGGTACTATCATTGTGGGGCAGGTGGCCAATACAGCGCAGTCGAATTTTAACTGACTCATCTAAGGCTGGTATATCGAAAAGGGTTAAAAACCGCTTGCACCGGCCAATAAAAGCTACTTCCGGGTTAAGGTTCTCGATTTCTAGATTATCGAAGACAAAGTCTATACATAACCAATCCTCATCAGCATATAAGTCAGTCTTACAGAACTGGTTGATGTACTGCCGATTCTGATTGGCCCTGGAAATTCTCGAGAACTCCTCCAGCTCGTCAACAATAGTCAATAGGGCTGCAGGGGTATTTATTTTGCGAATCTGAAATCCTTCGCTGGTGTGGTCAGCTATGGCAGACAAAATTGTCATGCCGGCGCTGACCTTGTGGAAATCGATGTATTCTATAGATAGTCTGCTGGACTGGATATAGGAGAAGGGCATAGTCCGGAAAAACCACAATTTCTTAGCCAACAAAAATGAGCTGAGGATACCATGTTGCTGCTGCTCAAAATCGTCTGCATAGCGCAGGTACCTAGGTATATCCTTAATAAGGCTAATACAAGGAGCCATTATTGTTTCAACAGCTTCCATTTCTTCTTCGGAGAGTAGAGCTATCCTCTCTTTATCAATATTAAAATCTTTGGTCTCGCTATCGAAGGTAATTATGCTATTAAAAAGGGAATTATATTTTCTCTTGAATGGTTGAAACAAATTACACACAAAATCCATACTGATGAACTCAAAAAACTTCTCGATAAAAGGCAACTGGCTGGTAGTGTAATTAAAATTAAACTCCTGGTAATTCTCAATGGCAAAGTGAGGCATAATCTTTGAAATAGCGCTATTGATCTTTTGGATCTTCTTCAGGGGATAGCCCAGGTCATGGGCCAAAGCGATAATACACCTAATAGCCCCCTGGCATTTATCTAATTTAGCAAAAGAAGCAACAACCCCAGCTAAATTCCCGTCCTTATCAAGAAGGTCCGCACTGATAAACTCTTTGAGAATCTTAGAGGCAACTTTATATTCCTCCATCATGTCCTGAAAGAAAAAGCTGAATTCTTCATGCCGGTATAGATACTCTCCTAAGAAGTAAACCCACAGGCAATGGATGGTGTGGTCCCGGTAGAAGGAGTCCGAGGCAAAGATCAGCTCTTCAAAATCCACAAATTCATCAAAGTAAGAAAAGAGACCGTCATAGCCATGCTTATCTTTATCGATAAAACTCATTGAAGCCTCAAAGAGCATCTTCCACAGATCTTTTGCCACCTCAATCTTTTGGTGGATGGCTTCAGCCTCTTTCAAGGCTTTTACGCAGTCAGTGATGGCGGCTTTACTGCTCTCCCGGCCTACAAGAAATTCAATCTCATCCTCTGCAATCAGCTGTAAATAGTAGTCCAGGACGATTTTTTCATTAACCAAGATTCAGTCCCCTCTCCCTAAAGAATGCTAATCACATCATAGCATATCATGCCTTTTGAGAAACACCTTAACCCTTGTACCCTGCCCCGGGTCACTAATTAGCTGTACCCTGGCATCATGATATTCAGCACTGTGTTTAACAATAGCCAAGCCCAGACCAGTGCCGCCGGTTTTTACCAGTTCCACTTTCCCCAAGAATAAGGGATGCAAACCAGCTGGTGGGTAAATGACCGCTGCCTTGGCTTGCTGGATCTGTGTTCGCAAACTGCCATCCCAGCCAACCAGGTTAGTAAAAGCTTCAGTTTCCTTGGGCGATTTTTGGAGATAGGGGAGTCCCTCTGATAATTCCGTGAGTAATTGCCCCACTGCATAACGAGATATATCATAACCCCTTCCCTGTAACCGGTTGGTCAGTGCCCGGTAGAAATGCCAGGTTCCCTTTGCAGAATCTCTGTAACATCCACGGTCAGTTGTTTCCTCCGCCGTTCACGAGAGTCAGGTACTCCTAGCTCATTTCGAAGCAGGGTAATCTCCTCACGACGTACTGACAGCTTATTAGCAAGTTGCTGATCAGCGAGGGTAGAATAGACCACATCAAGGAGGGTATTACTGCGAGCATGTTTATACCCCTACATTCTGCGCTATGAAGCCCATGCCTGTATTTTAAGCCTCACTAGTGGCAAAATTACGCATCCCCCTGTTTTTTGCTAGAAACCTTTCCCTGTACACTAATCCAAATTAACGGTGGTGCTAGGGGTCACTTAATTTCCTTAACCCGGCCAACAATACCGCTTTCAAGCATTACCTTTATGCCATGGGGATGATGGGAAGATTTTGTCAGTATCCGCTTCACAACTCCCTCTGTCAGCTTACCACTGGCTTGGTCTTGTTTCTGCACAACTGCAACTGCAGCTCCTATTGCAACGTCACTTCTTACTGTGGGATCCATTACTTCATCCTTTCAATAACTCCTATTTCCTATAATACTGCTACAACCTCAACCATGCTATCTTATCCCACAACCAGTTTGTTTGTTTTCTTCAAGAACCTTGCCGGAATGGGATGATCCAGGCGCCAGATAATACTCATGGGTTTGGAACCTTCGTGCTGGACGTAGTTAGCTGTTCCCAAGTAAGTGTATGGGGCAGGAGTTCTACATATGTGGTCAGTCTTGAATTCACGGACAAAGAGCAGAATCTTGCTGCCGCGTTCCTTGTGATGGATATAGCGTTGCCCTGTAGAAGAGTCCTCCCCGGTGGTACTCTGGCTTTGCCAGTGGAATAGGTATTCGTTAATTGAGTAATCGTTGTACATAGTCGTGGGAGAATAGTCCTTGTCTGACTTATTCAAGGTAATAAAAAACAGATCTGCCTGCTTATCCGGCAACCACTTGACACCCTCACGAACAGTGGAGGGCTTCATAAAATCCATGGCCACAAGAATTTGATCACGGGTATAGCTACAGTGAAGGTCCAAGGGACAGTCAAAGCCTAGTTCAACCGGCTGGTCGATAAAATCAATACGGTTATAATTGTACTTAAGAAGTTCGATAAGTTCTGTGCACATAACCGGATTATTCTGAAGCTGTTTTATGCCTATATAAGGGATCCCGTGATCTTTGGGTTGCTGCCAGATGGTAAACAGTAACATCTGTAACATCCTCTTCTCCATCTGGTTAAAATCCCGGTCTTCGCTTGTCAGCACATCCAGCAAAAAGGAAATCCAGCGTCGAGAATCGACACTTGCGAAGCGTGCCAACGCCTTGGTCATGGTATCCTCCAGCGGCTCGCCAAACTGTTGCCGCTGATCGGCGCGAACACATAGGCGCGAAAAGGATGAAAACTTGTAGATAGCCTGGGGACTTAGATGATAATAGTCTAGGAAATTGGCCAGTGTTAAGGGCAGTCCGGCATCTTCCTCAAAGCTTTCAATGCGCGCAACTAGACCCGCGCTGCTGCCATAAGAAGCGCGGATGTTGTCCAAAATATACCTGGAGGCCATTTTCTCCAGTTGAATGTAACAACCTTTTGGGACAGAAACAAAGCCGTCCTTTAGCTCACGCTGTACACTCCGAGGGCTATTGGAGAGCAGGGCGGCATACTTATCCTCAAAATTATATTTCTTATGTGCCTGACCTATGAAATCCAGCACAGTGAGGCATTCTTTATCATCAAAGAGACGCAGACCGCGTCCCAGTTGCTGAAGAAAGATAGTCAGAGATTCAGTGGGCCGCAAAAACAGCACAGTATTAACCTCTGGAATATCTATACCCTCATTGTATATATCCACCACAAATATAAAGCGCACTTCACCAGAAACTAGCCTCTTTTTTATGCTCCTGCGCTCCTGGTCGGGGGATTGGCCAGTTAGAAACATTGAGGGAATCCCCTTAGAGTTAAAATAGCCGCTCATAAACTTTGCATGCTCTATGGAGACACAGAAACCCAGTCCCTTTACCTCGTCAATATCAGTTACATATTTAAGTAACGAAGAAACCACCAAATCCGCACGCCGTTTTGCAACAGCCTCGGTGAGAGTGTATACCCGGGACAACTCTCCCTTGTCATACCCACCCCGCGTCCAGCGCAGGTCGCTCAAGTCTATGGAATCTGTTACGCCAAAATATTGAAAGGGGCAGAGCAATTTACGATCAATGGCCTCCGGGAGGCGAATCTCCGCCGCTATACGCTGATCAAAGTAAGATAAAATGCTTTTGCCGTCCATGCGCTCCGGCGTTGCCGTCAGCCCCAGTAAAATCTTCGGCTGATAATATTCCAGCAGCGTCTGGTAGGATGGTGCGGCAGCGTGGTGAAATTCATCCACCACAATATAGTCGTAAAACCCTGGAGTGGTTTTTTGGGTGAAATCCTGGGAATTAAAGGTCTGTATCGACATAAAGAGATTATCGATGCTCTGTGGCCTGTAACTACCGACAAACATCTCACCAAAATTGGCGTCCTTGAGTACCGCCCGATAGGTGTACAGGCTCTGCTTAAGGATTTCCTCCCGGTGGGCAACAAATAGTAACCGACAGGGTATCCCTGGATTCTGCTTACAGAACCTTTTGTAGTCTAGAGCTGATATTACAGTTTTTCCGGTCCCAGTGGCGGCGACTACCAGGTTGCGTGTATAACCACGCACCATTCGCTCTGCCTCAAGCTTATCAAGTATTTCCTGCTGATAGGAGTAGGGCGAAATATCTAGAGTGTAGGATGCAACGCTATTAGCATCAATATATTTCTCTGCCTTGAGTGCCCGGGCCAGACGTTCCTCGTGACCCTCGCGGTAATACTCAAACTCAGTGGAGTTCCAGTAGCTTTCAAAGGTAGCTGTGATCTTATCTATTGTTTCAGGAAGATCACTTCTTGTTACCTTGACATTCCATTCTAACCCGCTTGAGATTGCTGCATTGGATAGATTAGAAGACCCCACATAAGCAGTGGTAAAGCCAGTGTCGCGGTAGAATACATAGGTTTTTGCGTGCAGCCGTGTACGCTTGGTGTCATAGCTCACCTTAATCTCTGTGTTAGGCAATTTGCGTAACTCTTCAATAGCCTTTACGTCAGTAGCCCCCATGTATGAGGTGGTGATAATCCGCAATCGACCGCCCTTATGCGTAAAGGTAGTAAGCTTGTCCATAAGCAACCGCAACCCGCTCCATTTAATAAAGGACACTAGCATCTCAATGCGGTTGCAGGAGCCTATCTCTTTGTTTAACTCACAGTACATCTGCGGCTCATGCAGAGAGCCGGTAAATAAGGAACTTTGCGCAATGGAGGTTTCGGGACGAGGTAATTGCAACTTATCCCCCAACGCAAACACAGTGTTTTTCTTATCCAGCAATGCAAGAAGCTGCTCAGCTCGCTTGGCAACCAACAACTCTGCCAGGTCTTCATCCTTAATTTCTGCGGTAATGGATGCAACTATCTTATTGGCAAGCTCAACTTGGCTATGCAGACTACCCCCGCTATCTCGGACACGGTCCAGTCCCTTTTCCACAATCTCAGTGATATATTTAGCTAGCACCTTAGAGGCCTCTGCAGCGTCAATGGGTACAGTCTGAATTAGCTTGTCGGTAGCGCCAGCAAGCTTAGTCTCTAACCCTTCACTGATTATCTGCTCATACAGGCCTTCCTTCAACATAGATTCAACCTCCGCTGCTTCAAACAACGCGTTAATGTGTTAAGCAGATTTTATTGGCTATCTTTTCATCTACACCTGCGAACTCATCAATATTCCCCTGCGCTCCCGGGGGATTTTCTCTAAGGCGTAGCGAAACGCAATTCGTGGCATGTGGTGTTTATGCTTCATGAGATAAGCAACAACTGCATCCTCATCATACTGGGAGACAACCTTTAGCAGCCAGCCATAGCCTTTTAAGACAAGATAGTGTTCATCATGCATGAGCTTGTCGGCGATTAAAAAAGGATCTAAAATGACTGCTCGTTTCTTGCGGATAGGGTAAATAAGGATTACTGCAGCCGCCCGCCTTACCCAAAAATCGGGGTGCTCTGTCCAAGGGATAACTTTTTCAAGGAGATCATTATACTGAGCCAGAAGTTCCCCAAAGGCATGGGTACAAAAATCATCACAGTCGCCCCAGCCCCTTACATATTCCTTTAGCCAATGCTCAAAGATTGACCATGTGTCTCTTGTGTAGTGCTTTTTCACCCTAAATGCCCAGTCAAAAGCAACTACCCAAGATCCCCTTTGACGCTGCCTAAGCATGTCTTCGCAAACAGAAAGAACAGTATCTAAACCTTCGTTCTTGACCCGGGGGAAAAACCGAGCAGACACTTTTCTTACCTCAGGCGTAACCCGAGCTGACTTTAAACAATCCGAGATCTGGTTTATGAGTTCAGTTGTCTTAATTGCACTCACCCCTTACCCTTAATGAAAGCTCCATCCAAGCATCGAACTACTTAGCTATTTCGACCTTCTGTCCAGCCTCGATTTGTTATCGAATGCATGCATATATTCCTCATATTCCTCTTCAGAGAAAGAGTCACCTTGCTCCTGTCTTGCCTCGGCACAAGATAAGCCCTTTCGCTCAGAAAACACTGCACAGGGATACTTGCAGCATTCACTGCAATTATCCACCTTGTTTTCCAGCACACAAGCTCTAACAGGACAGTTATTGTCTATACGCCTGGCATCTTTTTTTGGACTCCTGCAGCCATCGCAAGAGATAGCTTCTGCGGGAATATCCAATCCATAATATTTCCCCCATAGGGCGGAAAGAAGCTCCCGCTCGTCATGTTTCTTGATATTCCCAGCATACGCCTTGCACATGTCACAGACATATCCGCACATGGTGATTCTTCTATTGGGCTTCTTCTTGATAACTAGCATTTTAGTAATATCCGGGACTAATTGGGAATCCCGGAGCTTTATGTACATCCATTTGCCATCATGATAAGTCTTGGCGGCATCGTAAATCTGCTGCAATTGGGGAGAGAAACCCCTGCGTTCCACCTCGAATTTTTCCCTCTCACCCTTGCCAAAAATGATTAGCACCACTAGCTCATTCTCTATTATGTATAAAGTGCATAAGGTCTTCCCGCTTCTGCGGAACTTACATTCAAAGATACCGTACTTACCACCGTCATCCCAAGTAACGTCCATATTGTAATAGTCCAGGATAAAATAGCGGACAGCTTCCCAGGCAACATATGCTTCCGCACCCAGGATAGCCCGAATCTCATCCTGGGTTGGTTTTACTGCCAGCATGTTTATATCATCTCCAATCTCTCAACTATAGGTCGTTGGCATTCTATCAAAAACCTTCCCGTGCTGTTATACTCTGCGGACGCAAAGTAAGTTCGCTCTTATCCGCCAACAAGTCTGCCACGGAGCTGGCGGCAACCCCGGCACTGGCAAAACGGCCACTTCTCTATCTTCTTCTAACGATAAATCGCTAAATAAATTGCGCATCAACCTGACTTTTTCAGGCACTGCCCGCTCAGCACTACCTGCTGTCCCCTTGCCCTGCCTACCGGATAATTGCACAGAGATCCATGCTACTACACCAATACGGGATTGTCTAATGGCAGTGGATATGTCAGGGAAGTCGTCGGCTATCAGCGGCGCGATACGCCCGATGAAGTTCAATGACTTAACGAGATTTATTCCTGGCTAGACCATAATACTAATTACTTTCTACCTATGCGGATAGTGATACATAAGGAACAGCATGACGCCAAAGCTCCAAGAATTCGACTAGGCAGGCCACCTTTTGACAGGCTCATGGAACTAAGGGCTATCCCACCTTAAAAAGCAGTATGAAAAGGCAAGTCCTCCATTCTTTACGATAACAGTACAAGCTTAACTCAACCTCACTGATCGCAAATTTCTTTAAAGAAGCCAATGTCTTTGTCTATAATCGTTCCAACAACTGCCCCGCGATCCAACAGACGGTTACCACCCTCGCAGCAGGTTTCCGGGAGCAAAGTACAATTGTGACAAGCCGCAAGATTACATGATTCCGGCCCCTGCCCAGCAGACTGAATACAGATGGGGTCAGACGTGCACCACTGCGCATTTTTCACAGCATCAACTATGGTATCCTCGATACGACCTTCCTCGCCCTGACGAACTAAGCCACCAAGCGATCCTTCGGAATCGCCAGAAGCCGTATATATTAATACCCCATACATTTTGTGTTCATTTAGCGTCTTCTCACAGTAAATACGTTCACGAAGCGCTGAGCTCCCATAGCCGCAATCAAAGCTAAATTGATTAATCAACAAATGTGCAAATGTATGGATTAGCACAAATTCAGGACGAAGATTGCCTTCGGCTCTTTGCCCGTATTTGGAGTCTTTGTACGCGCGATTCAATGTTGCAATTCGTTCCCTTACATTTGTTTTTTGCGCCCATCGCTGTATCTCCTCAACATTAAATTCAAAGAAGATACCTTCGCCGTATATTTCAATAGCTGGTAACCAGTTCTCCCTACCTGTTCGAAGCATTTTCTTTCTTTCGGAAACAGTAGCATCATTTGGTTCCAATCGGGAAAATCCAACAAACGCACGTGTCTCACGAAGTTTCGGCACCAGTGATATGCTCTCAAAATATTTTTTAATTATCGGATTGTAATGGTCAATAGGATAATTTTGCGAGTGAAAATCCTGTTCATCGCTTCCGCTATCAGTAATTAATACTTTATACTCCGCAAGGCGGTACTCGTCTTCTGACGTTTCTTCTGTAACATCTGAAACACCTTCGATGTTTGTTTCACGATTAAGGAAAGCCATATAAAGAGTATCACGCTCAATTCCTGCGTCATCGGCGAGGTAATCTATTATCCCACGATTCCATTCTCCATTAACCCGATGGGTTCTCAACTTGTTATAGTGTGAATCAAGAATACCAACAATCTTACGGCTAGTCGATTCATCATCCGTTGGAATATGAATGGAGCTGCGAGTATCTGCAAACCAGACATTAGTAGCGCCTCTCAGAAGAACTTTAACATCTTCGTTGCCGCATATGTGTTTATCATTACTCTCAATACCGAGCCAAGGTTTTGCACCTTTGCACATGTAAGCAATTCTCTGAAGGGCGCCTGGGCGGGTTGCGCCGGCAATGGACTTTTTGGCTCCGCAGGAACACTCGTAAAACACACCTGTGAGGGCAGCTGACGTGCCGCCTGTACTCCTGCGGATTTTGCAGGTGATAGGGTTATATGGATGATCCTCTCCATTGTGCAGCCATTCAGCCACAGGAAAATCATCAATATGTCCCTCGGGACATACTACTACAAAACGTTCTGGCACCAACTTTCTCTTCCTGTACTTCGGGTTACACTTTCTGCCATTCGGCCATTGGTAACCATCGCATTCCGGGTGTGGTTCATAGTAGGTGGTTTTGCGCATGGTTCCACAGAAGGGGCAATAATGCCAGGTTGGGAATCTAACTGCAGGTATCTTAAGGTGACAATTTTCCGGATCTGCGTTGTGTTCTCTGAAATCTGGTGGCCAGCGTAACTCTTTTACACCAAGTCTTTTTTGCAAACGCGCGTCCTCAATACGGAAAGAATGAATCTTATTATATCGCCACATATCAAGCCCGGCAATCATCAATGACTCATCGTTCGGAAATGGAACAATAGCACCCACTCCCCATGGACCAATTAAGGCACTTCGCCGAACAGGCCTATTTGAATAAGCCATTTTTAGTCCTCCTTTGTCGTATATCGGTTAGCAAGCACATCTGCTTCGCAAGATGCATCTACACTGCGCATAGATGACGGAGTTTCCATACCACGTTGCCCCCAAACTTCATTCGTGTGACCTCCAGCAAAATACATCAACGGTACAGCATTGCTATAAGACCAGTCCCTGTTAAGCTCTGGCTCCCATTTCTGAGGATTCCAATCCTCCCAGCGCTGAATGATGTATTCCATTTGCTTAAGTGTGGCCTCCAATTCGTCAGGGTCAATAACCTCGATTCGGTTTTCAATAACTTGGCATATGCGATTATAAAGAGTCTTATCTGGCAGGTGTGGAGGGTCAGCATTGAATGCTGCATCGCTCTCCAATCGCATCATACCAATCATTATTGCATGGAGGGCCCGCTCCCGAACCGGAGCAGAGAACGGGGTCACACTGGTCGGCTCTACATTGCAATATACACGAGAATGATATCCCTTAAAATGCTCATAATGTGATTTATCTCTCGGCCTTCCCGGGCGATACAGCACAAACACAATACCTGGGGCTTCTGCAGGGTTTCGCCCCACGCGGCTGGTTGCCTGTATGTATTCAGATGTGGTCTTTGGCTGACCTGCAACCGTCATTAGACCTAATCTAGGAACATCAAGACCAACAGAAATCATGTTGGTTGCCAGACATATGTCAATAGGATGTTCTCTGATCTTTCCATTTTCATCAATCACTGCTGGATATCGAATGTTCAGATTAGCCAAGCTTGCAGTAACTTTGTCTCCAGCGATTCGGCTGGTCAGTTCTTCGTCGCGCCAAATGTATCGCCTACGCTTTTTATATTCCTCTTTGGAGTATCGCTTATTGTAATATCTGCGCTTGTACATCACGTCAAGATGATGATCGATATCTGCGCGAATCCAGGTGGCTGCTTGTCCCAGCTCACGGATACTGTTAAAGTAACCCACATTGGTCCAATAAGGATCCCTGTGTTCTTCGTCGTCAACATCCATTGCTTTAGCACCATACAACAAAGCCGAAAACAGTCGTATAGCTGTCGTAGTGTCCGAGGTAGAACCAGTGGCTAAGATCCCAACATATTGACGGCCATTTTGCGCCCTATCTTCTTTAGCAAAAAAGGAATTCCCGGCATCTAGGCCGGAAGGGGGGAACTGGAATACCTTACCGATCCCACAACCATACAGTGCATGACACTGCTCCTTTGCACGACTGATTGTAGCCGTAGAGGCGATTACCTTCGGATGAATTTCCTTACCCTTCACTCTTGTTGTGCACAACTCGCCTATCATTGTCTCATAATGACCAACCATAGAGCCTAACGGGCCTGAAATCAGATGCAGCTCGTCCTGAATAATAAGGTCAGGGGATGTTATCTTTACCCCGTCCTTATATCCAAAGATGCCCTGTGCCTGAGGGCGGAAAGGGAGCATAGCAAACTTATCCACAGTTCCCAAAAGCAATGTTGGTGTGGATTCATAAATACTATCATCTACAACATACATAGGAAGAGCATAGCTGCCTTTAGAAAAGTCACAAGTATTTTCTGTATTCCTGCACTGAAAAATAATCCTGTATTTTCCGTGTTGTCCTCTGACTTTTTTATACCCGGGAGTCTCATAGATACCATGCCTCCGCTCAACAGCTCCCATTTGTGCACCGCACCAAGGGCATTTGAGCACGACAAAAGGATTGATGCCACCATTGTTTTTCATTTTGTTGTATTTCTTCACGGCATCAACCATTGTGTTAGGGGTTGTCGTGCCACCAACCCATAGTCCAATGCTAATTCTCGCCTTCCCATATAAATCTTCATGATCCCTACGAATCAAGTCGCAGGCACAAATCATAGCAGATGCACGTTCGTATTGTTGTGCTGTTAATAATCGCAACGTATATCTCATCAAGATGGCTGTTCCGGAGTCATTCATGTCCATAAGCCTTCTGATAAAAATCGCATAGGCCGATAGCCCAAGGTAGGCCTCTGTTTTACCTCCACCGGTGGGAAACCATATCAAATCTACAATCTCGCGTTCATCGCAGCTACGGTCATACATAGATCGCAAATTCATTAGAATAAATGCGAGCTGAAATGGTCTCCATTTACCGTATCTGACCTTATCCCCATACCAGGTGCTTTTATCGGTCACAGAAGGCAAGGTTTTTATGGGAGCTACAAGGCGAATATCTCGAACTCCGTCATCCTCCCATTTTTGCAGAGGAAGGTTATAGTGCAACTGCTGCATGAGCATGGCTAAATTCATGTGCTGAAAAGCCGTGCGAATCGACTCGTTTTCTTCCAACAGCTTCACTCCACTAAGCATGCGGTTCAAGCAGGATTCGCAGTTTTCAATATGCCTCTCGGCAGTGTGGACATATCTGACCTCCAGCTTTGACTTTTCGATCCTGAGACGATCAATCCACTTACGATACTCGGCGCACATGAGTTTCAGTTCGTGAACCGTATCCCCGAAATCGCCATGAGGACTCATTCCCCGCATATCAAGTGAAACACCGGGAATTGTACTCGGCACAATAGGCTTTATCTCATACGAGGGGAACACAGCGGATGAAATCCAGGATACTTTTTCAGCCGATTCGTCCCAATCGGCCGCACATCCATGGCCGATAGCATAATTGTGTACTTTGCGGTAAAGCAGTTGGTTTGAGTCATAATCATTGTCCTGTGTGTTGATACGCTGACTATCGGGTAGCGGGCAAAATCCCAGCTCCGAGTAGAGTTTAAATTTAACCTGAAAGAAACAATCGTCGTCCTTTACAGCATTTCCGTCGTTCCTGTGTGTGTTTTCCAAGGTGAAAGTATAAATAGAGCAATCATCTCTTTTGTAGCGGTATGTCACGTCGAATTGCAGTCCTTTTGTACCTGAAGGTATTTTGACAATGCCGTCTTGGGGTGACGGCAGATCAATAGGGTTTCCCTCATTATTCCAAGAAATTGCCCTTCGTGGATATCGGACAAAATCTTTGCCAGTATCCGGATCGGTCAATTTCAAAGTAATATATACGCCTGCAGAGACCTCAATGTGAATTTCATCATTGTTTTTGAGAGCAGCGGTCAGACTGATTGCCGACTGTCTGTAAGCATTGGAACGATTAATCAGCTCTTCGGCATCCTCAAGATACTCTGTACCATCCCCCGACACTTTAACCTTAGAATCAGGCTCTCCGGGATCTTCACGGTCTTCTTCTCCGGCTTCTATTTCTTCGTCTTCCCGCGTTTCGACATCACTGTCAGTTGTTTCTTGAGGGAATAGTACTCCCGCAATATAGCGGGTACGCGGCGGGTCAGTCACAAGAATTTCTTCACCATTATCCTGCGTAAGATCTCCCCAACCTATTATAGGATCCGGACCAATTAGTTCACGCTCGACAAAACCAAGCAATTGATTGCGTCTTTTATCACTCACAAAAAAGCCTCCTTTGTAATAAGGTCTGGTACTCTTTGGAAGCTGCCTCAGATTGCAGAACGTACAGCCCAGATCTCGCCCTGCTCAAGCCAACGTACATTAGCTTATCCATGCTGAAGCTTTCGATATCTGTCAAAATAACCACGGTATTCTCCAGCCCTTTATAAGCCTGAATGGTACAGAAGGTAATGCTATTATTCTCATTAATACTGAAGTCCTGAATGTCAGATCTGTCAAGGAGAGAGACAACCGAATTCTCTCTTCTGTATGGGGAGAGGATAGTAATACGTCCGGGCTCAATGCGCAGATCTGCCAGTAGATCTAGCAAATCAGCCAACTTATCCCGTTCATCTTCAGAAGAAGTATAAGTGATATAGTTAACTGGAGGGCCCTCAACCTTTGTCCACAGTCCATCAGGAGCTTCAAAACCGGTAACGGTTTGGATTTCTTCACAAATCGGTTTTGTGTTCCTACAATTAAGTGTAAGCTTGAAGCGGCTAAATGAAGTATAGTCCTCCAAGAGCTCCTCCATTTTCGCACCAGATTGTCCATTTGCATAAATTGCCTGCATGGAAAAGTCACCAAACATGGTCCAGTGCCCACGTACTATGCCTTTTCGCAGGCAAGCATCAAAAACACTCAGGTAGTCGACACAAATCAGATCCTGAGCCTCATCAATAACAATCACATCATATTGCTTTTCAGCTGTGCATAGAGTTTTTAATGTGGCACGAGGCAGGTCCCTTTGGTAGAATTCCTGCACTTCAACCTCTCCTCGAGGAGTTTGCAGGTTGATACCACTTTCTTTGACAGTCTGAGCCATAAATTTATGTAGTGTCCCCACGTACTTAGGGCGTAGAGCTTCCGGCATATCATCAAAATAGCTTTTCAGCCATTCAGCCAGGTTCGAGTTAAAGCAAAACAGCGCTGTTTGCTCACCCCTTGCAACGGATTTCTTGACTTCCTCAACAGCCAAAAGAGTCTTCCCTGTTCCCGCAGGCCCATGAATCAAACAACGGGGATTATCGTCAAGCTGATCCAGACAACGGTACTGCTCTTTTGTAAGAGTAACCAATGCTTCGTCCGCATTGCGAAGCTGAGCAATCATGGAAATTGCATAATCAAAGTCTCCTCTGAGAAGTGACGCTAGATAACGAACGTCTTCGACTGATGGGAGCCTTGATTCATCAAAGTTCCCATATACATTTTCCCATTTCCGGCGCGCCCCCTCTGCCAACCTTTCAATAAAACCCTTCACATGATTTCCATCACGGGAATCAAAGATTTGCCATTGCTCTTCATCTATGCCTAATGCTTCATATTCTATATCCGGAAACATGACGCCAAAGTCAAAAAACACATTTGAAAGATAACGATGTCCGCTATTGAGCCTCTTTTTCAGAGCAGACATTATACTAAAGACACCATCTTTTGCCTGGTCAAACGGACCGCGCACCTTTGAGTTTGTCTTTCCATGCTTATTGGTAAAATACCAAATCCCGTCTTCCCGTCTTACACGGCCACCTTTGACCTCAAGAGCGAACAATCCCCTCCGTGGTGCCAGAATAAAAAAATCAATTTCCCCATAGATAACTTTGTTGTGCGTAGAGATTCCCAATGAGTGAAGGACAATCCAGTCATCGGTCTGAGACGAATTCTGAAACCATTCAAATATCCGACGCTCTGCAGAACTTTTTACTTCCGGAGAGATTACCGAAGGAATCATTGTAGCCATATTGCGCCTCCTATTCTTCAAGCAAGCGGTTGGTATCTGAGACTCCAACGTCAATCCGCGAACCTACATCAATAATCTTTAGAACCTTGACCGGTCCAATCCCTTCTACGGCCATCTCAATCGGCTCCCAAATATTAGACGGGTCAATGTCACCATAGATTTCCAGGGCCTCTACAATCCTGCTGCGCAATTGCCTAGATAGGGCTTTCCCGGCCTGTACATGTGCAGATCGGACTTCTCTTGCAGCAGCGAATATCTGATCTATAAGTTCGGTTATCACGCTGTATTCTGTTATAGCAGCTATGTGCTGAAGATCCTGCTTTTGTTGCGGTGCGATGATGTCTTCATCCATCAGCCAACCGCGTACCGTCGAGTATTCTTTCGTACATCCGGCATCCACAAGCTTCTGGTAAATCTCTTCCGGCGTAGAGGACTGCTGCTCAAACTCAAGTGCTTCTTTCCATTTTGTAGCTAGCTCTCGAAGTCCGGGCTTTCCACTATTGGACAGCATAATGTCAGCCATTTCCTTGATGAGGTCGCGATCTGCCTCTCGCACCACAACAAAATCTCCGACATGCAGTTTATCCGGCAAAACTGAATCAATTTTTTCTGCATCCCGCATGATAACTTCTGTTGCAGAAATAACCTTGTGCCCTGTCCTGTAGAATGCCAGAAACCCGCCCACATAGCTTACAGGTATCGCCTCAGCTGTTTCTTCCACTGATTTCATACCGCCGCTAGCGGCATATAGCCTAAACTTGTTTTCACGTAAAACGAGCTCAATTTCACTAAGTTCATCGATAGCATAAGACTCTCCGGACTGTGGCTTGTTACTTTTCACAAAACGATGGGTGGAAATACTAACCTGATCATTGCTAAAAGAACTGGCGATTATTGTTTGATTGTCGGAGCTGTTTAATGCTGAATCCCATTTAGCCGTGCCATAATTTTTCCAACGGCATTCATAGTCATACAACAGGACAATGTATCGTGGCGTATTATAGCTGAACAGAATCTTCCTCATAATCGCGCGTTTTAGCCATCCGACGACGACTGTCGCTGAAAACGCTGAACAACTTGTGGAATAATACTCAGCCGGATGCAGCACATGGACGATAGTGTGCAGACCATTCTGGCTACACCATTCCTGCCAATAACTCCGAACGCGCACTTTTTCGGACCTTTCCGGCACAACGATGCAAACATCTTTATATTTTTCATTCTGCAAATGGTCCGATAGTGCCTTCTGCTTAAGAAGCCGGTAGTCGGGAGAAAATATTCTTTTCAAACAGGTGATGGCTTCGTTGTAGTCTTCATATGTACCGGGTGCTAGAAAGAGCTTTTCGGATGTCAACGTCTGAAGAGAGTCCTCAAGTAGAAGGCCTGCTCTTTCGAGCTCACTACTCTCAAATGAGACGGTCTCCCGAAGTGCAGCAAAGGCAAGCGCATTCAGGCGGTCGAACATTCGCATCATCTGAGCAGACTGCTCTTTTGATTCGCTTCTGCGGGAGGCAAGTCTGCAGATTGCATCACTCATTTCAGGCCCGTCAACTGCCAAATACTTAACCTGCCGAGTGGAACAGTTTCTTATTTTCCGATCCAAGGGCAGACAGGAGACATCGTACATTTTCGGAGTAATACTCGTTTCATCCCATCTCCAAATGTTGAATCCCCGTATTTCAAAAGGCTGCAAATCGAAAGAGTTCACAACATCGGTGACACAGGTAATAGGTACGTTCACACGCATCAATTCATCCAATGCATCCACCTGCGTCACAATGCTATTCGAGTCAGACGCATCAATAATAACCGACTGGACAGGATGCTTTTTTTCAGAAGCAGCTACAATAGAATACATATCAGGGGCCAATACAATTGAGGGGATCCCAGTCAGCTGCCCCGCCCCAACATTTTTGATGGAACCGGTATAATCAACCTGTCCAATGAGCAGAAGATCGCTGATCTTTTTCCCACCAAGGCGGCAGCCAGCAAACGTTTCTTTTGCACGGATAATTGAAGTCATATTGAAGATGGAGCTGTTCATATGAGTCTTGTAGTCGGCGAGGCCAGCCAGTTGTTGTTTATTAGGTGAAACATACGTAATCTGGCTCTCTGTTTTTCTCTTGGCTGCAATGAATCGCGTATACTTGCTTAATCTGCGCTGTGTACTTGTGCGTTGAAAAAATGGGAAAAACTCGATGGGCGCACTACTGGTCAAATCAGCGAGTTTGATTCTCAGGCAAGCCTTTCCATTACGTGTTTCAAGGCCAAGAAATTCCACCACCGCATTACCCAACTTCAACTTTTCCCCAGACTGGAAATCGGAAAGATCATACGTCATTTTAATTTTACCTTGGGCAATGTTATGCAGCAGCTTCATTATAGTAAAAATAAAGATGGACTGCACTCTTTCCGGAAAAACGAATATATTGTTTTGCCCTTGATGTTGAATCATTTTATCAAGCATTAAAATGCTTGATTTTATTATTGGAGGAACACCGGTGCTATTTTGATCCCCGTCAAATGACAAGCTGATGCCATCAAATGCGCTCCCGCTTTGCAACAATTGCTCCACATACTCATGCCATTCAAGCATGGTATCCCTCCTCCTTATTACGAGCACGTTGAATTATTTTTTCAGCGCTTCTCTATAGACGCTCAACGCTCTACCTGTTTCTTTCATTACGAGAGCTCTGATATAACTCAACGAGAGAATCGCGTTTAGGTATTTTTATCTTTCTTACAGAGCTGCTTATATATCTCTGCTGCTATACCCTTTGCCATTAATGGAGGCACTGCATTTCCTACCTGAACGAATTGTGCTGTACGTGAACCTTCAAAAAAATAATTGTCGGGAAATGATTGTATTCTGGCTGCTTCACGCACTGTTATAGAACGGTGCTGGTCAATATCGGGATGGATAAAATAATGTCCATCCTTTGAAAGATGGGCCAGAATAGTGTGACACCTATCAAGGTCACCTCCCACTACTTTATACCTGTCCAAGAAAGAAGTCCTGTTACGGTGTGTTTTTAATTCGTCTGGCAACTGGTTATAGTTTAATCGTTGCTGACCATCCTCCCAGAGTTCAATAGCTTTTTTATAGATCATGATATCACGCTCAATGTGTGGTCGACTTTGATGCAAAGTTAATACATCGTCTTGAGATCGTATAGCGTTTTCTTTCACATACCTACTGAAGCAGGTAGTTCGGTATTGATTCCGCTGTTGGCCTGGAGTCAATTTAGGAAGATCCTGCAGTAGTTCATACACGGTTCCATTAATTTCAACAGGTTTGAAGTTAGGATAGTGTAGACCACTACCGTGCTTCCATCCAATAATAATCATGCGGCACCGATCTTGCATTACACTAAAATCGCGTGCGTTTTGCTCACGGCATTCAATGTCATATCCTACCCGCTTGAGTTCCGTTTGAAGGCTCGTCCATGTCCGCCCGCCGTTAGCACTCTCAATACCCATGACATTTTCGAAAACAAACATGGTTGGCCTATATCGCTCTAAACAGCGGGCGTACAACAAATATAGGTTGTTTCTTGGATCCTTTTCCATAGGCGTTTCCATGCGACTGCTTTGGGCTCTTCCTACAAGTGAGTATGCCTGACATGGTGGGCCGCCGACTATAACATCGACTTGAGTGGTACCCTTTTCATCTAGGATCTCATCTATCCTATCAAAAATATCCGTTATCGTTTGTTCTGATATCTCAATGGGCATGACAGTCTTCAATACATCCTCGGGTATATGATCCAAAAATTCTGCGCGTGTTATATTGCCAAGCAGGTAATCATAATAAACACTCAGATTTCCTTCGTTCTTCAAGTAATAATAACAACTTCTGGTTTCAAGTGTTCTACACGCCATGGCATTCATTTCAATGTGTGCAATAGGATTAAATCCAGATTGAATAAATCCTTCAGAAAGCCCTCCTGCACCGGCAAACAGATCAATAAAGCATAATTTTGCGTTCTTCATGAACATAATAACTCCCCTAATTTCCGAGACTTATTTTGTTAGAGCCGAGCACTTAATGAGACTCACGAATTATTTGCTTTTACTTAAGCTAATCCCATCAGATCGTCCGCATCCTAGTTGTTTTCAAGCAGGACGACTTTTCAATTATTGAGCAGAAGGTAAATCCCAGTTTAAGGCGCGGCACCCATACCTCCTAAACCTTTTCCCTGCACTCACTGGTCACTCAGGGGTGGTAACCTTCAGAGGAATGATGACTTAACAACGGGGATTTGACACTGTCTTCCTCGCCGTTGTACATACCATCCGGCATATTATCAATATCTCGATTAAGTATTGCTGGAGCATCTTTGTCCCTGAGAGGAACCAGTTAACCAGCTCAAGATTATACATCTTGCTCCTCCCTTATATGTAAGGCACTAGATTAGGCTTTATATTCCGTATCCCACCCCTAGGATCATCCATATCCCCATCATACCTGGGGATTACATGCACATGCAGATGGAATATGGTTTGCCCGCCAGCATAGTTTACATTTACCCCGATATTATATCCATCGGGACTATACCTTTCATCCAGGACTTCTTTGACCTTAAAGATTAGTTCGTTAATTGCCGCCAATTCTTCTTTAGTGGCATCAAAATATGTTACGGCATGCCTTTTGGGAGTGATGAGCACATGGCCCTCATTAACAGGGAATTTGTCAATGAAAGCCCTGGCCAGTTCATTCTCGCAAAGCAACTCTGTTTCCGGTTCCTTGCAGAAAATGCATTCCTCATCCTTCATCAGTCGTCCTCCTCCCAGAATCTCCTCCTAAAATAATGAGTGGTTTTATAGTCCAAAATGTCCCTTACATGTTGCGCCAGGGCAGGGGTTAAGAATTGGTCCAGGCCATCGTCCAGGTAAAAGACTCTGTTAATCTCATCATAGTGAAAGAACTTGCGGCTCTTGGACAAGAAGTGTACCGGGTTTTTCCTGGCTAGGCTGGTAAATTTGCCGACATCCCAACTGCGCCAGTTCCTGTTGCTCTTGTCTCTAAGGTCCTTCTGATGCGAGGGCGTGTTGACATAGAAATCCATGAAATTCTGTCCGATGGTTTCCAAACTAACTCCCTTGCTGATTCCATCATTATTTAGCAAAGAGCCGATGGTGGGCATCTTATAAGCCTTGCTCATGCTGGTCTTCTCGATATCAATGAGAAATTCCTCTACAGGGGTGCCTAGCCAGGAAAGTTCCTCCTGTGTTAGCTCATCCATCTTGTCCAGCCAAGATAGCCATCCTTCTGTTAGATACTCTCTGATAGGAATATCTGAGCGGTAGTACATGTCTATCCGGGTGGGGCGCCGGCCCAAATCTTCCTTAATCCTTTGGTACTCATCCCTCATCCTCTTGGGCAGAGGGTCAGACTTGGCCATCTCCCGGAACAGGTCCAGAAGTCGGAAATCAAATTGGACATAGCAGCCATCCGGGTAATCCTTGTTATAGGGCTTATATGTCGCCGAAGTTTCCCGCAGAGGGTTTTCCCCTGCTAGAAGGGCGGGGATATAATGGGCGCGCTTATAGTTCCCGATAAAATCTAAGACTGTCAGGTATTCCTTATCTGGATACTTCCTAAGCCCCCTGCCCAACTGCTGCAGAAAGACAATAAATGACTCCGTGGGTCGCAGGAACATGACTGTGTCCAGGGACGGGATGTCCACCCCTTCATTGAAGATGTCCACTGCAAATATTACTTCCAGCTCTCCTTGCTTCAGGGCGGGCACGGCCAGTTTTCTGTCCTGGGAAAACTCAGTGGTAACGCCGCTATGCACCGCTACCGCCTTGATACCGTTAGTTGCAAAGTGCTGCGCCATGTACTCGGCGTGGTCAATACTGACACAGAAGCCTAGAGTCCTTCGCCCGGCCATCGAGCGGTATTTTTCCAGAACCAGATCTGCCCTTTCCTTACGGGACAGTTCCTTCTCCAATTGCTCCACCACATACTGGCCATTGCGGGTTTCGATTTGACTGTAATCTGTTTCGGCATCGTATATACCGAAATACCTGAAGGGAACCAATAGATCTCTGTGGATTGCATCCTTCAGGTATATCTCGTAAATGACATTATCCCCGCAGAGGGCGAAAATGTCTTTGTTATCTGTGCGGAAGGGGGTAGCCGTTAGTCCCAATAGAAATTGCGGTTTAAAATAGTTAATTACCTTGACGTAGCTGTCTGCTGCCGCATGGTGGAACTCGTCCACTATAACGTAAGCAAAGGAGTCTGGAGAGAAATTATGCAGGTGGGGCTCCCGGGCCAGAGTCTGCACTGTCGCGAATAGAATGTCTGCATTATTGTCCTTTTGCTGACCGAAATAGAATCCTATTTTTGCTTTTGGGCGCACAGTGGCGAAAGTAGCTGCGGCTTGGCGCAGGATTTCCTCCCGATGGGCGACATACAAGATCTTTTTATATTCTTGGGAGTCGAATGCACTGAGATAGGTCTTGCCCACGCCGGTGGCAGCTACTACCAGGCCCTTATTGATGCCCTCTTCCCGAGCTTTTCTTAGCTGGTAGAGCGCTTCAATCTGTGCTCCTGTTGGTTCTGGGATATGGGGCTGCTCTTGGGTGGACTTCAGGACCCCCAATCTCGGCTTGCGCCATGAGAAGGAGTATTTCTTGAGCTCTTCATCCGTTGCCGGAACAGAATGGCCACTAAACAGTTCATCGAAGGTGTTGGCGAACATATCATAGTCTAACGGGGACAAGCTCCTGCGGAGGCGGTAGTTCCACTCCACCCCAGAGGTCAGGGCGCTATAAGAGATATTTGATGAGCCAATAATTATTTCGCTGTCATCTTTATAATCAAAGAGATAGGCCTTGGGATGGAAGGAGCGGACATTGTCGCTGAAGAAACGTACTTCCACGTCACTTCCCAGAACATTATAAAGATGGTAAATGGCCGACGGTTCTGTTATGGACATGTACCTACCTGTTAAGATTTGAATAGGTATACCCCTGTTGGCAGCATCTGCTAATTGTGAACCCAGTAGTTTGGCACCTGATTCCATCAGGAAAGCAACAATAAACCGGATTCTTTCAGCCCGTTCAATACAGTCATATAGATAGCGGATCAGGTGGTCTTCCCGTCCGGTGAAGGAATTGCGCATCCAACCACCCCTTTAAGTACGTATAAAAATGCCTAGATTAAATATGGAATCAGGGTATTAGATGGGGATGTTGGTAAACCGGGTCCATGATTCAAGAGCATGTAAATTACATATTACCATAAGGCTATGACATTACAATTACTTCGACAAATCGACATCCTTCTCCTTTCTTTTCCATGTTACTGGAAATACGTATCTTGGGAAGAAGCTATTTATCCCGGCAATCATTACATTCACACATATTTGTGTCTCCGTCCAAACTCCGCCAGTAACGGGTAAACTCCGAACAACGCTTGCATATACCCCAGCGGTTGCCAGTGCTATCCACCCACGGTCCCTGTGGGTTTTCTTTGCGACTGGCCTCTGCCTCCGCTCGGTAATCAGGGCGGCCTCGGAATGCCGCGCTTATATTTCCCGTAACCGTTACAGAAGGATTAGACTTCACCTCGAGTTCCAGTTCCCGCATAAACCGGGAAGGGGACAATCGAATCTTTGCCTTCTTTACTGTCTTTTTTCTGGGATAGGTTAAGTAAAGACGATTTTTTGCCCTTGTTAAGGCCACATACAATAAACGTCTTTCTTCTTCAATAGCCTCTCTGTTTTGGCTTTTATAGTTTGGAAGTGTATCGTCATCCAGGGCGCAAATAAACACTGTCTCAAACTCCAGCCCCTTTGCTTTGTGAATGGTAAGCAAATTGACAGCATCTTTTTTATCGCTGGAGCGGGTTTCCTCAATATCATAAAGAAAAGCTTCTAGGTTTTTGTTTTCCATATCAATCAAAATATTTTCTAGTTCTTTTACGTTCTCAAGAGCATTAAGTCCAGACTGGCTAGTATTCCGTTCTAATTCCTTCATCATGCCGGTTTGCTCTAAAATGGCGTTATAGATGCCTACCAAATCTCCTTGAAAATCCAGATGTTTAAGAAGGGAAGGAAGTTCAGCCCGGGAAGCTCTTACTCCCAAATTGTTTAACACCGAAATTGCATCCCCTTTAGATTCTTGGTCATCAGGCTGGGCAAGCAGCCTAAAAAAACAAAGGATGTTTTTTATTTCGGGAAGATCAAAGAAATCTTTATCCCCTATGATCTGGAAGGGAATTTTCCTTTTTGATAACGCCTTAGCAATCGGAACACTTAAGATATTGTTTCGGTAAAGAACGGCAAAACTTGCCCACCTGGCATCCCCATCCTGGACTGAATCTTGAATCTCTCTTGCAATATACTCAGCCTCAGTACTTGGGTCGGCACAGGGTTTGCAGATTATCCCCTTCCCTTCCGGCCTGTTGGTGAAATGAGGTTTTTGTTGGCGCTTTTTATTATTAACAATAAGCGCATTAGCTGCCTTAACTATTGTCTTTGTGGAGCGATAATTCTCCTTCAAAAAATGAGTAGTGAGGTCAGGGTAATCATTTTTTAAGTTTAGAATCAGGTTGACATCTGCACCCCGGAAGCCATAAATGCTCTGGTCAAAGTCTCCGACACAGAGGAGGTTGTTGGCGACCAATGGTCGCAATAATGCATACTGAATTTGGGATGTATCCTGGAATTCATCTATGAGTATGTAGTAGTACTTATCCCTGTATAATTCTAAGGCATCAGGATTGTTCTCAAAGGTCCATGCAGCCCAAGTCTGGAGGGCATCAAAATCCATAGAGTTATTGGACCTTAGTTCCTGCATATACTCATTGTATAGACCGCTAAGTTTTCTTTTCTCGAGAATTCTATTGTCCCGGGTATTGCGAGCCAGAGTTAAAAGTTCTTTGACCTCCTGGGGGTGCATACTTAGTTTTGCTTTGGCAAGCAGTCGTTCGATTAACCTCCATTGGAACTTCTCATCAATTATTGAAAAGTCTGCAGTGAACCCCTTGGGGGGAAAGATGCATAGCACACTCCGAGCGAAACTATGAATGGTAGAGACATCAGGCCATACGCTAGTCAAGACTCGAACCCGTTCTTTCATTTCTCGGGCAGCTTTTACGGTAAATGTAACAGCCAGGATTTCGTCAGGTTTTTTGCCTGTGGCCAAAAGATTGGCAAGAAAGTGGGTAACAGTTGTTGTCTTGCCAGTGCCGGGTCCGGATACTACCAGCTTAACCCCTTCAGTATCTTCAACTATTTTCTTTTGCTCCTGGTTTAATATCAGCATGTTACCACCCTTTCTTTCTATTTCCGTGTTCTAGGAGAAGCCTGGATAGGAGCTATATATTACTGAAACCGAAGATTGATTAACCGAATGAGTAAAAATCTCCGATTGACCAAAATTTATTGGTAATTATGCTGGCTTATGAGGCATGCATTTCACCACTAATCTTCTATAACGATGCCTTTTTTCCCTGTCCAACCCTTATTCTACAAAATTCCAATGACAGGAATACTTTTTTCGGGGCTAACCAACATATTTCCCGGTAAATATACCTTAATCTCTCCCTATTGTTTTTTTGGGTAGCAGTGCTATAATATCACTGACAACTAAATACTGGTGTCTTCAGGGCAGGGTGAAATTCCCGACCGGCGGTATAGTCCGCGAGCGCGCAAGTGCTGATTTGGTGAAATTCCAAAAACCGACAGTATAGTCTGGATGAAAGAAGGCAAGGTTGGTTCCGCTTGATATTCACCTGAAAGGCACTGTCTTTCAGGTGTTATTAATTTTGGGAGGGGTTTTTATGCGAACTAATACTAAAAAATATGTCACCCTGGCAATGCTAAGTGCTATTGCCTACGTGGTAATGGTCTTTGGGCGAATCCCCGTATTTTTATTTTTAAAATTAGATCCCAAGGATGTAATTATCACCATTGGCGGCTTTATCTTTGGTCCGTTATCTGCCTTCCTCGTTTCTTTGGTTGTGTCCTTGGTAGAGATGGTAACTGTCAGTGATACAGGTGTTATCGGTCTTCTAATGAATGTAATATCTACCTGTGCCTTTGCCTGCATAGCCGCCTTTGTCTATAAGCGCAAGCGCACCCTAACAGGGGCAGTAATCGGCCTTATCCTAGGTAGCCTGGCAATGACAGCTTCGATGCTGCTTTGGAATTACATTGTAACCCCGGTGTACATGGGAATAGCCCGAGAGGAAGTAGTAAAAATGCTGCCGACCATTTTCTTGCCCTTTAACCTGTTAAAGAGTACTCTTAACTCTGCCCTAACCATGTTGCTATATAAGCCGGTGGTTACTGTCCTCCGGAAGAGCAACTTGGCCCCTGAACGGGAGACAAATGATAAGAAAGCCTTCTTTAATTTTGGTGTATTAATAACCTCACTATTCGTCGTCATTACCTGCATCCTACTAATCCTGGTAAACCGCTAAGGAATTTGGTACAATCTGGGGAAGACATAGTACAATTAATCTAAGTTATGAACAGTCGTTCTTAGGAAAGACAAGACAGGAGGATATTGTGAACAAAGCTATTACTGTTACCGGAAAAGGGAAGATATCTGCTAAGCCGGATTATGTAGTGCTTACGATGGGGCTGGAAGCAATAGATAAACAATACGAAAAGGCAATAGATATTGCCACAGATAAGATTGCCCAGCTAGATGAAAGCTTGGTTGGCGTGGGGTTCGAAAAAAGCTCCATCAAGACCACTAGTTTTAACGTTGGAACAAAATACGATAATGTCAAGGATAAGTATGGCAATTACAAGAATGTTTTTAGGGGTTACGTGGTCAATCACCGCTTGAAGCTGGAGTTTGATTTTGATACCAAACGCTTGGCCAGTGCTTTATCTGCTATTGCCCAGTGTCTGGCTGAACCTCATTTATCTGTGGATTTCACGATAAAGGATCCCAATGAGATAAAGGACGAGCTGCTGAAATCTGCCGCCGACAATGCCCGGAGTAAAGCTCAAATATTATGTGAGGCCTCCGGTGTGACTTTGGGAGACCTAATGTCTATAAATTATAGCTGGGGTGAGATTAGTGTCGTTTCTAAAACAAATTTCGTCCTCAATGAAGCGCCACCCATACTGGCAGCAAAATCAATCGACTTTGTACCAGACGATATTGATCTCAACGACTCTGCCACCTTTGTCTGGGAAATCCACAAATAAGTTATTTTGATTGTATAAAGGGCCTTATGAGGGATAACCCTCAGAAGGCCCCCTATTTCAATTTATTTAGCTTTAATTGATTGTTGCTTGGGGTGTAGAAAATTAATTTGGCTGTGAAAGCTATCCTTAGTGAGAAATTAAATTAGACGTACTAGCTATTCCACGGCGTAATGCTCCGTGGTTTTTTTCGCTTGTTTTAGGGGAGGGACTTGTCATATGTGGAAGGAAATAGGGTTCTTACGCAGAATAGTATTTTATAGCTGAATGTTAGGTGGGATACTATGCAACCCTATGATTTCGCAGCTCTGAAACGAAATTTTGAAGACAAGAGATATGCCTGCTGCTTCCTGGCATTAAAAGAGGTAAAATCCTTGCTGAAGCAAGATCCCATGCAGGCAGCCTTACTGGCGAAAATTGCCTGGCAGGCGGGAAACACCCGCCTGGAGAGGTCTTTATGGCGGTGGGGGACGTATAAATACCCAGATAATGTAGAGATGCTCTGTGGCTTAGCCAATGCCTACCAGTCCGCCAAGAGGCTGGTTGATGCGAAAAGCCTGTTAGAGCGTGCAGCTCAATTGGTTGCAGATGACCAGGAACGGGGGAAAGTATTGCGCCAAAAAAGCGTGCTCTTTTCTCAAATGCGCCTCTTTACTTCAGCAGAACGGTGTCTCCAGCGGGCGAAAGAAACACTGGGACCGGATGAAGTGCTGAATGAGGAGGGGTATTACCTGCTTCTGCAGGAGCGAATCCCTGAAAGCGCAGCCTGCTTTCAGAAGGCGATCTTGGCGGATCCAGGGCGGGAAAACACTTACCCGATGATGGCTTCCCTAAAAACCCTAGAACAGGATTGGGTGGGAGCTGCACAGTGGCTATCTGCCGGCCTGCAACAATCCCCTCAGTCTCCTCAAATCCTTTATTACTTCGCCACTATCCAGTGGTTGCTGGGTGAAAATGATGCCTTTGAAGATTCTATAGCCAAGATCATGGAGCTTAGTCCTGAAGCAGAATTTATTCCTGCCCTGAATTGGTTACAAGGGATAAACGCATACCGTAGAGAGGATTGGAGCGGGGCTAAAGAAACCTTTTCCAAGAGTTTAGCTCCCGGAGAAAAAAGCTTCGTGCCAAATCTCAGTACCTGGAACATCGATGTGCCCTGGGATAGAGTGTCCCTGACATTGAATCCGCAGATTCAGCGGCATAATCACTGCGTACCTTGTGCAGTGTCGATAATCCTGGATTACTATGGAATCTCAGTTGATCAGTGGGAAATAGGACAAGGAATGATGGACGCTGAGGGGACCCCCATGCACAACTTGTACACTTGGCTGAACGCACAGGGTTATAGCTTTGTGTCCTTCAGGGCGAATCAGGAGCAGGTTAAGACAGCTTTGCGTAACCGCATCCCTCTCCTGATGTCTTTGCGCGGTGCAGCGGGTGCCCATGTAACAGTAATTAATGGTTTTGATGATGCCTTGCAAGCCTTCTTCCTGCAAGATCCAGGCAGCCCATTTCCTTTGCCCCTGCCTTACCTCCAATATGATGAGATGTTCGCAAATTCCTTTTATGAGGCCGTTGCCTTTGTCTCAGCCGAGGAAAAGTACAGGCTCTCTGTTTTGCAAGCCTGGGATGAGCCCCGGCTGCGACTGTTGGCACATTCCATACACTTATATGCTGCTAATGACTACAGTGGGGCTGAGGAAATCGTGGCTCAGATGGTGGCCTGCCAGCAAGGGAAAATATATTACTCGCAATTTCTTATAGATTGCAGGCCCCCGCAGGTGGAGGAAGCAGATTTTCGCCTGGCTGTTGAACAACTTTGGGATGCGCCTCAGTATCTGGAATTCTTCCGCCTCAGGGTCATCAACTCCCTGTTGGGACGGGGCTTGTTAAGCGAAGCTTCTGACCGCATGAAAACTTTAAGGGATAGGGAGTTGGGTTGGTACGGCACATTGCTGCAAGCAAGACTGGCTTTGTTTCATGATGAAGACCTGGAGAAGGCTCTAGCTATTGCCCGAAAGGCCGTCCGCGTTTATCCGGAGTCTGTGGAAAGTCTGGCCATCCTGGGGCAAGTCCTGATGAACCAAGGTGAGTTTTCTTTGGCGGAAGAATATTTCAATTGGGCCTTGGAACTTCAGCCGGGGAGAGATTGGCTATATGCAAATCTTGGCGAAAACCACCTCCGACAGGGGCAATATGCCCAGGCCGAAGAGTGTTTTAAGAAGGCTCTGGCCATGGATTCCGAAGACTGTTGGACACTGGAACATCTAGGGCTCTGTTACTTAGAGCAACTGCAGTATGACGAGGCGGCGGATTGCTTCCGAAAAGTTATCTCTTTGGAACCTCAGCGGCCGTGGCCCTACGAGTATTTTTCCAGGATTAATGAAATGCTGGGGAATTTTCGGGGAGTGATTAACTGGTTAAAACACGGGTTGACGGTGACCGAAGAGCATCCGGAATTGCTGGGGAGCTTGGGCCGGATTCTTTTTGAGCGTGAGCGCTACAGCGAAGCACTAACATACCTGGTGAAATCCATGGAAAAACAGGATGACCTCAAGGTATCGGCATTGATATCTTCCTGTTTGTTGGAAACCGGACGCCCGGAAGAGGCAGAGGAAACTATCGAAACTGCTCTGGGCAAACAACCGAACTCGCCATATTTGCATGCCCAGTGCGCACATATCCTTGAGCGGGCAGGGCAGGAGGAAAAGGCCTTTGTCCACCTGGAGAAAGCCATTGAGCTTGACCCCACATACCAATGGCCCCTGGATCAATTGCTGGATCTATGCAAGAAAGGGAACACTGCAAAGGGCAAGCAGGTAATTGAAGGCATCTTGTTCAAGCTAGGGCCCTCGGAAGACCTCCTGTGTTATCTTGGCTCCCTTTGGGAGGTGGAAGGGGAAATGGAGCAGGCAAAAGTCCTTTACCATCAGGCTTTGGGGCTGGAATCTGACGGTGTCTTTCCCCGCTATCGCCTGGCGGAGATTCAGAGGTGTGAGAAACGGTGGACAGAAGCAGAAACAAGCTATACTGAGTTGCTCAAATCCGCTGATCCCCCTCCTGGCGTGTACTTCTCCCTGGCAGACCTTTACCGCCAAACCGATAGACTGGCAGAGGCGAAAACTATGCTGCGCCAAATATCCGGGAAATTCAAAGATGATCCATATTACTGGAATAGCTTGATTTCCTTTTTGGATGATGCGGGCATCGTCCAGGAGTTCGATTCCTTTCTTCCACTGCTGCCGGCAGGGTATCTGCATAGCAAATTAGTACATGCCCGTTACTTAGAGGCAGTAGGCCAAGTAAATGAAGCCGCTGTCTTGCTGGAATCCTATCTGGCGGCTAATTCTGATGATCTTAAATCCCTCAATGAGGTGGCCATACACTTTGAACGCCATGCCCATCTTTCGGAGGCAGAAAAAAAATGGGCCCAATCCTTCAGAAGGGATGGGACCGAAAAGGCCCTGGCAGGCTTGATGCGGACTCTATATAACCTGGATAAGCTTGAGGACTTGCAAATCCATATCAATGACCCACGCCTGACCCCTAAGCAAAAAAGAGATGCCTATATTGGACTGGCAATTTGGCTCTATGAAGATTGCCGCTACCATGAGGCCAGCACTTGGCTTAATACTGATGTGGTCATGGAGAATGCCGAGGATTATATCTATACCTACTTGGCTGCTTCCCTTCATCGTTCAAGACAAGGAGATGAGGCCATAGCAACCATCTCTAAGGCCTACAGCCTTTTCCCCGATAATATCAACGTTATTTTCTGGTATGGCAACATATTATCTGATAGGGGGGAGTGGCAATCAGCCTTACAGGCATATGAAAGACTGTATGAATGTTATAGTGAAACAGAGCAGAAAGCTTATGCCCTGGCAATGCAAGGTTATTGCCTCAGCTGGATGGGTAAGCCCCAATCTGCTCAAGGTAAATTCAGGGACGCCTTGGGTCTGGATAGCATGGAGGAAATAGCGGCATCAAATTTAGCCACTGACTGTCTAAAACAAGGATTGTTTTCGGAGGCCCTGACTATCTTGCAACCAATTATTGATTCTGGCGGAGGTATAAATATGCCGTGCCTGATCAGCAATTTCCTCAAGGCGGCCTTTTCCATAGGTTTACCCGGGGAACAACATTGGCTGGATTTAGCCAAGCAACGGCTCAAGGACATCCGCACCTATGGCAATGCAGGTCACATGGAGTTAAAAATATTAGAAACCATATCTAAAGAACTAGCCGTTGAGCTGAAAGATACAGAGGCCCAGAAAGAAGTCGGCCCCAAGAATTGGTTTGCAAAGCAATTCACAAAGTACAAAGTGTGGCGCCGCTTTGTGCCACGCAACAAGCTGAAGTGGATAAGCATTGTATGCTTGCTGGGATTTATTTCTTTGGTGGCTTTTGAAGATGTGTATCTGTATACCTATATCATGCCTGAAAACACATTCCTGTTTGCGGGGTGTCTGCTGTTAAGTATTCTTACGATATTCCACGCCAAATGGGCGACAAAAATATTGGCGGCAATCGTAACTTTTACCGCCCTGATATCTGTCCTGTCGTTGCCAGTGTTGCAAGACTTAATTATTGACAAGGCCTATGTTGAGGCCAGTGTATTTGCTTTACAAACAACTCTGTTGGCAATTGCCTCATTCACCTTGTTAACCCTCACTTCGAAGACCAGGAACTTTAAACATCTGAACCCGCCATACTAGAAGTCTGGCTCACTTCACCACGTCATTCAGGACTAAGACCCACCTGTCATTGGTGGGTCTTTTCTTCTGTAAGCCAGCGGCGGGCTTCCTCATATTTCTCCTTGGACATTTTATCGTTGACTAATTTACAGCGGGCGCATTGAGGCTGGTTGTTGCCTTCTAAGAACCATATCCTACCTTTCTTGTCCAGGGCCAGATCCAATCCCACTATCTTCATGGAAAATGCAGAACCCAATACACTGGCAATTTGATGACTGAGATCCACCAGCTCCCTGAAGGTAGATAGGGGATTGCGACGCTGATCATACTTCTTGAGGATTTCATCTAGGGGGTAGTCCGTTGCCCCCTGGGCCACATTGGTGACGACGGCGCCTTCCCTGTTGGCCACCTTGGCGGAAGACAAGGTCAGCCGCCACACCTTGTATGGCCTTTGCATCACAATGCGAATGTCAAAGGGGCAGTTTTTGTAAGTGGCCAGGTCTATTCCCTGCTGCAGGAAGTAATCTTTATCTCCCACAAGGGCGGTAACTTGCGGCACTAATTGGGTCCCTCTTACCTGTTGGATATAGTTGGCGGAACTTATTTCATACCTGGCTTCGGAGAACTTTTTTACCCGGAAGATGCCAAGGCCCATATGCCCCTTGACAGGTTTTACATACACAGTGGAATGCTTCCGCAGCATCCTCCAGAGGTTTTTCTCCTCATACTCCATGGTCTCAGGGACATGGCGGGAGATGTATGGGTCGGTAAGCAGGGCATTGATTTTATCCAGTTTGGTCTTGCTCTTTTTTCTCTTCACGGCCTCTACTCCTGAAGCCGCCGGTAATTTCTTAGCTGCAGCGGGTCCTTATCTTGTAGCGCCTTTGCCATGAAGCTGGCATCGACTGCCTTCACCTGGCGGATTGCTTTGAAAATTGCCCGGAGATAAGTTGAATATATTTTCTCGGCATGTTCCGGCAATCTCTTCCGATTACATAACTCAACTTCGTTTTGGCTTATGAGCTCAAAGCCGCTGAAATGATAGCAGATCAATGGTTGGTCTTCAAAGGTCAAGGCTTGGTTTGTTTCTTGGACAACGGTGCCTTTGCGAATATTCCAGGGGCCGGTGTTAATCCCTTTGTTGGAGGAGATTGTGATGCTGTCAGTGATGCTGGGCCAGCGGTCCAGATATTTTTGATCTGCCCAGCGCCCCCGGTCTGGTCGCTGGGAGCACCATTTCAGGCATTTCCGGCGCCAGGAGGCTAGGCATCTCATCCCGCCCCGGTCCCGCTTAAAGCCGATGAGGCCGGCGGAAAATGTGCCGACTTTTTTGGCCCATTTTGGACCCAGCCAAAGCTTTGTCAAGAATATGGATTTATCTCCCCATTCCCGGTGGATGCTTTTGACATCCCGGAAAAAATACAGATCGGCATCAAGGTATAGTATTGAGTCCAGGTTGACATTGTTTTTTAGTAAGTACATGACGAAACTAGCTTTCAGGGTCCAGCAAAATTCATTGATTTTCCTTTGCAAAGCAAGGGCTGCCAATCTTTCCGTTTTTACATTCTCAAGGCTGATTAAGGTTACTTTGGGCAGATGCATTTTTGCCAAAAGGGTATAGGCCTCATCATCTACGCAAAGGACCCAGAGATGAAAGTCAGGGGTAGTCTGTCTAAGGGAGTTATATAGGGCCAGCCCTTGGATTAGGTAGTCCTTTGTAAAGAGGGTGCAGATATGGGGTCCCGGGCCTAAGCCACCGGTATTAGCCGCCAAGTTATAATAGTTGCGGATAAATTGATGGCGGGGTCTTGTTTGGGGATAGAAGTCTTTTTTTACTTGCCGAATCCGGGCCACTATCTGCCGACAGGCATCAATATAGGGTTGGTATATCCACTGAATTACATTGTCCTTAAAGGTCATGATATAGCTGCAGAGATCAAACTCATTGCCGTCAAAATACCTGAATCCGTAGGAGTGATAAAAGATCAGCTTTTCTCCGTTTACATAGAAATCCTCACCCTTCTTTGTCAGGGAGCAATCCTGGATAATACAGGGCCCTACATTTACCCCCAGGTTTTTAATAATTCCCGCCTGAAACCTGGTGGGCCAGTCATTTACATAGAGTTGATCGCTCCAGAGGCCGTCTTCCAGACGGTCATAGCACCACTGAATTAGTTTTTGCCGGAACCAACTGAGACAGTTGAGGGCATGGTTATCTCTTTTGAAGCCCATAAAGCCTGTATTAAATATCCCCCTTGTATAGCGACGCTTTTTATTGGCTTCACTCCATTTTTCCTCGGTAAGGACTATGGACTGGCTTCCCCATTCCTCAAAGATGGGTTGGGGGTCAGAATAAAAGAAGGTATCCCCATCCAGCCAGACGATGTGGTCTATCTGGGGGAAATTATTAAATAGGTGTAGCATTACTGAGGCTTTTACCGTCCAGGCATATTCCTTTTCATTGCGGCTGCCCTTTACCGTAAGCAACTCCGGGTCCTGCCCTTCAAGGTCAGACAGGGATATAAGGGTTGCGTGTTTTAAGTTCATTTTTTTATAGAGTTCCTTTACCTCCGGGTGCAAGCAAATGAAAAAGAAGTGAAAGTCTTTATCCCATTTGAGAAGGGATTCATAGAGAAGCAAGCCCTTGTATGCATAGCCCTTGCTAAATGAAGAGCAGTAGAAATGTTTCACAGCCACACTCCCTTTCTTTAGCAGAGAAGAATCAGGGGAAATGTATCCGGGTCCTCTTTACTGTACTCTTGGGTGGACAGAGCGAGGATGATTAACTGCCCCTCCCCTTAATTTTTAAAGGCATGAGCGGTTCCGGGAGGGACTTTTAAAAGCAGATTATCTTCTGCCGACACTTCCATGACCCTAGGAGCTTCCTCCCCGGGGCCTTGAAGGGCAATTGCCCCAGTTCCTTGGACCACGAAGAAATACTCCAGTGTAGTCCGGTGGTAATGATTTCCCCGGATGGCTCCTGGATTAGTAAAGAGAAGGTAGGCCTCACAGATGTCTGAGTCCAGCCGACTCTGCAGGAGGACTTTTTTTAAGGACCCCCGGGAATCTACAAAGGGCGAGAGCAGGATGAGTTCCCAGCTGGGGCCTGTATTTATCCAACTCATTTTAGGCTAAACCGACGCCGATATAGTCTGCCCCCACCCTTTCCAGGTGGCCCTTATCCAGAACCCGGCGGCAGTCTACCACCAAGGGGTATGCCATTAGCTGCACATACTTTTCCCCTGGGATTTCTACATACTGCCGCCAGGGAGTAACCAGCAGCACCCCTTCTGCCCCCTGGAGGGCAGCCTCATAATTTTCGGGAAAGGATACACCCTGCTCACCAAGGGTCTGCTTCATCTTTTCAATGGCGATGGGGTCGGTGGCAGAAACCTCTGCCCCCCTGGCCAGCAGTCCCTTTATTATCCTGAGGGCAGGAGATTCACGAACATCGTCGGTCCCCGGCTTAAAGGCCAGACCTAAGACGGCTATTTTTTTGCCCTTAAGGGATCCCATTGCCCCTTCCAATCTGTGTAGTATCCGCTCTGCTTGTTCTTCATTAGTTTCAATAGCGGCAGATACCAGCCGGGGGGAACAACCCTTCCCCTTGGCAAAAGCCTGAAGGGCCTGAAGGTCCTTGGGGAAACAGCTGCCTCCATAGCCACATCCTGCCTGGAGGTAGTTGAGCATCTCGGGATAGACTATGCTATTGCCCACCCTGGGAGTAAAGCGCTGATCCAAAGCCACGGCAGCAAAGACATCTTTGACATCCACCTCTCCCGTGGCCTCGCAAAAACCGGCAATCTCATTGGCATAAGATATTAAGGTAGCCAAGAGGGCATTGGCGGTGTATTTTATCATCTCGGCGGTCCTTAAATTTGTCGCCACTATTGGCCCCTCAAAGCCTGCATATACCCTTTTCATGACCTCTAGGCTCTTAGCATCATTGGCGCCGATAACAATGCGATCAGGATACATAAAGTCTGGGATGGCATTTCCTTCTCGAAGGAACTCCGGATTCATGGTCAAGCCAAATTCCCCTAGGGACTTTCCAGAGAACTGCTCTAGTATGCCTTTGACTACTGTATCTGTGGTGGTGGGCACTACTGTGCTCTTTACACTAACTACATGGTACTCAGTCTTTTCTTTTAAGGCAGTGCCAATTTCCCTGGCAGCATTCTCTACCTGCCCCAAGTCTATTCCGGCCTCTCCTAGGGGAGTGCCTACGGCAATTATGGTCACTTCCGCCCCCTGGACCGCTGCCCCAATAGCGGTGGTAGCCCTTAAGAAACCGGAGGAGACAACCTGCTGGAGGATTTCCTCCAAGCCCGGTTCATAAATTGGGGGTTCCATATTGTTGATATTAGTGACAATGCTGGCTTCTCTATCTACACAAACCACCTGATGCCCCATATAAGCCAGGCAGGCCCCTGTCACCAAACCCACGTAGCCCGTGCCGATAATTGCTATCCTCATACTTTCACCCCCTTATTTACATAAACATCAGTGTACCAGGCCAACATCCGCCTCAGCCCCGCTTCCAGACTGACTTGGGGCCGGTATTCCAACAGAGCTTTTGCCTTGGTCAAGTCGGGGCAGCGACGGCGGGGGTTGTCAGTAAGGTACTCCGCATCCGGGCTTTGCTGAAACTCAACTTCCACATCTCCTGTAATATCGGCAACTAAGTGGGCCAATTCTATGATGCTGGTCTCTTGGTCACTGCCAATGTTAAAGGCTTCCCCTTGAAAGTCGGAGAGGAGCACAGACAAAAAGCCGGCAATGCCGTCCCGGATATAACAAAAGCTCCGGGTAGGAGACCCATCACTTAAGACCCGGATTTTTTTCTCCATAATCGCCCCCCGGAAAAAGTCCGGCAGCACTCGCCTATCTCCCAGGTGCAGGCCAGGGCCATAGATATTAAAGGGGCGGACAACCTTTACAGGCAAATCGTATTGGCGGAAATAGTTGACAGCCAAGGTCTCCCCCAATCTCTTGGATTCATCATAACAAGCCCGGGGACCGGTGCAGGACACATTGCCATTGTAATCTTCAGCAGTGGGGATATTCTCTGGACTGGGGTCTCCATATATTTCGCTGCTGGAAAAGTACATAAAACTCTTGGGCTTCTTGGTAATTGCCAGCTCCAGGAGGTTTTTTAGACCCGTTACATTGACTTCAATGGTTTCCAGGGGATACTGACGATAGATGGGGGGAGAGGCAATGCCTGCTGCATGGATGATGTAGTGGACATCGCCGATGATTTCCAGGGGCTTGGTAATATCCCCGTTGATAAAGTGAAAATGCTTATTATCCAGTAAGTGCCTGACCCTATCGGGAACGCCGGTGAGAAAATTATCTATACATAGAACCCGGCAGGGCCGGCTAAAAACCCTTTCATTACATACCCTTAGGAGATCCAGGAAGTAGCTGCCGATAAATCCCCCTCCGCCGCTAATTAGCCAGGTGGTTCCCCCTAGTTCCTCTAATTTACTATTTTTACTCAAGGTCTCGATATCTTCTAGGATGACCTTATTAATTGTATTCAGTTGATGTCACCTGCCTGTTCCCATGTATTTATCTAGGTTGCATCTGTACCAGTTAATGGTCCTATCTAACCCATCTTCTAAGCTTATTCTGGGCTCCCAATGGAGTACAGAATGAATCTTCCCTGTATCCGGCCAGGGTCGCCAATACTCCACAGGCCTGTAAGGTATTGCCCCGTATTTTGGCTTGAGCTGACTGTCCATACGCTGGTAGATCATCTCGACATATTCCCTTAGGGTGCGGATTGTGCCACTGCCCACATTAAAGATCTCGTTTTGGCAATGCTGATCCCCGGCAGCAAGGAGAAAGGCATCCACTAAATTGTCCACATAGCAATAATCCCGGAATTGTTCGCAACCTGTCAATCTAACTTCTTTGCCCTGGAGAATAGAGATAATTATATTGGGGAAAAACTTATGGCTACCTTCCCCCTCCCCAAATATTCCGAAAGCCCTTAATGTTACCAGGGGTAGCCCTCCCCGGGCGGCCAGCTGATGGGCGATAATGGTCCCGGCGGCTTTAGTGCTGCCGTATATATTAAAGGGCGCAAGGTAATCATCTTCTTTTACCATCTCATCCTTATTGCCATATTCCATGCAGGAGCCAATATTGATGAGTTTTGTGCATCCCGTCTCCAAAAGGGCATTGACCAAGAAAACCAATCCTAAGACATTTGTGTTGACGGCCTGGACTTCATCTCCTTGCCTGGAATCTACCCCATAGGCCCCCAGATGGAAGACATACTCGGGGCGGATAGTTTTGACACAGTTCTCCACCTCTTGCTGCACCCGCAAATCTCCCAGGCTCAGGGAAATCCATTCTTTAATGCCCTCCAGCCGCCAGAGGTCGGAATTTTCCCGAACCATAACCGTCACATGGGCTCCGGCAATAACCAGCCTTTCTGCAAGGTGGGCGCCTATGAAGCCACTGGCCCCCGTAATGAGAACCTTTATGCCTTTGAAATCCGAGGGCATTACCATACCACCCAAGGTCTGTCATCCCTTGCCCACATTTCGTTTACAATCTGGACTTCTTTAGGTGAATCCAAGGACTGCCAAAACCCCTGATGCCTGTAAAGGGCCAGCTGCCCTTCTGCTGCAAGTTGCCGCAGGGGCTGTTCCTCCCAAATACACTGGTCCCCCTGGAGGTATTTCAAGACCTGCTTTTTTAGGACAAAGAAGCCGCCATTGACCCACCCGTCTAACTGGGGCTTTTCCCGGAAGCTGGCAACCAGGCCGTGATTCTCTTCCATAATTCCATAGGCCGAAGGGCGTTTTACACCGGTTACAGTGGCTAGTCTTTTCATTTTCTTATGCTGGGTCAGTAGTTTCGGCAATGATATATTTGCAAGGCCATCACTGTATGTGAGCAGAAAGTCATCTCCTGTGAGATATTTTTCTATTCTTTTAATCCGGCCCCCGGTCTGGGTGTCCTTGCCGGTATCGGCGAAAATAATATTCCAGTTTTCCGGTGGATGATAATATTGGACCCCCTTCTCGGTGAGCTTAAAATCGTGGGCTTTCCAATCCAGGTTAAAAAAGTATTCTTTGATAGCTTCACTTTTATCCCCTAAGCAGAGAATAAAATCCTGGATGGCATATGTCTGGAACAGTTTAATAATGTGCATCAATAAGGGCATGCCCCCCACCTTCACCAGGGGCTTCGGTGTTAAGTCAGGTGCATTACTCATTCTCATCCCCTTACCGCCACAGAGGATTACTGCCTGCATATAAAAGCCTCCTTCCCTTGCCTGGAAATTAGTCAATTTAGTGTATGATTGCCAGCATCCCTTTGGGAATGGACTAAAGCATAGAAAGAAAACCCTGGGCTGCGAAGTGGGTTTGGCCCTTGTTTCATGATATGATATTTTCAAAATACAGGGGGGGATGACTAGTGGACGTGGCTACCTTTGCTAGATATGTTCAGGACTACCAGCATAGGGCTGGGGTTAAGACTAAGGTGGACTGTGTGGCCATCGAAGGCAGGCAGGTTCCCCAGTTCAGCAACGAGTTTTGGACCTCCAAGCAGCGGCAGGCCTCATCCCTTCATGAGATTTCCTACCGTGCCTGCTTTAAACCTCAGCTGCCCCGGTTCTTTATAGAGGCCCTGACAGAGCCAGGGGATTTAGTCTACGATCCCTTTTCCGGCAGAGGCACCACTGTCATCGAGGCCGGCTTGCTGGGCAGACGGGTGGCAGCTAATGATGTCAATCCCTTAAGTGCCTTGCTGGCCCGTCCCAGGTTTTTCGTCCCCACAAAAGACAGCCTGGCGGAGCGGCTAGCCGCCATTCCCTTGGAAGAGGGTGGCCGGGGGGAAATAGATTTGTCCATGTTCTACCACCGGCGCACCGAAGGGGAGATTGTCGCCCTGCGCAGGTACCTGTTGGAACGGGAGGCCCAGGGCAAGGAGGATCATCTGGACCAATGGATTAGGATGGTAGCCACCAATCGCCTCAGCGGGCATTCCAGTGGTTTTTTTTCGGTGTATACCCTTCCACCCAATCAAGCGGTTTTGCCGGAGAGGCAGATCCAGATAAATATACAAAAAAATCAAGTGCCGGAGTACAAGGAGATTACACCTCGGATAATGCGGAAATCCGCTTCCCTTGTGCGGACCCTGACTGCTGATGAGATTGCCAGCCTAGCCAGGGCAGGAGAATCTGCCGTATTTCTAGAAGATGATGCCCGGTGGACACCGGAAATTTCCTCGGAGTCTGTTAAACTGGTGGTAACGTCTCCCCCCTTTTTGGATGTGGTCCAGTATGCTAATGACAACTGGCTGCGTTGCTGGTTTAATGGCATATCCCCTGAGGCACCTGGCAAAAAAATAACCATGGCACGTTCTCTTGATGAATGGAGCCAAGTCATCCAGGATGTATTAGTGGAGCTATACAGGATAATTACACCCGGTGGTTGGGTAGCCTTTGAAGTGGGAGAAGTGCGAAAGGGCAAAATCTGCCTAGATGAACATACAATTCCCCTGGGAACGAAGGCAGGGTTTCAGTGTGCAGGGGTCTTGCTGAATGTCCAACAATTTACTAAGACCGCAAATATATGGGGAATCCGAAACAACGACTGTGGCACTAATACCAACCGCATCGTCTTATTTTATAAAAATGACTAATCCCCATCTTTAGGGGAAATGTATTCAGTTAACTGAAGGAGTGAGGCTATGAAGATCGAGAAGATTGGCAGCAGGGGAACGCTATTTACCTTTGAGGAGCCTGAATCTCTATTGGGAGAGTACAGCGTGTACTTAATTGAGGGCAGTAACCGGCTCTACCTATGCGACACACATCTGGGGCCCAGGTCCATGGACCCGATAAAAGAGCACCTAAGAACCCAGGGACTGGATAAGCCCTTGGTAATATTCCTGTCCCATTCTGACTGGGACCATATTTGGGGGGTAAGTGCCTTTAGCAACCCCCTAGTAGTAGCCCATGTCTTTTGCGCTCGGAATGTAATGCAGCGAGGGCCCCTGGAATTGCAGCGCTACGCCAGTTACCAAAATGGGGATGTAACCCTTGTTAGACCCCACCTTACTTTTGACAGCAGTATTCTTTTTGCAGATGATGGGGTGGAGTTTGTCTATACCCCGGGCCATACTGACGACTCCGCCATCTGCGTTGACCACCAGGATTCTGTGCTCTATGTGGGGGATATGGTGGAAAAACCCTTGCCGTCTATCGGCTGGCATGACCTGGAAAAGTATATCGAATCCTTAGAGTTTATAGGTGAGCAGCGCGGTCAGGTAATTGTGTCCTCCCATTCTGGGATTGTGACGCTAGAAGATATTGAGGATAATCTTGATTATCTCCGCCAGAGCCAGGAGATGGTTGAAGAACAAAGCCCAGAAGCAGATGAGGATAGGGACCACCTGCGCAAGCTCTACACCTTGCTGCTGTATGAGGATGCCATTGCAAATACTATTGGCCAGGGTTTTGACTACGCTTCTTTTCAGCGGCAGTTATGGCAGTCCCTGGATATGGACTATTTGACCAGTATTTCCTCACTGCTCAATAATGTTGATTACGAAGAACTCAAGCTAGCCTTGGAAAGTTTCATGGTGGAATTATAGGACCACACCAAGACATATTTACAAAAAACTCCCGGTAACTCGGGAGTTTTTGTTTACCTTGGGAAAATAGAATGAACCTTAGTTTTTTTGACCCTATATGCAGGATTTTCCACTTTCGTATAGAATAGTACAATCGTCAGCGCATAAACGCTTTGACACGTCAAAGTACTTCGACACACACTTCAGGAGGTGAAGGATTACCCAGAAACCGTATATCGGATGCAAATTAAATATATAAGGGGGTATATTCTTGAGGAAGAACTTAGCGATGTTTTTTGTGGTCCTACTCCTTGCTGCCAGTTTGGCGGGATGTACTACCGGTACTGACAATGGCGAGATGGTTATCCAGTATAATGTGGGCACTGAACCTGAGACCATGGACGTGCATCTATCTACCGGAATTCCCGAAGCATCAATTATGCTTCAAATTTATGAAGGACTGACAAGGATGGATGCCTTAGGCCAGCCCCAGGCTGCATTAGCGAAGACCTGGGACATCAGCGAAGATAAGACAGAATATACATTCCATCTCCGGGAATCCAAATGGGCAAACGGCGAACCTCTTACCGCCCATGATCTTGCCTGGTCCTGGAAACGTTCTCTGGACCCCGAACTTGCAGCCGACTATGCTTACATGCTCTATCCTATAGAGGGAGCAGAAGCATATAACAGCGGAAAAGGAAATCTTGCCGATGTCGGCATCGAAGCTGTGGATGACCTGACCCTTAAGGTCAAATTGGTTGGGCCCACACCTTATTTCCTCTCCCTGGTTTCCTTTAAAACCTACTACCCTGTTTACAAGCAATTTGTCGAAGCCGACCCAGAGGGCTGGCATCTGAAAGTAGAAACTACTGTTGCCAATGGTCCCTTTAAGATGGAGAAATGGGAAAACAACCAGATTGAGTTTGTCCCCAACGAGCATTACTGGGACGCCGGGGCTGTCAAGGCCGACCGCCTAGTCTTTTCCATGGTGGAAAACGCCAGCACCGAGCTGACCATGTTTGAAAACGGCGATCTTCATATGACCAACACCGTTCCCGGACAGGAAATCCCCAGGCTAAAGGCTATGCCGGAGCTGCATATTTTCCCGTACTTGGGCACCTATTACTACATCTTTAACATGGAAAAGGCTCCCTTTGACGATATCCGGGTGCGGAAGGCCCTGACCATGGCAATTGACCGCCAGAAAATCGTCGATAAAGTCACCCAAGGGGGACAACTTCCCGCGTTTGCCTTTGTGCCTCCCGGAATTCCCGAGCCAAATGGCAACGACTTCAGGGAAAAAGGCCGCGACTATTTTGAAGAGAACTTAGAAACTGCGAAGGATTTATTAGCTGCTGCAGGTTATCCCAACGGTGAGGGTTTCCCCGCCTTTTCGATCCTCTATAACACTTCAGAAGATCACAAGCTAATTGCCGAAGCTATCCAGGAAATGTGGAAGCAGAACTTGGGCATTACCAATGTGACCCTTACCAACGAGGAGTGGGGCACCTACCTGCAATCCAGGGATGAAGGGGCATTTACCGTAGCCCGAGCCGGCTGGATCGGTGACTACAACGACCCAAATACCTTCCTAGATATGTGGACTACCGGCAACGGCAACAACAACAGCGGCTATACTAACGCTGAATATGACAAGTTGGTAGCCGAGTGTCTCCAAGAAAGTGATATGAATTCCCGCAATGAAAAGCTACATCGGATGGAAGATATCTTCATGGAAGAAATGCCGATTATGCCTATCTACTACTACACCCTGCCTGCCATGGTTTCTGAGAACCTGAAGGGCTACAGCTCCATCATTATTGGTGGCGTGGACTTTAAGACAGCCTATATCGCAGAATAATGCCTCAAAGCAGTGGAGGTATACCAAAGATGCTTTGGTATACCTCCCATCTTTTAGATTAAGGAGTTGCTGCTAATGCTTGAGTTTGTTGTTCGACGTCTGTTGTCGGCAATTCTGGCCATCTGGGTGGTAATTACGGTAACCTTTTTTTTCATGCACGCAATTCCAGGGGGGCCATTTCAAAGGGATAAAGTCCTGCCGCCAGCAATCAAAGAAAATATTGAAAAAAGATATAAATTAGATGATCCACTCCTGGTCCAGTACAAAGACTACATGCTTAATTTACTCAAAGGAGATTTAGGCCCCTCCTTTAAATATCGGGGGCAAACTGTCAATGGCATTATTGCCGCTCGCTTTCCAGTGTCCCTGCAACTAGGTTTGGTAGCCTTTGCCTTTGCTTTATTAGTGGGTGTCAGCGTGGGAATAGTAGCGGCCTTGAACCAGGGGAAAATCTTGGACTACCTGGTCATGTCCTTTAGCACCCTTGGAGTGGCGATCCCCAGTTTCATCTTGGGCACATTGCTGATGTTAGTACTGTCCTATAAACTGGGGTTGCTGCCGCCAGCAACCTGGGGGACTCCATTGCATATTATCATGCCGGCTATTTCTCTGGGGGCTCTTCCTACAGCATATATTGCTCGCTTGACCCGATCCAGCATGCTGGATGTCTTGAGCCAAGATTATATGAAGACTGCTAAAGCCAAAGGATTGCCCCGGCGGAGAATTGTCTGGGTTCATGCGATAAAGAATGCCATTATCCCAGTCCTAACTTATTCAGGACCGCTGCTGGCAGGAATTATTACAGGGACCTTTGTAGTGGAAAATATCTTTGCAGTCCCCGGACTGGGCAAGCACTTTGTCACAAGCATCTATAACCGCGACTACACTGTAATTCTTGGGACGACAGTATTTTATAGCATGATTTTAATTGGCTTGAATATGCTAGTGGACATCGCATATTCCCAGTTTGACCCGAGAATTAAATTATCGGCAAGAAAGGAGTAGGACAATGGCAATATCCCCCGAGCTGTTTAAACCCCTTGATAAGAACAGAGTTCAGGCGGATGAGGCGAGACCCAGCATTACCTACTGGCAAGATGCCTGGCGACGCCTTAAGAAAAACCCACTGGCAATCACCAGCCTGATTTTCATCGCCCTGCTTACACTGACTGCAATTGTCGGTCCTTTCCTTTCTCCCTATTCCTACTCTGATCAGGACTTTGACAATATTCATCTTCGGCCCTGCCGGGAGCACCCCTTTGGCACAGATAATCTTGGCAGGGATATATTGGTGAGAACTATGTATGGTGCCCGCATCTCTTTAGCGGTGGGTTTTGTCGCAGCAATCACCACCTGTGTAATTGGGGTACTATTTGGAGGCATAAGCGGTTTGGCCGGCGGCAAGATAGATAATCTCATGATGCGCTTCGTGGACATTATGTACAGCATTCCCTTTCTCCTATGGGTGATTATGCTCATAGTGATCCTAGACCCAGAAGGCAGCAAAGGGGTAAACCTGTCCAGCATCTTTATCGCCTTGGGTATAGTCTATTGGTTGCCAATGGCCCGTATTGTCCGAGCCCAAATCTTAAGTCTTAAGGAGCAGGAATTTATCCTGGCTGCAACAACAATCGGCGCCAAGAAGAGAAAGATATTGCTTCAGCACCTTATTCCCAACGTAATGGGTTCCATCATCGTCACAGCAACGATTTCTATTCCGGAAGCGATTTTCACTGAGTCCTTTTTAAGTTTTATTGGCCTCGGTGTATCCGCTCCTATGGCAAGCTGGGGCATGCTTGCCTCCGATGCCCTGACAACGCTAAGATCCTATCCTCATGTATTGGTGTTCCCCGCTGTAGCTATCTGCATCACACTACTGGCCTTTAACTTCATCGGCGATGGCTTGCGCGACGCCTTAGATCCCAAGATGCGGAAGTAGGTGAGAGAATGAATACTCTATTAAACGTCAGAGATTTAGAAGTGGAATTTAGGACCTATGCCGGCGTAGTCAGAGCTGTACGCCAGGTAAGCTTTGACCTTAATGCCGGTGAAGTCTTGGCCATCGTTGGAGAATCCGGCTGCGGCAAAAGCGTTACCGCTCAATCTATCATGCGCCTAATTCCCTCCCCCCCCGGAAAGATTACGGGAGGCTCTATCTTGTTTAACGGCGAGGAAATCCTCGCCAAGACCGAGACGCAGATGCAAAAGATTAGGGGCAACGACATCAGTGTCATCTTCCAGGATTCGATGACTTCCCTCAATCCAGTCCTTAACGTGCGCACTCAAATTACTGAAATTCTGAGGCTGCACAAAAAGATGAACCAGTCCCAAGCAGATGCCAGGGCTATTGAACTTCTATCCATGGTAGGAATTCCCGAACCACAAACCCGGCTGAAATCCTATCCCCATGAACTCAGCGGAGGCATGCGTCAACGGGTTCTGATTGCTATGTCCCTAGCCTGCGATCCCAAGCTCCTAATTGCAGACGAACCCACCACCGCCCTTGACGTGACCATTCAGGCTCAGATAATTGAAGTGCTGAAGAATATTCGCCAAGAACTAAACACCGCCATAATCCTCATCACCCACGATTTAGGCGTGGTGGCGGGCCTGGCGGATCGAGTAATGGTTATGTATGCCGGCAACCTGGTAGAACAAGGGACGGTGGATGAGGTCCTATGTGACCCACTGCACCCCTATACTTGGGGTCTGCTGCGCTCTCTTCCCCGGTTGAACATGGGGCCGGAGGATAAATTAAAGCCTATCTGGGGGCAACCCCCTGATTTATTGTTAGAATTAGATCGCTGTCCTTTCCTGCCTCGGTGCGAACATGCCATGGCGATTTGTGCCCAGGATAGGCCCCCGGCTTTTAATGGGAAAGCTTCCCACACAGTAAATTGCTGGTTGCAACATCCAATGGCTCCGCCGACCAGTCGGCCTCAGGAGGTGGGATAATGAACAACCCAATCATAGAAGTAACTAATTTGAAAAAGTATTTCCCCCTGGGTGGCGGCTTTTTCTCACAGGCAGAAATGGTGAGAGCCGTTGACGACATTTCTTTTACTATGGACCCAGGAAAGACCCTGGGCCTGGTAGGTGAAAGCGGCTGTGGTAAGACCACCGTGGGCCGGACAGTAATCGGCTTGTACAAGCCCACTGCCGGCAAGATCCTATTTGAGGGAGCGGACGTCTCTACTGCCAGCAAAGCTGACAAGGCCAGTTCCCGGCGCCAGATGCAGATGATTTTTCAGGACCCTTACGCCTCCCTTAACCCCCGGATGACCGTGGGTGATATAGTTGGCGAACCCTTAGACATCCACCACCTGGCAAAAGGGAAAAAAGAACGCCGGGAGCGAATCCAGTACTTGCTGGATTTAGTCGGTTTAAACCCCGACCATGTCAACCGCTACCCCCATGAATTTAGCGGTGGCCAACGGCAAAGGGTGGGGATTGCTAGGGCGCTGGCTGTTGAGCCTAAGTTTATCGTCTGCGATGAACCCATATCTGCCGTAGACGTCTCCATTCAAGCTCAGATTGTCAACACCCTGGAACAACTCCAGGATGAATTGCATTTAACCTTTCTCTTCATTGCCCATGACCTTTCAATGGTCAAGTATATTTCCCATCGGGTTGCGGTAATGTACCTGGGCAAGATTGTCGAGATCAACCTGAGTTCTGAGCTCTATGCCCACCCGGTGCATCCCTATACAAAGGCTCTGCTTTCCGCTGTCCCCATTGCCGACCCGACCCTGGAACGGAAACGGAAGCGGATTCTATTGGAAGGGGATGTGCCCAGCCCAATAAATCCTCCTCCTGGCTGCTGTTTCCACACCCGTTGTAATCGGGCAATCGGCGTGTGTAAAGAAGTTATTCCTGAAATGCAGGATCTCGGCAATGGCCACTTAGTAGCCTGCCACAATTACCATTAGTAATTAGACACCGGAAACGGTGTCTAATTTTTAATACTTACTGTTTATTGATTTGTTATTATTGATATAGTATAAATAGGAGGTGTTTAGTAAACCCCACTGTTGAAGCAGCTCGCAATATAAGGAGTATATGAAGGACTTACTGAGTCACAATGGAAAATCTATTCGGCTTCCCAAGAATGAAATCCTTGGAACGGCTTAAGTAATGGCTTTCTTCTGTCCTGGAGGATATAATTAATCCTGTGGGAAGGAGCGATGGCATGAAAAAGCGTCTGCGCTGGCTTCTAGGCTTACTATTGGCCGCGGTCCTATTCCTTTGGGCCTTTAGCTGGGGCTTGGGGATTTGGACTATTGACTGGGATAAACCAACCCCCTTTATGGAGGGGGATGTGGAGAAAATCAGCTATGTGGACGGCAAGCTGGTGGCTAATCTAAACCAGTACCGTATTGATTATTTGAGTATTGACGAGATGCCCCCTCACTTGGTCAAAGCCTTTGTGGCTATTGAGGATCACCGCTTTTATAATCACGGGGGCATTGATCTTTTTGGGTTGGGCAGGGCTGTGCTGGTCAATGTACGAACCAGGGACATCGCCCAGGGGGGCAGTTCCATTACTCAACAGCTGGCCAGGAACTTATTTCTCAATCTGGATCAAAAGATGGTGCGCAAGCTTGCAGAAATGAGCATCGCTCTCCAGTTGGAACGAAAATACGATAAGGATGAAATACTGGAGATGTACATTAACCAGGTGAACTTTGGCGCTGGCAACTGGGGGGTATCGAAGGCAGCTGCGGCTTACTTTGATAAAAGCGTGGATGATTTAACAATCGGCGAATCCGCCCTGTTGGCAGGTCTTGTCCAGGCCCCCAACTACTATGCCCCTGTCAAAGACTGGGATAGGGCAATTACCAGGCAGCGCTATGTCTTAAACCGAATGGTGGAATACGGCTATATAACTTCCGAAGAAGCCGCCGCGGAAGTCTACCAAGGACAGAATTAACAGCCCCCTGGGGCTGTTTTATATTGCTCTTCTGTTCACCGCCATGTATTCAGTATATAATGTGTATATAACTATGGGAGAGGTGTATTGCCTTTGAACAACGTCTATGATATCAAAGAAAAGCTTCCGACCCCGAAATGGGCAAAGTTTATCCCGCCCCTTGTGGTGTTGGTGGTGGTAGTCTTGCTCTTAACCAGTGGTTTTTACACTGTGGATTCTGGGGAAGAGGCAGTGGTGCTTCGCTTTGGCAAGCATGTGGAAACCGTCACTACTTCCGGCCTGAAATGGAAGCTCCCCTTGATTGACAGTGTAGAAAAGGTCAAGGTATCGGAGGTCAAGCGCCTAGAATTTGGCTTCCGCACAGTGAAGGAAGGTGCAGATGCCCAGTATAGGGATGTGCCTGCTGAAGCCCTTATGCTTACCGGTGATGAAAACCTCATCAATGTGGAAACAATTGTCCAATACCGGATTGTAGACATCGAGAAGTTCTTGTTTGAGGTAACCCTAGGCGAAGACGCTCTGCGGGTCGCAGCGGAAGCAACTATTCGCAGGGTGGTAGCCAACCACCCCATGGACGCAGCCCTTACTGAGAATAAGCTCAGCATCCAGCAGGAGATTAAGGATGATCTGCAGGCAATTCTCGACGGGTACAACTTGGGAATTTCAGTTACCGCCGTCCAATTACAGGACGTCTTTCCTCCATCGGAAGTAAATGACGCCTTTAAAGATGTTGCTAGCGCCAGGGAAGATAGGTCGTCCTACATCAATCAGTCGGAAACTTATGCTAACGAAATTATTCCCAAGGCCAGAGGCAATGCCGCCGAAGCTATTAACAAGGCCGCGGCCTTTAAGGAGCAACGCATAGCTGAGGCCCAAGGGGATGTGGCAATGTTTAATAGCATCCTTGTTGAATACCGGCAAGGCAAGGGAGTTACCCGCACCCGCCTGTACCTGGAGATGATGGAAGATATCCTGCCGGGTATTCAAGTTTACATTGTCAACGAAGATGGCAGCACCGTCAAATGGCTGCCCCTTCAGGGAGGTGACATCAATTGAAACGGAATAAGAGATGGGTAATAATTGCTGCAGTAGTCCTTGGAGTCTACATCTTTTTCAATATGTTTACCTTTCAAGTTTCAATGACAGAACATGCCATTGTCACCCGCTTTGGTGAGATCCATAAGATTGTCGTCAGTGATGCCAATCTTATCGATGACCCTGGGAATTCCCGCTTTAAAGACTTGACAATTGTCGAAGGTAACGGCCTTTTCTTTAAGGTGCCCTTCCTGGACAAAGTGGATTATTACAACAGCCGCCTAATTACCTATGATGTCGATGCTAGGGAAGTGACCACCAAGGACAAGAAGAAGGTCATCCTGGATAATTATGCCCAATGGAAAATCATCAACCCCGCTTTGTTCCGGGTGACCATGCGCACTGAGGCCAGCGCCTATGTGCGCTTGGAGGATATTATCTATTCACATCTGAACCAACAGATCGGGAAGATCAATGCCGAAGTCCTGATTTCCGATAAGGACTACGTTCAAGACATGCTGAGCGAAATCGTCAGCCAGTCCAATATCGATGTCAAGGATTATGGCATTGAGATTATCGATGTGCGGATTAAGTGCACCGACTTGCCCCAGGAGAACAATGCCAATATCTTTAACCGTATGCGGACAGAACGGGAACGAATGGCCATGCAGTACCGCTCTGAGGGCCAGGAAGAGGCCCAGAAGATCCGCTCCCAGGCCGACCGGGAGGCCACGATTATCGAGGCCCAGGCCTATGCCGAATCCGAACGAATTCGTGGAGAAGGAGAAGCAGAAGCTTTAAAGATCTATGCCCAGTCCTATGGCCAGGATCCCGAATTCTACGAGTTTTTCCGTAGCCTCCAGACATACCGAACCACTCTTAAAGATAATACCACCTTGGTAATTGATGCCGATTCAGAATTTGCCAAGTATCTCTTTGGCAGTAGGTAGAACTCTTGCGACACTGGGGACGGACCCTGGTGTCGCATCCCCATTTTGCGACAGAAAGGACCGTCCCGGATGTTGCATCCCCATTTTGCGACAGAAAGGACCGTCCCCGATGTCGCACCCGATGTTGCAAAGAGGTGACCCATACGCTGGGTCACCTCTTTTTTGCCCCCACTGTGGGTAGCAATATACTTACGACTTAGGTCTGGGCTTTTGGTTGACGGGGAGAAATCCGGATGGTGTGCACGTCCTTACTAGGATTTGGTTGCCAATGCACTAGTGTAGCGGCGGTGTCGATGGAAAAACTGCCGTCAGATACCCAGAGTTCGAAACCATGAGGATAGGAATATGCCGGGATAAAGATCTCTGTAGCCTGGTCAAGCCCGGGTTCCTGGCGGAAGCGGAAGCTGTACTTTCGGGTTTTAAGGTTATATTTCATCCTAATAGGCTCACCGGCAACTCTCCTAGGCCATGGCCGGACAAGGGCCTCCAGGGCCCGACCGCCAGAATTAATGTCCTGGGGATCTTGCTGTTGGCTAAGACTGAAGATGGACAGATCTTCACCATTCCAGCCGTCCCCCCGCTCATTGGTATTGTCTGCCGTATAATTCCATAAGGTAAAGTTTAAGAAATTCTTTTCCAATGCCTCAATAAGACGAGCCATTGCCTTGTTTTGGGCAGTGAAATCTCCGGTTTTAAATGCTTTTCCCCTGTGCATGTCATAGGCAATCCCGGTCTCCCCAATGAGGACAGGCATTTCGCCTAGCATCAGCCTGGACTGTTCCTTAAATCTGGCCAGCTCCTTCACCATCTGTTTCCGCACTTTGCCCCGGCCAAGGACAATCTTCTTCCCTTCCTGGTCATATGTAACCCAAGGCAGGTAGCGTTTTAGCATCAGGGCCACCGGCTCATACCAATGGGGAGCGTAGACAATATTTTTTGCCTCTTCCTTAGTCCAAAGAACAGGCCTATCAGCATACTCGATGAAGATAGTGGCATTGGAATCGACGCTGCGAATCTGACGGACAAACTCTTTAAGGAAGGGGGTCATGAAATCCCGGGCGAAATCCAGGGGCTGGCCGTTAACCCCAGTAAAATATCCAGGGTTGTTTATATACCCAGTCCCCGAGCTGTCGTAATCCCAGACCCCGTGAGCACGCCAAATACAAGTACGGCCTGGCAGCCAGGCCCTTTGGCCCTTGGGATCTATTTTACCCTTGCCTGTCTTGCGGATTCCCCTGAGGCCAATCTTCCATGTTTCTACCTCTTGGGGGATTCCTTCCCCCAACTGCATGGACTGCCACGGGGTAGGTGTGTCTCCCATCTTAGCTAACGCCTGGTGCTGGGTGAGATCCTGCCAGCCGATCCAGCCGGGAGAGGGCTCATTAAAGCTTTCATAACCTAGGACATGGGGCAGGCCCTTTAGCTTCTGGACAACCTGAAGGATGGCCATAAAGTAATGGGATTGAAGATAGTCTTGGACAGGAACACCCTCAATCTTTGTCTCGGGGGCAAAGGTATTGCCGGCAAAGAAAAGAGTAAACATCGTCGCCGCCGCAAGTTTAGCACTATTGGTGAGCCAGACCATCCTGGGAAAGGGGTCGCCATGAGTGTTGTGGACGATTGCAGCGCCTGTGGCCTTAAACCCTTTCATATCTAGACCAACGGCTTCCAGGGTCCAGCCGGGGGCACCGTCGCCACCGGTAAATCTGCTCCACACATCCTGGTGGGGGTCAATGATGACATAAAAGCCATACTCCCCCGCCTTGGCTACTACCTGGTACAAATAGTCTAGGTACTCTTCATCGTAGATGCCTGGGCCTGCATGTTCAATGGCTTCCCAGGTAATGAGGAAGCGCAGGCAGTTAAATCCCCAGTTTCGCAGGCGGGCATAATGACCGTCTGCCTCCTCCAAGGGAAAGGGCCGGCCGCAAAAGGAGACATCCCGATGCTGAAAGAAATCTTCTTCTATATGACTGGGCATATTGGGGATGAAGGGGTACTTGGAGTTGCCCCCTAGGTTGACGCCGCGAAGCTGGACCCTCCGCCCTTGTTTATCGTAGAATTGCATTCCCTTTGGTTTAATCAATAGCAAGCCACTCCCAATCTGTTCTTTAATATGAAATTCCACAACTGGTATAGAAAAACCTTCTCCAACCCATGTCTGGCTGTAGATTTAATTGAAACAATTGACTCTTGGTATCCTGATGGGTATCACTGAACTTTGGGCTCTGTTTTTTTTGGCTTTTTACGGTTGGGATGTTGGCACCAGGGAGGGATTGTGGTGTTTAGCTTATGGTGCTGGATACATTCCTTACATTTGCCATGGCGGGGACATTTAACCCACTTGCATGTACATTTGCCATCCATCTCACTCACCCCTTTTTCTGTAGGGTTTTTATCAATACCCTGGAGGTTAGGCACGAATATCTGGTCTTGGTTAACTCACAGGATGCGTACGGAAAGGATAATAAGTTTTATTATAAACAGCCAAGGGGCTGCTTTTTTGCTTGCACTGTGGGTGCTTTACCCATTACCTTTGCACACATTTGTTGCACTGCTCAATACTATAGTAATGAACTAGAAACTTCGGGGAGGCAATAGTATGGCAAGAAAGAAAAAAAGGTATGCCCTTTTGGTGTTGGCAGTTGTGTTAGTGCTGGCATTGGCGATGTTGCCGGGGTGTAAAAAGAATAGCGGTGAGCTCACCAAAGTGCGCCTAAATGAGGTAACCCATTCAGTATTCTATTCACCCCTGTATGTTGCCGTCAACTTGGGTTTATTTGCCGAGGAGGGAATCGACTTAGATTTCACCACAGGCCAGGGAGCAGACCATGTTATGACTGCCCTCCTTTCAGGCCAGGCAGATATTGGCTTTATGGGGCCGGAGGCCTCTATCTATGTGTACAATCAAGGGCAGGCTGATTACGCCATAAACTTCGCTCAACTCACCCAGCGGGACGGATCTTTTTTAGTCGCCCGCCAACCCATGCCAGACTTTACCTGGGAAGATGTACGGGGCAAATCGATTATTGGCGGCAGGCCCGGAGGCATGCCCCTGATGACCCTTGAATATGTCCTAAAACATCAAGGGCTTACTCCCGGTAAAGATGTGGAGGTCCTAACTCATATTCAGTTTGCCCTAATGGGGGGTGCTTTTACCGGTGGAGAAGGGGATTTTGTCACCCTCTTTGAGCCGGTAGCTACCACTGTGGAGCTTGCTGGGGAAGGATATATAGTAACCTCGGTGGGAGCGGACAGCGGTGAAATCCCCTACACTGCTTTCTCGGCGGCTAAGAGTTACATTGAGAAGAATCCTGAAATCATCCAGGCCTTTACAGATGCCATTTACAAAGGTCAGCTTTGGGTTGCCCAGCATACTCCACAAGAAATAGCAGAAGTCATTCAGCCTTCCTTTCCAGACTCTGACCTAGAAACCCTAACACTGGTGGCAGCTCGCTACAAGGAAATTGACGCCTGGAGGACAGACCCCATCTTCAAGCAAGATGCCTTTGAGCTCCTGCAAGATGTAATGGTTATGGCAGGGGAACTGGATACCCGGGCACCTTTTGCTAAGCTGGTCACTAATGACTTTGCCGAAAAGGCCATGACAAAGGGCGAGTAATGTTGAAAGGGGGCTGACCCGTGGCGCGACCATTAGTCCAAGTCAAGGATATTGTCGTTAAATACCACAGTCCCGAAGGGGAGACAACTGCCCTGGAAAACATTTCCTTAGATGTGTTTCAGGGGCAGTTTATCAGCATTGTAGGGCCCAGTGGCTGCGGAAAATCTACCTTGCTCAATGTCGTTGCCGGACTGCTTGAGCCAACTCAAGGAGAGGTAGCTATCAATGGCCGGCCCGTTGAGGGGGTAAGTGCTTCAGTAGGGTATATGCCTCAAACGGATCAGCTCTTTGAATGGCGCAGCATTTGGAAGAATGTAATCCTGGGCCTGGAGGTGCAAAACAAACTTACGGCGGAAACCCGGGAGTCAGTGCGGCAACTCTTGGAGAGATACGGACTATGGGAATTTAGAAACGCATTTCCCCGCCAACTGTCCGGGGGCATGCGTCAACGGGCAGCTCTCATCCGCACCCTTGCCATCAAGCCGGAAATCCTCCTTTTGGATGAAGCCTTTTCCGCCCTGGACTACCAGACCAGGCTGGTGGTCTCCGATGAGGTTAAAAAGATCATCAGCCGAGAAGGGAAGACGGCCATATTGGTCACCCACGACATCTCGGAAGCCATTAGTATGGCAGACCATGTGGTTGTGCTTACCAGAAGACCTGGGACCATTAAGAGCATTCACAAAATAGTCCTCACCTGCCAGGAGCACACGCCGATTAAATGCCGGGAAGCTCCGGAATTTAGGGATTATTTTAATCGGATATGGAAGGAGCTGGATATCCATGTCCAATAGGGAACAGGCAATCTCTCTCTCTCCCGAGCAGGCGGCATATCTCCGGAAAGTCCGTCGCCGCAAGATAAATATTTTCCTCAGTCAGGTTTTACTGCTGGTGACCCTGCTGGGGATTTGGGAGTTGGCAGCGATAGTAGGCTGGATCAACCCCTTTATTACCAGCCAGCCTTCGGGAATCCTCAAGACCATTGTTAACCTGTATAATAGCGGGGACCTCTTTCTCCACATTGGGGTCACGGTCTGGGAAACCATTGTGGGCTTTACCCTGGGCACTATTCTAGGGACGATATTCGCCATCATCCTCTGGTGGTCGGAGCCACTGGCTCGGGTGCTTGATCCTTACTTGGTGGTCCTTAACAGTCTACCCAAAGTAGCCCTGGGGCCAATCATCATCGTCTGGATGGGCAGTGGTGTTTCCGCCATAATTGTCATGGCCCTACTGGTGTCGGTGGTGGTAACTATTTTAGGTGTGTATGCAGGCTTTAGCCAGGTGGACCCAGATCGTGTAAAGTTGCTGAAGACCTTTGGGGCCAGCAAAGGTCAGATATTGCAAAAGGCAGTGCTTCCAGGAAGTGTGCCCACTATAATATCTGCACTAAAAATCAATGTTGGCCTGTCTTGGGTAGGGGTAATAGTAGGGGAATTCCTGGTATCAAAGGCGGGCTTAGGTTACTTGGCGGTCTACGGGGGCCAGGTCTTCCGCCTTAACTTGGTGATGACCAGCGTTATCATCCTAGGAGTGGCTGCCGCCATAATGTACTTGGCCGTTGTGCTGCTAGAGAAGCTCTTTATTCGCTGGCAGCAATAAAATCCCCCTCATTACTTCAATAGGAGACGGGGCTATCGCTTATTAGGCGATAGCCCCGCTTCTATTTGTACATCTATGGGTTTATCCTTGCTGAGCCTTAATTACATCGGCAATTTCCTGGGCCAGAGCCTGAACCTGGGACTCCCGGGGGCCTTCCAGCATTACCCGGATAAGGGGTTCTGTCCCTGAGGGACGCACCAGCACCCTCCCCTGTCCCTGGAGCTCCGCTTCTGCCCAGGCGATTTTGGCGGCAATCTCCTTGTTATCCTGCCAACCCTTTTTGCTGGCAACGGGGACATTGATGAGAACTTGTGGCAGGGATTCCATGACTTTAGCTAGTTCCTCAAGGCTTTTGCCACTTTGGACCATAATCTGCATCAGCTGCAGGGCACTGAGGAGGCCGTCGCCAGTAGTGGCGTATTGTCGGAAGATAATATGCCCCGATTGTTCGCCGCCAAGGATGTATCCTCCCCGCAGCATTTCTTCAAGAACATAGCGGTCCCCAACCTTAGTGGCAATGGTCTTAACCCCAAGACCTTTAGCCGCAAGGAGTAAACCTAAATTGCTCATGATAGTGACCACTAAAGTGTCCTTGGCAAGTTTGCCCTGATCTTTCAAGGACTTGGCACAGATTAACATAATCTTGTCACCGTCGACTATTTTACCTTGGGCATCTACGGCAATAAGGCGGTCGGCGTCACCATCTAGGGCAAGTCCGATATCTGCCTTTTTGGATTTTACAACTGCAGCCAAGATTTCGGGATGAGTTGAACCGCAGCTGCGGTTGATGTTGATGCCATCAGGGGCGGCGTGGATTATCTCCACCTGGGCACCGGCAGCAGCGAAGACCCTGGGGGCGATGCCGGAAGCGGCGCCGTTGGCACAGTCCACTACGACTTTTAATCCCCCTAAGGAAAGATCGACAGTGGAAAGGAGATAATCACAATACTTTTGTATAAGCTCTTCTTCTCGTAAAATTCGTCCCACCTTCTCCCCTGTGGGTCGTGGCAAATTATCAGTTCCGTGGAAGTATAGTTCTTCTATAGCTATTTCCTGGGCATCTTCTAATTTAAAGCCCTGAGAGTTAAAGAATTTAATGCCGTTGTCCTCCATGGGATTGTGAGAAGCGGAAATCATCGCCCCTGCAGTGGCCCCCATCTCTTTGGTGAGCCAAGACAGGCCGGGGGTAGTGACAATCCCCGTCAAGGCAACGTCAAGGCCCACTGAGGCGATGCCGCTGGCCAAAGCCCCCTCCAACATAGCACCAGACAGGCGGGGGTCACGGCCAATGAGAAATGTCCCTCCCTTGTCTCCCCCCAGGTAGGAGGCTGCCGCCCGGCCAATTTTAAAGGCCAATTCCGGTGTCAGCTCATCGTTTGCCTTGCCCCGGATTCCGTCGGTGCCAAATAGTCTTGCCATTGACTTCAATCCTTCCCATTAAACTGCATCCGCCGGAAGAGGTTGTCTGGCGGACGGCGATGGAGATTATTTTCCATCCAGTCCCGCAGTGATTTCTCATCTAAATACCTGGTGAGTTTGCCCTCATGAGCAAGGGAAATGGCCCCAGTCTCCTCAGATACAATGATTGCTATGGCGTCTGACTGCTCGGTGATACCCACTCCTGCCCTGTGCCTAGTGCCCAGACCAACCTTAAGCTCGGGACTATCGGAAAGGGGAAGGTAACAGCTGGCAGCCCGCACCCGATCCCCTCTTAGGATCACAGCTCCATCGTGAAGTGGCGTGTTGGGCTCAAATATATTGAGAATCAGTTCGGAAGTAAGGACGGCATCAATATTTACTCCAGTTTCCGACCAATCCTTAAGGCCGGTCTCCTGCTCCCAGATCACCAAGGCCCCAATCCTGCGATCAGCTAACTGCACTAATGCCATAATCAATTCATCTGCTGCTTGAATACGTTCATCTCCAGAAAGAAAGGTTGGCTTTGTAAAGAAGCTTCCTCTACCAAGATGCTCAAGGGCCCTGCGCAGTTCGGGATAAAATATAATCGGCAAGGCTACAATCCCCACAGTCAGTATTTGTTCTACCAGCCAATTGGTGACGGTGAGACCGATAAACTGACTGAGGAGGTTGACAAAGACTAAAATCACCAGACCCTTTAGAAGCTGAACAGCCCGGGTGCCTCGGATAAGGATGTACAAACGATACAGTAAGTAGAGGACAATTGCAATATCGACTATAACTACCGGTGATGGTTGCCACAGTTCTTTCAGTTTATCTAGCATACTCACCCTCCTTAAATCTGCCCTGTATTGCCGGTAAGAAATGTGAAATTATTGAGCTTAAGAGCCGGCACCAAAAAGCTTCCCCAGAGTCCCCCCAATAGCCTCGTCTCATCTCCAGTCATTTCTATGCTGTCCAGAGCCCCGACAAGGTTTTGCACAAAACGCAGGTCAGGGAGGGCAGCGGTGAGCTTGCCGTTTTCCACCAGCAGGGTACCTCCAGCGGTGGTGCCGGTAATTACAGCTTCCCGAGGATCAAGAATGGAGATGCCATGGAAGCGAGAGACCAGGATTCCTCGTTTAGTACTGGCAATCATGTCATCCAGCATAGCATTTCCTGCCTCCAGCACTAGGTGACCGGGGCGGGGAGTGCCCACCCCTGGCAACGAATGGCCTGTGGAGACGGCATTTAGTTTCGCCGCACTTTCGTTATCCAGGCAGACTCCTTGGACAATACCACGATTGACCAGGCTAAGCCTCTGTTTTGGCGTCCCCTCAAAGTCAAAAGGCAACTGAAGCCCCCTGGGATCCAGGCTATCGTCCCATATAGTCAGCTGTTCAGAAAAGAGCTTTTCCCCTAATTGGCTAATCGGTGTCTGCTGTTGGATAAAGGCTTGCCCATCAAAGAAGATTTTTGCGGCTACTTCCATCAATCCTGCCACAGCAGCAGGCTCTAAAATAACGGTGTATTCTCCGGCCGGCAGTGGCTGCTGTTTGTCAGAGCTCTGGCATTTGGCGGCGGCAATAAGAAAGGGGCTAATGACATCCAGCTTTTCTGCGTTAGGGTGACAAAAATAACCATAGCCTCGGCCAGGGCCTGTAGAGCTGGATACAGTGATCTCAAATTCAGCAGAGGCAGCCTTAGTATATGCTGAGACACCAAGGGAGTTGACTACAGCTATTTCCGCAACATTAGCAGTAAGGCTGCCGTCAACCAATAGGCTTGCCCTACCTGCCAGGTCCGTTATCTTGGTCAGCAGGCTCGCCCGATCCTGTGGACTTTGTTCCAGGGTAGCAGATGCCAAGGACAACTCGCGGTAGCCCTTACTGCCACTTAACACTAAAGGCCCAGGGCAAAAAGCCCCTTTTCGAGCCTGGCTTACTGCTTGACGCAGGGAGGGTAGGTTGAAGACATTGGTTGTCCCTTCTCCCACTCGGCCATTCTCCTCTACTCGCACCTGGACTAAGACATTGTCAACCTTGCTCCCTTGAACCATGGAGTTGTGGCGAAGCCAAGAAGCTTCCTGGCTCTGGGTGACAACAGCTATTTCTGCCGGAATATCCTTGGGCAAAACTTTTTCCAGGATAGTCAGAAGCTTGTTTTTCTCTGTCACCGCCTATCACCTACTCTCACGCTACGGATCCGCACAGGCACCACGGAATGGCCAACGGCAATCCCCTTGTCCATTATCCCATAGTACTTTTGATGAGAGATAGCAGCGGCAGCGTCGCAGCCGCTCCAAAAGGCCTTTGAATTGCCTCTGTAAAAGGGGTTTTTCACCATATGAGTTATTACTCCGTCTTCAATCATCCAGCCGATTTCAGATTGAGCAGCAAAGCCACTGAGTTGGGGATTGACTGTATAGGATCGGGGGGTATCCATGAGTATTCCCCGCTTAATATCTCCAGCCAATTCCCCCAGGCTGCAAGTCTCGGTCCCCATGATTACATTGGTCATCCAGGGGACGGGAGGAGAGTAAAGGCTGGGAGAACGCATGCACCCGCCACTGAAACGCCCGGTTTCTGCCGCCGTTTCCCTGCCAGAGAGATAGTTGACAACGCGGCCCCTTTCTATAAGGGGGAAAGACTGAGCTTTGACACCCTCTGCATCAAACCCGAAACTGCCGGCGCCACCGGGAAGAGAGGCGTCAGCACCCAGGGACAGGGCCGGCGAGCCCAGCCTCAGCTGGGAGGTCAGCTGGAGATCCAAGGAATCCAGCATGCCTAGTTGTAGCCTAACCCCAAGGGTATAGTGAATTTGAGTGGCCAGCATGGGTCCAAGGAGAATGACATCCATGACCTCCTGGGGACAGGCAGGGGCCTTCGTCAAAGCAAAGGCTTCCTGAGCAATTTGTTGACTATGTCCCGGAAGGTCCAGTTCTTTAATATATTCATAGCCCTTCCCGGCATAACTTCCTTGGGGAGATGGCCAACTCCGCTGCTGGACTTCTCCCTCCCCAAAAGCTTGGGCAGTAATGCCCCCGCCGGATAGAGTAAAGGCTTGCTGATTTGAGCTGCCTTCGCTATTAAGATAATGGCGATGTTCCCTGCGAAAGTGAAGCCATGCCCGACGTTGCTCAATGCCTTCCACAGTCATAGCCTGATCTGTTTCTTCTAGCATTTCTAACAGCTCAGCGTTAGATATAGTAAAGGGGTCCTGGGCACAAGCACCCGCCCAACTGCCAGTAGCGGGAAATGCCGTGCTAAGTTCAACAGGATGGCGATTGGAAGGCTGAACATTTGCACCCTCTAAGGCTGCCTTGACCAACTGGCTGACGGCAGGCTTGTTGGTGGCAGGTCCAGCAGCAAACCCCCAACGGCCAGCTGCAATCAGGCGTAGGGAAATTCCTGCCTCCCTGTTTCTCCTGCAGGAAGGGCGAGCGTTTTCTATGTTCCACTTCTGTTCTTCCACATCAACTCCAGTTAATTCAACATAATCTGCACCTGCGGCAAAAGCTGCATCTAGGCCATGTTTCAGCAACTGTTCCAGAATTATTCCCCCCTGCCTATTTAATAAATCCAAAGTAGATTGTCAAAAAAGTATTGCCCAGGTAATAGTTTGTCGAATCTTGTTATGGTTCTTCCCATTCTTCTTCACGATGTTCCAGAAGCTGACGCGCCTCTTCAAGGCGGTCGCCTGGAACGTAAATATCCACATCCCGGCCTAAGCCCCCGTAAATTTTGAGAATTTGGCCTACTCCCCGATACTTCCTTTGCACAGCAATGCCTGCAGTGGACAACAAACCTTCGATTAGCTGAGCCTCAAAATCGTCCTTGCAGTTTATCAGGAGCTTCATAATAATTCACCTCAGTATATTTTTTCGCCGCAGAAGATAAAAATCCCTGCAATACCTCCAGCCATTTCTCGGCATTGCCGGGAAGAAAGGGAAGGGAGCCCGTGGGCTCCCTTTCGGTTTTACTTAAATTTGGCCAGGACATCGTCAAGGGTGGGGGTGCCGATTTCCTGGAGTTCATAACCAACGCGCACTGCGGGCCGCTTGATCTTGAGAATACGAGTAAGGTCAATAGGAGTAGCCGCGATAACTAAGTCGCAGTCAATAGCGTCGATGGTCTTTTCCAGTTCACGAATTTGCTTGTCGCCGTAACCCATGGCGGGGAGAATATTGGTTAGGTGAGTATACTTATCAAAGGTATCCTTGATGCTTCCAACTGCCCAAGGACGGGGGTCAATAAGTTCAGCTGCGCCAAATTTGCGAGCGGCGACGGTGCCGGCACCATAAGTCATTTCGCCGTGGGTAAGGGTGGGGCCGTCTTCAATGACCAAGACCTTCTTGCCTTTGATCTTGTGGCCGTCTTTGACGCTGATTGGGGATGCGCCTTCGATGACTATTGCATCGGGAGCGCATTTGGCGATGTTCTTGCGGACAATGTTGATGCCGTCGGCGGAAGCAGTTTCCATCTTGTTGATGATAACTACGTCAGCCATACGTAGGTTGACTTCGCCGGGATGATAACCAACTTCGTGACCGGGGCGATGGGGGTCAACCAGGGTGATGTAGAGGTCAGCGTGGTAGAAGGAGAAGTCGTTGTTTCCGCCGTCCCAGACGATGATGTCGGCTTCTTTTTCTGCTTCTGCAAGGATTTGGCCATAGTCGACACCGGCATAGACTATGATGCCGCGGTCAATATGGGGTTCGTACTCTTCACGCTCTTCAATGGTGCATTTATGCTTATCCAGGTCGGCATAGGTAGCAAAGCGCTGGCAAGCTTGTTTTGCTAAATCTCCGTAGGGCATGGGATGGCGAATGGCAACAACTTTTTTTCCCATAGCCTTGAGGATGTCACAAACTTTACGAGTCGTCTGGCTTTTGCCAACGCCAGTGCGGATTGCGGTAACAGCGATAACCGGCTTGCTAGATTTAAGCATCGTGGTGTTGGGGCCCATAAAACGGAAGTCCGCTCCCGCGGCCTGCACTGCGGCGGCCTTATTCATAAGGACGGGATAGGGCACATCACTGTAAGCGAAGATTACTTGCTGGACATCGTGTTTCTTGATTAAGTCAGTGAGTTCTTCTTCTGCATGGATGGGAATGCCGTTGGGATACAATTTCCCAGCGAGTTCCGGGGGATACATCCTTCCCTCAATATCGGGGATTTGGGTGGCGGTAAAAGCTACTACGTCGTATGCTTCATTGTCACGGAAGTAGACGTTGAAGTTGTGAAAGTCACGACCTGCAGCTCCCATAATAATAACTTTGATTGACACGATAAATCCTCCTAACCTAGTTTAAATTTATTTCTTATCGGCAGTGCCGGTAAGTAGCCCATTGATTTAAAACCTTGTCAGAACCCACGCCCGGAGATCGGGCTTCTTGCTTCCGATTTATAAGGTGGCCACCATGACGGCCTTGATGGTGTGTAGGCGGTTTTCTGCCTGGTCAAAGGCCTTGGAATGCTTGCTTTCAAAGACTTCGTCGGTTACTTCCATTTCGGAAAGTCCAAACTCTTGGAAAATCTGCTCGCCGATGATGGTGTTGCGGTCGTGGAATGCAGGCAGACAGTGGAGGAAAGTAACGTCAGGAGCAGCCATCTTAATCATGTCCATGTTAATTTGGTAGGGCTTGAGTTGGGCGATGCGCTGGGCAAAGAGATCTTCTTCCCCCATGCTGACCCAGACGTCGGAGTATATTACATCGGCTCCAGCAACTCCGTCTTTGGCGGAATCGGTAATGGTAATTTTGGCGCCGTTTTCAGCGGCAATTTCCTTAACCTTTTTAACAAGGCTCTCTTCAGGGAATAAGTCCTTGGGACTGACAACCCTCATGTCTAAGCCCATCTTTGCGGCACCGATCATCAGGGAGTTGGCCATGTTATTGCGACCATCACCTACATAGGCAAATTTAATACCCCGGAGGTAGCCCTTTTGTTCAATGATGGTGAGGAAGTCTGCCAAGATTTGAGTGGGATGGTACTGATCGGTGAGGCCGTTCCAGACAGGGACGCCGGAATACTTGGCCAGGGTCTCGACGGTTTCATGGGCAAAGCCCCTAAACTCGATGCCGTCAAACATGCGACCGAGAACCCGTGCGGTATCGGCCACAGATTCCTTTTTCCCTAGCTGGATGTCGTCCTTGCCCAGATAGTCGGCGTGGGCGCCTTCATCAGCTGCCGCGACCATAAAGGCGCAGCGGGTGCGGGTGGAGGTCTTTTCAAAGATGAGGGCAATGTTCTTGCCTTCCAAGTTACGGGGACGGACGCCAGCATACTTTAGGCTTTTCAGCTCAGCGGCCAAGTCCAAGAGGTACTTGATTTCTTCGGGACTAAAGTCCAACAGAGTGAGAAAATGCCTGCCTTTGAGATTAACTGCCAAATCGATCTACTCCCTTCCTTAAGGAAAAATTTATTTTAAAATTATTGTACCTGCTGTCCCTTGTAAAGCAGCTGCTGCCTTGTTCAGGGAGACTATAATTGCCTTCTCTCCCCCTTGCTCAACAAAGCGCAGAGCTGCCTCCACCTTTGGCCCCATGCTGCCGGCTTTGAATTGACCCTGAGCAGCATATTCTTTGGCTTCTTCCAGGCTCAGATGGTGGAGGAATTTTTGATCCGGTTTGCCCCAATTGGTGGCTACGGCCTCTACATCGGTGAGAATTAAGAGGATGTCTGCACCCACGTCCCCAGCCAAGCGCGCTCCTGCCAGGTCCTTGTCAATCACGGCCTCAATGCCGCTGAGCTGACCCTGGCTGTCCTTAACCACTGGGATGCCACCGCCGCCTGCGGCGATAACAATTGCATCCTTGTCCAGGAGGGCCTGAATGAGATCTTTTTCCACAATGCTAATTGGATTGGGGGAGGGAACCACCCTGCGCCATCCGCGGCCGCTGTCTTCAACCATAGTATATCCCTTTTGGGCTATGAGTTCCTTAGCCTGCTGCTGTGTATAAAAGGGGCCGATGGGCTTTGTGGGATTTTGAAAGGCGCTGTCGCCAGAATCTACTAAGACCTGGGTGAGAATTGTACCCACATGGCGCTGGGGAAGCAGGTTTTGCATGGACTGCTGGATCATATAGCCAATGAACCCCTGGGTCTGAGAACCGCATACATCTAAGGGCATTGGCGGAATCTTGTCCTTGGCCTCTTCATTTTGCAATAGAATATTGCCCACCTGGGGCCCATTGCCGTGGGTAATGACCAACTGGTAACCCACCTTAATGAGGTCCGCCAACTGAATACAGGTGTTGATAACGTTTTTAAACTGCACTTCAGCTGTTCCAGCCTGTTTGGGCTGGAGGATGGCGTTTCCACCTAAGGCCACTACAACTCGCTTGTTCATAGATTCACTCCTTGCATGCTGGGATACTTAGTCTGTATTTACAGCGGGGACAGCTATTCCCGGATAACAACACTCCGGGGGAAGTGCCCCGTTGAATTAGAAGCTGTCCACACTGAGGGCAATAAGTTCCGGCAGAGTATGAGCCTGGCAGGTTTCCGGTATAGACGAACTCAAGCTCTTGCCGGGCTATTTCTGCCAAGTCCCGTATCAGTTCCGGTGGGGTGGCAGGCTGCTGCCACTGTCGGGCTGGATGGTAGCGGGACAGGTGCAGGGGAATCTGGGGATTGAGTCCGGCCAGAAATGTGCTGAGTCGGTCAATTTCCTCTTTCCCGGAGTTCTCTCCTGGGATTAGGAGAGTGGTGACCTCCACATGGCATTTGCCAACTGCAGCGGCAATGGCCTCCTGGACTGGCTCCAGACTGCCCTTACAATTATCCCGGTAAAAATCGGTGTTAAAGGCCTTAAGGTCGATATTAACTGCGTCTATGGTGTCAAGGAGTTCCAGCCATGGCTGGAGGCTGACGAAGCCGTTAGTAACCAGGACGGTCTTCAGTCCCCGCCTGCGGGCCTCTTTTGCTCCTGCCAGGACATACTCATACCAGACCAGGGGTTCGGTATAGGTAAAGGCTATGCCAATGTTTCCTCGTTTCTTTGTTGCCTCTGCCAAGTCCACCAGTTCTGACGGATTCAGTGTCTCCATAGGATATTCTCCCTGGACACTGGGCCAGTTTTGGCAAAAGCCGCAGTTAAGATTACACCCTCTGGAGCCCACCGAGAGGATCAGGCTGCCGGGGTAAAAGTGGTAGAGGGGCTTTTTTTCAATGGGATCTAGGGCCAGACCGCTGACTTCCCCGTAGTTCAGGGTGTATAGGACACCGCCAATATTTTTGCGCACTTGGCAACGGCCGCTCCCCTGGGCAGGGATTGTGCAGTCATGGGGGCAAAGAAGGCAATGAACTTGCCCTCCTACCTTTTCCCAGTACAGGGCTTCTTGCATCTTAGTAATGCCTTTCAACTGTAAAGGTGTATAGCTTGGCCTCCCTAGCCTTTTCCTTGGGAATGCCCCCCTTGCGCAGGGCTATTTCCAGCTGCTCTTCCGGGGTATCGACTCCAGATAAATCAGGCAGTAGCAAGCCCCTGCGCCCTCGCCACTGGGCAATTAAGCCTAGCTTAGAGGGATCCAGCTGTGAGTAAGTTGCTGGTACAGGCTCCGACAAAAGGTCTACACTGATGGATAACTGCTCCAGATCGGAAATGGTGACCCTGTCAAAGCGGGGATCGGTGGTGGCTGCGGCGATGGCATTGGCAACGATCTCTGCCCCTAAATGTTCATACTTTGGCTCAATAGTGCCGATGCAACCCCGAAGTTGATCGTCCAATTTTAAGCTGACAAAAGCGGCTTGGGGACGGTCCAAGGGAGGCTCGGGAGATTCTATCTCTATAGTCTCTTCCTTTATCAGGTACTGGCGAATTGCCTTTCTGGCCAGCTGGGTGTAGATGCTGGCATCTTCCGGGGTATTCAGTGGAAAAGTTAACCCCTGCCTTTCTCCGTCTTCCAGTGTAAAGATGGCAACAAGGTATCCTACCCCAAAGGGTCCCTGATAGCTGAGAACCTGGCTTTTGCTTTCTCTGCCATCTAAAGCCCCCAGTAAAGTGACTAAGGGGCGCCAGCCGCATTCAGCCGCTCGCTGGCGAAACTCTGGAGGAATAGCCAGCACTGCCTGATAATCGCTTTTTTCTAAGGCGGCGACAACAGTCTCATCAAATTCTAGCCCCACGGGGTTGTAAGGTGAAGGACCATTTTCCTTGAGACAATGAGACATGTCGCCGCTGGCAATAAGGGCGATTTTTTCGTCCCCAGAGGTCTCAGCCAGAACCTTACCAATCTCATAGCATTGGCGTGGAGGAAGGCCGCCGATGCGAATGCATACTACCTTCCCCTTCCAGCCAGCAGCCTGTAAATACCACAGGGGAACCATGGTTCCGTGGTCCAAGCCGGTGCTGTAGCGATGGCTGGCCAACTGACGAGAATTAACCACAACCAAGGGCAACCCCTTTTTTGCAGCTAGAGTTTCTGCCTGGCGGCTGTAACCTGTATTTGCCTCCCAGGTCATGGAGACTGCAGAGCCAAAAGGGGTAAAGTCCCCGTGCAAAGTGTCCCAGCCCGGTATGGTATAGGCATCTGAGAATACCGGCCCGTGGGGAGTCACGACTATCACTGTGTTTGGCTGGGTTTCTACCAGGCGGGCAGCCAGCTGCCGATATGCCTCATCTGTTTGGGCCGCCTCCGGCTTGTGTTCATCTCCTACACCCTCAATTAGCAGAGGAGGATGTGGAGCAAAGCCGGCAAATACTATTGGGCTCATAACAATCGCCTCCGATTACTGGCGGTATTCTTTGTTAACAAAAGCGGAAGTCATGGCAGCCAAGAGGGAGCCATAACCAGGGGTAAAGGTCAGGATATCCCCCACCGCCAAGGGTTTAGGATAGTTTGTCACGTCCAGCAGCAAGTGGTCGCTGCTGGCCCCCAGTATATCTATTCCCTGAGGGGTCTCGAGACCATCGACGACAACGTCTTGACGGCCAAGGGCTAGGATTGCCCGTAAATGGGTCCCCCGGTCCTCAAAGACAGGACTGCCTCCAAAGGCGTCCTGGCCGATTTTGCCGATGGGCACTGAGGGCTTTTCCCTAATTTCAATAATCTCGGCCTGGATTTGAAAGCAATCCAGATGCGCGCCGGGAATAGGCTGGCGATCAACGGTTTCGCGACCAAGTACTATGCTCTCACCTAGGCGCAGCTGGGTGACTGGGGGTAGCTGTCCCTGTAAAAGCAAGGGGAGGCTACTGGAATTTCCCCCGGAAATCACCGGTAGGGGCTGGGAATAGAGTTTCTCAGCTTGGCGGTTATATTCCAGTAGCTGACCAAGGTTTTCTAAGGTGGGGATTACACCACCGTAGCAGGTAAGGTTAGTGCCAAGGCCCAGTAAGCGAATGTTCTTTAGTCCGGCAATGGCAAGAACCATGTCCTCCAACTCATGAGGCATTATCCCTTCCCGTAGGTCACCTAAATCCACCATAAGGATGATATCGTGGACAGCATCTACTTTGGCGGCAGCAGCATTAAGGGCCCGGATTGTACTTAGCTCAGAGTTGAGACTGCATTGGAAAAGCTCCACCACTGCCTCAACTTGGCTGAGCATGGGTAATCGCAGCAAAAGAAGGGGAGCATCAATGCCTGCGGCCTGTAGGCGACGGGCATTCTCCACCCGGGACTCCGCCAGCATGGAGATGCCTCCAGCCAGCATGGCCTGAGCCACCTTGGGGTCACCGCAGGTGACCTTTGTTACTGCGACAGGCTGGATGTTCTCTGCTAAGCAAAGATTGGCCAGAAGCTGAGAGTTTTCCTGGAGCTTCTTTAGGTCAATTATTAGTTTGGGATACATCAAACCCCTCCAAGTCCAAAGATTTTAACATCAAGGTAATGGCGGCCTGGGGGTGACTGCTGGCCAATACGCCAGCGGCTGCCATTATATAGTGGCGGTCAATGAGGACCTTGACCTCCCGGGATGGCCCGAGAAAGTCAGGATTCCGAGATAATAAGCCCACCGCCAAAAGTTCTTTGCCCTTGGGAAGCCGTGTAAGGGCACCACCTGTGCCGATGACATATTTCACCTGAGTAAGGTCTTTGCCCCGGGCAATTTTCAGCCTGCCCCCGGGTCCATACATATAGCGAATGGATCCGGCATGGCGCTCTAGGGCGGTGCTGACAGCTTTAGCCGCTAGTGCTTCGGCAAAGGCGATTTCTGCAGCGGTTTTTGGAATGGGGACAATTAACTCATCAAGGTCTATCCTACCCAGGGTGGCAGCGAGATCTTCCCTGCCGGCCAAACCCATAAGGTTGGCAGCGTTGATGTAGACTCCCAAATCTCCCTCCACTGTCCGCTTAGCTAGCGGCTCAGGGCTGATGAGGATAGCATTAACTTCGTCTGAACCCGGGGTAACGGAATGTAAATCCGTGGTGGCCCCTCCTACATCAAAGACCAGCAAATCCCCCAACCTGCCATAGAGAGTAATAGCGGCGTTGAGGACAGCTCCAGGCACCGGCTGAATGGGGCCATCTACCAATTCCCGAATCTGACCCATTCCCGGGGCGTGGATAATATGTTCCTCAAATGCCTTTTGAATTGCCTTTCGGGTAGGCTCGATATTTAGTTCATCAATGTGTGGATAGACATTTTCCACAATTTCCAGAAGAAAGCGGGTGCCAGTGAAGATTTCAGCTATTTCCTCCTGAATTGCCACATTGCCGGCGTAGATCAGGGGAATGGGCAGGTCCAGTGTGGCTAGCTTACGGGAGTTGTCCAGAATAATTTTGCGCTCGCCATAATCTACTCCCCCAGCTAGCAAAATGATATTAGGGGAAATCTGGCGGGTCTTTTCAAGATCGGTGGGGGAAATCTCTCCAGCGGTAACTTGATGGAGGACGGCCCCGGCACCTAAAGCTGCTTCCCGGGCAGCCCGGGCGGTCATGTCGTAGACCAGACCGTGGACGGTCATCTTCAGGCCGCCGGCAGCACTACTACAGGCGTAAATATGCTGCCATTCCAATTGGTCACATCCTAAATTGGCCCGGAGGTCCGCCAGGGCCAGTGTTAGCCCCCGGCGAACATCTCCGGCTTCAACTGTGGTAGGACCCTGTCCCTGGCCCACCAGGACCGGGGCGGTGCCCAAATCGGAAAAGCCACTGACCACCGTAGTTGTGCTTCCTATTTCCGCCACAATTATCTCCAGTTTCATACTACACCTTCTTATTTCAGGGTGCGGCGTTTATCCACCAGGAAGCTGGCTACGGCGTGGCCGTGAGTTCCCCGGCCAAAGCCGGCATCCATGCCTTCTTCCACGGCGATGTCATTGGTAACCTGGGTGCCTCCGGAAATCAAGATGATCTTGTCCCGAATGCCCTTTTCCTTGCATAGGTCGTGGAGTTTGCGCATGTTGATGCGGTGAATATCAGCATGGGTGATGATGGTGCTGATGAGAATGGCGTCAGCAGCGGTTTCGATGGCGGCGTCTACTACCTTTTCTAAAGAAACAGAGGTGCCTAGGTAGTGACAGGTAATGCCAAAGCCTTCGATGCCACCGTGCTTGATGTCTATGATTTCTCTCATCCCCACTGAGTGTTCGTCCTGGCCAACAGTTGCCCCAACAATGGTCATGGGCTTTGCCTTGATGTCGGCGCGGATTTCTTCCTCGGTGAGAAGGGGTACTTCTTCGGGAATGTCTAATTTGGCTGGATCAATGTCAATGGCGACTTTGCCCTTTAGTTCCAGGAAGGTTCCCTCAGAAGGATGCATGGGTAGGCGGTTAATAATCTCTGCCTCGGTGATTCCCATCTTCTCCGCCATGGCCAAAGCGGCGTATTCTGCCACCCGGGCGCTGGTGGGATAGAAGAGCTGCATGCTAATTACACCATCAGCATACCATTCTACTTCTGGGCGAAGTAGGCCCTTTTCTCGATGGTCTGCCATTACCTCTAAGCGCTTAGCGGCATTGTCCTCTTCATCCAGTTCATCAATATAGATGATTTTTTCTGGATGACAGAGGGTGCAGCCTTGGATGAGGTCGCAGGCCTTTTTGGTGCCTACTGGCAGGTTGTTATTGCCGTAGTGCTGACATACAGGGGCGAAATAATCCTTATCCCGGAGGAAGACTGAATCCGGACCAATGCCTCCGTCGGCATGACGGACGATGCCGTCGTAGTTGCGAGCAGGGTATTGAGCTGAGTCTACAAAAAAGCCTGCTTCTACAGCCTTGAAATAGCCGCCGACTTCTACCATCTCTTCAAGGAAGAGGATTGCCCGTTCCTTTAGCTCCCGGACTTTGTCCCGAAGGGGACCGTCTTTTTTAATTTCAACTAAGTCCTTGATGCCATCTAGGCCAATAAGCATCTGCTTGGCAGTGTTGGTGGCAGCAATATTGTTATAGTGCCAAGGTACGTTGCGGCCTTCGTCGGGGGTAATGGTGCTCTGGATATCCACACTGGTCAACCGGGAGATCAACAGGTTCATTGTATGGTTGACGGTGGCTTCCCGAGGATCTGCCTCCATGTACTTAGAGTTCATCTGGGCCCGCATCTTGTAACCCTGGAACAGTTCCCGTAAAGCGACGGCATAGGGGAGGTCCAAGTACAACTCCGGCGCAGGCGTAGCAGTTGGGGGAACGGTAGACAGGCTGATATATTCCTTTTTCATGCCGGCCTTTAGGGAGAAGGCACAGTTAATGCCGTGCTGAACCAAGAGTTCCGGCATTACTAGCCATGCTTCCCGGGCAGTGGCGTTGGCATTATGGGCACCGTCAATTTGCAGCATGTCGACGCTGGCCATCAGTTTCTTGGCTTCTGCGGCATCCACAAAGGAACGGATCATGTTGACATTGCGATAAAGGACGTTGTATTGGGGGTCCTGATGAGCACCGTTCACTCCTTCTTCAGCGAAGAGCACGGCAATGTCGGGGCCGGCAACGCCGCTGACGTATGAGTGGAAGTTAATTGGACGGCCAACTTCGTCTTCAATTATGTCTAGGGCCTTGCGCGAGGCACGTAGCTGTTTACGGGTGATGGGCACGCCACCGATTCCCTCTGGGGAACCTTCAATCAAGCCGTCATAATGGCTTTGACCGGCGGTGCGAATGACCATAATGTGGTCTGCGCCATGCCAGGCGGCCATGCGCATCCGGCGGATATCGTCTTCAAAACGCCCGGAGGCGATTTCGGTGGTGATAATGCATTCCGGTTGGGGGTCGATATTGCCAAAATACTTGGCCGCCGGCAGAGGCACATAATTTTTTAGGGACTTGGAAATTTGCTTGAACTTAAAGGGCCCTAACTGGGTATCCCGGGGCAGGGACTTCCTCCAGGTCCAGCCTTTGCGGCGGGGGCGATAGCTTTCCAAATCCTTTAGCAGTTCGGGTATATTGAGCTTTTTATTTACGTCCATTATTTTGCACCTCCCGCCAACTCTGCTTCGACTTGGGACCAAAGATTGCCTTGGGCCAATTCCAGACCGGCTTCCCGATAGGGACGCCCGGAAATAGCAGAAGCCTTGAGGACGACATTGCCGACACCTTTGCCCAGAAGGCCAAACTGCTGGCATTTCTCCACGATTGACTTGGCCTCCAGGCTGCTAAAGCCCATTCTCAATAAGACTGAGCGTTCAATAGCCGGTGAAGTATGGGTCATGGCCAAATCTGCCAAGGGGTCTACCACCTGGTCCAGTAAGTCCCAGAAGCGTTTGTTAAGCTGCTCATCGCTGAGTCCGTCCAGGTGCTTGCGACGGTCTTTAAAGTCATCTTTTCTTTCCATTATTTCACTCCTTGGGCAAAAGATTCGATAAATTCAGGGGTGACGCGACAGTCCTCTGCCAGGAAGCTGATATCTTCAGGCTGTGGTTTTGCGCCATTTAAAATCCCCAGGGCATGTTTCAGGTAGGAACGGCGTAAATCATCCATGTCCATATCCACTGCTTGAATCTGGCTGGGATGTTCCGGCAAAATAATGGACTGGCCGGGGACACTGTCAGCTGGGTTGCCAACGGAGATCTCAATGCCATTTTTGCGAGCAAAACTTAGTTGAGCGTTGACATGTTTACCTGCACCAGTGTATTCCGTTTCCTGGACAACCAGGATCTGGTCCTCATCCAACTCCCGGGCCAGGGCCACGGCAGCTGCTAAGGAGACATTGCCGGCAGGACCCCGCTCAAGACCCTCAAGCTGAGCCAACAGCTCGGTGACATAGAAAGCTTCACCCTGGGTAATGGTGACGTATCTGTCTAAATAGCGCAGGGGGCGGGCGGCGTTTCTGGGAACATCAGCCCTGTCAGGCCATGTGGTAAAGGGAACGCCAAAACCGGTATGACCGGTGGTAAATGATTTTCGGTTAAAGTCTTGGTCGCTGGCCATGTGGAGGCCCTTAAGGTCAACACTGGCACCCACTACCAATGCGTCGGAACCGGCTTTACGTAGGCCCCTGGCGGTGCCGGTAAGGTTACCACCGCCGGCATTAGTGACTACAACCATGTCGGGTTTTAGAGAGTATTGGTCCTGAAGCTGTTGGACAATTTCCCAACCCAGGGTCTCTACCCCGGCAATGGCGTAGGGAGTGTAAAGAGATGCGTTAAAGAATCCAGTATCCTCAAGGACCCGAAGGAAGACGTAAAACAGTTCGGGGCCAACGGAGAGTTGCAGCACTTCGGAACCATAGGCTTCGCAGGCCCGACCCTTTTCTTCGATTTCGGGCTGGTAGATTCCCTTGCTGTCAAAGGCCTCCTGGACAATTATGCTCTTGAGGCCGCGGATGGCAGCTTGGGAGGCCACTGCAGCGCCATAGTTGCCGCTGGTGGCGGCGACGACACCTTTGTAGCCGTTCTTGGCTGCATGGTAGACCGCCAAGGCAGCCCGGCGGGCTTTAAAGCTGCCAGAGGGGTTTGAAGCTTCGTCCTTAAGGAAGATGCGGGCGCCTTTTCCCTTGGGAGCGTTAATACGGGCAAGCTTTGTAATATTCTTCAGCTCATAAAGAGGGGTGTTTCCCACTCCAGTCTCCCTTTGGACGGCGATGACTTCTTCCAGACTGTATCCGGCTTCGGTCATCATTGCTTGGTAATCAAAGGCCAGCTGCCCACGTTCAAATTGACTGTAATCCATGCCGATGGCTTTTTTCATTATCTCATTGCTGCGGGCCATTACTGCCTGATAGCTATTATCTTTCATTTCTACTCTCCTCCTTCTAGCAAAGCACGGACCCGTGGCCCGATGGCCAAGAGTTCGGGAACAGCATTGCCAAAGTCATGGGAGAAACGAGGTAGAACATTGATTAACTTACCTTCAACAACGCGGCCACACAGTGTCTTTACTGCAACATTTTCATTCCTGCTGCCGTCTTTTTCTAGAAATCCTTTGGTAACCATAACCAGGGGAACCTTGGCAGTATCTGCGGGTACCTGAGGAGCTCGTTGATCAGGAGACAGAATTTGTTGGTGGATTTGAACCCAAGTGCCCTTTGGCACCGCTTTGTCAATCACATAAATCCCTCCTATTTTTTGATTAATGAACGGACGTCTGCCAACAGTGCTGGTGGAACAGGGAGCTGAGTCATGTTAACTAAGCCGGGTTCGGCATTGATAACATTGGGAATTGAGTTAACTGCAATGGCAATGGTGCCAATGCCGCCAGGAATCTCCGGCTGAATAGCTAAGTGGATGCCTGGTTCACCAATAATTTCGATAAAGTCGCCGGTCTCCACTCCCTCATTCTCCGGACGAACTTGCTGGGGATGAATCAAAGTAATCAAAGTCTTGCCGTCTTTAATGCCATAGGCGATATGGCGACAACCGGCCACCATGCCAGGCTCAACCTTGACATGGGGAGTTTCTCTATATTTCTTGGCTATAATAGGTTCTTTGGTCTGGCGAATTTCATCCAATTCCCAGCCAAGGGCGGAAGAAATCATGGCCATAGATTCGGGGAAACCCACATGGCCCACAATGGTACCGGCTTCAACTCCGGCGTTAAATGCTTCCAAAGTAGTTCCCACTCCTTGGGTCTTCATAACAGTGGGACCAAAGGGAGAGAGGTCATTGATACGAGAAGCTTTGATTTCCTTAATGTCGTAGCAAACCCCTGTCATGGCCACTATCAGTAGGTCTAGGACGAAGCCGGGGTTAATTCCAGTGCCTAAGACAGTGACATTGTTCTCAAGGGCTAGCTTATGGATCTTTTCGCCCAGTTCGGGCTCCTGCTGCCGTGGGAAGGACATCTCCTCAGCAATGCAGATGACGTTTTTCTTAGCCTTAACTGCCTGTTCAATTTGGGGAAAGACTTCCCGGGTAAAGGAGCCAGTGGCAATGATAACCACATGGGCATCAGTTTTTAACACCTCTGCAGCATCGTCATTAATGATAGCCTGGCTTTTAACATCCAGGAGCTGGGCCAAGGTCTTGCCTTTTTTATTAGGGTCTGCATCTATTGCAGCAATACTCTCTACTCCAGTCTTGGTGTCCAGCAATTTTGCCATGCCGCCACCCATGGCGCCAAGGCCCCAATGAATTACCTTTACAGTCACAACCAACACTCCTTTGCCTTTTTTCATATTTTAGGTTTCCCCTTATTCTAATGCAAAAATCGTACCATAGAAGCCATCGAGTAAAGTGTTCCAAGGGACTAAGCTTTCGCAAAAAAACTGGCGCCCGAAGCGCCAGTTTTTTTGCATATAATAAAACTCCCTGAGGATAATACCCACAGGGAGGGAGGAACCGGAAAACCTAATTGCCTTTGTTTGGCTTGTTTTTATTCTTGTTCTTATTTTTGTCTTTATTCTTGTTGCCATTGTTGCCTTTGCCATTTTTCTTATTCTTTTTCTCAACTAGTTCTTCATCTACTTCAGCATCTTCAACATCTTCTATTGGTGCAATGTCTTCTTCATCTTCTTCTGGCAGAGGGTAACCATTCTTTTCCGCCCAGCGACGCTGCTGCCGACGGGCATTTTCGATGGCGCGGTTTAAGCCATCGTGACAGGATTCAGGGTTTCTATCCCTGATTTCTTCTAGATGATGAATCCTCCACTCATACTTTTCCCATTTGCTTAAGTTGTCAGGACACTCATCATCGTCATCATCCTCGGGGTCCTCTGGATCTTCTGGATCTAGGGGATCCACAGGGTCTTCTGGAACTTCGGGATCCTCAGGATCTTCGGCTTCGATTATGTTGTCCAAGGCTAAGCCTAGATTGACCAAGGCTGTTTCTAGCTGGGTGAGACCCTCCTCAGTAAGCTCCATGTCTTCAAGATTTTCGCCGTCCCCTAGCAGGGTTTTAAATAGACCTTCTGCAGCTGTCTCCAAATCTTCACTGGCCTTCTGGAGAATCTGCTGCTGAGCTTCGGTTAGTTCTGTTTCGGAAAATTTCTCTTCCAGGGCTTCCAGTTCGAGAGCACGGGTATTTACTAATTCGCCAAGAAGAGCAGTCTTCCTTTCGGCGTTAAATGTAAACCAGACCCGGATATTCTCTACGAAGCGTTTGAGAAAGTAGAATGGGGAGCTGGGCAGGAGTCCAGGATCCGCTTCAGGGTCAGGCTCTACCACAGGATCTGGTTCTACCTCAGGATCTGGCTCCACCACAGGATCTGGCTCCACCACAGGATCTGGTTCTACCACAGGTTCAGGCTCTGTTATAACAGGCTCATCTGGAATCTCCTCTGTTGCCGCAGCGAACCCCATCGGGAGCATAGCAATAACCATGGTCAGGGCTAAAAATATAGCTATTTGTTTTTTCATTTCTTCCCTCCTTTCTTCTTTAATAATATATTCGTCGATACTCTGTAAAAAAAAGGGGTGAGGGCTTTAATTTGTTTGTAATAGGAGTTTCGACTGGGAAAAGCGAATATATCTTTGTGGAGAGAAAGTAACCGGAGGTATGATTATGTATGATGTAATTATTGTCGGCGGCGGTCCAGCTGGAGCTACCCTGGCCAGGTTGCTAGGGGATAGGATGAAGGTTTTGATCTTGGACCAACGGGATCTGGTAGCTACCCCTGGAAGCCTGGAAAAATGTTGTGGCGGCTTGCTGGCCCCTGATGCCCAAGTAATGTTGGCTCGTTTCGGTTTGGGATTGCCCAAGGCGGTCTTGGCCAGCCCCCAACTCTTTGCCGTTCGAGCCATCGACTTGGCAACTGGGCAAGAGCGCTTTTACCCTCGGAATTATATTAACGTCAAACGTGAGTCCTTTGACCGCTGGCTCATTTCTCTTCTTCCACCAGGAGTTGAGGGGAGGTGGGGGGCACAGTTTTTAGACTTTCGTAGGGATGAGAAAGGTGTTGAGGTTAGCTTCCTCTGGCAGGGAAAGGAGAAGAATGCTACTGGTCGAATATTAGTGGGAGCTGACGGTGCTCAGTCGGGGGTGCGCCGAAAACTAGGTCACAGTCCCTCCGCTGGATTATATGTTGCAGTGCAGCAATCCTTTGCAGTTAGCAAGGCTTTGCCATATTATACAGCGGTATTTGATCCGGCAATCACCGATTTTTATTCCTGGATGATTCCCAAGGACGACAAGCTGTTGGTTGGAGCAGCCATCCCTGCAGGCCCAAATGTCCTTTCTCGATTTGAACTGTTGCTGAAAAAACTCGGGAACCATGGCTTTGATTTAGGTTGCAGTGTACGCCGTCAGGGAACCTCCCTACTGCGACCCATGGGTCATGGCACACTATATGGGGGAGAGAATCAGGTTGTCCTCATTGGCGAAGCAGCGGGCTGGATAAGCCCCAGCTCAGCTGAGGGCATCAGCTACGCCTTTCGCAGTGCTCTTGTCCTTTCCCAGGCTCTGGAGCAAGGCCATGAAGGGGCCTTTGGACGATATCGATGTCTATCTAAAAGTTTGAAATTTAATATCTTAGGGAAACGAGCTAAGAGCCCTGCCATGTATTGGCCTCCCTTGCGAAGGCTGGCTATGGGTTCAGGTCTCATGAGCATTGACATTATTCAGTAATCTAAAGGGAGTAAAAGAATTTCCGAGGTTGACAATAGTGATGCCAGAATACGGCAGTCCCGGAGGACTGCCTTTTAATCTTTGATCTTACTGAGTTTGTATTGCAGGGATTGGCGGGTAATGCCCAGCAGCCTAGCGGCCCGGGTAATATTCCCCGCTGTTTGGCCCATGGCCCGCTTAATCATCCCACGCTCTACCAGGTCAACAGCTTCTGGAAGGGTGCAGTTATCTAGTTCAGTCAGGTTGCGGTCCATGGGCGGTTGGGGAACCATGTTTGGCGGCAAATGGCGGATGTCGATGTAGTATTCTTCTTCCCCAATAATATTCATGGCCCCCTCAATGACATGCTCCAGCTCCCTGACATTTCCCGGCCAAAGATGGGCATAAAAGATTTCCATACTTTCAGGAGCTACCCCTTGAATAGCCAATTCAAATTTGCGGTTGTACTTATCGACAAAGTGCCTGCAGAGCAAGGGAATATCCTCCCGGCGCTGGCTTAGCGGAGGCAAATTTATGTTGACCACCGCCAAGCGATAATACAAATCTTGGCGAATGCTGCCCTGGCTTACAGCCACCTTTGGTTGGGTGTTGGTGGTGGCAATGATGCGGACATCGACTGTGATTTCCTTTAGACCTCCCACCCGGCGCACCCGATGTTCCTGTAATACCCGCAGAAGTTTGGCCTGAAGGTCGATATCCATGGAGTTTATTTCGTCCAAAAGCAAAGTGCCCCCAGCAGCTTGTTCAATGAGGCCGGGGCGGTCGATGGCACCAGTAAAGCTGCCCTTTACTGTGCCAAAAAGTATCCCTTCTAGTAATGTGCCGGGTAGAGCTGCACAGTTTTGAGCGATAAATGGCTTGTCTTCCCGATCACTTAACTGATGAATACTTTGGGCAACCAATTCCTTGCCGGTGCCCGTTTCGCCGTAAATCAGCACCGGTGAAGTTGTTCTTGCGGCCCGGCGGGCAATTTCTAAGGGAAGGCGCAGGGCAGGGCTATTGCCGACAATGTCGTTGAAATTATACAGTTTAGCCTGCTCCTCCATGCCCTTATGGCGCTTGTACAGACGCTGCTGCAAATCCACTACTTTCAGGGCCAAATCCTCCATGCGGGTAACATCCTTGGCCACTTCCAGCACGCCGATGAAGTCCCTACCGTTCCACAAAGGAATGGTGCTGTTTAAAGAAGTGATGCGCTGGCCCTTGTTATTATAATAGGTCTGCACTTGGTCATAAACCGGCTCCCTAGTGCGCAGGGCTCGGAGAATAGTGCTGGTCTCTGGGGTCAGGGAAGGGAAGAGGGCCAGGACATCGGAGTTAATTACCTGATTGTAGTCCATCCCCTCCATCTTAGCCATGGTGGGGTTATAAAAGACTGTCTGACCATCCTTGTTGACTACATGAATACCTTCGTCAATAGAGTTGAGAATGGTGGCGGCACCAGAATAGGCACCCTGGCTATCGCTAATCAGCAAGAGGGTATAGTCTGTCCAAGCTTCAGAGACAAGACTGACGCTACGTCCATTTAATTCTGTCTCCCAAGGGTTCTCCTGACGCCAACCCAAGAGCTCTTCAGGCAGGGGCTTTCCTAAGATAATTTCTTTTTTCCCAATAACCTCCTCCAGGTTATTGCCGACATGACAGACAATATCCTTGTCGTCAAGTATGATAATAGCCGGCATACCGGAAGCAAGTCTAGCCAAGTTCATCATCTCAATCTCCTCCCAATCCTTCTCCTTATATATTGGCCATTAGGTGCAAAATTTCCTGCACAAGCGTAAAAAAAAAGATAGGGCCTTAGGGCTCTATCTGTCTTTGCTGATGACGATACTTCTCCATTCCCAGCCAAACTGCTGATGCAATTTTTCGCTGATAATTTGATTGTTGAAGGAGTTCTCTGTCCTTGGCATTTGAGATGAATCCGGCTTCCACCAAGCACCCGGTTATATTGCTTTCCCGCAATAAGAAATGGTCTAGAGTACTAGCAAAACGAGTTGTTGCCGAGAACTCCCGAAAATAGTCCTGGATAGCCTTGGCAAGCTCCAGACCTTTTTCCGATTCATGTTGGCTGAAAATCTGCCCCCCTGACCAGCGGGTGGAGGCCATTGAATTGCAGTGAACTACAATGAGTAGGTCGGGAGCTTTGTTTTCTATAATTGCCAGGCGCCTGATCATATCTTCCCGCTTCTTTGTCCTGGCCTGTTCAACTAAACTGTAATCCCGATACCGGGTCATTGCTACCCGGTACCCACCCGCAAGGAGTATTTCCCGAAGATGTAAGGAAATCTCCAAGTTGATGTCTTTTTCAAGAACGTCCCCCCATTGGGCACCGCCGTCATATCCCCCATGGCCCGGGTCAATTACTACCCCCGGTGCCAAGGTTCCCCCCGGCATCCCAGTAATGGGCATGGACCCACGATCGAAAACGGAAACGATGGCCAACATCAAGGCCAGAGCCAAGGCAGCAGCCAATTTGGTATATATAGTCTTCCGTAAGCGTTCATTAGTCATGGGCAGCCCCCCTTAACCTAGTATATGTCCTGTGTTTGCCAGGGATTCCGGGAATCTCTGCCCTATTACAAAGGCCGCCTCCTGGGCGGCCTTTACAAAACTTATTATGTCCGGAAGATAACCTCTTCTTTGCTAAACATGTAGCGGGCAAAGAGGACCGCGGCGATAATGTAGATGATGATCCAGGAAAAGGTAATGGCAATGTGAGACAAATCATAAATTCCCGCCAAGAATTCCTTGAGAAGACAAGTGATGTTGGCTAGGGGGATGTGGAAAAAATAAGTATCAATATTTTTTGCGTCTATAAGGTAGGTTGCATAGGTGGGTATAAAGGAGACCAACATCAAAGGAGAGATATATGTCTGGGCTTCTTTGAAGGAACGGGCGTAAATGCTTATAGACAGTTCCAATGCGCCAAAGAACATTGTCAGCAGCAAGGTCACCAAACCAATTAGCACTATGGTGACGGGTTCAAGAGTCACTGCAGACCCTTGAAACAAGCCCCCTGATTGTCTCATGGAAATGAGGAGCCCTATAAGTGAAGAGATGGTGCTTAACAAGCCCATGACGGTAATGGCAAAGAACTTTCCCCAAAGCAGGGAGAGCCGCCCAGTTTGGGTGGTCAGCAAGGGTTCTAATGTCCCTCTTTCTTTCTCGCCAGCACCCAAGTCGACAGCTACACCCATGGGCCCTGAAATACTGAAGATTACTAGCATCAAGGGAAGGAGCATCGAAAGCATTAATTTGCCAAAGCCTTCCTCTTCAGCTACTGTAGTCCGGGAATCTATTACCACCGGAGTAAGGATATCGTCACTGATGTCCCTGGCAAGTAAACGTTGGGCCACAACGGTCTTCGAGTAACCCTCAATCATGCTGCTAAGGACGGTGTAGGCCATCTGAGAAGACTGGCTGGCGTTATCGTAGTGGATGACCAGGTTAGTTGGTATTTCAGCTAGGATGTCTTCGTCAAAGGTGTCAGGAATCTCTATGGCGGCAAGGATCCTACCTGTTCTTATGTCTGCTCTAATATCAGAGGACTCAACCAGTTTCACTTCCTCCACTCCCCCAAAATACTGACTAAGGGAGCTGTTGCCACTATCGACGATGGTGACAGTTAAGTTATCCTCCACTTGTTTAGCGGACCGATCCATGCTGCTCCCCATAAAGTAAAAGAGCAACGGGAAAATTACCAAGGGGATTACAAGGCTCATAAGGATGGTCTTTCTGTCCCTAAAGATATCTTTAAGCTCCTTGAGGAATACCAGCTTTATTACTTTAGTTCCCATTAGAATCACCTACCATCTGCACAAAGACATCTTCTAGATTGTCATTGCCGAATTTAGCTTTTAACTGTGACACTGTTCCATCTTCAATAATTTCACCCTTGTGTATTATCACTAGGCGGTCACAAAGCTTCTCCACCTCAGACATACTATGGCTGGAAAAAATAATGGCCTTTTCTTCCTGTTTACAATGAAGGATAAAGTCCTGAACAATTCTGGTAGCGGAAACGTCCAAGCCTGCAGTGGGTTCGTCAAAGAACATGACAGAGGGCTGGTGCACAATGGAGCGGGCAATGGCGACTTTTTGTTTCATGCCCCGGGAGAATTTTCCAACACGGCGGTCTATATATTCCTCCATATCCAATAGCCCAATGAGTTCGTCTATACTGGCAGCGGTTTCGGCACTGGTCATGCCGTTGAGGGCAGCAAAATACCCTATGTTCTCCCTGCCGGTGAGCCGATCATAAAGGCCTACCTCGCCACCGAAGAGGATGCCGATTTCTCCGCGGACTTGGCTTGACTGGCTGACGATATCATACCCCGCAACGGTTGCGGTGCCGCTACTAGGTTTTAACATCGTCGCCAGCATGCGCAGGGTGGTGGTTTTACCGGCGCCATTCTCTCCCACCAAGCCGACAATCTCTCCCTTGGCTACATGAAAGTTAATGGCGTCAACAGCAAGGATCTTCTTAAAGTTCTTGCTTAGTTCCATGATTTCAATCATGGGCATACACTCCCTTATTGTTGGTGCGAAATACTCTGTGTCTATTTTATCAGTTTTTTACTAATGGGTATACCCAAAGAGTATAAAGTATGCTTTAAGTTTTAAGAAGCAAGATATTGACTCGTTCCCTGGCATAGGCCAGCATCCCCTGATAGGACTGAATTAAGACCTCATCGCTATAGCTATTATACAAGGAAACCTTTGCAGAGTGGGAGTTTACCTCAATAAACCACAGCCTTCCACTTATATCCAGGCCAAAGTCAATTCCCATTTCACCACTTTCACCAAAACAATTTTCTAGGGCCATGTAGGTTTTAGTTAAAAAGTCCTCTGCCCTTTTAAAAAATTCATCATATTTCACAAGGGGATATTGGGTACAAAAATCCTCCAGGGACATGCTGAGGGAATGAGTAGTAATCGGGGAACCAGGCTGCCCAATTCGCACTGGAATTCCACATATTTTAGGCAACTTTTCCCGATTCCGATATAACTCCGCTCTAAAATCTACATTGCACCCTCCCACTTGGATAAGGGAGATTTCCTTTTGGACAATAACTTTACTTTGATTAAAAAAACCTGTTATTTCTTGCACCAGGGCATTCCAATGCAATCTCCCGGACTTTAAACCCCTGTCGTACCTGGTGAAGTAATACTCCCCTGTGTTCAACTTTTCTACTCGCATCACCAATTTTCCGCGGCCGCCGAGGCAGGCCTTTATATATAGGACCTGGTGTAGCTCAAGAAGAGATTTGATTTCCTCAGAACTGCGAATGGGCCAGGTGGGAGGTACAAATTTCTCCAGATCGGAATTGGATGCCAGGCATTTGTACATCTCCCATTTGTCCATTCGCAGGGGATAATTGATGAAAACAGTTCCTTGCCTTTCCAACTGCAGAAAGAAATTTTCCCGCAGTCTGTTGTTGCGACGAGAGTAGCTACTGCGTAGATAGATTGCTTTAGGGTATGGAGAAATACGCCGTACCCAAGCGTCATTAAGAAAAGACCATCCTTGTACCGTCCGGGTGCTTAAGTCGACATCTTCTATGGCAAAGAATAATAATCTTACTCCAGCAATTTTGCTGGCAGCCAGCAATAGCAATAAAGACCTAGGGATATCATTTTCCCGCAAGCGCCTTATCCGGATTGGGCTAATCAGCACTCCTACAGTAAATTCACCTTCCATTCACTGCCACCTCCCGGCCCTATTAGTATATGCCCCAGGCAGGACACCGGGGATGGTACGCTGTAACAAAAAAACACCTGCAAAGTGCAGGTGTTCTGGTCTTAACGTTTTGAGAATTGTGGGGCCCGACGTGCGGCTTTGAGACCGTATTTTTTCCGCTCTTTCATCCTGGGATCCCGGGTAAGGTAGCCGGCTTTTTTCAGGATGGGGCGAAGTTCGCCGTCGACTTTCAGTAGGGCACGAGCTACGCCGTGGCGAATTGCACCCGCTTGACCGCTGATGCCGCCGCCATGGACATTGACCAGGACATCAAATCTGCCATTGGTCTGTGTGGCTACTAAGGGCTGGGCAACGATGAGTTTAAGGACCTCAAGACCGCCAAAGTATTGATCGATGTCCCGCTTATTGATTACAATCTTGCCATCGCCTGGAACCAAGCGAACTCTGGCAATTGCTTCTTTTCTGCGGCCTGTTCCGTAGTACTGCAGTTTAGCCATTATTGCTTCCCCCTTTCCTTAACCTCTGAGTTCCCATTTTTCGGGCTGTTGGGCAGTTTGTTCGTGCTCGGGACCTGCGTAGACCCGGAGCTTTTTGAGCATGGCCCTACCCAGCTTATTATGGGGGAGCATGCCCTTTACAGCAAGGTAAACGGCTTGATCAGGCCTTTTCTCCATTAAGGTGGCAAAGTTGACAGCCCTGAGGCCGCCGGGATAGCCCGAGTAACTATAGTACATTTTGTCTTGGGCCTTGTTGCCGGTGACAACCACCTTGTCTGCGTTAACTATTACTACGTGGTCCCCTGTATCTACGTTGGGAGTATAGATGGGCTTGTGTTTCCCCCGCAAAAGAGTAGCGACTTCACTAGCTAGACGTCCAAGAGTTTTACCCTGGGCATCAATAAGTAGCCACTTACGCTCAATCTCAGCAGTTTTGGCCATATAAGTGGAACGCATGTAATTATTTCCTCCTTGTAAAGATCCTGTTATATCCGGGGCTCGGATTAACATTATCCTGAACCATTCTATTACAGCTGGGGGTATCTGTCAAGGGACGGGCGGTAAAGAACCCTCTGAAGAAACAATCCATTTGCAGGGGCTGTGGGACCTGCGGCTTGCCGGTCCCCAGCGGCAACAATGGACTGCATATTTTCTGGGGGATATTTTCCCAGGCCAAAATCTACTAGGGTTCCCGCCAGGATCCTGACCATATTGTATAAAAACCCGTCGCCAATGCAGGTAATGACCAGCCAATCTCCTTGCTTCCGACAGAATAAATGGCGCAGCGTACGTACTGTACCGACAACAGATGAACCCGCTGCTTGAAAACTCATAAAGTCCTGGGTGCCGATGCAGTAGCTGGCGGCCTTGTTCATAGCTGCAATGTCTAATTCCCGGGAAATATGCCAGCAGTATTTGCCGGCAAGAGCAGTTGCTTGTCGGCGCTGAAAGATATAGTAACTATAGATCTTGCCTGTGGCCCAGCTAACAGGATTAAAGTCGCTGGGAACCAGGTAGGCCTTTGACACCTTAATATCCCCAGGCAGGTGCCAATTGAGGGCAGAGGGGAGTTTATCTAGGGAAAAGGGCCGTGGCAAATTGAAAGCTGCAACTTGCCCCCGGGCATGGACACCAGCATCGGTGCGACTTGCCCCTCGAAGTGAGACAGTGTCGCCAAAAAGGCTTTGGCAGGCCCCTTCAAGTTGCCGTTGGATAGTATCGGCGTTCTCTTGGTACTGCCAACCGGCATAGGCAGTGCCATCGTACTCAATGGTCAAGGCGACCTTGCTTATTATATTTTCAGCCATAGCAATACCGCCACCACTCCGGCAAATGCCACTAGGGTGACCCAGTCCTTGCCGGTGATTTTGTGGACCTTCATCCGTGTCCTTCCCTTGCCTCCCCGATAACATCTGGCTTCCATTGCTAGGGCCAGGTCGTCTGCCCGGCGAAAGGAACTGATGAATAAAGGCACTAAGAGTGGAATCATGGATTTTGCACGTTGGATAAGGTTGCCACTTTCGAAGTCTGCTCCCCTAGCCATCTGAGCCTTCATGATCTTTTCCGCTTCTTCCAAGAGGGTGGGAATAAAGCGAAGGGCAATTGTCATCATCATGGCCAGCTCGTGAGCTGGCACGCCAATTGGTTTGAGAGGGCTCAAAAGCCCCTCAATTGCGTCGGTAAGGGCAATAGGAGAAGTAGTAAGGGTGAGCAGGGAGGAGGTCATTACCAGTATAATCAGGCGCCAGGCCATCATCACGCCAGAAATAACTCCTTGGGATTCAATGGAGATCTTTTTCCATTGAAAGAGGATTGTGCCTCCCTTGGTAAGGAAAACATGGAGCACAAGGGTGAAGGCCAAAATGAAGTATAAGGGTTTAAGTCCCCTAAGTAATACCTTATAGGGGAGTTTTGAAGTTATAATTACTGCCAGGGTAAACATAGACATGGCCAGGTAACCCCAGAAAGTGTTGAAAAGGAATAAGGAAACAACATAAATCGTAATAAGGCCGATTTTAATTCGTGGCTCAAGGCGATGGAAGAAGGAATCCCCAGGATAGTACTGGCCTATAGCAGCACCTTTAAACATTGTCCTTACCCCCTTTAAGCCAACGGCCAATAACGGCCCTTGCACTCTCCAGATTGAGAATGTCGGCAGGGAGATCCAGTCCCCTGGCCCTAAGGGCTAGGAGGAGCTGTGTAAGGGGAGGAACATCTAGGCCGATTTGGCGCAGTTCTTCTCCGTGGCTGAAAATCTCGCTGGGAGAACCTTGGGCATAAATCTTCCCCTTATCCATTACGATAATGCGATTGACCATGGCGGCGATGTCATCCATGCTGTGGGAGACAATAATAAGGGTAATACCCCGCTCTTTCTGCACACGGCGGAGATGTTCTAAGAGATCTTTTCGAGTCTGAGGATCCAGACCAGCGGTAGGCTCATCAAGAATAAGGACTTCTGGTTCCATGGCTAAGACGCCGGCAATGGCCACTCGGCGCATCTGACCGCCGCTAAGCTCAAATGGAGAGCGGTCCATATATGTCTCGTATTCGATGCCTACTGCCAAAAGGGCCTTCTCAACTCGCTGCTTGGTTTCTTCTTTGGATAAGCCTGTATTTTTCAGGCCGAAGGCAACATCGATGGCCACAGTCTCTTCAAAGAGCTGATGCTCTGGATACTGAAAGACCAAACCTACCTTCCGCCGCAAGGGGCGGAGATTGACACCCTTTACGACCTCAACACCCTGGACCCGGATGGTGCCGGAGGTGGGTTTTAAGAGACCGTTAAAGTGCTGAACCAATGTAGATTTTCCCGAGCCAGTGTGACCGATGAGGCCAATGACCTCTCCATCCTTAATCTCTAGGTTTACTTGGTCAAGGGCTTTGGTAGTCCAAGGCGTGCTAGGGGAGTAGACATGGGTCAAATTGGTGGCGATTATGGACATAGGAGGTTCACCATCTCTTCTACCGTCAGCACGTCAGGAGGCAAGTTAAATCCGTCCTGGGCAAGGAGTTGCCCCAGGCGAGTGATGACAGGCACGTCCAAGTGCAAAAGCTGCAAAAGCTCCGTTTGCTTAAACACTTCTCGGGGGGTGCCCTGAATGGCCAGACGGCCATGGTCCATGACCATGACCCGGTGGGCCCTTACAGCCTCCTCCATGTGGTGGGTAATCCAGACAACAGTCATCCCCTCTTCTCTATTGAGTCGGGTTACTGTAGCCATGACTTCCCGGCGGCCTTGAGGGTCTAACATTGCAGTGGGCTCATCCAGAACAAGATACTTTGGATGCATAGCTAGAATGCCGGCGATGGCAATCCGCTGTTTCTGTCCTCCGGACAAAAGGTGGGGGGCATGATGCCTGTATTCCAACATGGCCACCTGGGACAGGGACTCTTCAACTCTGGTGACAATTTCCTCCGAGGGGATACCTAAATTTTCGGGGCCGAAGGCCACATCTTCCTCGACAATGGTGGCGATTAATTGGTTGTCAGGGTTTTGAAAGACCATACCGACCTGCTGGCGGATTTGCCAGTATTTTTCCTGGTCAGATGTGCTAATTAAGTCAACAGAGACCACGCCTTTATCCGGGAGAAGGAGGCCGTTTAAAAGTTTGGCCAGGGTAGATTTACCTGAACCATTATGGCCTATTACCGCCAGGAATTCACCTTCTTCGATGGTCAGACTGATGTCGCTGACGGCCGGGAGTACTTGTTCTTCTTCTGGTTGATACGAATAGCTGACATCTTGCAGCTGGATCACTGCCCATCCCTCCCCTAAAAAAAGACAGGATAAACAGTCAGCGACTTGTATGTCCCCAACTGTATACCTGTCCTCGGCTGATTATACTAATTCTAAAATTGCCTGAGGAGCTCCGTCCCCACGCCGGGAGGAGGCTTTATATATTCTAGTGTAGCCACCGTTCCGGTCTGTATAGCGGGGGGCAATTTCAGTGAACAACTTAGTTACGACATCCTCTTCCAGCAAGTAGCTCAAAGCCTGGCGACGGGCATGAAGGTCCCCCTCCTTGCCCAGGGATATCATCTTTTCAACAATAGGCCTAATAGCTTTGGCCTTGGTTTCAGTGGTGGTAATTCTTTCGTTCTTTATGACCGCCGTAGCCAGACCACGCAATAGTGCTCTACGCTGGTTGGTGGGACGGCCGAATTTGGAAAGTGCCATATGACTCCCCTCCTTATTCTTCTTCTTCACGTAAACTTAAGCCAAGGGAGGCAAGGGTCTGCTGGACTTCCTCCAGAGATTTTTTGCCTAGGTTGCGGACCTTGACCATTTCGTTTTCAGTCTTTAGGGTGAGCTCGTGAACATAGTTAATCCCTGCCCGCTTGAGGCAGTTATAGGAGCGGACGGAAAGAGGCAAGTCCTCGATGGGCATTTCCAAGGTCTTGTCCTTGTCATCCTCTTCTTTCTCCACCATTACTTCGATATCCTCAGACTTTTTGCTGAGGTTTTTGAAGAGGTCGAGATGCTCGATAAGGACTTTTGCGGATAAGCTGATGGCCTCATCAGGAGTAGTACTGCCGTCAGTCCATACCTCTAGGGTGAGCTTGTCATAGTCGGTCACCTGGCCTACCCGAGTGTCTTCAATCTGGAAGTTGACCCTTTGCACCGGTGAGAAGTTTGAATCCACAGGGATGACGCCGATAGGCTGATCCTCGGTTTTGTTTTGTTCTGCCGGGGTATAACCACGGCCCGAAACAACTGTAATCTCTGCCGTTAACTTGCCTTTCTCGTCGAGATTGGCAATTACCTGCTCCGGATTGAGAACTTCTATATCCGCATCGGCTGCGATGATATCTGCACCGGTGACGACCCCTTCGGTACTTGCTTCAAGTCTAAGGGTCGCCTCATCACTTTGATGCATCCTAAACCGCATTTTTTTCAGATTGAGGATGATCTCAGTGGTATCCTCAACGACACCGGGAATAGTGGAGAACTCATGGAGTACCCCATCAATCTTAACGCTGGTAACAGCGGCGCCAGGCAGGGAAGACAACAACACCCTGCGCAAGGAGTTGCCGAGAGTATTTCCAAACCCTCGTTCCAGGGGCTCAATAGTGAATTGGGCATAAGTACCGTCCTCTGAAGAATTAACGCACTCGATGCGAGGTTTTTCAATTTCTAACACATAATACCCTCCCTTTTATCACTGCTGGTCAACGAGGGGCCTATCTTGAATAACGCTCGATGATCAGATGTTCTGCAATGGGGATATCGTCAATATCTTCCCGACGTGGCATGGTGAGAACCTTTGCGGTTAGAGTTTCGGCGTTTTTCTCCAGCCATGCAGGTGATGTATGCTGGGCGGCTAAGTCTCTAATGTCTTTAAACTTGTCTGAACTGGAACTACGCTGCCGTAATACGATTTCATCCCCAGCCTTGCATTGGTAGGAGGGAATATCTACCTTTTTGCCGTTGACGGCAAAATGACCGTGGCGCACAAGTTGCCTTGCTTCAGGCCTGGATGATGCAAAGCCCAAGCGGAATATAATATTGTCCAGCCTTAATTCTAAGAGCTGCAACAAAATTTCACCAGTAACACCTTTACGGCTGGCTGCTTCCTCATAATAGTTGCGAAAGGGCCTCTCACCAATACCATAGATGCGGCGAACCTTTTGCTTTTCCCGGAGCTGTAGGCCGTATTCTGAGGGGTTGCGACGGCGTGCTTGGCCATGCTGACCCGGGGGATAGTTGCGCCGGTCAACTGAGCATTTGGGAGTATAGCAACGTTCTCCCTTGAGAAAGAGCTTCATCCCTTCCCGGCGGCATAAACGACAGACTGGTCCTGTATATCTTGCCATAAAATTTACACCTCCAATATATTACATCCGGCGCCGCTTCGGTGGGCGGCATCCGTTGTGGGGGAAGGGGGTAACATCCATAATGGTGGTAACTTCTAAGCCTGCAGCCTGTAAAGAACGGACAGCGGCTTCCCTGCCGGAACCCGGACCTTTTACCATTACTTCCACACTGCGCATACCGTGTTCCATAGCAGCTTTTGCAGCTGCCTCCGCGGCGGTCTGGGCTGCAAAAGGCGTGCTCTTGCGGGAGCCCTTAAAGCCGTTGGCGCCAGCTGTGGACCAACTAATTGTATTGCCATTGACATCGGTAATGGTGATGACTGTGTTGTTAAAGGTGGACTGAATATGGGCGACGCCACGCTCGATATTTTTACGCTCTCTGCGCTTTGGCCGAGTAGTTTTTTTTGCCAAATTCCTTTCCCTCCTTCGCGGTTACTTTTTCCGTCTAATACCGACAGTGCGCTTCGTGCCCTTGCGGGTGCGAGCATTGTTCTTGGTATTCTGACCACGGACTGGAAGACCTCGCCGATGGCGAATGCCGCGGTAGCTGCCGATTTCCATCAGCCGCTTCATGTTAAGAGAAATTTCACGACGCAGGTCTCCCTCGACATGGAATTCCTTGTCCAGAGTTTCTCTGAGCTTGCCGATTTCATCTTCTGTCAAGTCTCTTACCCTGGTATCGGGGTTAACACCGCTTTTTTCTAATACTGTTTTGGACAGTGTGGGGCCAATGCCATAGATGTAAGTCAAGGCTGCTTCCACACGTTTATCCCTGGGCAAATCAACGCCGGCTATACGTGCCAAACGTGTTACACCTCCTGGTTTATCCCTGTTTTTGTTTGTGTTTGGGGTTTTCGCAAATTACCATTACCGTCCCTTTGCGACGGATGATTTTGCATTTTTCACAAATAGGCTTTACTGAAGGTCTGACCTTCATAGTTCTACCTCCTTTGCAAAAGCTGTGTCATTTGTGGCGGTAAGTTATTCGCCCTTTTGTGAGGTCGTATGGTGATAGTTCTAAGGTAACCCGGTCCCCGGGCAGAATTCTGATATAGTTCATACGGAGTTTACCGCGAACATAAGCCAAGATAATGTGGCCATTTTCCAATTCCACTTTAAATGTGGCGTTGGGCAGGGCGTCGACCACACGGCCTTCTACTTCTAAGACATCCTGTTTAGCCATTATAGATACCCCCCTTTTTTTCTTCCAGAAGATCTCTGCTTTGAAGGATACGCCTGATGTCGTCATCTGTAGTTGCAACTTTTGCTTTGTCAACCAGCTGAAGATGCAAACAGTTCTTGGGTTTAGGCGCGGAAACTAAGCGCTTAACCCCGTCGGCCACCATAACCCGATTAGGAGTAATGGTCACCACCACGTACAGATGATCCTTGTCACGACCAGCAGTGGAGCGAACAATGTTGCCCGGTAGTAGCTGCAATTTCAGCCCCTCCTAGTCCAAAGTTGTCAGGATTCGAGGGCCCTGGGGTGTAATCGCCACAGTATGCTCGAAATGCGCTGACAATTTCCCGTCTGCGGTCACCACAGTCCACTCATCTGCCAGGGTTTTCACATGGTACTTGCCTACATTGACCATAGGTTCTATCGCAAGCACCATTCCTGACAGCAGCCGCGAGCCGTAACCGGGACGTCCGTAGTTAGGAATTGAGGGTTCTTCATGCATTTTTTGGCCGATTCCATGGCCAACTAAATCACGTACCACCGAAAAGCCGTTGGCTTCCACCCATTGCTGAATTGCTGATGAAATGTCGGACAGATGATTACCCTCCACCGCCCGCTGAATTCCCTCCATGAGGGAGCGTTCGGTTATGGCAATGAGTTTGGAAGATATGGGAGAGATTTCTCCCACGGGGTAGGTAATTGCTGCGTCACCGACATAGCCGTCAACAATAGCGCCTACGTCGACACTGAGAATGTCTCCTTGTTGAAGAATTACTTTATCTGACGGTATTCCATGTACGACCTGGTTGTTCAGAGAAGTACAAATGCTGGCTGGGAATCCCATATAGCCTTTAAAGGCAGGGATTGCCCCCTGTTTTTGGAAAAATTCTTCAACTAATCTATCCAGTTCCCCGGTAGATATTCCCGGAGCGATTGCCTCTTTGACCACTTGAAGGGCTCCTGCGGTAATGTAACCGGCCCTGGCCATCAGTTCTATTTCCCGGGGGGATTTTAAAATAATCATTTCGACTCTCCCAAGGCAGCTAAAATGTCGGCAAAGACTTTGTCGATTTCCTGGTTGCCGTTAATAGTCAACAGTAAGCTACGCTGAGCGTACCATTCCTTAAGGGGACTGGTTTGAGCTCCATAGACTTCTAGGCGAGCGCCAACGGTATCTTCACTGTCATCGCTGCGTTGGTAGAGCTGGCCACCGCATTGGCATGCTCCCTCTTGAGGCGGTGGGTTGAAAAGAAGATGCCAGGCCTTTTCACATTGCCGGCAGATCCTCCTGCCACTCAAGCGGCTAATAAGCTCCGTCTCGGGAACTTCCAGGCTAATGACGGCAGTAAGCCCCGCGTGTTCCAAGGCAACAGCCTGATCCACCGTCCGGGGGTATCCGTCTAAAAGGAAACCCTGCAGGCAATCGGGTTTAGCCAGTCTTTCATCGACGATGCCAATGACAATTGAATCAGGCACTAAGTCCCCTGCTTCCATGTATTGGGTTGCTTCTAAGCCTAGGGGAGTCCCCTGCTGCCGGGCAGCCCGGAGCATATCTCCAGTGGAAATATGAGGGATTTTAAAGTGCTGGGCGATAAATTGGGCCTGGGTGCCTTTGCCGGCTCCCGGAGGGCCTAATAAGACTAGACGCATTACCATCGCCTCCTACATAAAGCCTTTGTAGTGGCGCATTAACATCTGGCTTTCAATTTGTTTCATGGTTTCCAGGGCGACGCCGATGACAATCAAAAGAGAAGTGCCGCCAATGCCGATATTCATCCCTACGAGACCCTCAAAAATATAGGGCAAGACGACAATGACTGCCAGGAACAATGCCCCTGCTAAGGTAATCCTGTTGATAATGCGCATGATATGGTCAGAGGTGGGGCGTCCGGGGCGAATGCCGGGGATAAACCCACCGTTCTTGCGCATATTGTCCGCAAGCTCTACCGGGTTGACGGTAATCGCTGTATAGAAATATGCGAAGAATATTATCAGAATGGATGCTAAAATAGATCCCGACCAAGTTCCCATTGTAAAAAATCCGGCTATTTTAGCAAGAATTTTGTTGTTCCAAAATTGACCTAGGGTCTGGGGTAGCATCAATAGTGAGGTGGCAAAAATGACGGGGATAACCCCTGCCTGGTTGACTTTAAGAGGTATATGGGTGCTTGCGCCTCCATACATCTTGCGGCCTACTACCCGCTTGGCGTACTGAACGGGAATTCTGCGTTCCCCTTCGGAGACATAGACCATACCGGCAATCACTAGGACTGCTAGAATCATGATGACCAAAATGTTGATGATGGTTATTTCTCCAGCTTTCAGAAGGGCGGAAGCTTGAAGGACAGAAGTCGGCAGACTAGAAATTATGCTGGCAAAGATGATCATGGAGATGCCGTTGCCGATTCCCTTTTCGGTTATTTTCTCCCCTAGCCACATGAGGAAGGAAGTGCCCGCAGTCAAAGACAGAACCATAATCACCATGGTCAAATAATATCCACCGGGATTAGCGCTTTTACTGACGCTAATGGCCTGCCTAAAGGCCAAGGACATGCCTATAGATTGAATGAGGCCTAGGACGATAGTGCCGTAGCGGGTGACCTGAGTCAACTTTTTCCGGCCCTCGGCCCCTTCTTTGGCCCACTCTTCAAACTTAGGGATAACTGCCTGCAATAGCTGCACGATAATTGACGAGTTGATGTAGGGCATGATGCCCATGGCAAAGATTGAGAACTTAGAAAGGGCACCGCCAGTAAAGACGTTGAACAGGCCGAACAGACCGCCGCCGGCGCCCTGCTGGCCACCCAAGATATTCTCCCGAATCCAGCTACTGTCTATGCCGGGAATGGGAACAAATGAACCCCCGCGATAAACGATAAGCATGGCTAAGGTAAAGAGGAGCTTCCGTCGAATGTCCTTGATACGCCAGGCGTTGCGCAAAGTGGTAAACAATTGCATATTATATCACCTCGACGCTGCCGCCGGCAGCTTTGATTTTGTCCTCTGCTCCTTTGCTGAAACTGTGAGCATGCACAGCCAGTTTGGTGTCGAGCTGGCCGGTGCCGAGAATCTTTATGCCGTCGTTAATCTTCTTGATCAATCCAGCTTCTATAAGTAGCTCTGGGGTAACGACGGTATTTTCGTCAAAGCGGTTGAGGTCCCGGACATTAACTTCGGCGTATTGTTTTTTAAACTTGCTGGTAAATCCCCGCTTAGGAATTCTTTGGTGCAGGGGCATCTGACCGCCTTCAAAGGAAAGCCGGACGCCGCCGCCGCTACGGGAGTTTTGACCATTGTGGCCACGGCCGGCAGTCTTGCCAAGGCCGCTACCTAAACCAAGCCCCTTGCGCTTAGTGGATTTCTTCGCACCTTTGGCGGGCTTTAACTCATGGAGTTTCACGAATCTGCACCTCCTTATTCAATAACCTGAACCAAGTGGGCAACTTTGGCTATCATTCCCCGAATCTGTGGGTTATCAGGCTTGCTGACAACTTGATTTAGTTTGGAAAAGCCCAGGGCCTTTAAGGTCAGGCGCTGATCTTTAGGTCTGCCGATAACACTGCGAACAAGTTTGATCTGAATCTCTTTTCCCATTAAAGTCCCTCCTAACCCCGAATTTCGCTAACGGTTTTCCCCCGTAGGCGGGCAATTTCGTCGGCTGTTCTCAGGGATGTCAGAGCTGCCATGGTGGCTCCCACCATATTGATGGCATTAGAGGAACCCAGTGATTTGGTGAGAATGTCACGGTAACCTGCTGCTTCCAACACTGCCCGCACCGGGCCGCCTGCAATAACACCAGTTCCTTCAGAGGCTGGCTTAAGCAGAACAACGCCTGCGCCATATTTGCCTGTAATTTCGTGGGGGATGGTTGTGTTCATCATAGAAACAGAGACGATATTTCTCTTAGCATCTTCGACGCCTTTGCGAATGGCCTCCGGCACTTCGCCGGCCTTGCCAAAACCAGTGCCAACACGGCCGCTGCCGTCGCCCACTACAACCAGGGCGCTAAAGCTGAAACGCCGACCGCCTTTGACGACTTTGGCGACTCTGTTAATGCTGACAACCTTTTCCACAAGTTCAGTGGCGTCTTTATCAAAATTAGACTTCAAGCTAATCCCTCCCTTGCCTAGAATACTAAGCCGGCTTCACGAGCTGCATCGGCCAGTTCTTTGATTCTTCCGTGGTAGAGAAACCCGCCACGGTCAAATACTACGGTAGAGATTCCGGCTTGTTTTGCTCGCTCTGCAACTAACCGGCCTACAACTTTTGCGGCTTCTTTATTGCCGCCATAGGTGACTTCAGCCTTGAACGCCTCATCGAGAGAGGAGGCAGAGACAAGGGTACGGTCATTCGTGTCATCGATTATTTGTGCATAGATATGCCTTGCGCTGCGAAAGACATTAAGACGGGGACGCTGGGGTGTGCCTTCAACTTTCTTGCGAACCCGCATGTGTCTTTGCTTACGCGGATTGGTATTGCGACCCAACCGGACTCACTCCTTTATCGGGCATTACTTGCCGGCTTTACCAACTATGCGCCGGATCTGTTCGCCTTCATATTTTATCCCCTTGCCTAAATAAGGCTCGGGTTTGCGGACCGCTCGTATTTCAGCGGCAATTTGTCCAACTACCTGCTTGTCAATTCCCTTGACGGAAATCTTGTTAGGAGCCGGGACTTCAAATTCAACTCCCTTTGGGGGATTGATAACCACCGGGTGGGAATATCCCACCGTTAAGGTAATATCCTTACCCTGGAGGGCGGCGCGATAACCAACTCCGACAATTTCCAGGTTGCGAACATAGCCTTTGGTGACCCCTTCAACCATATTTGCTAACAGGCTACGGGTCAAACCGTGCAATGAGCGATGTTCCTTAGCATCGGACGGGCGAGTTACCAGTGCCTGGCCGTCCTCAATGCTAATCTTAATTTCTTGGGGGATTTGTTGTTCAAGCTGACCCAAAGAACCTTTTACCGTAACAAGATTGTCCTCTGTAGTAGTAATTTGGACGCCTGCAGGTAATGGGATCGGCTTCTTGCCAATTCTGGACATGACTACACCTCCGTAGCAGTGGTTACCAAACGTAGCACAGGACTTCGCCGCCCAGACCGGCAGCACGGGCCTTTCTGTCCACCATTACTCCCTGAGATGTGGAGATGATGGCAATGCCCAGACCGCCCAGAACCCTGGGGATCTCGTCCTTATTGGCATATACCCGCAGGCCGGGCTTGCTTATCCGTTTGATTCCAGTGATTATCCTGCGCTTGCCATTTTCATAGCGCAGTGTGATTTTAATGATGCCTTGCTTGTTATCCTCTACCATACCAAAGTCTGCGATATAACCCTCTTCTTTGAGAGTTTCGGCCAAGGCCTTTTTTATTTTAGATGCCGGGATTTCCACGCTGGTGTGGAGCGCTGTATTGGCGTTCCTAATTCTCGTCAGCATGTCGGCAATAGGGTCAGTCATAGTCATCTGGATGGACCTCCTTTCCTAACGCTACCAGCTGGCTTTTCTTACGCCAGGGATTTGACCCTTGTGGGCCAAAGTGCGAAAACAAATACGGCACATGCCAAACTTGCGCATATATGCATGAGGGCGACCACAGATTTTACAACGGTTATAACCCTGAACGCAAAATTTGGGTTGCCTTCCCTGTTTGGCAATCAATGATTTTTTTGCCACCCGTTATTACCCTCCTTGTAGGATTTATTTCTTGAAGGGAACACCGAAACCTGACAACAATTCGCGACCTTCTTCGTCGGTCTTAGCAGTGGTGACGATGACAATGTCCATGCCACGAACTTTTTCGACCTTATCGTAATTAATTTCAGGAAATATCAGTTGTTCCTTTATACCCAAGGTGTAATTGCCTCGGCCATCAAAGGCTTTGGGGGATACACCTCGGAAGTCACGCACCCGGGGGAGGGCAATGTTCAGCAAGCGATCGAAAAAGTGATACATGCGCTCGCCCCGTAAGGTGACCATAGCGCCAATAGGCATCCCAGCTCTTAGTTTGAAGCCGGCGATAGCCTTGCGGGCCTTGGTGATTACGGGTTTTTGCCCGGTAATGATGCTTAGCTCTTCCACTGCGTTTTCAAGAAACTTCGGGTTCTCTTTGGCGTCGCCTACACCCATGTTGACGACGATTTTTTCAATCTTTGGTACTTCCATAATGCTGCTGTACTTGAACTTATTCAACAGAGCCGGGACTATATCCCGCTGATACAGCTCTTTTAGTCTAGACAAGAGTGTCTACCTCCCTTCCGCTGGGTCAGTTACTTTTCGTTGACCTCGTCACAATTTTTGCAGTACCGGGCCTTCTGGCCATCAGCCAGGAATTTGTGACCGACCCGGGCAGGCTTATTGCATCGGGGACAAATAAGCATGGCCTTGCCGCTGGGAATCGGGGCTTCCTTATCAAAGATGCCCCCTTGGGGATTATCTCTGGAAGGCCGCATATGCTTTTTGACGATATTTACCCCTTCGACTATAATCTTGCCGGAATGGGGTAGGACTTCTAGGACTTTACCGGTCTTATCCTTGTCGGTCCCGGATAGAATTTTGACCTTGTCACCTTTACTGACATGAATCGATGCCACGTAATCCACCTCCTTCACAGCTTAGAGGACTTCTGGCGCCAGGGAGATTATTTTCATAAAGTCCCTTTCCCGCAATTCACGGGCTACGGGCCCAAATATCCTTGTGCCTCTGGGGTTTTTAGCCTCATTGATTATTACAGCTGCGTTGTCATCAAAGCGGATATAAGAACCGTCTTTGCGGTGCATTCCAGATTTGGTGCGCACGACAACGGCCCGAATAACCTCGCCCTTCTTGACAACCCCGCCGGGTGTTGCCTCTTTTACTGATGCGACAATTATATCGCCTATATTTGCCGAATAGCGCCTGGTGCCGCCGAGGACGCGAATACACATGATCTTCTTGGCCCCTGAGTTATCGGCAACATTCAACATGGTTTGCTGTTGAATCAAAGTATACCCCTCCTTTCAGCGCGAAAAACTATTGAACTTTTTGCAAGACTTGAACCAGGCGCCAGCGTTTGTCACGGCTGAGGGGTCTGGTTTCCATTATTTCAACCACATCGCCGATGCTGCACTGGTTAGTTTCGTCATGAGCCTTAAACTTGTTGGTCCGCTTGATAATCTTGCCGTAAGCAGGGTGACGTAATTGTTCTTCCACTGCTACTACTATGGTTTTATCCATTTTGTTACTGACCACCTTGCCGATTAGGACTTTGCGATTACCACGTTCGTTCATTGGACCATCCTCCTTTCGGAACACTATTGCACGTTAATATTGAGTTCCCGTTCCCGAATAACTGTCTTTACCCGGGCAATGTCTTTGCGAACCCTTTTAATCTGCATTGGGTTATCCAATTGACCTGTGGCCAGCTGAAAACGCAAATTGAAGAGTTCGGTTTTTAATTCGTCCATGCGGACCTGGAGTTCATTTGCGCTTAGATCGCGAATTTCCTTGCCTTTCACTGGTCTTCACCACCCATTTCAAAGCGTTTTACAAACTTGGTCCTAATGGGCAGTTTATGGGCAGCCAGACGCATTGCTTCCCTGGCCACATCTTCTGGGACACCTGCCAGTTCAAACATTACACGGCCCGGCTTTACAACTGCCACCCACTTGTCGGGGGATCCCTTACCACTGCCCATCCGAGTTTCGGCAGGCTTGGCGGTAATGGGCTTGTGGGGAAAGATTTTTATCCAGACCTTGCCGCCCCTCTTGATATATCTGGTCATGGCGACACGGGCTGCCTCAATCTGTTGGTTGGTAATCCAGCTGGGTTCTAGTGCCTGAAGCCCATACTCACCGTACATGACTTCGGTACCCCGCTGGGCATTGCCTTTAATGCCGCCACGGTGAGGCCGGCGGTACTTAACACGCTTGGGGATAAGCACGGCTTATTCTCCTCCTTCCACAGCGCCTTTTACTTTTTTTGGTTGGGGCAGAATTTCGCCTTTATATATCCAGACTTTAACTCCAATCTGGCCATAAGTGGTTTTGGCTTCAGTAATGCCGTAGTCGATGTCAGCCCTCAATGTATGGAGGGGAACTGTACCTTCGGTATACCACTCGGTTCTGGACATTTCGGCGCCGCCCAGGCGACCGCTGACCATGACTTTGATGCCCTGGGCACCAACACGCATAGTTCTTCCCATTGCCTGTTTCATTGCCCGGCGGAAGGCGATACGCTTTACCAGCTGAGCTGCAATGGATTCAGCGACTAATTGGGCGTCTAATTCTGGAACCCGGATTTCGATAATATTGATATGGGTCTGCTTGCCGGTTAGCTGGTCCAGTGATTTGCGCAAGCGTTCAATTCCTGCGCCACCACGGCCAATGACAACCCCGGGCCTGGCAGTATGAATTGAGACGCGCAAACGCTTGGCTGCCCGTTCAATTTCGATCTGAGACACTCCTGAGTTGGCCAATTGGTTACGAATGAATTCGCGAACCTTTATGTCTTCATGCAATGTGTCGACATAATCCTTGCGCTCAGCGTACCACTTGGCTTCCCAGTCCCGGATGATGCCAACCCGCAAGCCGATGGGATTAATTTTTTGTCCCACTAATTATCCCTCCTTCTGCTTTTCTGCCACCATCAGGGTAATATGGCTGGTTTTCTTAAGAATTCTAGAGGCCATTCCTCGGGCACGTGCTCTGAACCGCTTTAAAGTCGGCCCTTGATCCACGAAGGCTTTGGCCACATAAAGATTATCTGCATCTAAATCATAGTTGTGTTCGGCATTGGCCACTGCTGATTTAAGCACCTTTTCCACCAGGGGAGAGGCAGCCTTGGGAGTGTTTCTGAGGATGGCCAGCGCTTCACCAATATCTTTGCCCCTAATGAGGTCAACAACAACACGAACTTTGCGAGGGGCAATGCGGACATGCGTCGCACTTGCTTTGACTTCCATTGTTATATCCTCCTCTCAACACTATTTCAGGGCCGTTGAGCGCTCGGTGTGGGAACCGTGGCCCTTGAAGGTGCGGGTGGGAGCAAATTCTCCCAGTTTGTGGCCGACCATTTCTTCGCTGATATAGACTGGAACGTGCTTGCGTCCATCATAAACTGCTAATGTATGGCCGACAAATTCCGGAAATATTGTAGAACGGCGGGACCAGGTCTTGATAACCCGTTTTTCGCCTTTTTCGTTCATCTGCTGGATTTTTTTCAGCAGGCTTTCGTCACAAAAAGGACCTTTTTTTAGAGATCTACCCATTTGGCATCCATCCCTCCTTCAGATGCTAGCCTTTACGGCGTCTGACAATATACTGGTCGGACTTGTTCCTCTTTTTGCGGGTCCTGTAACCCAAGGCTGGCTTGCCCCAGGGAGTGACAGGTGCGGGCCGGCCGATGGGAGCCTTGCCCTCGCCGCCACCATGGGGGTGGTCAGTGGGGTTCATGACGACACCGCGAACGCTGGGCCGCTTGCCCAACCAACGGGAGCGTCCGGCTTTCCCGATGGTGATGTTTTGATGATCTAAATTTCCTACCTGGCCAATGGTTGCACGGCAGTTGATGTGGATGAGGCGCACTTCGCCAGAAGGTAGCTCCACATGAGCGTAATCGCCTTCACGGGCTTTGAGCTGAGCGCCTGCTCCCGCCGAGCGAACTAGCTGGCCGCCCTTGTTGGGCTTGAGCTCGATATTGTGAACAATTGTGCCAAGAGGAATATCCTTAAGGGTCAGACAGTTGCCAACTTTAATGTCTGCGTCTGATCCCGAATGGATTACTGTACCTACTTTTAAGCCATTGGGGGCAAGAATATAACGTTTCTCGCCGTCAGCATACTGGAGCAAGGCGATATTCGCAGTCCGATTAGGATCGTATTCAATGGCAGCAACAGTTGCAGGAATACCATCCTTGTCTCTGCGAAAATCGATGATTCTGTAACTGCGTTTATGGCCACCACCACGGTGACGAACGGTAAGCTTACCCTGATTATTGCGGCCTGCTTGTTTCTTTAGGGGAGCAAGCAAGGATTTTTCGGGCTCAGTCTTAGTGATTTCCTGAAAAGAGGAAACCGTGGCAAACCGCCGACCGGGGGAGGTAGGCCTAAATGATTTGATAGCCATGACTCACCCTCCTTAGAGCAGAGTTCTACTCAAATATTTCGATGGGTTTGGAATTGGCGGTCAAGGTAACGACTGCCTTTTTCCAGCTGGGGCGGTAGCCTTGATGGACACCCATGCGCTTTGGCTTGCCCCGCATATTGGCAGTGGTAACTGCTTCCACTTGCACTTTAAAAATCTTTTCTACAGCATAGGCGATTTCAATCTTGTTTGCATCCTTATTAACTACAAAGGTGTATTTCTTATCAGCCATGAGATCATTGGTCTTTTCAGTAATAATCGGCCTGATGAGAATGTCGCGAGGATCACGCATTATGCAAACACCTCCTCAAGCTTGGCAATGGCATCCTTGGTTAAAATTAGCGCCCCGCTGTTAAGCACTTGGTAGGTATTGATATTGGTCACTATCCCAGTGCTGACTGCGGGAATATTGCGAGCGGATTTGTACACTATTGGTGCCGATTCTGCCGTTAAAATCACTGCTTTACCCTCGACCTTGAGGTTATTAAGCAATTTTGCAATCTCAGCGGTCTTGGGCTCTTTAATTGTTAACTGATCCAGGACCATGAGCTCGTTATTGTTATATTTGGTGGTAAGGGCAGATTTGAGAGCAGCCCTCTTGAGTTTTTTGGGTATCCGCACTGTGAAATCTCTGGGCTGAGGCCCAAAAACTACACCGCCGCCGGGCCAAATTGGTGACCGGCTAGAACCGTGCCGAGCCCTGCCAGTGCCTTTTTGCCGCCATGGTTTGCGGCCACCGCCTCTGACAAGGCCACGGGTCTTAGTCGCAGCTGTTCCCCGGCGCTGATTGGCCAGGTAGGCAACAACCACTTCATGCATTGCTGCTTGGTTAATAGGGGCGGCAAAGATTGCAGAATTAAGCTCTAGCTCTGCTACTTGCTCACCGTTGCTGTTATGAACTGCCACCTTAGGCATGTCCTGTGTCCTCCTTTCGCTTCAACTACTACCTGTTCTTAACGGATTCTTTGATGCGCAGGAGCGAACCGCGGATACCAGGCATAGAACCCTTGACCAAGAGCAAGTTCCGCTCGGGGTCAACCTGAAAAATTTCAAGATTCTGGACTGTAATCCTTTCGTCTCCCATGCGCCCGGGCAACGCGCGTCCCTTAAAGACTTTGGCGGGGTCAACTGCACCCAGAGAACCGGGACCACGATGATAATGGGAACCGTGACTCATGGGGCCACGCCGTTGATTGTGACGCTTGATGGAGCCAGCGGTGCCCTTGCCCTTAGAAATGCCTGTCACATCAATATGCTCGCCAGCCTCAAAGATGTCCACTCGAACCTCCTGGCCAACCTGGTACTCATCGATATTGTCCAGCCGTAATTCCATCAAGTAACGAGTGGGGGCTACATTGGCCCGCTTGAAATGACCACGCTCAGGTTTGTTAAGTCGCTGTTCTTTTTGGGCTTGGAAGCCAACCTGAATGGCGTTATAGCCATCTGTGGCTACAGCTTTCTTTTGAATAACCGGACAGGGACCGGCTTGGATTACCGTTACGGGAACAACATTGCCCTCTTGGTCAAATAACTGGGTCATGCCAATTTTCTTACCCAGAATTGCTTTTTTCACTAGTTTGCCACCTCCTTGACACTAAAAGGTCAGGTTATAATTTGAGTTCGATGTCAACCCCGGCAGGAAGATCCAGCCGCATCAAAGCATCGATTGTTTTGGGGGTGGGCTCCAGGATATCGATTAAGCGTTTGTGGGTGCGCATCTCAAATTGTTCCCGAGAGTCCTTGTATTTATGGACAGCACGCAAGATAGTATAAATGCTCTTGTCGGTGGGAAGGGGAATGGGACCTGAGACTTGAGCGCCAGTGCGCTTGGCGGTCTCAACAATTTTGTCAGCGGACTGGTCCAGCACGCTATGATCGAAGGCCTTGAGCCTGATTCTAATCTTTTGGGTAGCAGCCAATTACTTTCCCTCCTTTTGCCCTGAAGGGCGCTAACTCCTGTTAATAACTTCTTCGGCAATACTTTTTGGAACGGGTTCGTAATGGGAGAATTCCATTGAAAACACTCCCCGCCCCTGGGTCCGAGACCGAAGCTGGGTAGCATAGCCAAACATTTCGGCTAGAGGCACCTTGGCCCGGATTATTGTCAGGCCGTTTTCGGGATCCATTCCCTCGATGCGGCCACGCCTGGAGTTGATGTCTCCCATGACATCGCCCACATAATCTTCGGGTGCGGTAACTTCAACTTTCATTACCGGCTCTAAGAGGACGGGCTTTGCTTTTTGCATTCCGGCCTTAAAACCCATGGATCCGGCAATTTTAAAAGCTAGCTCGGAAGAGTCAACATCGTGGTAAGTGCCATCATAAATGGTTACCGACACATCGATGACTGGATATCCTCCTAAAACACCGTTTTGAGTAGCTTCTTTGACACCTGTTTCGACGGCAGGGATATACTCTCTGGGGACGACACCGCCGACAATTTTATTTATAAATTCAAACCCACTGCCTGGCTCTCTGGGAGCTAGCCTTAGCCACACATGACCATATTGGCCGCGGCCCCCAGATTGGCGGACAAACTTCCCCTCAGCTTCAACTGTTTGGGTAATAGTCTCTTTGTAAGCTACTTGGGGTTTTCCCACATTGGCCCCTACTTTAAACTCTCGGATTAGGCGGTCGACGATAATTTCCAGATGCAATTCACCCATACCGGAAATTATTATCTGGCCGGTCTCCGGATCAGAGTAGGTCCGGAAAGTAGGATCTTCCTCAGCCAGCTTTTGCAGCGAGAGTGACATTCTTTCCTGATCAGCCTTAGTCTTAGGTTCGATAGCAACATCAATGACAGGTTCAGGAAACTGCATTGATTCCAGGATTACCGGGCCCTTGTCTGTGCACAAGGAATCCCCTGTAGAGGTGTCCTTGAGACCAACTGCGGCAATAATGTCGCCTGCCCGGATTTCATTAATCTCTTCACGGTGGTTGGCATGCATACGCAACAGCCTTCCCACTCGTTCTTTTTTGTTTTTAGTGGAATTTAGAATATAGCTACCGGCAGCCAGTGTGCCGGAATAGACCCGCAAAAAAATAAGTTTGCCAACAAAGGGATCAGTAGCCACTTTAAATGCCAAGGCAGCAAAGGGCTCATTGTCATCAGAGTGGCGCACTACTTCTTCGCCAGTGTGCACATCAATGCCGCGGATAGCGGCCACCTCGTTGGGAGCGGGCAAGTAGTCGATGACTGCATCTAAAAGGGGCTGAACTCCCTTATTCTTGTAGGATGAACCACAGAGTACCGGCACAAGTTTATTTGCAAGAACACCTTTGCGCAGCGCCCTTTTTATGGCCGGTGACGATACTTCTTTTTCTTCCAGGTAGTTGGCCATGACCTCTTCATCAAAATCTGCAACGGTTTCGATAAGTATTTCCCGATACTGATTGGCCAAATCCAACAACTCTTCAGGAATAGCATCAGTTTCGGCTTTGGTACCCAATTCGTCAACATAATGCAAAGCATTCATGTCAACTAGATCGATGATTCCCCGAAAAGAATCCTCCCTGCCAATAGGCAGCTGCACCGGGACGGCGTTGGTCAGCAACCGCTCCCGAATCATGGTGACAACCCGTAAAAAGTCAGCACCGGTGATGTCCATCTTGTTGACATAGGCAATGCGAGGAACATGGTACTTATCCGCCTGACGCCATACCGTTTCGGACTGAGGTTCAACACCGCCCTTGGCGCAGAAGACGCCGACGGCGCCATCCAGCACCCGGAGGGAGCGTTCAACTTCGACAGTGAAGTCAACGTGGCCTGGTGTGTCGATAATGTTAACTCGATGGCCCTTCCAATGAGCAGTAGTTGCAGCAGAAGTAATGGTAATTCCCCGCTCCTGTTCTTGAACCATCCAGTCCATGGTGGCTGCACCGTCATGGGTTTCACCTAATTTGTGCACCCTGCCGGTGTAGAACAAAATTCTTTCAGTGGTAGTTGTCTTTCCGGCGTCAATATGAGCCATGATTCCAATATTTCTTGTATTTTCCAAGGCAATTTCTCTAGACATTGAGCATTCCCTCCTTTCGGACAGATTAATAGTAGTTTACCAGCGGAAATGGGCGAAGGCCTTGTTGGCTTCAGCCATCTTATGGGTATCTTCACGCTTTTTCACGGAAGCCCCAGTGCTGTTGGCAGCATCCATTAATTCACCAGCAAGCCGCTGAGCCATGGTTTTTTCTCCCCGTTTACGGGCAAAGCTTACCAACCAGCGGATTGCCAAGGTGCGCCGGCGTTCGGGACGAACTTCCACAGGAACCTGGTAGTTACTGCCCCCTACACGGCGGGCTTTGACTTCCAGAACGGGCATGACATTGTTCATGGCTGCTTCGAAGACTTCCATGGGATCTTTGCCGGTCTTGTCCCGGATAATATCCATGGCACCATACATAATTGACTGGGAAACGCCTTTCTTGCCGTCCAGCATAATTGCGTTTATAAAACGGGAGATTTGTTCACTGTTGTAAATGGGATCCGCAATTATCTCCCGCTTAGGAACTGCACCTCTTCTGGGCATTGGCTATCCCTCCCCTTTCTTAGGATTTAGGCTTTTTCGAGCCGTATTTTGAACGACCCTGGTTGCGGTTTTGAACACCTGCGGTATCCAGTAAACCACGGACGATGTGATATCTTACTCCAGGCAGGTCTTTGACCCGGCCCCCACGGACAAGGACTACGGAGTGCTCTTGTAGGTTGTGGCCGATGCCTGGGATGTAAGCGGTCACTTCAGTACCGTTGGTCAGGCGCACACGGGCAACCTTGCGTAGAGCTGAGTTTGGTTTCTTTGGGGTAAGGGTGTAAACCCTAGTACACACTCCCCTCTTTTGAGGTGAACCCTCCAGAGCAGGGGCGGCGGATTTTTTAACAATCTTCTTTCTACCTTTCCTTACCAGCTGGTTAATAGTTGGCATGTCTGCACCTCCTTAAATAAAATGGTAAAGGTGCCCGGTCAGGAAGACCGGGCGCCTATGCTATTTGCGAACCAAGGCGGCGGCTGCGGCGCCTACTTGGATACCGCAGGCTTTGCCTAATTCACGCATACTGGCTACACCGACCAGGGGAATCCCCAGTTCTTTGCAGCGTTCAGCTATGGGTTCAACTAACTTTGCGTCGGCATCGCCAGCAATAAAGACTTTTACTGCCTCGCCTTTTTCAATGGCAAGTTTTGTCTGCTTGGTGCCTACGGAAAGACTGGAACCACGTTCAAGTCCCGATGTAACCATGAGCACACTCAAACCTCCCAGTAAATTGAAAAATATGCACTCAAATAGTTTACCACCGGTCTGGGCTGCTGTCAATCATTTTCTGCAGTTTCTTGTTCAAGGTGAGGCTCGTTTACAATCTGAATGCTGCTATATCTGGACATCCCAGTACCGGCGGGAATCAGTTTGCCGATTATGACATTCTCCTTGAGGCCCAAGAGAGGATCGATTTTCCCCTTGATGGAAGCTTCTGTCAGCACCCGGGTAGTTTCTTGGAAGGAGGCGGCAGAAAGGAAAGAGTCTGTGGCCAGTGAGGCCTTGGTAATGCCTAAAAGCAATGGTTTTCCTGTGGCTGGTTCGCCACCTGCCGCAATAATCTTTTGGTTGGCGTCGTCAAATTCAAAGTTATCAATGAAGGCTCCCGGGAGCAACTCTGTATCCCCTGGGGTGACAACTTTTATTTTGTGCATCATTTGACGAACAATGACTTCAATGTGTTTATCGTTAATATCAACACCTTGGTTGCAATAGACACGCTGCACTTCCTGGGTCAGGTAAGATTGCACTGATTCTGCCCCCTTGACAGTGAGGAGGTCATGTGGGTTGATGGAACCTTCCGTCAGGGGGTCGCCAGCTTCTACTTCTTGGCCATGGCGAACCTTTAACCTTGCACCAAAGGGTATGGTGTAGGAATGGGATTCGCCATCGGGACCCTTAACTTCCACTTCCCGCTTAATCTTCTGATCACCTATGCTGACCATGCCGTCTACTTCGGTAATAACAGCCTGGCCCTTGGGTTTGCGGGCTTCGAAGAGCTCTTCAACCCTGGGAAGACCTAAGGTTATATCGTCCCCAGCCACTCCGCCAGTATGGAAGGTACGCATGGTCAGCTGAGTGCCAGGCTCGCCAATGGACTGGGCAGCAATGATGCCAACGGATTCACCGATATTGACCACCGTTCCGGTGGCCATATCCTGACCATAGCATTTTACGCAGACGCCATGTCGACTTTTGCAGCTAAGAACTGTGCGAATTTTAACTGCATCGAATATGGCCGCCAACTTCTGCTGGGCCAATATTCTTTGCCCATCCTCTACATAGACAGTATGCGCAGAGAGCTTGAAATTATGGGTGTCACCCTCATCGCCAATCACTGTCAGGCTGTTTTTCTTTCGGGTGACCGTACCGGATACCGGGGAGATGATTACTCCGTAGCCGGCGATTTCCCGGGCAATTTGTTGATCAATTAGTTGATTCTTAACCGCCAGGACCTCTCCTTCGGGAGTAACCACATCCTCAGCGGCAAATCTCCCTGTGATTCGGTCTTCCAAAGGTTCGATGATATTACGGCCATCCCGGATATCGGAAACAGTGAGACTGCGATCTGTGCCACAATCTACATCCCGAACGATGACGTCTTGAGAGACGTCCACCAGGCGACGGGTAAGGTAACCGGAGTCTGCAGTTTTAAGAGCTGTATCCGCCAAACCCTTTCGAGAGCCGTGAGAGGAGATAAAGAACTCCATAACGGTCAGGCCCTCACGGAAGTTAGCCTTGATTGGCAGCTCTATGACCTTGCCCGTAGGATCTGCCATCAGACCCCGCATGCCTGCCAGCTGAGTAATTTGTGACTCGTTTCCTCTGGCCCCAGAACCAATCATCATATAAATGGGGTTAAAGCGATCTAGGCCTGTCATTAAGTTTTTGGAGACCTTGTCTTTGGCGTCGTTCCAAATACTGATTACTTGTTCATAGCGTTCCTCATCGCTGACTAATCCACGGCGAAAATCCTTCTCAATCTTTTCCACATCAGCTTCAGCATTTTTAAGGATGCCAGCTTTCTCTTTGGGGACCCTGATATCCGATACGGCAATGGTAATCCCGGCCTTAGTGGAGAAAGAAAAGCCAACAGACTTGATTTTGTCTAGGATTTCTGCTGTGGCCGTCGTCCGATACCGCCGAAAAGATTCAGCAATGATTTTACTAATAAATTTGCTGGTAATGGCTGGCACTAAAGCCTTGGCAGCGATTAGCTCAGGGATATTGCTGCCCGGAGGGGCAATATTGTCTGCGGAGACATGCTTGTCAAAGGTAGGACGGTTGAGATAGGGGAAATCCTCTGGGAAGATTTCATTAAAGATCAAACGTCCGGCAGTAGTTAACAGATAACCACGCTCTGGTGTATTGGGACCTAGGTTTTTAGCCCCCATTCCCTTAAGAGCGATGGCAATCCTGGTATGGAGCGAAATTGCCTTTTCATGGTAAGCCCGAAGAACTTCGGGATAGTCGGAAAAAACTTTGCCTTCTCCACGGGCACTAGGTTGCTCCAGGGTTAGATAGTAAATACCTAGCACCATATCCTGGGTAGGAGTAACCACTGGTCTGCCGTCCTTGGGGTTGAGAATGTTGTGGGCGGCAAGCATTAACAGCCTGGCTTCAGCCTGTGCCTCTGAGGATAGGGGAACATGAACAGCCATTTGGTCCCCGTCAAAGTCTGCGTTATAGGCGGTGCAGACAAGGGGGTGAATCTGAATGGCACGGCCCTCAACCAATACCGGTTCAAAGGCCTGAATACCCAAGCGATGCAGTGTAGGTGCCCGGTTAAGAAGGACAGGGTGTTCACGGATGACATCTTCGAGAACGTCCCACACTTCCGGCTCCACCCGTTCAACCATGCGCTTGGCATTTTTAATATTATGGGCAACGCCATCGTTTACCAGGCGTCGCATGACAAAGGGCTTGAACAGTTCTAAAGCCATTTCCTTTGGCAGCCCACATTGATACATTTTTAGCTCTGGGCCCACGACAATAACAGAGCGACCGGAATAGTCCACTCTTTTACCCAAGAGGTTTTGGCGGAATCGGCCTTGTTTGCCCTTAAGTAAATCGCTAAGGGATTTTAATGGCCTGTTTCCGGGACCGGTGACGGGGCGCCCCCGTCGTCCGTTGTCAATTAGGGCGTCTACAGCTTCCTGTAGCATGCGTTTTTCATTGCGGACAATGATGTCCGGGGCACCTAAATCTAAAAGGCGCTTGAGCCGATTGTTGCGGTTGATGACCCGACGATACAGGTCATTAAGGTCAGCTGTGGCGAAGCGACCCCCCTCCAGCTGCACCATGGGCCTTAAATCTGGGGGGAGCACCGGCACGGCGTCCATAATCATCCACTCTGGACGATTCTTAGAGGTACGGAAGGCTTCAACTACATCTAAGCGGCGCACTGCCCGTATATGTCTTTGCCCAGTTGAGTTCTTGACCTCTGCCCGCAGCTCTTCGGAAAGGGTATCTAAATCTACTTCCTCAAGGAGAACCTTAATTGCCTCTGCCCCCATCTCAGCTCGAAAACCACGGCCGCTGCGAAAGAGGTCGACGAATTTTTCATAGTTCTCACGGTATTCTGCTTCGGTAAGCAATTGTTTTTTCGCAAGATTGGTTTCACCTGGCTCCAAGACAACATAGTTGGCAAAATAAAGGACTTTCTCCAGTGCCCGAGGGGCCATATCTAGCAAGAGACCCATGCGGCTGGGGATTCCTTTAAAGTACCAAATGTGGGAGACCGGGGCGGCCAACTCAATATGGCCCATGCGTTCCCGACGAACTTTGGCGCGGGTAACTTCTACGCCACAGCGGTCACAGACAACACCCTTGTAACGAATGCGCTTGTACTTGCCGCAGTGGCATTCCCAGTCTTTTTGGGGGCCAAAAATTTTCTCGCAAAATAAGCCTTCCTTTTCAGGCTTGAGGGTACGATAGTTAATAGTTTCTGGTTTTTTTACCTCACCTCGGGACCAGGCCCGGATTTGCTCTGGCGAGGCTAAGCCTATCCGCAGGGAATCAAAATTGTTGACATCCAGCAAGGTATTTCCCCCTTTAGAGATGTTGGTTGTCAATCATCAAGAAGATCATCGTCGCCGTCGTCCAAATTGATGGCAGTGGTGCGCTTGACCTTTCTACGCGAGGCCTTGCTACCGCCTTCATCTTCCATGTCGGCAAACCGTTCAAAATCCTCATCGACAATTTCCATGTCGTCAGTATCGCCTTCATCTAAGACTATCGTTTCAAGGCTGTCATCACTATCCTCAGCTAAGTCTTGCTCGAGATTGACTTCTAATTCCCCGGGTTCGTCATCATCTTCACCAATCTCAACTTCGGTAGTATCCTCACCCAGGACCTTGACATCCAGACCAAGGCTTTGCAGTTCTTTAACCAAGACCTTAAAAGATTCCGGCACGCCGGGTTCGGGGATATTCTCCCCTTTGACGATGGCCTCGTAGGTTTTCACCCGTCCCACCACATCGTCAGATTTGACAGTAAGTATTTCTTGGAGGGTATAGGCTGCACCGTAGGCCTCTAAGGCCCAAACTTCCATTTCTCCGAAACGCTGTCCGCCAAACTGAGCCTTGCCTCCCAGGGGCTGCTGGGTGACTAGTGAGTAGGGGCCAGTAGAGCGAGCATGAATTTTATCATCTACCATATGGGCTAATTTGACAATGTATACATAGCCCACGGTAACCCTGTTATCAAAAGGTTCTCCACTGCGTCCATCGTAGAGTGTTTCCTTGCCGTCTTCAGGGAGCCTCGCCTCTTTGAGGGCATCAAAAACATCTATTTCCGATGCACCGTCAAAAACAGGAGTGGCAATCTTAATGCCCAAGGAGTTGGCGGCCCAGCCTAAATGAGTTTCAAGGACTTGCCCTATATTCATCCGAGAAGGTACGCCCAGGGGATTGAGAACTATGTCCACGGGTGTTCCGTCCGGCAAGAAGGGCATGTCTTCCTCCGGGAGAATCCTAGAGATTACGCCTTTGTTACCATGGCGTCCTGCCATTTTATCCCCCACAGAAATTTTCCGTTTCTGGGCAATATAAACACGGACCAGTTGGTTAACACCCGGTGAGAGCTCGTCTTCATTTTCCCGGCTGAATACCTTGACGTCAACTACAATGCCGGATTCTCCATGGGGCACCCGCAGGGAAGTATCCCGGACCTCTCGAGCCTTTTCCCCAAAAATAGCCCTGAGCAGGCGCTCTTCAGCAGTGAGTTCTGTTTCGCCCTTGGGAGTGACCTTTCCTACTAGAATATCGCTTGGTCTGACTTCAGCTCCGACCCGGATGATTCCCCGGTTGTCTAAGTTCTTCAAAGCCTCATCCCCCACGTTGGGGATATCTCTGGTTATTTCTTCTGGCCCCAGTTTGGTATCCCTGGCCTCAGCCTCATATTCTTCGATATGAATGGAGGTGAAGACGTCATCATGGACCAGACGCTCACTAATCAAGATAGCATCTTCATAGTTGTAACCTTCCCAGGTCATGAATGCTACCAACACATTGCGACCAAGGGCCAATTCCCCAGCTTCTGTTGAAGGGCCATCAGCTAGAGTGTCCCCTGCCTGAACCTTGTCGCCTTTACGCACAATGGGCTTCTGGGAAATACAGGTCCCCTGGTTAGAACGGTGGAATTTTGTCAGATAGTAAAAGTCTCTGCCGCCGCTGGTTTCTAGGGGAAAGACCTCCCCTGTCATGCCGCTGATGTTGGCGTCAAGTTTTTTATCTCCCCGGTTGACCACGATTCTTGTGGAAGTAACCGATTCCACCTTTCCGGGATTAACTGCGGCGACAATAACCCGAGAGTCCCGGGCGACTTTACCCTCAATGCCTGTGCCAACAATTGGCGCTTCTGGCACCAGTAGGGGCACCGCTTGTTTTTGCATGTTTGCTCCCATCAAAGCCCTGTTGGCGTCATCGTTTTCAAGGAATGGAATGAGACTGGTAGCGACGCTAACAAGTTGTTTAGGAGACACGTCCATATAGTCAATTTCTTTTGGTGGGCGAGTTGTAATTTCCTTGCCTAGGCGAACGCTAATTAAAGAAGAGGTGAAATATCCGTTTTCATCTAAGGGGGCGTTGGCCTGGGCGACTGAATACTGATCCTCGTCATCAGCTGTCAGGTAATGAATCTCACTGGTTACCCGACCTTGGGCCCGGGCTACCTTGCGGTAAGGAGTTTCAAGAAAGCCATAGCGGTTCATGCGGGCGTATGTGCTTAAAGAGCCAATTAGGCCAATGTTGGGGCCTTCAGGAGTTTCAATGGGGCACATGCGGCCATAATGTGAATGGTGGACGTCACGAACTTCAAAGCTTGCCCGATCACGGCTCAAGCCCCCTGGCCCCAAAGCACTGAGGCGTCGCTTATGGCTCAATTCCGCCAAGGGGTTTGTTTGATCCATAAACTGTGACAACTGGCTGCTTCCGAAGAACTCCTTAATAGCGGCGATGACCGGGCGTATATTAATCAACGCCTGGGGGGTAATGGCATCTACATCCTGAATGGTCATACGTTCTTTAACGACTCGTTCCATTCTAGAGAGACCCACACGAAATTGATTCTGTAACAGCTCCCCTACACTGCGCAAGCGCCGGTTACCAAGATGGTCGATATCGTCTGTGTCACCGATACCCTTGGCCAAACTAAGCAAGTATCCCACTACGGCAACAATGTCCTGGCGAGTAATACAATTAGTCCCATAAGGAGGCAGTCCATTGCCTACAATAGGAACATTTTCTTTATTTTCATTGTACACACTAAATACTGTTGGCGGGGAATCAGATGCAAAGATTCTATCCAACAGTTCATCGTCTAGCAAAGAGCCGGCCTCGGCAAGTATTTCCCCGGTTGCGGGGTCGAATGCCGGTACACTAAGGGTGCGATAACGCAGGCGGCGGCGGGCTCCTAGCTTTTTGTTTAACTTATAGCGACCCACATGGGCTAAATCATAGCGCTTGGGGTCAAAAAAGAGATTTTCAAAGAGAGTCTTGGCATTGTCCACATGGGCGGGCTCTCCTGGACGCAAACGCTTATATATTTCCAGCAGCCCTGTTTCAAAGGAATCAGTAGTGTCCTTTTCTAGTGTGGCTTCCAAAAGTTCATGGTCACCGCCAAAAAGTTGACGGATTTCCTCATTAGTACCGTAACCAATGCTGCGAAGCAAAACAGTCATGGGCAGTTTCCGGGTGCGATCCACTCTTACCCAGGCAATGCCGTGGCTATCAGTTTCGAATTCCAGCCAGGCCCCCCGGTTGGGGATAAGGGTGCCAGAATACAATGTGCGGCCACTAGCGTCAATAGAGCTCTTAAAATAGGCTCCCGGTGAACGGACAAGCTGGCTGACAATAACCCTCTCTGCGCCATTAATAATAAAGGTGCCGTTATTTGTCATGAGGGGGAAGTCTCCCATATAGACCTCCTGCTCCTTGATCTCACCGGTGTTAGAATTAATCAATCGAACCTGAACACGCAAGGGAGCAGAATATGTAGCATCCCTTTCCTTGCACTGGTCTACAGAGTACTTAGGATCTTCCAGATGGTAGGAAATAAACTCCAAGAGCAGCTCCTCGGTAAAATCTTTGATAGGAGAGATGTCGTTAAACATCTCGCTAAGCCCCTCTTCTAAAAACCACTGGTAAGATTCGCTCTGGATTTCTAACAGGTTAGGCAAGTCAAGGACTTCAGTTATCCGGGAATAGCTCCTGCGCTGAGATTTCCCGGCTGCAACAACCTTGGTCAAAAATCATCACCCCTCGTCCAGAATTTTCCATGGCATACCAGAATAGGTTACCCTTTGCAACTAGAAAATATTCGATGCAATTGATAACCTGTAGTAAAAATAAAATACATGGCAAGTTACAATAATAACATATCCGATTTTTCTTGTCAAATTAAAATAGCGCCCCTTCCAAAAGAGGCGCGGAAAGAACCTACTTGATTTCCACGGTGCCGCCGACTTCGCTGACCTTATTCTTAATCTCTTCGGCTTCTTCTTTGGTGACCTTTTCCTTAATGGGATTGGGCACTCCATCAACTAAATCCTTGGCTTCCTTTAGACCGAGACCAGTGATTTCACGAACAACCTTGATAACTTTGATTTTTTCGCCGCCAATAGCGGTGAGGACTGCATCAAATTCCACCTGTTCTTCAGCGGCATCAGCAGCGGGACCAGCAGCAGGCATAGCGGCCATCGCAACTGGGGCAGCGGCACTAACGCCAAATTCTTCCTCACAAGCCTTGACTAATTCGGATAGTTCTAAAACGGTCATGCCCTTTACTAATTCCATTATTTCTTGAATTTTTGACATATCAATAAGCCTCCTGTATTGTTTTTTATTGTACTGCCTGTTCTTTTTGCTCTTTGATGGCGTTAATTACACCGGCAAAATTACGCAGATTACCGTGCAAGACATTGACAAACCCGGAAATTGGGCCTTGGAACCCGGCTAAAACCTGAGACAGGAGAACTTCCCTGCTTGGCAATTCCGCCAATGCAGTGATCGCTGCAACATCAATAATCTTGCCGTCCAAAACGCCGGATTTAAGGACTAGCTTTTTGTACTCCTTGGCAAACTTAGTAAGAACCCGAGCTGGGGCGACGGGATCATCATAGCTAAAGGCGATGGCAGTTGGCCCGGTCAAATAGGGATTGAGACCTTCTAAGCCCACCTTTTCCGCAGCCAGTTTGGTAAGGGTGTTTTTTAAGACTTTGTACTCAACACCAACTTCCCTAAGATCCTTACGCAACTTGGTTGCTTCGGAAACATTAAGGCCACGGTAATCCGTTAGCACTGCAGCTACAGACTGGTTCAGCTTATCACTAATCTTATCTACAACCTGTTGTTTGCTTTCGAGAACTACCTGGGAACTCATCACACATGCACCTCCTATCTTGAAATAATTTAACCCTCCCGAGTTGGAAGGGTTAAAGGGCAACGCATAAAGCGGCCTGTTCCTTTCCACCTCGGCTGGTTATTTAAGTCCCTTATAGGGACACCTGCTGTCTTAGGTAGATTCTATTAAGCTAGTATTTATTCTTTATCAATGGCAGCTGCCCGTTGGGGGTTAATTTTAACCCCAGGACCCATTGTAGATGATACAGTCACTGAACGCAAGAACTGTCCCTTGGCAGATGCCGGTTTCGCTTTAATCAATGTGTCAATCATGGTCTTAAAGTTCTCCATGAGCTTATCGATATCGAAGGAAGCCTTGCCAATGGGAACATGGATTATCCCAGCTTTTTCGGTCCGGTACTCAATCTTGCCTGCTTTAATTTCCTTAACAGCCCTGGCAACATCCATAGTTACTGTGCCCGTCTTGGGGTTAGGCATAAGACCTTTGGGACCAAGAACCCGACCAAGCTTACCCACGGTTCCCATCATGTCTGGAGTGGCGACGGCCACATCAAAATCTAGCCATCCTCCTTGAATCTTTTCCACCATGTCTGCTTCACCAACAAAATCAGCGCCGGCTTTTTCCGCCTCGGAGGCCTTTTCACCTTTAGCAAAGACAAGGACCCTGGCTGTACGGCCAGTGCCAGCGGGCAAGACTACTGCACCCCGGAGTTGCTGATCTGCATGCTTTGGGTTTACTCCTAGCTTAACTGCTAATTCTATGGTTTCATCAAATTTTGCCGAAGCCATTTCTTTAACAAGTTCTAGGGCCTCGGAGGGTCCATATGTCTGGGCGCGGTCAAACTTTTTGAGCTGTTCTTGAACTCTTTTGGATTTATGAGCCATTTGATTATCCTCCTTGTGGTCATAGCGGAGAGTAACCCCTCCTCCCACATTTTTGAAAACTTAGTCCTTGATGGTGATGCCCATGCTACGGGCAGTACCTTCTACCATGCGCATAGCTGCTTCAATATCGGCAGCATTTAAGTCAACCATTTTCATCTCAGCAATCTCCCGCACAGCTGTGCGCTTGACGGTGGCAACCTTTTCTTTATCGGGGACGCCGGAAGCCTTTTTGATGCCAGCGGCCTTTTTTAAGAGAACTGCTGCCGGTGGAGTTTTGAGAATGAAGGAAAAGGAACGGTCCTGATAAACTGATATTTCAACAGGAATTATCAGTCCAGCCTGATTGGCGGTCTTCTCATTGAATTCTTTGCAGAATTGCATGATGTTAAGACCGGCCTGACCCAGGGTAGGACCTACCGGAGGCGCAGGGTTTGCCTTGCCAGCGGGAATCTGTAACTTTAGAACTTTTATTATTTTTTTGGGCATAATTTCCCACCTCCTTGTGTATTAAAGGGCTTCTACCTGATCAAAGTCCATTTCCATAGGCGTGTCTCTGCCAAAGATGGAAACTGAGACAACGACCTTTCCCTTGTCAGGGAGGACTTCCTGAACGACAGCAACAATTCCAGCAAAGGGGCCGCGAGTGATTTTAACATTCTCCCCTGCTGAAAACCGAATCTTTACCAGTGGTTCAGGATCGTCAATGCGTTTCATAATATTGCGAAGTTCCGATTCCGATAGCGGAATCGGCCGGGGTCCCGAACCGACAAATCCGGTTACCCCAGGGGTATTGCGCACGACATACCAGGACTCATCGGTCATTACCATTTCTACAAGGACATAACCGGGAAACACTTTCTTCTGGACAGTCTTGCCTGCCTTAAGATCCCGTTCTTCTTCCATGGGAATACGGACACGAAAAATCCTGTCCTCCATTTTCATGTGTACAATGCGTTTTTCCAAGTTCGCCTTTACTTTGTTTTCATACCCGGAATAGGTATGAACAACATACCATTTGGTATCCAGACTATCAGTGCTCAGGAGTCTAACCCCCTTTAATCGTTAAAAATGAGGGTGAGAAGCTGCTGGTAACCAAGGTCAACGACCCAGATTATCGCGCCAACAACCACAACAGAAAGTATGACAACAGCAGTGTACGTAGTTAACTCGCGCTTGTTGGGCCATTGAACTTTCTTAAGTTCCCGGCGAACATCTTTTAGAAAAGCAATTAACTTCCTCATTTTTCTCCCCCTGCTACTTTGTTTCTCTATGCACAGTATGCTGCCTGCAGAAGCGGCAGTATTTTTGCAATTCGATTCGGTCAGGGGTGTTTTTCTTATTCTTTTTAGTTGTATAATTCCGTTGTTTGCACTCGGTACAGGCCAGCGTAATAATTACCCGCATGCCGAACACCTCCTCTACTGCCTGATGCAGCCGGGAATAAAGTTACTTATCAAATCTATCACACCATAACCCCGGTTGTCAAACACTACTTTGCCAAAAAAAGTGACCGCTAGGCGGTCACTATAGTGTAGAAGTTACAACCCCTGATCCAACGGTGCGGCCGCCTTCACGAATAGAGAACCGCAGTCCCTCTTCAATGGCGATAGGGGTAATCAGTTCAATTTCCAGGTTGACGTTATCACCAGGCATGACCATTTCCACACCTTCGCTAAGGGTGGTAACACCAGTTACGTCAGTGGTCCGGAAGTAAAACTGAGGACGATATCCATTAAAGAATGCAGTATGGCGACCGCCTTCTTCCTTGGACAGGACGTATACTTCAGCCTTAAATTTAGTTAAGGGTTTAATTGAACCGGGCTTTGCCAAAACTTGACCCCGCTCAACGTCTTTACGGTCAATGCCTCTTAGCAGTGCACCCACGTTGTCTCCAGCTTCAGCCCGGTCTAGCTGTTTGTGGAACATTTCAGTTCCGGTACAAACCGTCTTGCGAGGGGCATCCATGAGGCCGACAATTTCCACTTCGTCGCCGACTTTGATGGCGCCGCGCTCAACACGACCGGTAACAACTGTGCCACGGCCGGTGATGGTGAATACGTCTTCAATAGGCATCAAGAAAGGCAGATCCACTGGACGCTCGGGCACGGGAATGTAGCTATCAACTGCGTCCATGAGTTCCATAATTTTGTCGCCCCACTCACTGTCTGGGTCTTCAAGAGCTTTAAGGGCTGAACCTGAAATAATGGGAATATCATCGCCGGGGAATTCATATTCGCTGAGAAGTTCCCGGACTTCCATTTCTACTAATTCCAACAGTTCTTCGTCGTCGACCATATCGACTTTGTTGAGAAATACTACGATGTTAGGCACGCCAACGTTGCGAGCCAGCAAAATGTGCTCGCGAGTCTGAGGCATAGGGCCGTCAGCTGCAGACACAACCAAAATTGCGCCGTCCATCTGGGCAGCACCAGTAATCATGTTCTTAACATAGTCGGCGTGGCCGGGGCAGTCCACGTGAGCATAATGCCTGTTCTCAGTCTGATATTCAACGTGAGAAGTGGAAATCGTGATTCCCCTAGCTTTTTCTTCGGGAGCCTTGTCAATGGTATCGAAGGCCCTTACCTCAGATAGTCCTTTCTTTGCCAATACATATGTAATGGCAGCGGTCAAGGTGGTCTTACCGTGGTCAACGTGACCGATGGTGCCAATGTTGACATGGGGTTTTGAACGTTCAAATTTTTGCTTTGCCAACGAAACTCATCCTCCTTATTGAAAACTATGTTAACCATAAGCTACTGCAAAATACCTGCTCATCATGAAAGTGGTGGCGGCGCAGGGACTTGAACCCCGGACACTGCGGGTATGAACCGCATGCTCTAGCCAGCTGAGCTACGCCGCCTAAAATGGAGCTCACGACCGGGATTGAACCGGTTACCTCATCCTTACCAAGGATGCGCTCTACCGTTTGAGCTACGTGAGCAAGAGAGAGACAGGTAATTCCAGTACATGCGTGGAGCTCACGACCGGGATTGAACCGGTTGCCTCATCCTTACCAAGGATGCGCTCTACCATTTGAGCTACGTGAGCATGTTTGGTTGCGGGGGCAGGATTTGAA
>DIOR01000019.1:0-7662 GCA_002423965.1 Firmicutes bacterium UBA5509 | reverse complement strand
GCTACCAGCTGCTCCACCCCGCGCTGGAGCGGGTGATGGGAATCGAACCCACGTTACTAGCTTGGAAGGCTAGAGCTCTACCATTGAGCTACACCCGCAAATTGGTGGAGAGGACTGGATTCGAACCAGTGAAGGCTGAGCCAGCAGATTTACAGTCTGCCCCCTTTGGCCAACTCGGGAACCTCTCCATTTTATCATGAGATTATGGTCACAAATTACATTATACACAGCGGCGCCCGCTAGGTCAAGAAATTTTCAATCCATTTTTAAGGATTAAATATCCCTGATTTCCAGGTATCTTTCTAGCTTGCGCTTGACCCGCTGTAGGGCGTTGTCAATGGATTTGACATGGCGCTGCAACTCCATTGCAATCTCTTGATAGGATTTGCCCTCCAAGTATAGCATCAGAACTTTGCGTTCCAAACTGCTTAGGATTTCACTCATCTTTTTTTCGATATCGCCGTATTCTTCCCTGTTGATGGTCAGGACTTCGGGATCAGTGACTTTGGCCCCTGAAATAATGTCCATAAGGGTGCGATCAGAATCCTCATCAAAAATAGGCTTGTTTAAGGAAATATATGAGTTCAGGGGAATGTGCTTTTGCCTAGTGGCAGTCTTGATGGCAGTAATAATCTGCCTGGTGACACATAGTTCAGCAAAAGCTTTAAAGGAGGAGAGCTTGTCCTCTCGAAAGTCACGAATAGACTTAAAGAGCCCAATCATACCCTCCTGAATAATGTCTTCCCTGTCGGCACCAATTAAAAAATAAGAACGGGCTTTGGCGCGAACAAAATTTTTATACTTATTGATTAAAAATTCGGTTGCATGACAATTGCCTTCGCACGCTGCCCTAGCAATCTCCTCGTCGCCAAGCATGTCCCAATCAAAATTGTCTTCTTTGACAACAATAGTCATGCAGGTCCCCTCCCAATTTTTCTGTTCTACCATTATATACACCATGGGGCAAATCGTCAAGACTGCCCTTTGTTTTCAGCCATTTTTTGCATAATCTTCCTGGCCTTTAAGTCTATTCTGCTCCCTAATTCAGTGGTGGGCCTGTCCAACTGGGTGCGACCCGCGTCCTTTGAAATCTTGCCGGATGTTTTCTTAATTTCCAAAATGAATTCCCTGCTAGACCATCGCCGGGCACCTTTGCCCAAGACAATTTGCTGCTGTGCCCAATCAGAAGTTACAACCCCGATAGACTCTTTGCGTTCGGCCAATTTGGAAACCAGGCTCTCAATCAGCGAATCCGCAATCTGCCCGTAGTCGGTGTATCTAACCTCAATGCCTGAAAAAAGTTCGGTTTTTTTAACCCCCTTGCTGCGGTAGGCATCAAAAACCAAGATAATGTGCTGGCCGGTATAAGATTGATACTCCCTAAGAGCCTCAAGGAGCAGATGCCTGGCGTCAGCCGGGGATTGCTTCATAATTGCCGTTAATTCTGGCCAACCGCCGATGACATTGTAACCGTCAATTATTAGGTATTCCATGAGTTGCATTCCTTTGTCGAAGGATCTCATACAGAAGTACTGCCCCGGCTACTGATACATTTAGGGAATTGACATGTCCCAGGGTAGGGATACTTACATTATAATCGCTCTTTTCCCTGAGGAGCCGAGGAACACCGCTGCCTTCACTGCCTAAAATCAATACTACAGGGAAGTCCCAGCTCACACGCCAGTAGTTTTCCCCATCCATATCAGCAGCAGCCACCCAAAACCCTTTGTCCTTTAGAATGTCCAGCGTCTGGGCTAAGTTCCCTACCCGGCATACAGGCACAAATTCTATGGCTCCCATAGAAACCCTGGCCACTGTCTCGGTAAGTTGGGCGCTGCGCCGCTTAGGCAAAATAACCCCGTGAATGCCGGCACATTCCCCACTTCGAAGCAGGGCTCCCAGGTTGTGGGGATCTTCAACGCCAGCTAGCAACAGGAGAACCGGGTTGGCAGACATATCCAATCCTGCCAGCAGTTCATCTAATTCATGGTATCTCCAGGCTGCAATCTCGGCTACAATCCCCTGATGATTCAAACCCTTGGCCATTTCCTCCAGTTTCTCCCGGGGAACAAATTGCACCGGGCAGCCCTTTTCCCGGGCCAGGTTCAGCAGAGGCTGGAGATTGCCCCTGACACTCTTCGCTACAAAAACCTTGGTCAGAGAGCTTTCCCCTTCCAGGGCGGCCATGACATTATTGCGGCCGGCGACATACTTAGACACAGTCTTTTTTCCCCTTCTTCCATCTCCCGCAAGACATGAACCCTTCAGGGCAGGTGCCGTCAACATCGCATCTTGCTCCTGCATGGGTAAAAATCGTTGGTGCCTGCTCTCTAACTAGGGCCAGCATCTTCCAAGCCAGTTGCCGGATTTCCCACTGGGCTCGGCTGCAACAGCGATGTTCAAAAAAGTTAAGGAGACTGCGGCTGTTCATGGTGATGATGATGCTGGTATGGCAGGCGTTAGGCAAGATATAGCGAGCATCTTCCTTCTCCACCACTGCGGCAAGTTGAGTATAGGCCTGCTGAATGTCCTCCATGACCTGAAGGTACTTTTCCCGGGCCACGGGGTTATTTGCAATGGAGGGGGGTATGACAAAATCAAAATGGTCTTCTTTAACATAACGCTGGGACTTTTGCGAGTAGCTGGCGATGCGGTGACGTACTAGCTGGTGGGTTAAGGTCCGGCTCACTCCCTGGACGCCAAAGGTAAAGCTGACATGCTCTAGGGGAGAGAAATGGCCCATTGCCACCAACTTGGCTACCAATTTCGCTGCCTCCGCCCCCTGCATCTTGTCTGCTAGCTCCATAATAGTAGCATCAGAATAACATAAGCGGGCAGCTGTGGCGACAGTGTTTTCCGGCTCTGGTGTCCAGTTTAGCAATTTGACTTGCATCATTTTTCCCTCCCGTCGAAAATTGTCTGGAACAGTTGCTCCAAGCGGCCGTTCTGGTTGCTGAGCCATAACCAGCCTACAACAACTTCTAGGCCTGTAGCCAGGCAGTATTCTGCACTGCTGCGAGGAAGACCTTTGGCATTTCGTCCCCGGCCTAGCAAATCACGTTCTTGTTGACTAAAGAAAACTTCCAGCCTAGCCACAGCGTCGGCCTGGCCACTAGCCCGGGTAAAGGTGGCAGACATCCGGTGGGCCAACTTGCCCGGTGGGGTATCTCCAGCCACAACTAGCCGCTGCCTGGAATATAGCTCGTATACAGCATCGCCAATCCAGGCCAAGTGCTGAATGGGGAGGAGGGAAGCTTCTATAGCGTCGAAGAATTCCATTTCCTCTATATCCCCGCTTGTTGCCGGCTGGATTTAATTCGAGCCACTGCCCGCTCTATGCCTAATAGGGGCAGGGTGTAATGTAACTCTTGACCACTGACTGTGCCAGTCAAGGCGGCCCGGACCGGCATATATACTGCCTTGCCACTGATGCCATCTCGGGACTTCATATCCTTGTTCAACTGTTTAAGCAAGACTTGAATCTGTTGCTGCCGCTCTGTGAAATCCGCCGTGTTGGGCAACGCTGTCAAGCGTGCCATAAACTCATTTAACACTAAGGGAGTGGTTTCCCACTGCAATGGCGGCAAGGCCTCAGGCTGTACCTGGACGGTGTCGGCCAAGAATTCCTTGGCAAAGTCCGGCACCTGAGCCAGGCAATGCAATTCGTCTCGAACAACTGCCAGCAAGTATTTTAACCACTCTCTTGAAAAGCCGGTGAGGCTCTGGGCTTTTAAAAATGGAACTGCCATGTCTGCCAAAATGTCCAAGTCACTGGCCCGAATGTACTGGTTGTTCATCCAGTCGAGTTTTTGGGCATCAAAGATGCCGGGGCTCTTAGAAACTCTAGACAGGTCGAAGGCCTTTATGAGATCTTCTTTTGACATAATTTCAGTATTGTCTTCCGGGGACCAGCCTAAAAGAGCCATAAAGTTTACTACCGCTTCGGGCAGGTAGCCCTGGCGGGCGTACTTCCCTACTGACATATCACCCATGCGCTTGCTCATTTTGCGGCCACTGGTGTCCAAGACAACAGATACATGGCCAAACTCAGGCATAGATTCCCCTAAGGCCTGGTAAATAAGGACTTGACGTGGGGTATTGACCAGGTGTTCATTGGCCCGGATTATATGCGTTATGCCCATAGTAATGTCATCAATAACCACTGCATAGTTGTAAGTGGGGATGCCATCTGACTTGAATATAATAAAGTCACCTACATCCTGGGACTGGAAGCTAACCTGACCGCGAATAATATCGTCAAAGACAATCTCGGTTTCCTTGGGAACCTTAAAGCGAATGACAGGCTTCAATCCAGCCTGTAATTTTTCTTCTACCTGGGCAGGGGTAAGATTGCGGCAGCGACCACTGTATACTGGGTTATCTCCCCTGGCCATGGCCTCTTCCCTGTCCTGTTCCAGTTCCTCAGGAGTGCAAAAACAATAGTATACGTGACCACCCAGCCACAGTCGAGATAGGTACTCCTTGTATATCTCTAAACGCTCAGTTTGACGGTAGGGGCCATTTGGACCGCCCACCTCTAGGCCCTCATCCCAATCCATACCTAGCCAGCGCAAACTATCTGCGATATCCCGCTCCCATTTTTCACTAGAGCGTTCTATGTCGGTATCCTCGCTACGGAGGACAAAAACACCATTATTGCGCTTGGCGAAAAGCCAGTTAAACAATACCGTCCTTGCGCCACCGATATGCAGGGGACCCGTGGGACTAGGAGCAAATCTTACTTTTACAGTCATCTTTCCTTACCTCCGTTGCCTATTACTGCTACTGTGCATACACTTTGGGCGGCTATGCCCTCTCCTTGCCCAACAAACCCAAGACCCTCAGTGGTAGTAGCCTTAATGTTGATCCTCCCAATATCTACTCCAGCACTGGCAGCAATATTTCTTTGCATCTTTGGGATAAAGGGAGCGATTTTCGGCTGCTGGGCTATTACTACGGCATCAATATTGATGATGCCGATATGGTTTTCGGCAAGCAAATCTTTCACCTGGGATAGTAGCTGACAGCTGTCGGCACCAGCCCAAGCCGGGTCGGTATCGGGGAAATGTAAGCCAATGTCCCCAAGGCCGGCTGCACCTAGCAGAGCATCGATAATGGCGTGAATAAGGACATCGGCGTCAGAATGACCCAAAAGCCCTTTGGAAAATGGGACATCTTCGCCGCCCAATATAAGCTTTCTTCCCGGCACAAGCTGGTGGACATCATATCCGATGCCGGTGCGTATGGTTTCTCCGATAATTTGAGTTGCCCTAAGTATATCCTGGGGGTGGGTAATTTTCAAATTGGTAGCCTCCCCGGGAACAACCCGTATAGGTTGTCCCAAAGCTTCAAAAATAAATGCGTCGTCGGTGGCGTGCTGCCGCTTCGTACCTACATGGTCGTATGCTGCCAGCAACAGATCCCGCTGAAATACCTGAGGAGTTTGTACTGCCTGAAGCCTTGTCCTGTCCAAGGTAGCTTGAACCATCCCCTCAGAAACTTCCTTGATTGTGTCTGTCAACGGAAGGGCAGGAATTGCGGCCCCATAAACCCTTGCAGCCTCAATGACCCGTCGTATTAGTGCTGGGCTGGCCAAGGGGCGGCTGCCGTCATGAATAAGGACATAGTCCCCTTGAGCGGAGGTAAGACCGGCATACACCGAATCTTGACGGCTAGCCCCACCAGGAATCAATTGATAATCCTGAAGAACATCGCCGATTGCATTGCGGCAATATTCTTCCTCCCCCTGTCGACACACGATGATGTATTCATCGACATTTCCTTTCAGGGATAACAATGTACGGGTCAACACAGGTTGACCCGCAATGGACAAGAATTGTTTATTAATGCCGGCATTAATCCGCTGGCTAGATCCTGCAGCAGGTATGATTGCACTTATCATCTTAAGCACCTCAACTGATTTTTTCCTGCTTGAGACGGGCAAATATCATGCGCCCGGCGGCGGTTTGGAGGACGCTGGTTACCAAGACGGACACATCATTGCCAATAAAGGAGCGGCCGCCATCTACGACAATCATGGTGCCGTCATCCAAGTATGCTATGCCCTGTCCGGATTCCTTGCCATCTTTGACAATCTGAACGTCCATTTCTTCCCCAGGCAAGACTACCGGTTTGACTGCATTAGCCAGCTCATTGATGTTGAGAACAGGCACCCCTTGCAACTCGCAAACCTTATTGAGATTGTAATCATTGGTAACAACCTTGCCATGAATCCTTTGAGCTAATTTTACCAGGCGGCTGTCCACCTCTAAGCCTTCATCATCATTATCTTCCAAGACATGGACGGGGATATTGATTTCCTTTTGAATGCGGTTGAGAATATCTAAGCCCCTCCGGCCTCTATTGCGCTTAAGGGTATCCGAGGAGTCCGCTATATGCCTGAGTTCTTCTAGGACAAAGCTGGGAATGATTATTTTGCCATCTAGAAAACCCGCATCACAAATGTCGGCGATGCGTCCATCAATAATCACTGACGTATCAAGGATTTTGGGCATAGCGGCGCCCTTATCCTTGCCAGTAGACGCTTCGGAGGTTTTTGGGCCCCGAAACATAAGCATCACGTCTTCACGTTTCTTTACAACTACGACGGCGCATACCCATGCAAAGAAAATATTAATGATCACCGCGAAGAAAGGACCAAAGACAGGTATTATATCTCTAAAAGGATAGAAGAGTAATGTGCCGATAAGCAATCCAGTGATAATGCCCACAAAACCTGCAACTAAGTCCGGTCCGGGCAATACTAATAGATGTCTCTCAAACCAGTTACCGCTTTTTTGAACGGCCTTTGTAATCAGCGGGGAGATTAAAAAGAAGATGAGTCCAAAAAGCAATGCCCCAAGAATAGCTGCGATGGCCTGCCCCCATGTAGGCAACCCTTCGGTAAGGGCTGGAATAACTTGAACCTTAGTAGAAAGAGTGTAACCGAATGCAATCCCGATTATAGTAAACACAGCCCGAGTTACCTTAGAAAACAAATTTCCACCTCCCTGCACAACGTTAAGATATAGTATACACTATTACCTTGCAACTATTCCACAGTTTGCTTAAGTAAATCCATGGCAATATCATGATCCATGTCATTAGCTAAGGCTAGTTCGCTAACTAGGATCTGCCTGGCGGTATCTAACATCTTACGTTCACAGGTGGACAATCCCTTTTCTTTATCACGACAAGTTAAGTTCCTTACTACTTCAGCGATGGCAAAGACATCGCCTGTTTTTAGTTTTTCTAAATGGGCCCGATACCGCCGGTTCCAATTGGCAGTACTGGAGACCCGTTTTTTGCGAAGCACATCGAGGACTTGTTGCACGGTTTCCGAATCGATTACTTTACGCAGCCCTGCATCGCCCACAGTGGAAACGGGGATCATTACTTTCATGTCCCCAATGGGCATACGCAATACATAGTATTGCTTGACTTTACCCAAGACTTCCCTGGTTTCAATTGCCTCGATGGTGCCTGCGCCGTGCATTGGATAGACTACTTTATCACCGACTTTAAACATGCCACAAGCCCCCTTCTATTGTTATAATTTTAGCATAAAAGGACAATCAAAGTCAAATTTGTTATCATAGCACACAAGTAAATTCATGTCAAATAAATAAATCTAGGTTGCTGAACGTCTGTGATATTGTCACA
>DIOR01000025.1 GCA_002423965.1 Firmicutes bacterium UBA5509 | reverse complement strand
CTACTTGACAGGGAGCAGTTCAAACGGCCCCTACTTTTATTCTGTTATTTTATATTGCACAAGGGTGGCGGCAATGCCTGCCGGGAGCTCTGCTTCTACTTTTACCTGATTGTCGGAGGTAAATTCCAAAGGCAGTAGCTTACCTTGGTCTGCGCTACTTAGCCTGCTGAAGATATGCATAGGGAGAAGCAGGCGCACTGTTTCCCATGGTTCGGTATAGGCAAGGATTGCCGTCAGTAGCTTGTCTGTATTAAAACCTGTTAGGGCTGAAATTGGCACATAGGGAATACCCCGGAAGAGGCTGGCAAGTTCCCGGGAAGAAAGATCGGGAACCAGGTCGCTCTTGTTGGCGGCGATAATTTGGTCTTTTTCAATGGCACCTAATTCTTTCAGCACTTTGTTAACCTCTTTAATTTGCATTGCCATATCCGGGTGGGAGATGTCGACTACATGGACTAGCAAGTCTGCATTGACCACTACTTCCAGGGTGCTCTTAAAGGCAGCGATAAGGTGGTGGGGCAGGCCGCTGATAAAACCCACAGTATCTGTCAGGAGGATTGTATTATGTTCACTTTCAAGGCGTCTGGACAGAGGGTCAAGGGTGGCAAAGAGAATATCTGCAGTGTATGCCTCGGCTTTGGTCAGCTGGTTGAGCAAAGTAGATTTACCACTGTTGGTGTAGCCAACCAGGGCTACTTGGAAAACACCTCTCCGTTCTCGGCGCTTGCGCAGCAGGGCCCTATGTTTTTCCACCTGCTTCAGGTCCTGTTCCAGCACGTGAATCCGCTGTCGGATTTGCCGCCGATCCACTTCCAACTTGGTTTCCCCTGGACCCCGGGTGCCAATGCCCCCAGCCAAACGAGATAAATCCCTGCCCTTACCCATGAGCTTAGGCAGCTGGTACCGTAGTTGGGCAAGCTCCACCTGGAGCTGACCTTCCTTGCTACTGGCCCGCTGAGAAAAGATATCTAGAATCAATTCACTGCGATCGACGACCTTTGCAGGTATTAACCGTTCTAGATTCTTAACCTGAGACGGGGAAAGCTCCCCGTCAAAAATAACCGTATCAATTTTCTCGTCCCGGATAAAGTTGCCAATCTCCTCTGCTTTCCCAGGACCGATAAAATACCTGTTATCTATCTGAGAGCGATTTTGGGTAAAGCCTGCTACCACCTCTACCCCAGCTGTTGCTGCCAAGCTGTAGAGTTCGGCAAAGCTCAATTCCTCACGTTCACTTCCCCCCTCCCGCCAGAGGGCTGCTGCTACTGCTTTTTCCTGTTTCTCCATGAGTATCACCTCGGCCTTATCTTACCATAATGGGGCAAGGAGAAGAAATGTTGTTTAACCTCTTTATTTTCCCTGGAAATAATGTAAAATAGACCTAGTAGCAGTTTAGCCAAGAGAATATTCAAGTCATTCATGGCAATGATAACTGCGAATACTTTTGAGGAGGAATTAAAATAGCTGTTAAATTGTATGTTGACCAGGATCTTTGTATCAGCTGTGGAGCATGTGTTGGCATTTGTCCTGATGTCTTTGATTGGAATGACGATGAAAAAGCCCATGTCATTGTTGATCCCATTCCCGAAGATCTGGAAGACGACGCCTTAGAAGCCCAAGAATCCTGTCCTACGGAAGCTATTCTAGATAAGGAATAAAACCCGCTTATGGCGGGTTATTCTTTATCCCAGCCTGATAGCATTGGGCTGGGAAATGGTCTTCACCTGGCTCTAGGGAGCAGACTGAATAAATCCCCCTTTCCTTTAAGATACTAATGGCAGGAGGTGTTAACTTGCCATTACAACTTAGCCAGAAGGAAAAATTGCTTCTCCAGGATCAGCAGTCTCAAGAGGAAATCTGCATTCAGAAATATTCCAGCTATGCTCAACAAGCTACAGATCCGAAGCTAAAGCAGTTATTCAACAGCTATGCTCAGCAAGAGCAGACCCACTATGACACAGTGAGCCAAATCCTACAGGGAACAGTTCCCAGCATGCAGCAAGGCCAACAGCAGCAAGGTGGCCAAGGCATGGGAGGAAGTATGGGTATGGGTACGGGGATGGGTATGAGTCAAAGCCATTTTGGCCTCTCCCAAGGCGGCGGCGATGATCAGGCTCTATGCCAGGATATGTTGATGACTGAAAAGCATGTCTCAGGGGCATATGATACTGCGATTTTTGAATGTCAGGATACCAATGTCCGCCAGGCCCTTAACCACATTCAAAAAGAAGAACAGCAGCATGGGGAAGGCGTATTTAATTACATGAAAGAAAAAGGCTGGTACCAGCCTCAATAAGAAAAAGGGCTATCGCACAAAGGCGATAGCCCTTTTCTTGGGTTTCCATATGGAATCCCCCTGTGGGGAATAGATTGGCCTGCATATCCCATGACCTCCATAAAGTGAATGGAGGTTTTTTATTGCCTCGGGGTAAGGGCTAGTTCGGGGTTGGCAGTAGCGTTAAATGCGGTTTTCAGCGCAGGAAAAATATAGCCACTGGCGAAGTATATAAAGAAGAACATGCTATAAAATTGGTCTTGGCAATCTAGGGGGATAAAGTAATGGCTCATAAAATCTTGGCTAGTTGTATTGGTTGCGGGGCCTGTGCCCGCAGTTGCCCTGCCCTGGCAATTAAGGGCAGAAAAAATAACGTCCACCTTATCGACCCTGACAAGTGTGTCGATTGTTCTGTCTGTGGCTTTAGCTGTCCAGCGGGCAGTGTCCTAGACCCACAAGGCAGGCCGGTAGAACGACTTGCAACCTCCCTGCGGGAGACCCCTTTGGCCAATAAAGACCTGTGTACTGCATGTAGTCTGTGCATAGATATTTGCCGCTTTGGCGCCCTCAGGCTTAGCTCGCCGCGCCGACAGGGGGATACCGTGGCCTGGGTGGAATTGGTGCGGGAACATTGTGTAGGCTGCGGTTTATGTCAGCAGTCTTGCCCTGTAGGTGCTATTGAGATGGAGGTGCAGTCATGAGGCTCCCCCTTTATCTAGATATTGACCTTAGTTCCGGTAGCGTAAGGCCATACCCAATCTCCCGGGAGTATGCACGCAAGTACGTAGGCGGCAAGATTCTGGCGGCCCGAATACTGCTAGATGAGACCAGGCCGGGAATAGAACCCCTGGCACCAGATAATTTACTAATAGTCAACACCGGTCCCCTAACAGCTACAGGTGTTCCTGCCTGCGGCCGCTTTAACATCACCACCAAGAATGTCCTCACCCAAGGCATCGGCACCTCCAATTGTGGGGGCAATTTCGGCATCAAGCTGCGCCGGGCAGGTGTTGATGGCCTCATCATCCGGGGTCGGGCACAGCAGCCTGTGTACATAGAAGTGGCAGGGGGCAAGGCTTCCATCCATGATGCTAGCCACCTATGGGGCTTGGATACCGAAACTGCCCAGGCAAAATTGCCCGGGGAATACGGGAAAATTGTCATCGGACCTGCAGGCGAAAATCTTGTCTCCTATGCCTGTGTCCTTTCCCAGGAAAGGGTAGCAGGGCGCTGCGGGGCAGGAGCGGTGATGGGTTCCAAAAACTTAAAGGCCATTATTGCCTTTGGTGTTGCTGCCGCTCCGGTGGCCAATAGGGATGGCCTGACGAAGTTGACAAAAAAATGGACAGCTACCGTTCGCGCTAATGCCATGACAGGAGTGGCCCTGCCCAAATTAGGGACGGTTGGTTTTCTTGCCAAGGGCTATAAGTCTGGTTTTGTGCCGGTGAAGAATTTTTCCCAGCCCAAGTTTGAGGAGGCGAAGGAATTTACCGGCGAAGGCTATGCCCGGGACTTTCTCACTCGGAATACCGGCTGTGTGGGTTGCCCCATCCGCTGCGGCCGCAAGCAAATGGAAGGACAAAAGGAGATAAAGGGCCCTGAGTATGAAACAGCAGGACTATTGGGTCCAAACCTACTCAATGCCAGCTTTAAGTTGGTTGGCAGCTGGAATCGTTTAGCTGACCTTCTCGGTCTGGACACAATATCCCTGGGTGGCACCCTGAGCTTTGCCATGGAGTTGAAAGAAAGGGGCTTGGCGGATCTGGGGGTGGATTTTGCCCACTTGGACTCTATCTCGCAGGTAATCGAAGATATTGCCTTCCGGCGGGGTCCTGGGGATGAATTGGCTAAGGGTAGCGCCTGGCTAGGTGAAAAATACGGGGGCCTAGATTTCGCCCCCCAAGTCAAGGGCATGGAAATGGCCGCCTATGACCCCAGGCGTTCAGTAGGTCTGGGTTTAGGCTATGCCACCGCCAATCGGGGGGGCTGTCACCTTAATGGGGGGTATATGATCTTTTTGGAAGCCATCGGTCCCCTAAGCATCAACCCCCAGTCTCCAAAGTCAAAGGCCGCCCTCACGATGATGATGCAAGACTTAATGGAAGCGATTTCTGCTTCGGGAGTCTGCCTCTTTACATCCATGGCAATCTTCCCCAACGCGCTGTACAACATGGCCTCTGGCAGTAGGATGCGGCGCTGGATTTCCCAAGTCATGGGTAGAAGCGGGGGGATGGTGCAGCTGTTGAACCGCCGCCCTCGGCTGGCAGGGATTAATCTTAGTATCATTCCCTATCCCAAAGCTCTGGCCCTGGCCACCGGCCAAAGATTCAACCTGGGCGGTTTTTTGGAGCTAGGGGAGCGGGGCTACAATCTAGAGCGGCTATATAACCTGCGGGAAGGTCTCAAGGGCGATGAACTGCCCAAACGCATGACCACTGAGCCCCAGGATCCCCAGCGGCCGGAGACCATTGTTCCTCTGGAGGCAATGCTGGGCTCCTACTACCGTTGCCGGGGCTGGAATGAAGCAGGAGTGCCGAGAGCAAAAAAACTAAGGCAGCTAGGAATTGCGACACTGGGGACGGACCCTTCTGTCGCAAAAAATAAAGAATAAGACAGGGGGAAGGATAATGGAAAAGAAAAAGGGAACAGTCATCGGTTTAGGCGGTTTGGAACTGTTTTGGCAGGCATGGTTGCCAGAAGTGCCCAGAGCAATTGTCCTAATTATTCATGGCTTTGGGGAGCACAGCGGTCGCTATGGTAATGTAGTGGACACCTTGGTTCCCAATGACATTGGCGTCTTTGCCCTTGACCACCGTGGCCATGGCCGCAGCCAAGGCCTCCAGGGTCATGTGGATTCATTTAATGACTACGTTAAAGATGTGCACAGTTTTTTCACTGAGGTTGTAAGGCCGGCAGCAGGGGAAATACCCATCTTCATTCTGGGCCACTCCATGGGCAGTATCATTGCCATGAATTATGTGGCGGCATACAGTGAAGATCTCAACGGGTATATTCTCTCTGGCACCGGGGCTATTTCACCTGTCTCCGGAGGCAAGGCCCTCCAGGGAATTACTGCTTTCCTCAGCGGCATTGCTCCTCGGGCTAGAATCAAATTCCCCTTGGCCCCAGATTTTATCAGCAGGGACCCGGAAGTGGTGGCGGCTTACAAGGCAGACACCTTGGTTCACAACAAGATCAGCTTCCGTTTGGCCCGGGGAATGAACACTTCCCTGACTGCAGGGGCAAAGGCAATTGTATCATTGCAACTGCCGGTGCTCATTCAGTGCGGCAGTGAAGATGAATCCTTTGCTGGCCAACAGCAACTCTTTGACAGCCTTCAGAGCAAAGACAAGACCCTAGAGATCTACCAGGGGTATAAGCATGAAGTCTATAATGAGCTCCAGGCAGACCGCCAGCGGGCTCTGGGAGATCTGGCAGCTTGGCTAAAGCAGCAAATAAGCAAATAACCGGCGTCAGCCGGTTATTTGCTTATTGACCTTGTCATATTCTTTTGGTTAGTTTTCTGAATCTAACAAGTAACTTAGCAGGTACTGAAGGAGGTGGGGCAGAGTTTCCCTGGCAAAGGGCCCGTGGATGCGCTCGGTGGACTTATGCAAATCCCGGCCCCAGGGGCCAAGATTGACGGCAGGGGCATCAAGGGCTGCCAGATCCTCTAGAGGCAGGTGGTAACCTCGGTCCCAAAGGGGGCAGTTGGCCTTTAGGGTTTCCACCACTTCCCCTGCATCCTGGAGCAGGCAGTAGCTGAGATCTGATATTCCCCGGTGGTATTCCCCATGGCTTAAGTCGACACCCGCTATTTTAGCCTGTTGCTGTAAAGCGCCAACAGCAGCCATTACCTTAAGCTCTTTTTCTGTCTGGCGGCGATTGCGGACAGGGGGATAGAAGGGCGGGGCCAGGGCAATGACGATTTTTGGGCCGTCATGGGGAGAATACTGTTGCACCCGCTGGATTAGCTCCAGGGTAAGGTGTTGCATGTCAATCCCTTTTATTGCCCCCTGGGCGGCAAAGTCGTGGATTTGCGCGGCAAAGGATTTCCCATGGGCAATCAGGCATTGCTGCCAGAGATCGCTGAAGGTCAGCACCTGGGGCTGGATCTCAGGCAAAGTAAGGTTGGTGCCGCTGATGGACTGCCAGGCCGCCACAGAACGGTGGAAACTGGCAACTCCATTTGCCGCCGCCTGGCGACACAGGTGCACAAGCTTAGCCATGATTTCCTGAGGCGTGGCCCCTAGGGTAAAGATGTTAAAGCAGGCCCAGGCAGCAGGAGGAGTGGAGACATTATATCCTTTTTTTAAGTCGCCACCTTTGAGAACTGTGGGAGGATAAGTATATTCTCCAACACAGGAGTCGCTTAATTCAGGGTTTAGTTCCAGCAAGCGGATGACCTCGGCCAAGAGCAGGTAGGGATTGAGCCCGTCATATAGGGCCCCGGCATGGGTCTCCTGGCCAAAGCAGCAGATTAAGGGCAGCAGCTTGCCGTCGCTGCCAGTCTGGATGACATGACCATGACCATCATAGCCATGGGGTTCACAATTGACGGCACTGGCAAAATCCAGGTCATATTCCCTCTGGAAACCCCGGATTACCTTGATGGCATGGCGCATGCCTAGGGAAGTGTTTTCTTCATCGGGGACAGAGACAAAGAGGATATTGCCGTCAAAATCCCCGCTAGCGGCTTTGGCTTCTGTCAGGACCAGTTGCAGGGCCAAGCCATACAACATATCCATAGTCCCCCGGCCAAAGACCCAGTCGCCGCTGCGCAGGTCTTGAGCGGCGGCAGCGGGCAGACTTGCTGGGTCAAGGCTACCAGTGAGTTCCAGGGGAGAAAAGGCCAAATCTTTATATACTCCATAGTCTTCAATATCTACTACATCGTGGTGATTTAATAGGATGACACAGGTGGGTCCCCGGCCCCTGACCAGGGCGGCCACCACTGCGGGTTCATTTGGGGCAGCAATGGACTCAAGACGCAAGTGGTCTGGATGCATCTGGAAATATGTCAAATCCGCCAGAAGGCTATGAATATAGCGGGCAATCCGCCCTTCCCCCGGGCTTTGGCTAATGCTGTGGAATTTTGTCAGGTCCAACATCAACTGCCAGGCCTTATCTCCAAGGGACAAAATATTCACCTCCAAGATTTTCCCTGCGCTCTCCAGGGATATGTAGTATTATAATAACATCTCCGATTAGGGGAAAGGAGTAGGGTCTATGAAAAACTTTGAACTTCAGGTTGAAAACTATATGATTAATCGCTGTCTAGAGCATCTTAAGCATAAAGAAAAAATACTTAAACGGCCTCTGACTTTTAATTACAGGTTGGAACATACACGCACCGCAGTGGCCTTTGCAGATAGTCTGGCCCAGGAGCTGGGGGTGGACCCCGCTCTGGCAAAGATTGCCACCTGGCTCCATGACATAGCCAAGTGTTGGGACCCTTCTCTATCTCCGGAGGAGAACCGCCTGCGGGGGAAAAATCATGCCCAGGTTGGGGGAGACGAAGCGGCCAATTATCTCAGATCCATAGGTTTCCCCCCAGAACTTAGCTTTCAGGTACAACAAGCAATTGCTACCCATGCAGGTTTAACCAAAGACTACTTAATCCACGAACCCTTATCTGCCATAGTCTGGGACGCTGATAAACTAAGCAAAGTCAGCGGCGCTGGCCTACTCCATTACTTGGGGGAAATCTTATCCGCTGGGAATGAGCGCATCGACCTGGCATCCTTCTTGGCCGACGAAGGCAGGAAAGAGTTGCAAGAGTTACACTTGGGAATCAGGGACTCTTTTAATACCGAAACTGCGAGACTTCGGGCCGATGGGGAGATGGCGGCAGCGGCAAAGCTTCGAGGCCAGATGCTAGCCGCAATCCTGGGAAGGAAGCATGGGGACGGTTCTTCTGCTTCCTTAGAACCTTAGGGGGTGGGGGTATGAAAGGAGGTTGGAAGTTGAAATGGTCTTCCTTCCTCTTGACTTTTATCGGGGAAAGTGGTTAAAATAAACGGTAATACTGTATTGGCGTTGATGGGGACAGTAACCCTGGATTGGCATATGCAGAGACGCGGCTAAGTGGTGAGAGGTCGCGAATGCCCCAAAGGTGAAGATCACCCCGGAGCTGGTTGCCTGAAAACCATTAGGGTAGCCCGCCGGCAGGCGTTACCGTGTATATTAAGCGACAGGCTCTTTTTGCCTGTAAGCAGGGTGGTACCGCGCCATAGTCGTCCCTGGGTTCTCCCAGGGTTTTTTATTTGCCAAGAAAGAAGAAGGTGATATTGTGAAAATTTTTCCCCAATTGTCCAAATCTCCAGTTGCCCAGCGAGAAGAAGCCATATCTGAGCACTGGGATAGCATCGACCTGCTGACAAAGAGTGTCAACGACAAATCCGCTGACAAGCCCTTTGTCTTTTATGAAGGGCCTCCTACCGCCAACGGGCGCCCAGGTATTCACCATGTAATTTCCCGCACCCTGAAAGATGCCGTCTGCAGGTACAAGACCATGGAGGGTTACCAGGTTTTGCGCAAGGCGGGATGGGATACCCATGGCCTGCCCGTAGAGATTGAAGTGGAGAAGCAACTTAAACTCTCCAGTAAGCATGATATTGAGGAGTACGGCGTAGCCGGGTTTAACGAGATGTGCCGCAGCTCTGTCTTTTCTTATGAAAGGGCCTGGCGGGATATGACCAGAAAGATGGGCTACCTCCTAGACCTAGAAAATCCCTATATAACCTTGAAGGATGACTATATCGAGTCGGTGTGGTGGATATTAGACCAGTTCTTTAAGCAGGGCTATGTGTATGAGGGCCATAAGATCTTGCCCTACTGCCCCCGCTGCGGCACTGGCCTTGCCTCCCATGAAGTGGCCCAGGGCTATCAAGAAATTAAGTCCAACACCGTTATAGTTACCTTCCAGCGCAAGGACGCTGAAGAATACTTCCTGGTCTGGACTACCACCCCCTGGACCCTAGCGGCCAACGTTGCCTTGGCTGTACATCCCGAAGTGGACTATGTCAAGGCGGAAAAGGAAGGCAGACTCTACTGGCTAGCCAAGGATTTAGCACAAAAAATCCTTGGGGATGACTTCCGAGTTGTGGAAGAAGTTCTGGGCAAGGATCTGGAGGGCATTGAATACCATCAGCTCATGCCTTTCCTGGCTACCGACAAAAAGGCCTTTTATGTCACCAACGCAGATTATGTCACCACTGGCGATGGCACCGGTATCGTCCATATTGCCCCGGCCTTTGGCGAAGACGACTATAATGTTGGGCAAAAGTACGATTTGCCAGTCCTCAACCCTGTAGATGAAACCGGCAAGTATACTGTCACCCCATGGGCGGGCAGCTTTGTCATGGATGCCGATGTAGAAATCATCAAGTGGCTGGCTGCTGAGGGCAAGCTCTTTGCCAAACAGAAGCTGGCACACAATTACCCCCATTGCTGGCGGTGCTCAACTCCACTTCTCTACTACGCTAAGCCCGGATGGTACATTGAGATGACCCGGCTGCGGGATAAACTAATTGCCAATAACAACACTGTAGAGTGGTACCCCCCCTATGTAGGGGAGAAGCGCTTCGGCAACTGGCTGGAGAACCTCAATGACTGGGCAATTTCCCGTACCCGCTACTGGGGGACACCTTTGAACATCTGGCGCTGCCAGTGCGGCCATACGGAATCCGTTGGGTCCCGGGCAGAGTTGAAAGAAAAGGCCATTGAAACTATTGATGATTCCCTGGATTTGCATCGGCCCTATATCGATGAAGTGCATCTTAAGTGCCCTCATTGCCAGGAAGCCATGACCCGGGTCACTGAAGTCATCGACTGCTGGTTTGATTCGGGCTCCATGCCCTTTGCCCAATACCACTATCCCTTTGGGGACCAGGAACTCTTTGCGCGTCAGTTTCCTGCGGACTTTATCTGTGAGGCCATTGACCAGACCCGGGGTTGGTTTTACTCCCTATTGGCTATCTCGACTTTTGTCAAAGGGGTGGCTCCCTATAAGCGGGTATTAGTTAACGACCTTATATTAGACAAAGAGGGCAAAAAAATGTCTAAGTCCCGGGGGAATACAGTAGACCCTCTGGAGCTCTTTGAGAAGTATGGTGCCGATGCTGTTCGCTGGTACTTGCTCTATGTCTCTCCTGCTTGGAGCCCCACCCGCTTCGATGTGGATGGCGTCAGTGAAGTGCTGGGCAGGTTCTTTGGCACCTTGCGGAATGTCTACACTTTCTTTGCCCTCTATGCCAACACCGATGAGCTGGACCCCAGAGAGTTTTTTGTCCCGGAGGATAAGCGTCCCGAACTGGACCGCTGGATTATTTCCAAGTACCATAACCTCATCAAGACAATCAAGGAAGATATGGATGCCTACGACCTTACCCGGGCTGTACACCATATTCAGGACTTTGTGGTGGAAGACCTGTCTAACTGGTATATCCGCAGGGCTCGGCGTCGGTTCTGGGCTTCGGAACTGGATGACGATAAGCGGGCAGTCTACAACACTACCTACCAGGTGCTGGAGGGGATTGCAAAACTTATTGCTCCTTATGCCCCCTTTACGGCAGAGGAGCTCTACCGCAACCTTACTGGCGATACTCTTTCGGTGCACTTGACGGATTATCCCCAGTATCAAGAGGAGTTAATGGATCCTGGTGTGGAAGAGCGCATGGACCTGGCCCGCAGCCTTGTAGGACTGGGCCGCTCGGCACGAGAGCAAGTTCGGATCAAGGTCCGGCAGCCATTAAACAAGATCTTGGTGGCTGGAAAATATCAAGGGCTGCTAAGGGGCCTTGTGCCCCTCATTGAAGAAGAACTGAATGTCAAAGTGGTGGAATTTGTCGCCGACCTCAGCAAGTTTATGGAGTATAAACTCAAGCCTAATTTCCCCGTAGCAGGGCCAGCTCTTGGAGCGAAGATCAAGGAACTCGGTGGGGCCTTGGCCAAGCTGGATGCCACTGATGCTTCAGCTAAGCTTGAGGGTGGAGAAAATCTGTCCCTAATCCTGGGTGGTGAAGACACTGCTATTACCAAGGATATGGTGGAGATCACCATCGCTGCCAAGGAAGGCTTTACAGCGGCTATGGAAAACAATATCTTTGTCATACTGGATACAACCCTGACTCAGGAGCTAAAAGACGAGGGGCTGGCCCGGGAATTTGTCTCCAAGGTGCAGCAACTGCGCAAGGCCAAAGACTATCAAGTTACAGACAAAGTACACATTGCCTATGATGGTGATGAAGAGGTGGCCCGGGCTGTTGAGGCCTTTGCCGACTACATCAGCAAGGAGACCCTGGCCCTGAGTATCCAGCGGGTAGAGGATCCTCAGTTGGAGCGGCAGGATCTCAACGAGCATATGACAGGCTTGGACACAAGATTAGTTGAGTAAAGGAGCCCTTGAGGTCCTTGATTTAAGGAATCCAGCTTGGGCTTTTGCCGGGTTGCCCCGGCTAATCCCCCGGAATACTGTATAGTAGCAAATTGCAGGGGAGGGGATTATGTGAAGTATCATTTGCCTGCCCGGAAGGGGGCAAGGCGGAACGTTTGGGAGAAAATCCGCAGGAAACCACGTACCCGGTGCTGTGGTTCCAAAGTAAAACCCTGAGCAAAACCTTTTCGTTTCAGGAGAAATGAAGGTGTTAGGGGGAATTAGATGGATAGGGACTATTTCTTTTTCGGCCAGGAATCCCTAGAAGAAACAAATAAGATATTGTCTCCGGAACTGAATTTCCATTGGTTCCCCCGGTTGACTTCTACTAACGCATTGGCCCAGGCAGAGCCCTGGCCCCAGGGAACGGTTATTGTCGCCGATGGCCAGGACAGGGGCCGGGGGCGTTTGGGTCGGGTGTGGCAGTCTCCCCCCGGCCTGAACCTATATTTCAGCCTGGTTTACTATCCATCCCTTCCCCGCCACTATTGGGGCGGGTTTTCTCTTGCGGCAGGGGTTGCCATCGGCATGGTTTTACGGCCTTTTGTCCCGGGGATGGGGCTGAAATGGCCCAATGACCTTTTGGTTTCAGGAGAGAAACTGGGGGGGATTCTGCTGGAGGCTAGCGGCAAAAAACTGGTGGCGGGAATAGGCATCAATGTCAATCAGCATTCCTTTCCCCCGGAGCTCAATGCCACTTCCCTAAAGTTGCACACTGCCAAGAACTGGCGCAGGGACCGACTCTTAGCCTCACTAGCCCCGGGGATCCTGGAAAGCCTGAATTTGTGGAACCGGGGCGGGTTTGATCAGGTCTTAAACCAGTGGCGCCAGCTGGATATTGTCTTGGGTAAGGATGTTTCCGCCACTCGGGGAGGAGAGGTTATCAAGGGCCGGGCCCTGGATGTGGGAGCCGGGGGTGAACTCCTAGTGGAAGATGAAGGGGGAGTTCACTATGCTTTACACAGCGGTGAGGTTACTCTTCGGTAAAAATTGGATTATTAAAACGGTGAAAAGGGCTTGTCCTTATAGCCGTTTTACTTTTATAATGAAATAAGAGTTTTTATGTTTACAAACAACGAATAAAGCAGGAATGAGATTCTTTATGTCGAAAGTATTAATGCTGAGTACTTGCAAAGGGGATGAACTACTTGATTTCATTTAGCAATGTATACTATTCGTATCAAAAAGGTACCAGCGCTCTCTCAGATATTAGTTTCCTCATTGACAAGGGCGAGTTTGTCTTTCTCGTCGGCATCAGCGGTGCCGGAAAATCATCTGTTCTAAAATTGATATTTCGAGAAACTATTGTGGGGTCGGGCCAAGTGTCTGTACTTGGCCGCAATCTTAACCGCATGCGGCGCAGAGAGATTCCCCACCTCCGGCGTCAAATTGGCGTTGTCTATCAAGACTTTCGCCTTTTACCAGATAAAACCGCCGCGGAGAATGTTTCTTTTGCCTTGGAAGTTATCGAAGCCCATCCCAAGGAGATTAAGCGCCAGGTGCCAAGAGTGCTTAATTTAGTGGGCCTTGGAGACAAGGGGCAGCGTTATCCACATCAATTATCGGGGGGGGAGCAGCAGCGGGTGGCTATGGCCAGAGCCCTGGTCAACAACCCTTCTCTGCTGGTCTGTGACGAACCTACTGGCAATCTGGACCCCGACACTTCCTGGCAAATCATTAGCTTACTAAGTCAAATCAATATCTTGGGTACTACGGTGCTCATTGCTACTCATGATAAGGATGTTGTTGACCGCATGAACCGCAGGGTTTTGGAACTTCAGGCAGGTAGGCTTGTACGAGATGACCGCAAGGGGGGATACCGCCATGAAGTTTAGAAATGCTTCTTATTATGTAAAGGAAGCAGCTACGGGGATATGGCGGAATCGCCTAATGAGTCTAGCCTCGATTATTGTGGTGATCCTCACCTTGTTAATATTGGGGGCCTTTACCCTCATCAACCTAAACATCCAGGCAATCACAGACGGAATTAAGGATCAAGTGGAGATTGTTGCCTACCTGAAAGAAGAGGTTGACTCTGAGCCTTCCTTAACCCAGTTGCGGTCGGAGCTCCTTGCTCTCAATGGCGTTCAGCAGGTTACTTTTGTTTCTAAGGATGATGCCCTAGAGCGATTGCGGGAACGCTTAGGAGACCAAGCTGGAATTATTGAAGGTCTTAAACGAAATCCCCTTCCAGCTAGTTTTGAAATCCGGCCCCAGGACGCTGAGGAGACGTCTGTTCTCGCAGACAAAATTGCCCTCCTGTCGGGAGTGAAGTCTGTGGATTATGGCCAGCAAATAGTGGAGCAGCTTTTATCCTTTAGCCGGGGAGTTCAAATATTTGGCTATATAGTTATAGCCTTTCTCGGTGTGGTTTCCCTATTTCTTATTTCCAATACCATTAAACTAACCGTCTATTCCAGACGCCGTCAAATAGGCATAATGAAATACGTCGGTGCAACAGATTGGTTTATTCGCTGGCCATTTATTCTGGAAGGAATATTTTTAGGTCTGTTGGGGGCTTTAATTACCTACCTGCTTTTGTTTTACGGGTATACCTTCCTTTATTTCCGGTCCAGTACCTGGCTATACCAAAATTTCCTTTCGGTACAAATGGTGGTTCCTGAAGTCGCAGGCAAGGAACTCCTTAGGTTCTTATTTATCTTTGGCGCAGGCATCGGCGCTGTCGGCAGTGCTGTTTCTGTGCGTAGATTTCTCAAGGTCTAGTTTAGGAGGTATTAGTTGTGAGAGGTGGCAAGTGGTATAAGAGCTTGGTCTTTGGTTTAGTAATGGTTTTCGTCCTGGGAACTGTGTTTTCAGCTCATGCTGATCCCATGGACGGCTATTTTGATGATCTTGACGACATCAAGGACAGAATTGGCGAAATGAAGGAAGACCGTAATAAGAATAAATCTGAATTAGAAAAGCTCCGAGATCAGTTAGAGGACATTAACCTAGAAGTTTATCATGCCGAAAAAGAACTGGCTAAATTAGAAGAAAATATAACCCATCTTGAAGATGAGATTGCTATGCAAGAGAAGCTCATTGCTGAATTCGAGACTTCCATTGCCGAGACGGAAGAGCGCTTAGTGATTCAAACTGAATACCTGGAGCAACGCCTATGTGCTATGTACAAAAACGGCACCGTCAGCTATCTAGAAGTTCTCTTTTCTGCTTCCAGTTTCTCTGATTTTCTTTCCCGCTTTGGCTTTCTTCGCATGCTCATTGAAAGCGATACTGAATTGGTGGCGGAGATTGAGGAAACCAAAGCTAGTCTGGAAGCGGACAAGGCATTATTGGATGAGGAATTAAACAAACAAGTGCAACGTCATGAAGAGCTTGACGCCGCTCGGGCCACTGTCAAGGAGGATAAGGTCGCACTTAAGCGTAAAGCCGCCAGGTGTACGGAATTGGAGTCTGCTGTGGAGGCTGAGCTAAAGAGACTTAACAAGGGCATTAATTCTTTGGAAGAAGATATGAAGCAAGTTGAAAAGGAAATTAAGAGACTGCTGGAACTGGAAAGGGTCCAGGCCGGCAATCCACCTTCCTTCTTTACCTGGCCGGTTCCCGGCTTTGATAGGGTGCCTTATAATATAACCAGCGAATTTGGCTGGAGGCTACATCCCATTAAGAAGGTGTGGAAGCTTCATACCGGTATCGACATAGCCAAGTACAACCGTCACGGTCAAGGTATTAAGGGTAAGCCGATAGTGGCTGCTGCCAGTGGTACTGTTGACCTGGTCCGCAGTTATGATGGTGGCGGCTATGGCATCTATGTTCTCATTAGCCATGGCGGTGGCTTTCAGACTCTCTACGCCCATATGCGCTATACAACCGTCAAAGTGGGACAAGTAGTTCAAATGGGGGATAAAATCGGTGTGGTGGGCACCACCGGTTCCAGCACTGGCAACCACCTGCATTTTGAAGTCCGGGTGATGGCTGAAAAGAAAGATCCCCTTAAATTTGAGTACAAGTAATAGATAGAGGTTTTTTGAATATACTTAAGATGATGCCTCTGTTATGGCCATCTCTGATGGGATGGCCCTTTCATGTTTAGAAAGGGTGTGGGCAAGTTGGATAAAAGGGTATTAAAGATTGTAGGTATAGCCTTGCTAATTGGCATTGTAGTTGCGGGCAGCAGCCTGGGCTACATCATTGGTTATACCCGGGGACAGAACAGTGAACGGTCCCAATGGCGTTCAGGGGATTGGGGAAAACTAGATGAGGCCCTCTTTGCCATTGAGCAGTATTATCTGCGGGAGACGGATCGGGATAAAATTCTCGAAGGCGCCCTGTATGGTCTAGTAGGCGGCCTTGATGACCCTTACAGTGAGTACTTATCCGTCGAGGATCTGGAGAATATGCAAATCCAGCTGGGCAACGATTATCAAGGGATCGGCGTCGAAGTTACTATGGAAAACAACCGGGTGACGGTAGTCATGCCCTTTGCCGGCTCCCCAGCCCAGGAGGCAGGTCTCCTTCCCGGGGACCAGGTTATTGAAGTCAATGGCGTCAATATCGAAGGCTTGGCCCTCACCGAGGCCGTCCAAGGCATTAGGGGAAAAGCTGGCACCGAAGTTACCTTGGGCATTATCCGAGAGGGATTGCCTAGCATATTTCAGGTAACTGTAATGCGAGCTACAATTGAGCGCAGCTCTGTGGAGACTGAGATGCTCTCTGATGGCATCGGCTATCTCGTGCTTACTCAGTTTGCAGATTCCTCAGGGACAGAATTTGCCCAGGGCCTTCGAGATCTCAAGAAACAGGGGATGAAAGGACTGGTCCTAGATTTAAGGGATAATCCTGGTGGTTACTTGGATGTGGCTGCTGAAATAGGTCGGCAGATTGTGCCCAAGGGCCTGATTGTATACACCGAAGATCGTGAGGGCAAGCGTACCAGCGAATACAGCTCTACTCTCCGGGACCGGGGCTTCCCCATGGTGGTCCTTGTCAATGAAAATAGCGCCAGTGCCTCAGAGATTATTGCCGGTGCCCTCCAGGACAACAACATACCGGTGGTAGGAGCCACCAGCTATGGCAAAGGCACGGTACAGAGCTCTTATGAATTGGGAGACGGCTCCTATGTCAAGCTTACCACCAATAAGTTCTTTACCCCCAGGGGCAAAGAAATTCAGGGCAACGGTGTTACCCCCGATTACTCAGTAGCCATGGACATGGTCAATCGCATGCCCAGCTTGTACTATCTGGGCACCCAGGAACTGGGCAGTGAAGCCCTCCACATCTACCAGCTACAGGCTATGATGGCGGCCATGGGCTATCTTGAGACCGAGGCCAGCGGAATCTACGATGAAGCTACTGCCGAGGCTGTGGCTGCCTTCCAGAAGGCTAACAACCTTTCCCCATCTGGGAAACTGGACAGGGAAACTACAGATGTCTTTAACCAGCGCTGGGAAAAGCACACCCGGGATAGCGACAGTCAGCTGAGCAAAGCCTTGGGGGTCTTGAATCAGCTAATAAAGGGTAATTAGCATGCTGCCTCTAGCAGAACTGATTAAGTTAATTTTCAGTGTCCTTGGCCTGGCTTTTTTCGGCTGGATTAAGTATCCTGTTTATCGCTACTACCCTGTCTTGCTGGCAGTGGTGCTCTTTATAGTCTATCGTCAGTTCCACCGGCAGGCCAAACTGGAGGAGCATCTCTATGGAAGAGCTTTTTCTCCTCCTTGGAAACAGCTCCTAATATCTTTGGGCTTTGGCCTTGTGGGTGGTATCCTGGCAAGCTTGCTCATGGTTTTGCTGGGACTGCCCCTGTCGGAAGAACTAGGACTGATCTATGTCTGGCCGGTGGTGCTGGTACTTATGCTCATCAATCCCCGCTATATGTGCTTTGCCTATGGCGGTGGGGTAGTGGGGGCAGTGTCCTTGCTCCTCCGAGGCTTGTACTTACTCTTCCCCGGCATTGGCAGCATTAGTTTTTTGTCTTCCCTGATGGCTATAGATCTGCCTGCCCTCATGGCTTTGGTTGCAGTGTTGCACTTAACTGAGAGCTTTCTTATTTTCATCAGCGGCCATATTCAGGCCAGCCCCATCATTCTTCAAAACCCCCGGGGCGAGGTGGTAGGAGGTTTTATGCTCCAGCGCTTCTGGCCCTTGCCGATAACAGCTTTACTGGTGGAGTTGGTCAGCACCACTGCCCCTATTGGTGAAGGGGTAGCTATGCCTAACTGGTGGCCCCTTCTTCAACCATTGCTTCAACCAGGGTCAGGGATGATGCTAAGTTATTTTCTCCTACCCATTGTCGCCACCTTGGGTTATTCAGATATAGCGGTGTCCACCTCTCCTCGGGAAAAGAGCAAAATCTCTGCCGGACGCCTTTCAATATACAGCGTGGCATTATTGCTCCTGAGCTTATTGTCAGGACGCCTGCCTTTCCTGCAAATTTTGCCGGTATTGTTTGCGCCCTTAGGCCACGAATATCTCATTCTGGCTGGTAACCGTCGGGAGTGGAGCTCACCTCCCTTGCTGGGACCGCCCCCACGGGGAGTGAAACTACTTACAGTGCTGCCGGGATCCCCTGCAGCCCTTCATGGGCTGGACTACGGTTGGATTATCCTCAATGTCAATGGAATTGAGGTAAACAGCCGCCGGGGGTTGGGGGAAGCCCTGCAGGTTTTTCCCGGTCTGACAGAATTAGATGTTATATCTCCAGAGGGAAGTAAAAAGACCATCAAAATCCATCAAAACCAGGGTAGGATGGGGCTGATTCCTGTCCCCGATGTAGGTGATGGTGGACCCTATCTTAAGATGGGCAAAAAGGGCTTTCTCCTGCGGTTATGGGATAAAATTAATAAGAAACAGTCTGGTGCTTGAACATCAGACTGTTTATATGTTTAGTCAATAGAATGCCACTACTTGTGTGTATACACATTAGGTTCTATATGTTAAAATAGAAACACCTGTTCGCAAGGAGGCAAGGAAATGGAAGGTCAATTTAAGCTGGTTTCTGATTATAAGCCTACGGGAGATCAGCCTCAGGCCATTGAGGAACTGGTCCAGGGATTAAAAGAAAATAAGCGCCATCAGACCCTATTGGGGGTAACAGGCTCCGGCAAGACCTTTACCATTGCCAACGTCATTGCCCACGTGCAGCGGCCTACTTTGGTGGTTGCCCACAACAAGACTCTGGCCGCCCAGCTCTGCAGCGAATTCAAGGAGTTTTTCCCTGAAAACGCCGTGGAGTATTTTGTCAGCTACTATGATTATTACCAGCCTGAAGCCTACATCCCCCACAGCGATACCTATATAGAAAAAGATGCCGCAATAAATGAAGAGATTGATAGACTGCGCCACTCTGCTACCAGCGCCCTCATCGAACGCCGGGATGTCATCATTGTCGCCAGCGTGTCCTGTATATACGGCCTGGGCCCACCAGAGGAATATGGTAAACATGTGCTGTCCCTGCGGGTGGGGTCCGAATATCCTCGGCAACAAGCCTTGTGCCGCCTAGTAGAGATGCAATATACTCGCAATGATGTGGATTTTCACCGCAGCACCTTCCGAGTCCGGGGGGATGTCCTGGAGATCTTTCCCGCCGGCACCAGTGAGAGGGCTGTCCGTGTGGAATTCTTCGGAGATGATATCGAGCGGATTACCGAAATAGATTACCTGACAGGTGAGATCCTTGGGGATCGCAACCATGTGGCTATCTTCCCTGCTTCCCACTTTGTCACTTCTCGGGACCTGCTGGATAAGGCAGTGGTCAATATCCAAGAGGAATTAGATGAACAACTAGCATTCTTTAAAAGTCAGGGTAAGCTCCTGGAGGCCCAGCGCCTGGAACAGCGTACTCGCTACGACTTGGAGATGATTCAGGAAATGGGCTTTTGCCAGGGCATTGAAAACTATTCCCGGCATCTTTCCGGCCGTTCGCCTGGCAGCAGGCCCTCCACTCTTATCGATTACTTTCCTAAAGATTTTCTCTTGGTGGCGGATGAATCCCATGTAACTTTGCCTCAGATCCGGGGCATGTATAATGGAGACCGCTCCCGCAAGACGGTACTGGTGGAGTATGGTTTCCGCCTGCCCTCGGCTCTGGACAATCGTCCCCTGGTTTTTGATGAATTTGAAAGTTTACTGTCTCAAGCCATATATGTCAGCGCCACTCCCGGACCATATGAGAAGGAGCATAGCCCCCAGATGGTGGAGCAAATTATCCGCCCCACCGGCTTGTTGGATCCCAAGGTAATAATAAAACCGGTGACGGGCCAAGTGGATGACCTAATGGAGGAAATCCGGCAACGGGTTGCAGTGGAGGAAAGGGTTTTGGTCACCACCCTGACCAAGCGTATGGCCGAGGACCTCACTGATTATTTGAAGGAAGCAGGCATCAAGGTGCGCTACCTTCATTCCGGTATAGATACCCTGGACCGCATGGCCATCATCCGGGATTTGCGCCAGGGAGTATTTGACGTGCTGGTGGGCATCAACCTGCTCCGGGAAGGCTTGGACCTGCCCGAGGTTTCCTTGGTGGCCATTTTGGACGCAGATAAGGAAGGCTTCCTCCGTTCGGACCGGGCACTGATTCAGACTATGGGCCGGGCGGCCCGCAATGTCAACGGCCGAGTGGTCATGTATGCCGACCAGGTCACCGACTCCATGCAGCGGGCTGTGGAAGTGACTTTACACCGCCGCCGGCTTCAGGTGGAATACAACGAAAAACACGGTATCATCCCTCAGACCATTAAAAAAGGTATTCGGGCAGTTATCGAGGCTACCAAGGCGGCGGAAGAAGGGGCCAAGTACACCACCGACAAAAAGGGCCTTAGTCGGGATGAACAGGCCCGCCTCATTAAGCGCCTGGAGAAGGAAATGCGTGAGTCTGCTAAGGCACTGGAATTTGAACAGGCCGCCTATCTACGAGATATAATAATCCAATTAAAGAGCAAGGAATGAAGGCCATGACGAGATGTATATCGATCCGGGGAGCTCGGGTTCATAATTTAAAAGATGTCAGCTTGGATATCCCCAGAGATAAGCTGGTGGTAATGACGGGCTTAAGCGGCTCGGGGAAATCTTCTTTGGCCTTTGACACGATTTACGCCGAGGGCCAGCGTCGCTATGTAGAGTCCCTGTCGGCCTATGCCCGCCAGTTCCTGGGGCAGATGGATAAACCCGATGTGGATTCAATCGAAGGCCTATCCCCGGCTATCTCCATCGATCAAAAGACTACCAGCCGCAATCCCCGTTCTACAGTGGGAACGGTTACCGAAATATACGATTACCTCCGCCTGCTTTATGCCCGCATCGGTCACCCGTATTGTCCTAAATGCGGCATTCCCATCAAACAGCAGACGGTGGAGCAGATGGTGGACATAATCCTCCAGCTACCCCAGGGAAGCAAAATCCTTCTGCTTGCCCCGATTGTTCGGGGTCGCAAGGGAGAGCATGTGAAAGTTCTAGAGGATCTTACCAAGGACGGTTATGTGCGGGTGCGGGTTGACGGCGAAGTGCGCCTGCTAGAAGAAGAAATTAAATTAGAAAAAAATAAAAAGCATACTATTGAAGTGGTTATCGACCGCCTGGTGGTAAGGGATACAATCGCCCAGCGCCTGGCAGACTCTTTGGAAACGGCACTTAATTTGTCTGAGGGCATGGTGTTTATTAAGTTTGTCGATGAAGATAGAGAATTGGTCTTTAGCCAAAACTTCGCTTGCCACGAATGCGGCTTTAGTTTTGAGGAAATTTCCCCTCGAGTTTTTTCTTTCAATAATCCCTATGGTGCTTGCCCTGAATGTACCGGCCTAGGCTATCACATTCAGCCTGACCCAGACTTAATAATGCCTGACCCCGAAAGAAGTATCAACCAGGGAGGCATTGCCCTGTGGAGCAACTCCGATGATTCCTACTACATTAACCTGCTGCGCCAAATGGCTGCCGCCAAGGGCATCGACATAGACACGCCAGTGGGCCAGCTTAGTGATGCTCAGCGGGACATCCTTCTATATGGTACCGACGGCATATATAACGTAACCTATACCCCCAGTCGCAAGGCAGGCTCCAGAACCTACCAGGCCCGCTATCGAGGGGCATATAACTGGCTGCAAGCCAGGTACCGGGAAACATCCTCGGAAGACGTGCGGGCATTTATGGAGCAGTTCATGAGCCTGAAACCCTGCCCTACTTGCGGCGGCAGACGCCTGCGCCCTGAGAGTCTGGCTGTGCTGGTGGGGGGAATGAATGTGGCTGAATCTACAGCCCTGACAGTGGGGAGGGCCCGGGACTTTTTTTCTTCCTTGGCACTGACGGAAAAGGAGCAGATTATCGGCCGTCAGGTTCTCAAGGAAATCAATGAAAGGTTAGGCTTTTTGGTCAATGTGGGCTTGGATTATCTTACCTTGGACCGAGCTTCCGGAAGCCTTTCCGGTGGTGAGGCTCAGCGTATTCGTTTGGCAACCCAAATCGGCTCCGGACTTACAGGGGTGCTGTACATTCTCGATGAGCCCAGCATCGGCCTGCACCAGCGGGACAATGCCCGTCTCTTGGAAACCCTCAAACGCCTACGGGACCTGGGCAACACCCTCATTGTCGTTGAACATGACGAGGACACTATGCGAGCTGCCGATTGGATTGTAGACATCGGACCCGGCCCTGGCTCCGCCGGCGGCGAAATTGTCGCCCAAGGCACTATGGAAGATATCGCTAAGGCCCCTAAGTCTATTACCGGCCAGTATCTTAACGGTCAGCGCTTTATTCCCGTCCCGGAAAAACGCCGTCCCGGCAGTGGCCAGTTCGTCACCGTCAAAGGGGCCCGGGAAAACAATCTTAAATCCCTGGATGTAAAATTCCCCTTAAATAAATTCATCTGCGTCACCGGTGTCTCCGGTTCCGGCAAGAGCAGTTTAGTCAATGAAGTGCTGTACAAGGCACTGGCCCAAAAGGTCCACCGGGCCAAGTCAAAACCCGGTGCCCATGACAGCCTGGAAGGCCTGGAACATGTCAATAAGGTCATTGAAATTGACCAATCCCCCATAGGCAGGACTCCTCGCTCTAATCCTGCCACTTATACCGGGCTTTTTGACATAATCCGCACCCTCTATTCCGAGACCAATGAATCCAAGGCCAGGGGATACAAACCCGGCCGCTTCAGCTTTAATGTCAAGGGTGGTCGCTGCGAAGCCTGCCGGGGGGATGGCATCATTAAGATAGAAATGCATTTTCTTCCGGATGTGTACGTGCCCTGCGAAGTCTGTCACGGAGCTCGCTACAACCGGGAGACCCTGCAGGTGAAGTTCAAGGGCAAGTCCATTGCCGACGTCTTGGGCATGCAAGTTGAAGATGCCCTAGACTTCTTTGCCAATATCCCTAGGATTCAGCGCAAGCTTCAAACAATCTTTGACGTGGGCCTGGGCTATATTCGCCTGGGCCAACCCGCCACCACCCTTTCCGGCGGCGAGGCCCAGCGGGTTAAACTAGCTACCGAACTCAGTCGCAGGGCTAATGGAGGCACAATCTATATTTTGGATGAACCTACCACCGGCTTGCATATTGACGACATCTACCGCTTGCTGCGGGTGCTAGAGCGCCTGGTAGAAGAGGGTTCTACGGTAATTGTCATCGAGCACAATCTGGATGTCATTAAGACGGCAGACTACATCATCGACTTAGGACCCGAGGGAGGCGACGCCGGCGGCACAATAGTGGCTACCGGCACCCCCGAAGAAGTGGCCGAGAATCCCAAGTCCTACACCGGGCAATTTTTGGCCCCGGTGCTGAAAAGGAAATAGCATCCACCCCCCTGAGCAGTGTTCAGGAGGGTGGTTTTTCCTTTATTTGCTTCCCCTTCTATGGAGGTAATGATATAATGCCAGCAAATAACTCATCGGGGAGGTTTTTATGAATCTAGAGGAGTTGCGTCACGACTGTGCTGTCAAGCAAAAGAAAGGCTTGCACTTTATCCTGGCATCGGTTGTCATTTGGCTGGCAGTATTGCTGATTCACCAGACATCATTACCTATTATGACGAAGAACTTATATACTTTTTTCGCTACCGCACCGCTAATGCCCTTGGCATTTTTTATCTCCAAGCTAATTAAAGTGGACTTTCAAAACAAAGGGAACCCCCTAACCAACTTGGGAATTCTCTTCTCTATAAATCAAATACTATACTTGCTCATTGCCATGTGGGTATTCCCCACCGTGCCGGATAAAATGTTGATGATAATAGCCATGATTTTTGGTGCCCACTTGTTGCCCTATGGGTGGTTGTATAAGTCTAAGTCCTATACCATCTTTGCAGTTCTGGTTCCCATCGCTTCACTTTTCGTAGGATTAAATTTTGAACCTTACATCCTTGCACTTATGATGGTTGTTCTGGAGATAGTTTTTAGTATTTTTTTGATAGTAGAAAACAGAAAAACCTCCCCCTAGAAGCGCGAAACGGGGACGGACCTTTTTGTCGCAAGTACGACAACCTTGTCATAGCGGAAAGGAAAGAACTATGTCTACTACCAGCCCTGAATAGGGGCTTTTCTTATGTTTTTGATGGAAACCGGTTTCTTCGCCAATCTTCTGCAGTTTATGCATGTTGGATATGGTAACGTCTAAGTCAGGAGTATGATGAATCAACAATCCATCCCCTATCCAACAATTCTGTAGGCATTATGTCTGGAAGCTATTCCTATGGATATATGAACTTTGGCCACTTTGTAGTTGGTTTAAGGAGGCTATTATGCGTGCATACAGTCTGGGGCAAGATTGGCTGCTTAGGGGAGTACTACCTTCCGGGGAATCCATGCTATAATTTAAGGGAGGTTGGAAAGGGGTGAGGGCATGGAATTAGTGGAAAAGGTCAAGCGGCTTCCTACTAGCAGCGGTGTCTATATCTTCAAAGACGCTGCCGGGGAGATTATTTACGTAGGCAAGGCCAAGAATCTCCGCAGCCGGGTTCGCTCATATTTTAGCGAGACTGCTGCCCAGCAGCAGCTTAAGGTGGATGCAATCCAGCGGCTGGCAGTGGATTTAGAGTATATTCTTACCGCCACCGAGGTGGAAGCTCTCCTCCTTGAGGGCCAGCTCATCAAGAAGCACCGGCCCCGCTACAATGTCCTCCTTAAGGATGACAAGGACTATCCCTATATAAAACTGGATCTAGCCTCGGACTTTCCTCGCTTAGAGGTGGCCCGGAAAATGGGACGGGACAAGGCCAGGTATTTTGGTCCCTACCCCAACGCCGGCGTTGTCAACGACACTATGAAACTAGCCAACAAGCTCTTCCCTCTGCGCACCTGTAATGATATTCGAGGCAAGAGGAGGCCTTGCTTAAACTTTCATATCCGTCGCTGCCTTGCACCCTGCCAGGGTAAAGTCTCTCCTCAAGAATACCGATCCTTAGTGACCCAGGTTATCTTATTCCTGGAGGGCAGACATCAAGAGCTGGAGGCCAAACTTCACGGGGAAATGGCTGAGGCTGCCGCAAATTTTAATTTTGAAAAGGCTGCGGAACTCCGAGACCAACTGGCCGCCCTGACCAAGTTAACGACGCCCCAGAGGATTGTCACTAACCAGCGTTGGAATTTGGATGTGCTGGCAGTGGCTGTTGAGGCGGAGCTTGCTGCGGCTCAGCTCATCAAGGTCAGGGGCGGTAAGGTCTTGGGCAATGAATACCATGGCTTTGAACAGCTGGAGCTGGCCGATGCCGGAGAAACTATCAGCGCCTTTATTCGAGATTATTACGCCGAAGCCTCCCTGCTTCCGGGGGAGATCTTGGTGCAGCAGCTGCCTGAAGATGCCGAGGCTCTGGAAACTTGGCTGGGGTCTTTGCGCCAGGGAAAATTGGCACTAAAGGTGCCCCAGCGGGGGGACAAGCGGATGTTGCTGGACATGGCCAAGGCTAATCTCGCTTCTCATCTGGAGGCAGACATGCGTCAGCAGCAGGAAGACCAGGGACAGGGAAAGGCCGTGCTGGAGCAGCTTGCAGTGGCGATGGGCTTAGAGCGCTTGCCTATTCGCATTGAATGCTATGATATCTCTCATTTTCAGGGCAGCCAGACAGTGGCATCAATGGTGGTGTTTGAACATGGTCGTCCCGCCAGGAGCCAATACCGCCGCTTTAAGATTCGGGACATCTTCGGCCCCGATGACTTTGCATCCATGGCCCAGGTCATCCGTCGTCGCTTCGAGGCCGCCAAGGAGGACAGAGAGGGCTTTAACCGTCTTCCGGGGCTTGTGGTGGTGGACGGCGGCAAGGGACAGCTGTCTGCGGCTTTGGAACAGCTGACAAGTTTGGGCTTTGATAGTATCGGCATTGTCAGCCTGGCAAAGCGGGAAGAAGAGGTCTTTATTCCCGGCAAGAGCGATTCCCTGGTCCTTGAAAGAAATGATCCAGCTTTGCAATTGCTTCAGCAGATTCGTGATGAGGCCCATCGCTTTGCCATTAGCTACCACCGACGTCTGCGCACCAAGGAGACTCTCCTTTCCGAATTGGAGGCAATTCCTGGGGTGGGGCCGGTTCGCCGCACTGCCCTCTTAAGGGCTTTTGGCAGCATCCAAAACCTCCGGGACAAGGATGTGGCTGAAATTGCCGCTGTCCCCGGTGTGACTTGGCCAGTAGCCGAAGAAGTGTATAAATGGTTTCGAAAGAAAAAATAGGACGGCGAAAGCCGTCCTTAACTTTTTCAAGGTTATAATAAAAAAAATGAATAAAAGGGTTGCATTTCTTTCAGAGGGTGGGTATAATAGGGACAAGAACCGATAAATGACGGACATAATGTCTAGAAAGGAGTCAAAATATGCGCAACCAAATGTTGGGACGATGTCCAGTATGTAACTCTGGACTGGATGTAACACGACTTCATTGTCCCCACTGCGACACAGGAATCGACGGGCACTTTGCTGTCTGCAAGTTTTGTCAGCTGCCAGCTGAACAGAAGGCTTTTTCCGAAGTATTCATCAAGTGCCGGGGCAATATCAAGGAAGTAGAAAAAGAGTTGGGCATCTCATATCCCACTGTGCGCAATCGCTTAGAGACCTTAATAGAATCTTTAGGGTATCAGGCTCAGCCCGTAGTCAAGGATGATCCCGAGGCTCGGGAAAAGCGCAAACAGATTTTAGAGGAGCTCAATGAGGGTAAGATCAGTTCCGAAGAGGCCATTGAACAGCTCCGGGAACTGTAAGTAAAGGGGGATAACGCCATGTCTGAGGAGCAAAAGTTAGTTCTTGATATGCTTAGTGAAGGCAAGATAACTGTAGATGAAGCCCAGGTACTGCTGGAAAGCATTGGAGATAAGGCTTCCGAGTCTGAACCATCAAGAGAATGGACCCAGGAGCCCAAGTCCCTCATTGAAAACATAGTCGAAACTCTCCGCTCCGGTCTATCCAATTTTAATTTCAATTTTGGTGATGATAGCAGGATTGTTCTTCAGGAACACCATAGCGGTACTTTCAGCAGTAATCTGGTGGAGCTGGACCTGGATGTGCGCAATGGCAGTCTGCGTTTAGAGCCCTCTGATGACAGTAGCTTTCACCTAGAAGTCACCAAAAGGGTAAGTGCCGGTACCCGGGAACAGGCAGAAGAATTAATTTCTGGATATAAGTTCGCTGAGTATGATGGCTTGGGGTTGAAAGCTGGGGATACCGAGTGCAGGAATCTGGGAAATCGCATCAATGTGTCTCTGCGGCTGCAGCTGCCTGTGGGTCATATGTATACCGGTGGGGTTGTCAGTAGAAACGGGGCCATTGACATTAGCTCCATTGATGCCAAGGGAATTAGTATCAGCACCATTAACGGAGCTGTAAGGGTGACCAAGGTTACCGGCTCTGAGGTATCCGTCAGCACTGTCAATGGCAGCATCAACCTGGAAGGCAGCCTTGAACAAGTTGATGGTAAAACTACTAATGGCAGCATTAAATTGATCAATATGGGCGAGGACAGCAAGATTACCTTGAAAACTTTAAATGGCCGTATCAAGGTGCTATTGCCCCATCGAGAAGATACTGGTTTTGCTGTGGATGCCCGGGCCACTTCCGGGAATGTCCGTGTGGAACATGGATTCCTCTCTGATAAATTCAGCATTCTGCGCCAGGGTGCCGGCCGCAAAATAGAAGGTTCAACAGACAACTGGGATTATGCCCAGCATAAAATCAGTTTGTACTTGCGTTCGGTAAATGGCAGTATTGGCATTCAGGAACTGGAATAAGGAGGATATGTTAATGGAAAAATTGTTGGATTGGTTGACTATTCCTGCTGTTGGTCTTACGTTAGCCGGTATTATTGTCTTAGCTATCGTGCTCTATCATATTCGTCAAATGGCCTTAATCCGTACCGGTCTTATCAAAAAGTCAAAATTCAGAAGGCGGCGTATTGACTATGACACACTGTTCGGAGGCATGACTTTAGTGGCCTTAGGTGGGGCAATTGTTGCCGCTAAGTACTACGATTTCTCATTCTGGATGGGCTTCTGGATCTTTGTGGGCCTGTTGGGACTGGCCCTGATTATCAAGGCTTTTTGGGGACGAGAGCACTGGCTAAAAATCGACCGTGATTAGGAGGGGGACAATTGACTGCAGAACAAGTTTTCACCTGCCATGGTCAGCCCCGACTGAGGATGGATGTTGCTCAGGGCACCTTCTTTATCCGGGGGTGGGATGGTAACACCGTCAAGTTAGAGGGATGGCAGGGTGAGGTCAATCAACGAGGGGACAAAATTATTTTGGAGAGTGCACTCCCATGTAGCTGTAATGTCTACTTGCCTCGAAATAGTGAGGTCTTTATCGACGGGACTATTGTCGAAATAAACATGGCTGGAATCTACGGCAGTGGCAAGATTGACTGCACCAAAGGTTCAATCTCTATTGACGATTGGCATGGTGATATTGACATAGACTGCACCAGTGCCAATTCTCGCATCAGTCAATGTGAGGGAGAGGTAAAGATTGACAGTAGCAGTGGGAATGTAGACATCCTGTCTAGTCAGGGCAATATTTTCTGTGACACCAGCGCTGGTTCAGTAAAGATTCAGGACAGCTCTGGGTCCCTATCTGCAGATACCGGTAGCGGCAATGTCCATGTTGCCAACTTTCGGGGGCCGGTGCATATTGATGCTGGCAGGGGCAGTGCAGAACTACAGTCTGTCTTTAGCCACAATGTCTATGTTGACAGTGGCAGCGGTTCCATTACTGCAATCTTTCCAGGTACAGTTTCCGGCCGCTGGCAGCTCTATACCGGCTCAGGATCAATTGACCTGCAGATTCCCGAAAATATATCCTCACGCTTTGATTTTCAAGGCAGGAGGCTGGATGTAGATGAATTAAACTTGGATTTCCTGGTGCAAGGGGATAACCGCATCAGGGGCAGACTCAATCAAGGGGAGGGTATTATTCGCGCTACTAGCTCCTCCGGTATAATCAGCGCCCATCGGACTCAGGCGGCAGATGTCACCGAAGCCCAATGGCAAGTCCAGGACGAGGAATCTCTGCAAATACTCCACCTGTTGGAGCAAGGGACAATATCCATAGATGAGGCAGATGGACTGTTGGCGGCTTTAAATGGTGACAACCTACTGGAAAGTGAAGAGCACTAACATCGGATTGGAGGACTGAGCATGGAAGAAAAACTACAAATCCTTGAGCTTGTCCGGGAAGGAAAGGTAACAGCTGAGCAGGGCCTGGAATTGCTGGATGCCCTTGAGGGGGCAGGCTCTAATCGGATTGTTGAGGGCTTTGTCAACCTCCACTCCGATAAAGAACTTGCTCGGCATCTCAAGATTACCGCACTTTCCGGTAAGGGTAATAAAGTAAAATTCAACATACCTTTGGGAGTTGTCCGCTTCGCATACAACCTCTTTCCCAACAGCATGCATGTTACCGTCAACAACCAGCAGCTGGAAGTTCAAGAACTTATGGAGCGGGTTTACAAAGCAGAAAAAACTGTCATTTACCAAGATGACAGTGATAATGTGGTTATTGAATTGGTGTAACAACACAGCCCTTGATATAGCCCCTAGATGGGGCAGGCTGTTGGCTATATAGGCCAGCAGCTTTTTTTGACCCAACTGGGTCATCGGCACTTTGCTCAGGAGAAGGGGTCTTTTTTATATATTTTTTTATTTTGATCCGAGAAGAGATGGGGATACATTACCTGGGATAAAGCTGCAGATCTTCTGGGTTGTCTACTGATGGTCCAGGGCTCGCCATTGTCCTGAGGCAGAACCTGAGGAGATGGCTGGTGAAGTTCCTGGGGAGGGGTTGGTTCTTCAATGGGCAGGGGCAGTGGATCTGGGGTGCTTGGAGTGTCTGGAGTGTCTGGAATGTCTGGGGTGTCTGGGGTGTCTGGGTAGACAGCTTCGGATTCCGAGAAATCCGAGGCATCCATGGTACTGCCATCTGCATATCCCATGAGGCTGGTAAACAACCAGGGGCCTAGGTCCAGCTCCCGGGGCCATTGCACCGCCACCGCAGGGGTAAACAAACGGGTTCGCAACTTGAGCTTTAGATTGTAATGGGGTTTATCAAAGGGGATAGGGTCGGGCAGGTAGGCAAGTCGGAGCCCCTGTTTGAAGTCTGCGGCGATTTTCCTGGCCAGGGGTCGGCTGCCAAAGGCTGTTCCCAGGTACTTTACTCCCGTCTGGCTGCCTCCAGGTTCGATGGCCAGGATAAAATCCCCAGTGGGGAAGCCGCTGCCGTCATAGTAGGTAATGTTGGCACCTGCAGCAGTGCACAGGTTGAGAAAGCCCTCTAAGGCAGGAGGAAGATGATCTGGCCCGGCATTGGAGCTGAGTACAGCAAGACAAATTGTTTTTCCCGCCAGGGGGCTATTGAGAAAGACAGTGCCCTTTCCCCATAGCCCGGAGTAGGATTCAACGGCTTCACAGGGAATATATGCCCTGTCATTCTGGAAATAGCCAGTTTCATTTAGCAGGGAGGTACCTTGAAAAATTTTTATATCCAATTTTCTCACCTCTGGAAACATCTTTTGTATATACTATGCTTTTGGCCATAGACAGTGAAAAGGCCGCTTTATAAGCGGCCTCAGGTAAGCAATTATGGTTTTTGGATAAACATTTCTGTAACGACAATTCCGGAATAGTTGTAGTCGACGATGCCGATGCCCACGTGGGTATACTGAGGAGTGAGCAGGTTGGCCCGGTGATTGGTACTGTTCATCAGGCGCATGTGAGAAACGAGAACATTGCCGGCTTTGGAAAGGTTTTCCCCTCCCCGGAGAAAACTAATATTGTTTGCCCGGAACATATCGAAAGCGCTACCATAGGTGGGGGATTGATGGGCGAAGTAAATGTTGTCGACGATGTCCTGGCTTTTGAGGCGAGCTAAGCGGGTGAGGCGCATATCGGCTTGTAGGGGTCTAAGTCCGTAAGCAATGCGGTCCTTGTTAATTAGTTCCAGCATTTGCTGTTCCCTGGCAGTGAGGCCAGAGGGTTGGGGAATTGGGTCAGGTTTTGGCTGTGGTACTGGGGTGGGATTGGGTTGAGGAGTAGGTGTTGGATTTGGCTTATATCCCGCATTGTTCAGTAGTGCTTTCCTGCTGGCCGCTCGAGAACTCCAAAAATTTACTTCTGGTTCAGTGGCGGGAGGAGCAGGTTGTTCGGGAGTTGGTTGAGGGGACTGCTGTCCATTGAGGTATTGTTGCAGGTATGCGTAGTAAGAAATTGCTTGGGCTCCGGGAGCAGCTGCTATCATCAAGGCAACTGCCAACAGTATTACAGTGGTTAGTCTGAAAAGTTTGACTTGCATTAGTAAGTACACCTCCGGATTCTTATACTATCTACTTTACATAATCTGAACAGATTGGACAAGCCCGTAAAAATGGGAAGGAGGGTTTTTACCGACAGTAGCCTTTAAACCCCGGCTTCTGACGGCTATTTCTTGCCGATTAAGGGCAAGGGGCATATATTTCCTTCCAAAATCAATTGGCAACGGCAAATGCCTATCACCATTAGACCTGCCCTCTCATAACTTATTGTGAAAGGAGGGTAACGTTTATGGATAAGAATAAGCTATGGCCCGGGAGAATCTCTGACGGAAAAATATTAAGTCAACCAACTGAATTAGCCTGTATTTGGGTAGACAAAATTTATGACGCCTGTTCTCAAAGGGAATGTGAGGAGTTCTTCTTTGAAGATCTCAATTTTCCGCCAGGCGCCGAGAGCTATACACTTGAATGTAGCATTAAGCCCTGTAGCGAAACATTCTATGATTGGTCCATTGAGCCAATCGATGAGGGTCCCTTAGGGATTGTCAGAGTTCGTGTCTGTGCAGTGCTACAGATAATCATTCGGGATGCTGAAGATCCCACGAACTTTACTGTCAACTGTGAAGAAGTCTGCTTCTTAAAGGAAGTAATCCTCTATGCTCCCGACCCGATCCATATGGAGGTCCTGGTAGAGTCAATTTTTGAGTCCCTGACATGTGCACTTGTTGAAGAAAACAATCTTTCTGAACTTCTCTGCCCAGTAGTTGTTGCGACCATAGGTGCTTTTATCGTTGTCAAGACTGCTCTGAGGGTTCAGTTGTTAGTGCCTGCCTTTGGCTTCTGTCCGACTCCCCCAGAGTGCGAAGAGTTAGGGGATGTGTGCGAACAGTTCCTGGAGAGGCCCTTCCCGCCTTTCTTCCCGCCTCAGCTCAACGATCTGGAAGGCTAATAGAGAAACTGCGGCGCCTGCCCGGCGCCGCAAGTTCGCATGCAACGGGGTGATAAAGTGGGCAAAATTGTTCTGGCAGCGCCCCATTCTCTGCTTTCCGCCCACCCCCAGCTAGTACCCGCTTTGGAGCGCGGATATTGTGTGGAAGCATTTTTTGAAAACAGGTTGAGCAATTGGCGGTTGCAGCAATTATGGCAGAGCAGGGACGTGGATGTAATTATTTTCTATGGACCTATAGTAGCTGCCGCTCAACTGGCCGGGTTGCCCCCCCGGAAGTTTGCTTTGATTTTTATTAACCCGCCCTACTCCCTTCCCGATAGCCTCAGCAAAGACCCCATGTGTATGCAGTTGAAAACAGGTAGTGAAGGATTCCAGTTACACATGTGGGGGCAAGGTGAAAAATATGCAGAATTGGTATGCCAGCTTATTATGGGGCTGTACTCCATCGTCCAAGTAGATTTTACAAATACCAACTTTACTGAAAAAGAAAAGGAAGTCCTTGGCATGTTACTACAGGGATTGCGGGATGATTACATTGCCAGAGCTTTGTTTATCAGCCCTAAGACCGTCAGGAATCACATCAGCAATATGCTGAGGAAAGTAAGGGTGGACAGCAGGACTCAGTTGGTACTGTGGGCATTAAGCAGACATTTTCAGGACTAAACAGTGCCGGGGTAATCCCCGGCTCCTTGTTTTTTATAGCTTTGAACTGCAGATAGCTTAAATGTCGGATAAATTTTGTTACCCTAAGTGAATAATGGTTTGTCCACGGGAAACAATAATGCTGGTTAATGACATTTTTCATTAGCCCCCTGTGCTGACCCCGGGCAGAAATAGGCCGCTGTCCGGGGTATATTTTTGTATGTGGCAGGAAAAACGATGCTTATGTTGAAGTTTTTAGTATTACCCAGGGAATATGCTCATATCTTGTAACAAAACGGCCAGGGGGAATAGAATTGATTAAAAGAGTCCTATCGGTGTTCGTATGTCTTATGCTGCTGGGGGCAATTGCCTATGCGCAGCCCGAAAACACTGAAGATGCCTTTACCTTCAGTGACCCTCAGGGTGACGCCTTTGGTTCCGGCAGTTTTACTTATCCTGGAGACCAATCATTTCCAAAAGAATTGCCAGCCATGTTAGACTTAGTTGAGTTTCGGGTGGTCAACACAGACACCGCTACTCGCTTTGAGTTTCAGTTTGCCCAGCCCCCCAATCTTGTGCAACCCTGGGGCGGGGAAGGCTATAACTTCCATCGCATTGACCTATATATATCCAGTGGCGGAAAAGGCAGCACCTCCACCTTTCGTCCAGGAGCCCAAGTACGGTTCCGTGAACCATGGCAGGTTAACCTTCGCATCCGGGATTGGCAGGGGGCATACTTGCTGGACTGGAAAGATGACCCCGAGGATAACCAGGCTGGGGTTTGGCAAGGAGGGACAGAAGACTTTAAAGTCTTTGTCCAGGGGAATTCCATTGTCGCTGAAATTGGCCACAGCATTTTAGGCCCTGCTAAAGAGAATTGGAGATATTACGTTCTCGTGGGCCTCCAGGACGCCTACGGCTTAGACCACTTCCGTAAAATTGCTGATGAACAAGGGCCCTGGACCGGCGGAGGCGGCTCTGAGACAGAATTTAGTCCTAATGTCTACGATATCTTAGCGGAGGATGCCAAATCCCAAAAGAAACAGCTAGACTGGTCACCGGGGAAGTTAGCAAGACTGGAGCCAGTTGGGGGAAAGTCTGGCACTCTGGCTTTGCGCCTGGTGGCAATTGGGGCAGTGGTATTAATGGCTATAGGGATGGCTACCCTAGTCTGGTTATTCAGGAAAAAATAGCTCCGGTTTTCCGGAGCTTTTACTATTCTTTAGACCATTGCCCCAGCGGGATGTACGGGGTATAATATTACGTAGAGCTAATTGTCCTGGGAGGGGAATACTTTCGTGAAAATACATGCACAAGGGCTGAAACAGCTTTACGGGTTGGAGAACAAGTCACTTCTCCAGTTTTTTTTGGCCTGTTTTTTAGCTCAGGCAGCTATGGGTGCCATTGGTGTTCTCCTAAACCTGTATATCCTTTCTCTTGGCTTTAGCGAGGACTTTGTAGGCACCGTCATGTCAGTGAAACTCTTTGTTACGGGGATAATCAGTATACCCGCAGGCCTCTTCTGCTACCGCTGGGGAGTGAGCAGGACACTGACCGCTGCCAGCGTAGCCCTTGGGGTGGGGATTATGACTGTATCCTGGACATCTCAACCAGGGCTACTAGTAGCTGGTGCGGTGCTTATAGGCATTGCCATGGCAATAAAGGCAGTAAGTGTTCCAATTTTTCTTATAGAAAACAGCTCTCCTCGGGTCAGGCAAAATGTCTTTAGTCTTAATTTTTCCCTGATGATGTTTGCAAATATGGCCGGTAGCGTCATAAGTGGCTACTTGCCAGAACTGTGGAGCAGCAGTCGGGAAGGGCTCTCAGGCACCTTGATGATTTTTGGCCTTGTTGCCCTGGTTTCCGCAGTATGCCTGGCCTTTATTCCCGTGGGAAAAGGTAATTCCACAGATTCCGGCAGCCAAGGGCTATTGGGTTTTAGATTTATCCTTAGAAATAAAAAATTATTTAGGCTGTTAGCCGGCCATTTACTAATTGGTTTTGGGGCAGGATTAATCGTCCCCCTCTTTAATGTCTTTATGAGCAATAAGCTGGGGGCCAGTACCAGCCACATAGGGATAATCATGTCTGCCGGTCAGATTGCCACTGCCTTGGGTGGCCTCCTAGTACCCTTAGTGGTAAGATATCTAGGTCAGGTAGCTACCGTGGTGGTGTTGCGACTGACTTCAATTCCCTTCTTGCTTGTCATCGCCAATGCCCCAAATCTTCAGCTTATGGGGGTAGCCTATTTTTTCCGCACTGCCTTGATGAATATGACTAACCCGGTTGAATCCAGCTTTACTATGGAAATGGCAGGGGAGAAGAGGGTGGCAATGAGTAGCCTCTTAAGCAGCATGAATACTGTTACCCGGGCAATCAGCGTCTTGGCCAGCGGTTGGATAATGTCTAGGTATTCCTACTCAGTTCCCTATTATTTAACTTGCGGACTTTACGCTGTAACAACCTTCCTGTTCTGGCGCTGGTTTCGACATGAAAAGACTGGGGTCACCGAAAGTGCGGTATAGCAACCAGGCAAAACACCCCTTTTTAGGTAAAATCAATTGGGATTATGTTCTTGGGTAAAATAAGTGTTGACAGGAATAAGGCATTTTGTTACAATATACCCCAGAGGGGTATAGGGGGTATGATTATGGATAACATTCTTGATGTATTAATTATCGGAGCCGGCCCTGCCGGCCTTGCAGCGGGCTTGTATTCCGGTCGAGCAATGCTGGATACAGCAATTATTGAAGGCAAGGGCCCTGGCGGTCAGGTAGTTCTTACCCACGAAATTGAAAACTATCCCGGTTTTGTAGATCCTATTTCAGGCGCAGAGCTGGCCGCTAACATGGCTGCTCAGACCAGTCGCTTTGATGTGGCTATGTTGAACTCGCCGGTGGAAGAGTTGAAGTTAGAAGGCAAGATTAAGGAAGCCGTTACCCAGGAGGGAACTTATAAGGCTAAGACCATTATTGTAGCCACTGGCGTTACTCCGAAAATGTTAGCAGTGCCTGGAGAAGAAAAGTATATAGGCAGAGGTGTTTCATACTGTGCAACTTGCGACGGCGCTTTTTTCCGGGGGAAAAAGGTGGCTGTTGTTGGGGGCGGAGATACAGCTGTCAAGGAAGCCCTGTTTCTGACGAAATTTGCCGAACATGTCTGGCTTATCCATCGCCGCGACAGCCTGCGGGCAGAATTAATTAATCAAAAGCGCCTTTTGGAAAATCCCAAGATTACTCCCCTCTGGCACAAGGTCGTCACCGAGATCTCCGGGGGCTTAAAGGTTACAGGGGTATCTCTCATGGATACCAGAGATCAAGCTGTCAGTAATCTTGACCTGCAAGGGATATTTATTTTCGTCGGCCGTCAGCCCAAAGGTCCATTAGAGGGCTCGGGGATTCTCACCGATGATGACGGGTATATTATTACCGACGATAACATGGAGACAAATATTCCCGGAGTCTATGCCGTTGGCGATATTCGTCACAAGGCCTGGCGTCAAATAGTAACTGCTGTCAGCGATGGCACTATTGCCGCCTTAAGCGCGGCTGAATATATTCAAGATAATTTTTGGGAGGATGAGGAAAATGATTAAAAACGTCACTGCCAGTGAGTTTAATCAGGAAGTGAAAGAGGCCGATCTCCCTGTTCTGGTTGATTTTTGGGCAGATTGGTGCGGACCCTGCAAGATGATGGCCCCTGTGTTAGACGAGGCTGCTGTCGAACTGGAAGGCAAGATGAAAGTTGTTAAAGTCAACGTGGATGTGGAAGTAAGTCTTGCGGAAGAGTACGAAATAATGAGCATCCCTACTATGATGGTGTTCAAGGGCGGCGAAGCTGTAGATATGATTATGGGCTTTATGCCCAAAAGAAACTTGCTTGCCAAACTGAACCAGCATATCTAAGCCGGGAATTTCCCGGCTTTTGCCTTGATAATCATAAACTGCTTTAATCTGAACAGAATATCCACGTAACTTGTTTCTGGCCGGGGAGGATGAGTTAAAATGAGTGCAATTGTAGTTGATTCCGGTTTGGATATTCCCACTGCCTTACTTGACCAATACGGTATTGTTGAGATTCCTGCCCACGTCCACTGGCAGGGCAGGCAGTATCGAGACAAAGTGGATTTAGATGTCGAAGAGATGTTTGCTCAAGGCAGGGAGAGCAAAGATTTCCTCACTACTTCCCAACCTTCTCCGGGAGAGTTTTTTGCAGCCTACCTCCGGATTGCAGAAAAAGCCGGGACAATCCTATCCTGGCATACTGCTTCCGCCCTAAGTGGCACCTATGCTTCCGCTCAGGCCGGGGCCAAAATGACAGGCAAGGATATTCAAGTCTTTGATACCCGTTCGGTGAGCATGGGGGGCGGCCTTCAGGCATTAGCCGCCGCCGAAGTCCTGGCCGCAGGCGGGGATATCCAAGAGGCGAAGGCGGCAGCCTGCAAGGTCAGGGAACGGATCAACATCCGCCTGGTTTTAGATACTCTGGATTATGTCCTTAAGGGTGGGCGTATTAGCCGACTGGAAGCAAAAGTGGGATCTTTGTTAAGTATCAAGCCAATGCTTGCTATTAAAGATGGAGTGATCAGTCATGCTGGACGGACTCGCACCCGTCGGCGCTCCTTGGAACAATTGCTCAAGGCGGTGACCGATGCCTGCTCCAGTTTCGATGGCAAGGGCTTTGTGGTTGCTTTGGGTCACGCCTGTGCCCTTGAGGAAATGAAGGAGTTTATGTCCCAGCTCCTGATAAAGCTGCCCCGGACTCTGGTGATTCCCTACCGGGTAGGTGTGGGTATCGGTTCCCATGGGGGACCCGGAGTGCTTGGTGCCTGTTATTATAATAGAGATTTTTAAGGCCAGTTTGGCCTTTTTCGTTTAATTTCTTTGCTCCTGACGCAAATTAACAGCAGGAGGGAGGGCGTAGAATGCGCACTTTTCTGCTGTCAATACTCATCATCGCCCTACTAGCACCGTTGGCCCTTGCGGAGAACACTGAATTAGGGGAAGGACGCTGGTTTACACTGTATAACACTGAGAATAAGGTGTTGCTACGGACAGGAATTCGCATCTATGTTGGCGATCGCTTCCTTGATTCTGACAACTGCCTCTACCATGTATACAAGGTTGATTCCGAGCGCTTGCGGGCTTGGGCTCGAGAAGTCGACAATGAAGAGGCAAGGGCTGTTTCCCCCGTCCAAGGGCTGCCAGGGGCAGATAATTTTAAGATTGCCCTCTACCACACTCACAGCGGGGAAAGCTACCTCCCTTCCGATGGTGTAGATTCAACGGATCAAGAGCAAGGTGGCGTGTATGGAGTAGGTGGTCAGCTAAGTAGCCGGTTGGAGAAAAAGGATGAGCTTCAAGTCATTCATTGTCAGGACACCTTTTTCCCCTATTCCGGTTCTTATCGTCGCTCCCGGGTGGCGGCCTTAAATTTGGTCGAAGAAGGGGATTTAGATGCAATTTTTGACCTGCACCGAGATGCCGCCCCTGAGGATGAGTACTATCGGGAAATAGAGGATATGCAGTTGACCCAGGTGATGATTGTAGTAGGGACTCAGAACCCTGTATACCAGGTCAATGAAGAATTTGCCTGGCAATTGAAAGAGGTTGGGGATTCAATGTATCCCGGCTTGGTGAAGGGTATCTTTTATGCCAAGGGGGATTACAATCAGGACCTTCATCCCCGGGCACTGCTCTTGGAAGTAGGTGCCCATACAAACAGCAGACAACAGGCAGAGATAGGGGTTCGCGCCTTTGGAGATGTAATCTATGCCACTCTCTATGGTTCATTACCGGAGGACAGCGAGACTGAGGAGGAGATAAAGGAGAACCCTCAGTTGCAGCCTACTGCCGACCCCCCCTCAGGCAGCCAGGGAGGGGTGCTCAAGGGCCTACTGACCTTAGTGGGAATGCTAGGGTTGGGAGGGATCTTCTATCTATTGCTTAGCGTCGGAAGTTGGCAGGGGGTTAAGAAAACTGTCAGTCATTTTTTCCGGGTGGAGTTTCGGGATGTAGTCAGTTCCATCCCCTGGCACAAGTTTTATCCCCGCTATATTTTCCGCCAGTTTCAGGCCCTAAAACTGGGCAGTGGGGCGCCACTATTCCTAAAGCGAGTCCGGGATTGGTGGCACCGACTGATTAACACCAGGAATCGTTTGTAACTTGACGTTGGTGTTAATGAAGGCTAGCATATTAGTAACATATGCTAAAGCGAGGCAGAAAAAATGAAACTTGTAGCAGATTTTCATGTGCACACTATTGCTAGCGGACATGCCTATAGCACACTCCTGGAAAATGTTGAAGCAGCCAAGGCCAAAGGTCTTCAGCTAATTGGGATGACTGATCATGGCCCCTCCATGCCCGGGGCACCTCATCCCATTCATTTTGCTAACTTGCGGGCTCTGCCCCCGGTAATTTCCGGTGTAAGAGTTCTTCGGGGAGCGGAGGTTAACATCATCGACGCCGAGGGCAATATTGACCTGCGGGGACGCTTTCTTAAAAACCTGGAAATTGTCTTGGCAGGCTTTCACCAAGATTGCTTTGAGCCAGGGAGCACCGAAGATAACACCCGGACATTAGTAAAGGCCATGGCCAGTGGAAAGATAGATGTTATCGTTCATCCCGGCAATCCTGCTTACCCCATAAATCTTCAGTTAGTAGCGGAAGCAGCGGCACAGCACAATGTGCTCTTGGAAATTAACAATGTCTCCCTGGGGGGCATTATCCGCCGAGGCAGTGATAGAAACTGCCTGGCCCTGGCACGTATTATTGCCCGGTTGGGAAGTAAAGTTTGTCTGGGTAGCGATTCTCACTTTTGCGATTCAGTGGGGGATTTGGCTGAGGCTGCCCAGCTTGCTGAAGAAGCAGGGCTGGATGCTACCCAAGTTATCAATACCTCGCTCGAAGCAGTCGATAAGTTTCTTGTCCTTCGGGGACATAAAGGCCTGTCCCTGTAAAATTTAGTGAAAGGGAGGTTGCATGTGCGCCCCCTGGCGGATTACCACACTCATACTCGCTGGAGCCATGCCAGCGGCTCCGTGGAAGACAACTTGCGGGCAGCTGAAGCTATTGGCTTAGAGGCGGTGGGTATTGCCGAACACGGTCCCAGGCTACTATTTATTGGGGTTTCCCGCCGACGGTGGCCAGTATTGGCAGAAAGGGTAGCGGCTACAGAAACCTCGGCAACCCAGCTGTTCTTTAATGCTGAGGCTAATGTTATTTCTCTGGAGGGGGATATAGACTTGCCCCCGAATATGATGGATAGACTGGATATGTTGCTGGTGGGCCTCCATCCCCAGGTAATCCCCAAGGGCTTGGAGGACTGGTACGCATATTATGGCCTTCGTTGGCTCAGCCTCCTTAGCAGACGCCAACGCCACAAACTCTTCGATGCCTATACCCAAGCTTTGATTAACTGTGTTGAAAGGCATCCCGTTAAGATAATAGTTCACCCGGGCTACAGACTCCCCATAGATTCTGCAGCACTAGCTGCTGCTTGTGCCAAGAAAGGAGTGCGTTTGGAAATCAATTGTCGGCACTTGGATGCCATCGCCAGGGATATTTCCAAAGCTGCCCGGACCAGCCAAGTGGAGTTTGTTATTAGCAGCGACGCTCATCACCCCAGGGAGATTGGGCGTTTTCAAAGGGGCTGCAGCCTTGTGGACAGTCTGGGAATTGATCGGGCAAGAATAATCAATGTTGATTGGCAGGAAAAGACAAGGTAAAATAAGAACAACACATATACATGAGAGGGGGTCACTGTATGAATATAGTCATTATCACTGGTCTGTCAGGAGCGGGGAAAACCGTAGCCATGCACGCCTTCGAGGACATGGGCTATTATTGTGTGGACAACCTCCCTAGCCAGCTATTGCCAAAATTCATCGAGCTCTGCCAGCAGTCTGCCCATATAGATAAAGTTGCCGCTGTTATGGATATCCGGGGGGGCATGTTTTTTGACCAATTGGAGTTCTTAACAGCCCTTTCCCATCCTGTTCAAATCCTGTTTTTAGAAGCGGACACCCGTGCCTTAGTGGCCCGTTTTAAGGAAAGTAGGCGCAATCATCCTCTGACCCCTGACGGCAGTTTGGAAAAGGGCATAGATCTTGAACGGGAACTGATGAGCCATATGCGGGCAAGGTCCGATGAAATAGTGGATACCACAGATATCACAGCTGTTCAGTTGCGGCAAAAGCTGTTTTCTCTCTTTGCTATAGACGGCACCCAGGGAAAGCTATTAAATGTCAACCTTATATCCTTTGGCTTCAAGTATGGTCTGCCCATGGACGCTGACCTGGTCTTTGACATTCGCTTTTTGCCTAATCCTCATTACCAGGAAGCCTTACGGGATCTCACCGGCCTGGAGCAGGAAGTCAAGGATTATGTGTTAGATTGGACCATTACCCAACAATTTCTTACCAAATTGAGAGCCCTATTAACTTTTCTCGTTCCCTGTTACATTGCCGAAGGGAAGACCCAGCTCATTATTGGCATAGGTTGCACCGGGGGCAAACATCGCTCTGTGACCATTGCTAATATCCTGGCTACTTTTTTTAAGGATTTGGGCCAAAAGGTTTCCGTCCAACACCGTGATCTTGAAAAGGCCTAGGAGGTTGAGGGTATGCGTCGGTTTCTAAAATTGCTCTATCCCGGCCTGGGCATTAAGCGTTGGCTATTGCTGATGTTCTTCGGACTGTTAGTGGTTATCGCAGCGATTCTTGCGCTCATTCTGGGGCTTTCGGACCTTAGAGGGCGGGCGGGGATATTTTATCAACATGTTCTGGAAGTTTTCGGCCCTAGACCCTGGTGGCTCTTTTTGCTTCTCATTACAGGGCTGGCATTAATCATCTTTTCGGGGTATAGATTCCTTCGCTCCTTGTTGGGGGGGTTGACCCCCGCTGAGAAGACTGTGGACGCCCTATACCAATCCCGCTACTTGAAACGAGGCCCTAAGATAGTAGTCATTGGTGGAGGCACAGGCCTTTCTACATTACTTAGGGGCCTAAAGGAATACACCAGCAATATCACCGCCGTGGTGACGGTGGCAGATGACGGAGGCAGTTCCGGCCAGCTGCGAGGAGAATTGGGAATGCCCCCACCTGGGGATATCCGCAACTGTCTGGTTGCCCTTGCAGATACCGAGCCCCTTCTGGAAACCCTTTTTCAATACCGCTTTAAACAGGGAGATAGCCTGGGCGGCCATAGCTTTGGCAATCTCTTTTTGGCGGCCATGTCCCAGATTCTTGGGTTTACCGAAGCCGTAAAGGCCTCAGGCAAGGTCCTAGCTATTCGAGGCAAAGTGCTACCCGTTACCGAAGAAAACTTAAAGCTAAAGGCAATCTGCATTGACGGTCAGGAAATCTTTGGCGAAAGCAATATTGGTCTCACTCCAGAGCCCATCAGCCGCCTGGAATTGGTCCCTCAAGGCAGCAAAGCACTGCCAGAAGTCCTAGACGCCATTGCAGGAGCCGATGCCATTGTTGTCGGCCCGGGAAGTCTATACACCAGCCTCCTTCCCAATCTGCTGGTAATGGGTGTCGTAGATGCCATTGCCGCCAGCAAAGCGGCAAAAATGTATGTCTGCAATATCATGACCCAGGTTCAGGAAACTCGTTCCTTTACTGCCTCAGATCATCTTGAAGTTATCTCCCGGCATGTAGGGACAAATCTTTTTGACTACATTATCGTAAATAAACAGCCTATTGGCGAAGAGCTCCTGCAGCGTTATGCTGAGGAAGGAGCGGAGCCCGTTAAGATTGACTGGGAAAGGCTGCGAAAATATGGCATTAAGGTTTTGGCAGCTGACTTATTGCAGCCGGGTCAAGTTGCCTGGCATAATCCCCAGGCTTTAGCGAAAATGGTCTTGGGGAAAGCGGTTTTTCACTCTCATAATGCTTCCCGCTTGCTGGATAACCTTCTATTGGAGGCCCGGCTTGGCAAAATATCACCTGAATAAATACTCCTAAGGAGGCGGCAACCATGTCTTTTACTTCGGCCATAAAGTCGGAGCTTTGCCGTTTGGAGCTAGGCAGAGATTGCTGTACTAGGGCGGAACTGGCAGCTTTAGTTTCAACCAATGGCAATCTGTCCTTATCAGGGCGCGGGGCGATTTCTTTGAACATCGTTACTGACCATGCATATATCGCCCGGCGCATTTACAAACTCTTCAAACATGAATTTGGTCTCGCCCCGGTGATCCTGGCCCGGAAGAAAACCCGGCTACGTAAGAACCTCAGCTACTTAGTCCGGATTGCCGACTCTCGGCAAGCCCGGACTGTGGTGGACAGGCTGGATATTATTGATGGGGAAAACAGAATGCGCTCTGGGGATATCAGCAAGCTTGCTAGAAGTCAGTGCTGTCGGCGGGCATATTTGCGGGGATGTTTCCTGGCGGGAGGTTCTGTGAGCAATCCTGAGACCAACGGCTATCATTTAGAGATTGCCACTGAATTGCCCTCTCATGCTGAAAACATTCGCCTGCTCTTAGCAGATATTGGCATTAAGGCTGGAATAGTCAGCCGCAAACGCCAGCAGGTGGTATATGTAAAGGATTCTGAGCAGATTGCCCTAGTACTGAGTACAATCGGCAGCAATCAGGGCCGCTTGAGTTTCGAGAATGCCAGGATATTTAAGGATTTGCGCAATCGGGTTAATCGGCTAGTGAATTGCGAAACTGCTAATGTCAGTAAGACGGTAGATGCAGCCCAGCGCCAGGTAGCAGCAATTCGTAGACTGGAAGCGTCTCCTGGATTGGAGACACTTAGTCCCGGCCTCAGACAGATGGCCCGCCTGCGCCTGGAGAATCCCTCTTCCACTTTGGATGAGCTTGGACAGCTGGCGGAACCTCCTTTATCAAAATCTGCAGTTAACTACCGGTTGCGGAGATTGCAGCAATTGGCTGATCAGGGCAAGCATTAAATGCAATAGATTAACCGGCCGCAAGCCGGTTTTCCTAACTTCCCCTTGTCAGGCCCTGGGGGTAGACTATATAGTAATGGTAGAAAGAGAGGGATTCCATGCTGGACACAGTTCTTACCTTTTGGCAGGAACACCTGGTGAATTATACATACGCCTTTGCCATTGTCCTGGGGTTCTTTATCCTTAGCCGCCTGGTACCGCTGCTCTTGACCATGCTGTTTTCCGGCTTGGCTAAGAGGTCAAAGCTGGATTATAGCAAATTGTCACAGGCATTTAGTAGACCTCTCAGTTTCTTAATCCTTGCTACCGGCCTTTACCTAGCAGCGCTAAATTTACTTGGGGGTACCGCCTATGGAGATTTCTTTACCAAGGTCTATCGGAGCCTTGTGATTGTATTCATCTCCCAGGGGCTTTACAACTTAGCGGGAAGCACCTCTGGCCCCCTTATGGATCTCGGCACTAAACGTGACTGGGATAAGCTCTTTTTATCATTGCTTTCTAAAGCATTGAGGGCACTGATTGTGGCCATCGGGCTGGTAATTTTGGTCCAGGAATGGGGCTATGACATTACTGGCTTTATTGCCGGCCTGGGTCTTGGGGGGCTGGCCTTTGCCTTGGCGGCCCAGGATACTGCAGCCAATCTCATTGGCGGCGTAGTTATCCTTACTGAGAAGCCCTTTACCATTGGGGACTGGATTGTCACAGGTAATGTTGAGGGGACTGTAGAGGATATTACCTTTCGCAGCACCAAGGTGAGAACCTTCGCACAGGCGTTGGTAGCTGTGCCTAATGCAACGCTGGCTAAGGAACCAATTACCAATTGGACCCGGATGGGTAAGCGTCGGGTTACTTTTAGCTTGGGTGTGGATTATTCCACTTCTCGCCAAACACTGGAGGAGTGCATCGGGGGAATTCGGGAACTGTTGACCAACCATCCCGACGTTCATCCAGCCACTATCTTTGTCAATTTTGAGAAATTCGGCGAGCTCGGTCTCGATATCTACATATACTTCTTTACGAAAACCACAGTCTGGGGTAAGTGGCTAAATGTCAGAGAGGATATCCTCTATAAGATCATGGAGATTATGGAGGAAGCGGGGGTTTCAATTGCCCTGCCTTCCCGAACCATCATCAATAAGTCTCCATTGCCGGCCTTGGGCGATGAATAAAGCTTGTGGGAGAGAACAATGCAAATCCTTAACTTAGAAAATATCAGCAAGAGCTACGGTATCCAACCATTATTCCAGGATGTAAGTTTAAGCATTACCTCCCAGGACAAAATTGCCCTCATTGGCAACAATGGCTCCGGGAAGTCTACTTTAGCTACCATCATTGCAGGCGCTGAGGAGGCAAGTAACGGCATAGTGAATACTGGAGATGTAAGAATCCACTACCTGCCGCAAAACCCCGAGATTGACCCTGACAGCACTGTGCTTCGTGAGGTCTTCCGGGGTAATGGCCCCGGACTTCAGGCCCTTTATGCACATCATGGCCTGTCTCTCCAGCTGGAGGCCGATCCCGGTAATACAAGGCTCAATCAGGAATTGGCCCAAAGCAACCTGCAGTTGGACAGCCTGGGGGCCTGGGAGCTGGAAAGCAGCGCTAAGTCTACCCTAACCCGTTTAGGGGTCACGGATTTTCAGCAATCAACGGCATCCCTTTCAGGAGGAGAGGGCAAGCGCATTGCCCTGGCCCGGGCCCTAATTACCGACTGCGACCTCTTGATCCTGGACGAACCCACCAACCACCTGGGCACCCAGGCCATCCTCTGGCTGGAGGATTACCTCCAGAAGCGCACCGGCGCCCTGCTCCTAATAACTCATGACCGCTGGCTTTTAAGTAGGATTGCCAACCGAATCCTGGAGGTTGATAGGGGAGAATTCCTGGACTGCCAAGGGGGCTATCAAAAGTACCTGGAACTAAAAGAAGAAAGAGCGCAAAGAGAGCAGGCGGTGGCCCGCAAGCATCGGGCGGCCCTCAAGCGGGAATTGACCTGGATGCTCCAGGGGGCACAGGGCCGTTCTACTAAGGAAAAGGCCCGGAAAAAAATGTTTCGGGAGCTGAATCGCCAGACCTTTACCCCTCAGCAGGGGAGGGTGGAGCTTGACATCCCCGCTCAGCGTCTGGGGAAAAAGATCATTGAGCTGGAAGAGGTCAGCAAGAGCTTTGGTCACCGCTCCTTGATTAGCAATTTTTCATATACTCTGCTGCCCCGGGACCGCATCGGCATCGTGGGCCCCAACGGCAGCGGCAAGTCCACCCTATTGGACATTTTCGCCGGTCTCTCTCAACCGGACAAGGGAACAGTGGAGCGGGGTGAGACGGTGAAGATAGGCTACTATCGCCAAAAGTCTCAAGAGCTGGAAGAAGACCTTCGGGTCATTCAATATATCCAGGGCATTCGCCTTTCTGTGGAGACCGCCTCCGGTGAGACTATCAGTGCCGCAAAAATGCTGGAACGCTTCCTCTTTGAGGGTCCAGACCAGTGGACATATATCAGGGATCTATCAGGGGGAGAACGTCGTCGTCTGTATCTGCTGGGTATCCTCATGGAGGAGCCCAATATTCTGTTCCTGGACGAACCCACCAATGACCTGGATATTGAAACCCTGACAGTGCTGGAAGATTATCTGGCAGACTTTCCCGGCGCCGTCATGGCGGTATCTCATGACCGGTGGTTTTTAGATAAAACCATGGATCACCTTTTCTGCCTTGATGGCCAGGGCAATGTCACGCCCTTTACCGGTAGCTTCAGTGAATACTTGGCGGAGACCCAGTCCCCTCCAGGAGAGGCAAAACTAGAAAAAAAAGACTCCCGAATACCACGGGAGAAGACCAAACTTAGCTACAAAGAGCAAAGAGAGTATAAAGGGTTGGAGGAGGGAATCGATGCCCTCCAGCAAGAACTGGACCGGCTCCAGCAAGAGCAAGCCCAAGCCGGGGCCGATTATGTCCGCCTCAACCAGCTCCATGAGCAGGCCCTAGAGCTGGAGGAAGAGCTTGAAGTCAAGATGGAGCGCTGGCTGGAGCTCCAGGAGCTAAAAGAACTATTGGAAAGCCAAGGGGATTCTTGAGATGCTTTTAAGAATCCTTTTTGTTTTTCAACTTGGACCCTTAGGTTGGCCGTTTCAGTTTTGGAAATAATTTTGGGGGTTCTTGAGGTATGGTGCAGTTTCCCGGAAGAAGCTACTACCAACTCAAAACCATACTTGACAGATGTTGGGAAGGAACAACTAAACAACCTCAACACGATGCTAATTAACAACCATGCTTGTATTGCGGTGATCGATGATCAATTCTGTCAGGTATTTCTGCTAAATACCGATATTAAGGAACTGCTGGATGGTTTTCCGGATTGCCCTTAGGCACGTATATATTGGGATGAAGACAATTACGTATGGGGAAAAACTGGTCCACTTCGCCGTAATCTTGCAGATGTAAGGAGGACTGTCCCAATACTGAGAGCTTGAGCGCTAACAATCGTTACTAATGAAAAATACCCGTCATTGACGGGTATTTATTTGCGGTTATATTTTCGGTTGAATTTCTCGACTCGGCCGGCTGCGTCCACTATCTTCTGGACACCGGTGAAGAAGGGATGGCAGTTAGCGCAAATGTCCACCCGGATATTCTCCTTGGTAGAACCGGTTTCATACTCAGCGCCACAGGCACAAGTGGCAGTAACTTTATAATACTTGGGATGAATATCTTTTTTCATACTTATGACCTCCCTCCAAAAGCTGTTGCTATAAGAAAATAGCTCACTCAAATATTTTTACATTTATTCTCCTCTTTGTCAAGGGAATCTCGAAAAATTCCAAGGGTTAAATTAAATTTTTGTTACAAGTGGTGAGTGGCACAATTCTTGCAGGAGATATCAGGGGAAGTACAGAAGATAGTGCATAGAATAGAAGAGAGAGGAGATGCAGTGATGAGACTGGATTATCAGCTGGAGATGCGCCAGACCCAAAAACTTTTAATGACCCCTCAGTTGCAGCAGGCGATTAAATTGCTGCAGCTTCCAGCTCTAGAGTTGAATCTTTATTTGCAGCAGAGTATCTTGGAAAACCCAATGTTGGAGATGAACGAGGAAGCCCAAGGGGAAGAAGAATCCCTAGAGCAACATGAGGATGCAGATTTTGACCTTGAGTGGGAACAATATCTCCATCAAGGAGATGGGGGATACTTAAGGAGAAGTACTGGGAAGACTAGTTTTGAGCATTATACCGCGGGAACTTTATCTTTGCCCCAACTTCTGCGCCAGCAACTGCGTATGATTAGCCTACCTACTACAGTGGTAGAAATCGCTGCTAACATTATTGATAACCTCAGCGCCGATGGATATTTGCGTATGCCCACCGCCGAAATCGCCCGCCAGCTCCAGGTGAAAGAAGAAGATGTCCTGGCGGGATTATCGGTAGTCCAGACATTGGATCCAGTGGGTGTTGGTGCCCGCAGTCTTCCGGAATGCCTGCTTTTGCAGGTGGATAGCCGGCAAGATGCTCCGCCTTTTGTAAGGGAGATTATCTGCCAACATCTAGACCTGGTAGCCAAGGGGAGGATTCCCGTTCTTGCCGACATCCTCCAGGCGGATTATGCCCTGGTCCAGGAAGCAATTGATTACATTAGGGGATTGGAACCAAAGCCAGGTGTCAGTCTCAGCACCGATTCTGCCTCTGCATATATTTTACCTGATGTCTCTGTGCTTGATATAGCGGGTAAATGGGTAATCCTAGTCAATGATTCAATTTCCCACCGCTTACACCTTAGCCCCAGCTACCAGGCTATGCTAAGGAACGCAGATAGTCATGGGACAGAAAAATTTCTCCGGGATAAGTTAAATTCCGCTCTTTGGTTACTGAAGGCAATTGAGCAGCGGCGAACCACACTGTATAGGATAACGGAGTTTATTTTGGAATACCAAGAGTCTTTCTTTAGTAGGGGGGTTAAGTCCTTGCGCCCCATGCGCCTCCTGGATGTAGCTCAGGCTTTAGATATTCATGAATCTACAGTCAGTCGGGCTTCCAATGGCAAGTATCTCCAGACCCCCAGAGGCGTCTTTGCCTTTAAGTACTTTTTCTCTGCTAATCTAGACACTGTTAATGGAGTCGGAATGGCCAGTACCGGCGTAAAGCAGGTCCTGGAGGAAGTGGTTGCTAGTGAGGATAAGGGCAACCCCCTTACCGACCAGCAAATTGCCCTGGGCTTGGGGAAACGGGGAATTAAGATTTCCCGGCGGACAGTGGCCAAGTACCGGGATCAGTTGGCTATCCCCAGCTCGAATTTACGCAAGCGCTGGCAATGAGATAGAGATATTAATTGGGAAATTGCCCCTTGTCAAAGGGGGAAAGACTTGCTATACTATGGGTGAAAGGTTTTTTTACCCTTGATGGGACATATACTGACCAAGCGGGACATATTCCAGCCCGGAGGTGAAGCATGAATATCATTGAAGTCCTCAAACTGGTCTCCCCGGAGACCGCTACAAGCCTTAACCGTCGCTATACCATCTTGCGTGCCGTTGATCACCTGGCACCTGTGGGACGCCGGGTATTGGCGGATAATTTACATGTGGGCGAAAGGATTATTCGCACAGAGCTGGATGAACTGAAGCAATTAGACCTGATTGAAACTGGCTCCGCCGGAGTAAGCCTTACCCCCCGTGGGCAAGGGGCACTTACCGCTATGGCTCCCTACATTCTTGAACTGCTGGGACTGCCCAATATGGAGCTCCGGGTATCTGAACATCTGGGTATTCCCCGGGTAATGCTGGTCCCTGGCGACAGTTCTGCTGATCCTCTGGTGAAGAAGGAGCTAGGTCGGGCCGCTGCTAGAGTCCTCAAACAGGAAATCCGGGATGGAGACATCATCGCTATTACCGGCGGTACAACCATGTCTGCTGTGGCAGACTCCCTTCGACCTCAACGGCATCGGGTAACGGTTGTCCCCGGAAGGGGTGCCCTAGGTGAAAGGGTGGAAATTCAGGCTAACACCATCGCGGCCAAGCTGGCCCAGGCCTTAGGGGGCAATTACCGCATGCTCCATGCCCCTGACAACCTCTCTCGTCAAGCCCTGGATGAAATGCTCCGAGACCCCGGCATTGCTGAAATCCTTGCCCTTATTCACCGGAGCACCCTCTTAGTTCACGGAATTGGGGACGCCTTGGAGATGGCTGCCCGGCGGCAGATGCCCCAAGAGAGAATTGCCGACCTGAAGAATCTCGATGCTACAGCTGAAGCTCTGGGCTATTATTTTAACCTCCAGGGGGAAATTGTCTGGCATGCCAATAGCATTGGATTAGGTATAGATGATTTGGAAAATATAAAGACAGTTATAGTTGTCGCTGGCGGAGCAGATAAGGCCCCTGCAATCAGGGCAGTCGCTGCTCATCACAAATGGAACATCCTGGTAACCGACCAGGGAGCTGCCGAGGACATTTTACAGGGCCCTCCGGTATCAACATGCCCCTAACCCCACTGGGGAAATATAAATATCCGAGGAGGAGTAGTATTGGCGATTAAAGTAGGTATCAATGGTTTTGGTGCTGTTGGACGGAGGATGTACCGCATAGCTCGTCACAATCCCAATCTTGAGATTGTCGCTGTCAACGGTCGCTCCAACGTAGAAACTATGGTTCACTTGCTTAAGTATGATTCAACTTATGGCCCCTTTGACGGCAATGTTGAAGTCAAGGGAGAGCGAGTATTTGTCGACGGCAATGAGCTGAGGTTCACACTTTTCTCTAAACCAGGGGAAATTCCTTGGTCAGATTTGGGTGTTGATGTCGTCGTAGATTCTACCGGGGCTTTCCGCAGCAAAGAAGCAGTGCTTCCCCATATTGAAAAGGGTGGCGCAAAGAAAGTTATCATCACTGCTCCTGGCAAGGAAGAAGATATTACTATCGTTATGGGCGTTAACGACGATAAGTATATCCCTGAAAAGCACCATGTAATCTCCGCTGCATCCTGCACAACTACATGTTTGGCACCTGTAGCCAAGGTTCTTAATGATGAATTTGGTATCGTCAAGGGCCTTCTCACTACAGTTCATGCCTATACCAGCGATCAGTGCCTGCTGGATAAAACTCACAAAGACCTACGCCGGGCCCGGGCTGCAGCTCTGTCTATTATCCCCACCACTACTGGTGCAGCTAAGGCTGTTGGCCTTGTATTGCCGGAACTGAAAGGCAAATTGAACGGCTTTGCCCTGAGAGTGCCCACTCCTACTGTTTCTGTTGTCGACTTGACTGCAGAATTGGCTAAGGAAGCTTCTGCCGCAGATATTAACGCAGCCTTTAAAAAGGCTTCTGAGGGATCTCTTAAGGGCTACTTGGGCTATTCTGATGAGCCCCTGGTATCTGTTGATTATACCGGCAGTGAATATTCTGGAGTCGTTGACGCCTTGTCCACTACCGTCATTGGCAATATGGCCAAGGTTGTGGCTTGGTATGACAATGAATGGGGCTATTCTACCAGAGTAGTCGACTTGACTGAAATGGTAGGCAAAAGCCTGTAGCAGGAGAGTTATTGGAGGTATAGCGAATGGAGTGCAAATCAATAAAATCTGCCAATTTTAAAGGCAAGAAGGTCTTACTGAGGGTTGACTTTAACGTGCCCATGAGCGATGGCAAGGTCACTGATGTCACTAGGATTAACGCTGCTCTGCCCACCATTAAGTACTTACGTGGGCAGGGGGCGAGGCTTATATTGGTCTCTCACCTAGGGCGTCCAAAGGGTGCTGTAAAGGAAGAACTGCGCTTGGACCCTGTAGCCCGCCAGCTGGAAAAGTTGCTTGGAACACCGGTGGCAAAAGTCGACTCTTCCATCGGCAGGGAAGCTCAGGAAGCAGTACTAGCTCTTAAGGACGGGGATGTGCTCCTTTTGGAAAACATCCGCTTCTATCCTGGTGAAGAAAAAAATGAATCCGCATTTGCCCAAGAGCTTGCTCAGTTGGCAGATGTCTTTGTCAACGATGCTTTTGGCACAGCCCATAGAGCCCATGCCAGCACCGTGGGCGTTGCCGATTTTCTTCCCGCCTACGCCGGACTGCTCATGGAGCGGGAAATCAAGATGCTAGGCAAGGTGCTGACTGCACCCCGCCATCCCTTTGTGGCCATCATTGGCGGTGCCAAGGTCTCTGATAAAATTGGTGTTATCCGCAACCTTCTTACCAAGGTGGACACTTTGCTTATTGGTGGGGGCATGGCCAACACCTTTTTGGCGGCAAAGGGCCTTGACCTAGGTGAGTCCAAGGTAGAGGAAGACAAGTTGGATCTGGCCCGGGAGCTGTTGACTGAGGCCCAGGAGCAGGGAGTCCAGCTGCTGCTGCCTACAGATGTGGTAGTTGCAGATGCCTTTACCCCTGATGCCGGCCAGCAGATTGTCAAGGCAGACTTGGGCGTGCCCAAGGGCTGGATGGCCTTGGATATAGGGCCCCTGGCCCGGCAGCAATTTGCTGAGGCAATTAGCAATGCTGCAACTGTAGTCTGGAACGGCCCCATGGGGGTCTTCGAATTTGATGCATTTGCCTTAGGGACTGCCGCTGTCGCCGAAGCACTTGCTGACAGCAAATCCTTTTCCGTGGTTGGCGGCGGTGATTCAGCGGCTGCCTTAGAGAAACTGGGCAAAGCTGATGCTATTGACCATATCTCCACCGGTGGCGGCGCTTCCCTAGAATTTCTTGAAGGCAAGACTTTGCCAGGCATAGCAATCCTTCTTAAGGAGGAAGCATAGTGCGCCGCCCTGTCATTGCAGCCAACTGGAAGATGAATATAACTGTTGGCGAAACTATGGCTCTCGCAGAAAAGCTGCTGCCCTGCCAAGAAAGGGCGGGAGAAGTTGAAGTAATCATTTGCCCGCCCTTTACTTCCCTGGCCCCTGCTTGCACCGTTTTTCAGGGCACAGGCATACAGGTTGGCGGCCAGAATATGCACTGGGAAGATTCTGGTGCTTTTACTGGTGAAATCTCTGCCCCTATGCTTATAGCTATCGGTTGTTCCCATGTCATCATTGGCCATTCCGAACGCCGGCAGCTCTTTGGCGAAACAGATGCCGCTATTAACCGTAAGCTTAAAGCTGCGCTCCTGCATGGTCTTATCCCCATCTTTTGCCTGGGGGAAACCTTGGAGCAGAGGGAGGCTGGCACTACCCAGGAGGTATGTTCACGGCAGCTGGAGCAGGGCCTGGCGGGTATACAATCTTGGGATCTAGCAAAAACTATTATCGCCTATGAACCGGTTTGGGCAATAGGCACTGGGCGCACCGCCTCCCCTGATGACGCTCAGTCTGTTATTAGCTTTATCCGCCGGCAGCTGGGAAAACAGTCTAGCAAAGGCGCCGACCAGGTGCGGATTCTATATGGCGGAAGCGTCAAGGCGGGCAATATTGACGGCTTAATGGCCCAAGGGGATATCGATGGCGCATTGGTTGGCGGAGCCAGTTTAGATGCCGATAGTTTTTCTGGAATTGTCAATTTTGGAGGTTCTAAGCAGTGACCACCCCGTCACAGGTAGTAATGGTAATTTTAGACGGGTGGGGGATAGGTCCACAGGCTGGCAATGCCATCTCGGCGGCAAACACCCCCAATATAGATAGGCTCAGTAGCACTTTCCCTTCAGCTAGGTTAATTTCCAGCGGCGTTGATGTGGGATTGCCCCCTGGCCAAATGGGTAACTCCGAAGTGGGTCATCTTAATATTGGAGCTGGCCGCGTGGTCAGCCAGGGTCTCACCCGCATCAACAAGGAAATCGAGACAGGTGGATTTCTTGTCAATGAGGCACTAGTAGCTGCCATGGACCGGGTCCCTGAAGGAGGGGCTCTTCACCTGTTAGGCCTTTTGTCTGACGGCGGTGTTCACAGTCAGTTGGAACATATTCAGGCCCTATTGCAGATGGCCAAGGACAGGGGTGTAAAACAGGTATATCTCCATCCTCTTCTGGATGGCAGGGATGTTCCTCCCCAGTCCGCCCAAGAGTATATCCTCTGGCTGGAAAACAAATGCCAGGAATTAGGGGTAGGGCGCATCGCCACAATTGGCGGACGCTATTACGGCATGGACCGGGATGAGCGTTGGCAGCGGACGGAATTGGCCTACAAGGCTATGGTCTTTGGCCAAGGCCCCCAGGGAGAAACTGCTTCTCAGGTCGTAGAGGTGTCCTATACCCAGGGCATAAACGACGAATTTGTCATTCCCACTGTCATTGACCCCCGGGGCATGATAAAGAACGGGGATAGCTTAATTGCCTTTAACTTTCGGCCCGACCGCATGCGCCAGATTACCCGTGCCCTTGTAGACGAAGATTTTCCTTGGTTTACTCGGCAAGAGGGCCTTCAAGTCCATTACCTCTGCCTGACCCAGTATGACGAGACAATCGAGGCTCCGGTGGCTTTTCCACCGGGAAAGTATATCAACACACTGGGCCAGGTCATCAGTGACTCGGGCCTCCGTCAATTGCGCATTGCCGAAACAGAAAAATATGCACATGTAACATACTTTTTTAACGGCGGCGAAGAAAAAGCCTTACCCGGCGAAAAGCGGGTGCTAATCCCCTCTCCCAAAGTAGAGACTTATGACCTACAACCGGCAATGAGCGGAGAGCAAGTGACTGAAGCAGTATGCAGCCATATTGCTTCCGGGGAATTTACCTTGGTGGTGCTCAACTATGCCAACCCGGATATGGTGGGCCATACCGGCAACTTTGCCGCCACTGTCAAGGCTTGTGAAGCTGTTGATGGCTTTGTGGGCCAGGTCTGGTCCGCTGTAGAAGCTGCAGGAGGGTGCATGTTTCTTTTTAGCGATCATGGTAACGCCGACCAGATGCTTGATGAAGAGGGCAAACCTCATACTGCCCATACAGCCAACGCTGTGCCACTGGTATTAGCTTGGCCTGGGGTTGGGGCTATAAGGGATGGCGCCCTTTGCGACATCGCCCCAACAGCCCTAGATTTACTTGGACTAACCCAACCCCCGGAGATGACGGGGAAATCTCTTATAATCAAGGAGTGAAGATATGTCTTCCATTATTGATGTCCATGGCCGTGAGGTCCTGGATTCTAGGGGAAACCCTACAGTAGAAGTTGAAGTGGTGCTGGCCAGCGGCATTGTCGCCAGGGCCTTGGTACCCTCAGGAGCGTCAACCGGCGCTTTCGAAGCAGTAGAACTTAGAGACGGGGACAAAGCCCGTTTTGGTGGCAAGGGTGTGCTTCAGGCCGTGGAAAATGTCAACACCATCATTGCCCCAGCCCTTCTGGATCAGGATGCCCTGGACCAAGTGTATATTGACAAATTACTTATTGAATTAGACGGCACTGAAAATAAGGGTAAGCTGGGAGCTAATGCAATTCTTGGGGCCTCCATGGCCGTGGCTCGTGCCGCTGCCGACCTTTTGGACCTTCCTCTTTACCGTTATTTGGGAGGGGCTACTGCCCGGGTCCTGCCGGTACCCATGCTTAACATCCTCAATGGCGGTGAGCACGCCGACAATAATGTGGACATTCAGGAGTTTATGGTCATGCCCGTAGGTGCCCCGGATTTCCGCACTGGTTTGCGTATGGCCACTGAAATCTTCCACAGCCTGAGGACAGTCCTCAAGGGCCGGGGCTTAAACACCAGCGTTGGCGATGAAGGGGGATTCGCCCCTAACCTTGAATCCAACGAGGCTGCATTGCAGGCAATAGTCGAAGCTATTAAGGCTGCTGGCTACAAGCCCGGCGAAGAAGTTGTCCTGGCCCTAGACGTTGCCGCTACTGAAATATTTAAGGATGGCAAGTACCACCTGGAGGGGGAAGGCCGTTCCCTAACCCCAGAAGAGCTGGTCAATTACTATTGCCAGATTGTAGATAAGTATCCCATTATCTCTATCGAGGACGGTATGGCAGAAGAGGACTGGGATGGCTGGGCAAGGCTTACCGAGGCCCTAGGCGATAAGGTTCAGCTGGTGGGGGACGATCTCTTTGTCACCAATGTCCGCCGCTTAGAGAAAGGCATAAAGCTAGGGACCTGTAACTCAATCTTAATTAAGCTCAATCAGATTGGCACAGTTACTGAGACCTTGGCTGCCATTGAAACCGCCAAACGGGCTGGGTACACAGCTGTCATTTCCCACCGCTCGGGGGAAACTGAGGACACTTTCATCGCTGACCTGGCAGTAGCTACTGGCGCGGGCCAGATTAAGACCGGTGCACCTTCCCGCACCGACCGGGTGGCAAAGTATAACCAGCTGCTGCGCATTGAAGAGGAGCTGGGAGAAACCGCTGTTTGGCCGGGGAAAGATACCTTCTACAATTTGGACTAACAAGCTTCCGGGGACAGACTTACTGTCCCCGGAGGTTGTTTTTTAGCGATTGCTGTGATAGAATTTGTTAGTCTGATATATAGTTATGGAGGTGGCGGTGTTGGAAATTACCTTGCAGATTGTTCACATCTTGCTTTCCCTGGGCCTGATTCTCGTGGTTTTGCTTCAGCCAAGCAGAGATGCTGGTATGCCTGGAGCACTGGGCGGAGGACAAAGCATGTTTGGCAAGACAAAAGGTTTCGAAGAGAAAATGAGCAAAGTTACATCAGCGGTCGCAATCTTATTTATGATTAGTTCGGTGGTCTTGGCATTTATTGTTGGCCGTTAATGCTTTAACTCAGGCGGCTTAGCAGGATATTCCAGCAAAGCTGCATGGGTTGGGGTATCTTTTTTTCTTGTATTTTTTGACAATAAGGAGGATATATAATGGACCCATTACTATTGGTCGCTCCACTATTAGGAGCCGCTGCCCTGGTCTTTGCATTTGTTCTGGCTCAGCGCATCGATAAGGCTGACCCTGGCAATGAGCGCATGAAAGAACTTGGCAAAGCCATTCAAGATGGAGCTATGGCCTTCCTTGGTAGAGAATACCGATCCCTGATTATCTTTGTCATAGTGGTGGCTGTGGCCCTGACTATTGGCATCGGGGCTGCCCAAAAGGATTACATAGAAGGCTTTTTTACCGCCATCTGCTTTGTTGTTGGTTCTGTCTTTTCCGCATTGGCCGGGAATATAGGCATGCGGATTGCCACTAAAGCCAATACCCGTACCGCCCAAGCTGCCCGCTCCGGCATCAATCCTGCCCTGACAATAGCTTTTTCCGGCGGTGCAGTCACCGGTATGGTGGTTGTAGGCCTTGGGCTAATGGGCGTTGGCATCTTGTACATTATTTTTAGGGACGCAGCAATAATTAACGGATTCGCCTTAGGCGCCAGTTCCATTGCCCTTTTCGCCAGGGTAGGCGGCGGCATTTATACTAAAGCTGCTGATGTAGGCGCAGACCTGGTGGGAAAAATAGAAGCTGGCATCCCCGAAGACGACCCCCGCAACCCCGCCGTCATCGCTGACAACGTAGGGGATAATGTCGGTGACGTAGCTGGTATGGGTGCCGACCTCTTTGAATCTTATGTGGGCTCAATCATCGCCGCTATTGCCTTGGCCTTTTCTGCCTTTTCCGGTGATGCTCAGGTGAAGGCTGTAATGTTGCCTCTGCTGATCGCCGGCTTTGGCATTGTAGCCTCGATTATTGGCACATTCTTTGTCCGGGTTAAAGAAGGCGGCAACGCCAGCAAAGCCTTGGATCGTGGTACTTTAATTTCCGGCGCGGTGTTAATCATCGCCTCATATTTCCTCAACAATCTCCTTACCGGCGAAATCGGCTTCTTTTATGCAATAGTCGCCGGGCTGGTAGCGGGTCTACTCATTGGCCGCGTCACCGAATACTATACCTCTGCCGATCACAAGCCCGTCCAGAATATCGCAAACAGTTCCAAAACCGGACCGGCAACCAATATCATCAGTGGTTTGGCGGTAGGTATGCGCAGCACTATGCTGCCCATTATCCTCATTGCCGTAGCCATTCTCGCTGCATATTACCTGTCATACAATGGTGAAGTATCCAAAGGTCTGTTTGGCATTGCCCTGGCTGCCGTAGGTATGCTGGGTACCGCTGGCATGACCATTGCCGTGGATGCCTATGGTCCCATCGCAGATAATGCAGGCGGCATCGCCGAAATGGCCGATATGCCTGAAAGCGTCCGGGAAATAACGGACAATCTGGACTCCATCGGCAATACTACCGCTGCCATTGGCAAGGGTTTTGCCATTGGTTCTGCCGCCCTTACTGCCTTGGCCCTGTTCTCAGCCTATACCACTGCAGTTAATCTCACGGCTATTAACCTTACTTCCGCTTCTGTCATTGCCGGTCTCTTCATCGGGGGCATGCTGCCCTTCCTCTTCTCTGCCCTCACCATGGATGCAGTGGGCAAGGCAGCCTTTAAGATGATTGAAGAAGTCCGTCGCCAGTTTAGAGAAATCCCCGGCATTATGGAAGGAAAGGGCAAACCCGATTATGCACGTTGTGTTGAAATCAGCACCGACGCAGCCATCAAGGAAATGACAGTTCCTGGGATACTTGCCGTTGTGGTTCCCATAGTTATTGGCTCAGTATTAGGGCCAGAAGCTCTTGGTGGCCTTCTGGCCGGTGCCCTAGTCACCGGCGTGCTTATGGCCATCTTCATGGCAAACGCCGGCGGCGCCTGGGACAATGCCAAGAAATACATCGAAGGTGGCGCCCATGGGGGGAAGGGCACCGACGCCCACGCCGCTGCCGTTGTCGGTGACACCGTGGGGGACCCCTTCAAGGACACTTCCGGTCCCTCTATTAACATCCTCATCAAACTGATGACTATCGTGGCTTTAGTCTTTGCCCCCTTGTTTAATTTCCTCGCCGACAAGTTCTAAAGGGCTACACCTACAACTATAAAGGGGCTGTCACACTAACTGCCCTTGAAAAACACAGAAAAGGCGGCAACTGCTAGAACCCAGGAGCCGCCTTTTACTGTAGAATAGAAGTATGCAAACCAAAATTCTAAGGCCAAATTATACACATACCCATGGATATCGGTGATATAATCCTGGAGGGAAGGCAAAAGAAAGAAATAGGCCAATAGAACATAAACAATGCACTGTTTATAGTAGTGGTAGCAATTTAACTCGAAGGGTACTTAAATGTTTTTTGCAAGTACTTTTCCCCAGTTTTTGCAAACTTCCTTTATACAGCAGCGGGGTGCGGACGAAAACCTGGACTTAACTAGTCAGGAGGTAGTCCAAGTGTATTCATATGATGATCGTATTCGAGCAGTTGAACTTTACATCAAGTATGACCTATCCGCCGCCGACACAATTAGGGAATTAGGATTTCCAAGCTATAAGATGTTAGTGAGATGTTACAGGGAATATCAGGAGACTGG
>DIOR01000006.1:13092-187578 GCA_002423965.1 Firmicutes bacterium UBA5509 | reverse complement strand
AAAAAGTGCGTCGGATGATGCGCGCCATGGGTATCTACACCATTTTTCCTAAGCCAAATCTCAGCAAGCGGTACCACGCCCAATATGTTCAGCCATATCTTCTAAGGAACCTGGACATCAGCCGTGCAGACCAGGTGTGGGGAGTGGATATCACCTACGTCCCCATTAAAAATGGCTTCATGTACTTATTTGTGATAATCGACTGGTATAGCCGGTGCATAGTAGACTTCGAGCTATCCAGCACCTTGGAGAAGAGCTTTGTCATGACCTGCTTAAAACGCGCCTTTAGGACCAGGCGGCCAGAGATAATGAACAGTGATCAGGGGTCACATTTCACCAACCCAGACTATCTGAGCCTGCTCGAGGCAAACGGGATTAAAATCTCGATGGATGGAAAGGGACAAGCCCTAGACAACGTAAGGACAGAAAGGGTGTTCCGGACAATCAAATATGATTGCGTTTACATCAATGAATTTAATAGCCCCAGAGAGCTCAGGATTGCACTCAACGATTACATACACACATACAATACTTACCGGCCCCATTCATCTATTGGTGGTCTGTGCCCCGCGGAAGTTTACAATGGCAGCATGGCTGCCTGAGAATTCAAATTCAGAAAGGAGGACAACTTACAAAATAAATTTTGTGTCTTGACAACGGGGGGCATTATAATATGATGAAGAAGCAAAAACAAAAACTAAACAAAGCACTATTAAAAAGGTTGACAGGCCTTTTTTAAATATCTTCATATCGAATCACCTCCTTTCTCCTAAAATATTCGTTCTCTATAAAGCTTAACAATTCCTGCTTTTAAACAAAATTTCCGTCAGACAGAATTCGACATTTTTCGACACTCTTTCATCTTTCTTGTCTCTGAAGCTTAGTTAGACAGTAAATCCTTAGTAGTGTGTGATATTGTCTGTAAAAGTGGTTTTTTAATCTAAAGGGCCATCGCCCTCTGGTAAAATGGAAGTGATCAACAAACCAGTTACTGGAGAAATAAGCGATGACCCGTATAAACCTTACCTTATCTGAGGACACTTTGCACCACCTAATCTCAGGAGATGATAAAGGAATTTTTATGTTATTAAGAGAGGCCTTGAATCAGATCCTGGAACATCAAAGAACTGATCAGATTGAAGCTGCACGCTATGAAAGGACAGAAACCCGTCAAGGGCTCAGGCCTTATGGAAATGGTAGTAAATGGCGTATCCACCCGCAAGGTGGCCCGTATTACTGAGGAATTATGTGGTACCGAATTTTCGGCCTCAACTGTTTCCAACCTGTGTAACAGGGCTATCCACGAAGAATATGCCAATAAGGCTGGCAGGGCCGTGGAGACACTAGACCAAGGACTTGAAGAAGCTGTAGCGGTACTGGTGCTACCAGGGTTATTGAAGTCCTGAAACATCTTCTTAAGAGCTTTTTTGTTTTTTTCCGGAAGTCGGCAATTGTTTAATCTGGCCTCAGCTTTTTTAAAAGCCATATAACCACAATATTTCTAATTGCCTCATGCTCAAGCCGTCTTGAGGAACGAATGCGGTTCAGAAAACCATAAAGGAACAGTTTTAAGAGATCTTTAGGGTCATAGAAGGGCGACCAAGATTTGAAGTAGGTTTTTGGGTATTACTTTTCACACAGTCTGCCGTCCTCATGTAATGGTATAATAAGTAGGGAGGGGTTGATATGGAGAGGATGCTCTTGGTGGGCCCCGGTGGGGCAGGGAAAACCGAGAAATTATGGCAACATTATAGTGCCTTGGCTGGAAAGGACCGAACTGATTCAATCCTGGTGCTGTTGTGGAACGCCCGGGATGTTCGGGACTGGCGTGAGCGGGTGGATTTTCCCTGGGCCGGTCCTATACATGTGTATACATACTTTGGCTGGGTGCAGCGGGAAATACGGCGCTGTTGGTCCCGGCTGGAACCTTGGGGAGAGATGTGGCTGGAGCCGGAATTCCTTACGGTAGAGACCAGCCAGTTTGCTATGCTCAAACATATTCAGGCCAGGCAAGGGGATTTTGCTGGTCTTGTCACCAGTCCCGAGCGCCTGGCTATTCAGCTTGGCAGCTGTCTGGTCTTGGCCAGTCTAAATGGAATAGCCTTTTCGGAAATAGGCAGCCGCCTGGCGTCGGCAATGCCGGAGAAAGACAGCAAGATATATAAATCTGCCCAGCAGGTCCTCAATAGCTATATTGCTGAGGTGGAAAAGACGGGGACCTTAGATTATGGTTTGGCGGTTGCCTTGTATCGCGGCTTCCTGGACGAGCCCTGGTACCGCCAAGACTTACGGCAATTTAAGCATCTGCTGGCCGACGATATAGATGAACAGTCCCCTGCCGCCCACGAATTAATTGCCGCTCTTCTTGAACATGTAGACCAGGCAGTGCTTACTTTTAGTACCGACGGGGGCCACGCCGGGTTTTTCGGGGCCGATGCCCGAGGGGGGTGGCATCGTTTTGGTGCCAGCGGAAAGGTGATGCCGGTACGCCCCCAGAGGGGACTGGGGGCAGGTAGGGCGGTGTATACAAGCGTTCTCTCTGGCAACGTCCCCGTATTTCCCCGCGTTCGGCCGGAAGTAGAGCTGGTCCATGAAGACCTGCGCAGCGAACTTCTCGACCGCGTAGGGGAAAGGGTGGTTCGCCTCCTGGGGCAGGGGGTGCCTGCTGGTGAAATTGCCATTATTGCTCCCCTGGCAGATAAAGTCCTGGAGCATACCTTGGCCTTTCATCTTAAAGAGGTGGGGGTGCCCCTAAATGTCCTCACCAAAAATAGGCGCCTAATTGACGAACCATATGTGCGCGCCATGATGACTTTGGCCCTTTTGGCTCATCCCCATTGGCAACTGGATTGGGGGGTGCCTGACTTGGCTCAGTCCCTACAGCTGTTGTTGAAACTGGACCCTGTCCGAGCCTGGCTACTAAGTCGACAGGTCCGGGATTATAATTTGGCCCCCCTTGAACTGTGGCAGCGGGAGCGGGTTGGTTTCCGCGCAGCCCAGGGTTACGATCTTTTGCGGCAATGGCTGGATAGTTACCGCCAGGGCCCTGAGGAGCCAATTGATTTATTCTTTCAACGGGTATTTGGCGAACTTCTTTCCCGACTGCCCCCTGCCCGGGATGATTTAGTTGTCTGCAGGCAGTTACTGGTGTCGGCCCGGAAATTTCTCAACACCACCCGGCGCATTGATTTGGGCCCCGATACCGGCGCCGCTTTCATCCGCATGCTCTCGGCAGGTACTGTGGCGGCGGAGTCGCTGCTAGAGCCCGCCAACCGAGAGCGGGCAGTGATTTTAACTACGCCATATGCCTATATATCCGGGCATTTGTCCTCTACAGTGCAGGTATGGATGGACTGCACCAGCAGGCGCTGGTTTCAGCAGGATGTGCGGGAGCTGATAAATCCTCACGTTCTCAATGCCCACTGGCCTAAAGAAGAGATCTGGACCGATGATTATAGCCAGACTGTCAGCCTACAAAACGGGGCAAGGGCGGCAAGAGCCCTGCTCCGCCGCTGTGGCAAACACCTAATTGTAGCCGCCGCTAATATTGACAGTCAGGGATTCGAGCAGGATGGACAATTGCTGGAGGCCCTATATGGCGCCTTGGTAGGAGAGGAGGGGAGCGAGAATGCAATTTCGGCCGGGACAAAGTGAAGTAGCAGAGTATAAGGGGGGATTGCTGGCAGTTCCTGCCGTCCCCGGAGCAGGGAAGACCACTGTTCTCTCCTGGCTGGCAGCCCGAATAATCAGTGAAGGCCTGCCAAGGGGGTCCAAGGTCTTGGTGGTTACAGTAATGAACTCGGCGGTGGCGAATTTTACCCGCAAGATTGGCGATTGGCTGGAAAAGCGGAATCTCCCCAGAGGGGTGGGTTTTGAGGTCAGAACCCTGCACTCTTTGGCTTTGCAGATAATTCGCCAGCGCCCCGATGCAGCCTTGCTTCGGGATGATTTTGCCATCCTGGATGGGGGCTATCGGGAGCGACTGGTGGAAGATGTAGTCGATAGCTGGATTGTTGCCAATCAGCAACGCTGGCTGAAAGTCTTAAAAATTAATGAATCCCATCCTCTTTATCAGCAGACCCTTCAGGGCTGGCGCAACCGCACTGTGGACATGGGCAAGGAGATGATCCGCCGCCTTAAAGCCCTTGGCATATCTCCTGGCCAGGGGGCAGAGAGAATCAGCGGTGATAATTTCTACGCCTGGACTGTGGAGTTTTATCGGGAATACCAGGAGCGTTTGGCCCAGCTGGGGATGGTGGACTTTGATGACCTCTTGCTACGGGCCTGGCGTATGTTAGAGGATGATTCTGAACTGGCCCAAAGGCTAGGGGATGCCTGGCCCTATATTTTTGAAGACGAAGCTCAGGACTCCAACCCACTGCAGCAGTCCTTGCTGCTGAAATTGGCAGAGGGCAATGGCAATTTAGTGCGGGTGGGAGATTCCAATCAGGCGATAATGGGGACATTTACCGATTCTGATCCCGACTTGTTTCGGGAATATGCCCGTGGGGAGGGTGTAAGGACGGTGCCCATGCTCCACTCTAACCGCAGTAGCGTTGACATCATCGACCTGGCCAATGGCCTAGTTAGTTGGAGCTACAATGAACACCCCGTCGCTGCCTGCCGCAGAGCTTTGGAGCCTACGTATATTCAGCCAGTGGCAGCCGATGATCCCTTTCCCAATCCCAAGGCCCCTGGTTATACTTTGGCGGTGCGCAGTTACCCGGATTACCCAGAGGAGGTAAAGGAGGTTTGCAGTCATGCTGCAGGCTATGTCCGGCGCAACCCTGACAAGACTGTGGCGATTCTTGCCCCTACCAACCAGATGGTAGCGGATTACCGGCAAGTCCTGGCGGATATGGAAGCGCCTTTTTATGAAATCTGTCAGTATCCTGCCGAGAGGCGCAAAACCATTGATGATCTCCAGGCCATTCTCAACTTCTTGGCTAATCCCGGGGATAACGGCCTCTTGGTGGCTGCCCTGGAACGCCTGGTCCCAGAATTGGCTGAGGTGGCACCAATCCGAGGGTACTTGGAAACTGTGCCAGTGGAACAGCTTCTCTTTTCTGAAGCCAGCTGGCCTCAGAGCTTGCGGGATTTTGATTTATGGATAGAAGTGCAGAGGGAATTAGAGCAGTTAAAGATGTGGTTAGAGGGCCTGCACCTGCCCCCAGATATTTTGGTGTTGGAGATTGCCAACGATTTGGGATTGCAGCAAGAGGAGTTGGCTTTGGCCCAAAAAATAGCTGTAGATATTAAGCAATGGCTGGCCATTAATCCCAACTGGCGCCTGCCCAAGGTGGCAGAAGAGGTGGGGAGAATGATTAATAGTTTTCTGGGTGCAGCAAATGTGTTCTTTGACCGCTGGGGTTACAGTCCGCAGCCAGGAGTGATTAATTTGGTCACAGCCCACCGGGCCAAAGGCCTGGAATGGGATACGGTATATGTGGTCAGCGTCACCAGCAATGATTATCCCGGCCTTCAAAAAGATAAAATCCGGGCGGAGTATGGCTGGTTGCCGGAGGAAATTATCAATCCCGTTGCAGTAGCCAGGTCTGAAATGGAGGGGATGGACAGTGGTGCCGCCATTGCCACCGCTCGGGAAGAGCTCCTAAGCGAACGCCTGCGCCTATTGTATGTGGCTATTACCCGGTCCAAGGTGAATTTGCTCCTTACTTGGCATAAAAAAGGAAGATTTGGCCGGCAGCGCCCTGCTTTAGCCCTGGTGGAACTGGAAAGACTCATGGAGGTGAAAACCTGTGCCAAGTGAACTTGATAAACTTTGGTTCAGTCAGGCATCTCTATCTGCCTGGCAGAACTGTCCCTTAAAATTCAAATATCGGTATATAGATGGCCTCTATTGGCCCCTGGCTACGGTAGGGAAGGTCAGCGAGCATATTGAATTGGGGAGGAAGTTTCACCTTTTGGCTCAGCGTTACTTCAGCTGCGGTGAAGCAGGGCCAACCCCAGGGGAACCTCTGTTGGCTAGCTGGTTAGCCCAGCTCCAAGAGAACTTCCCTCTGTCCCCGGATAGAGAATACCTGCCGGAATATGAATTGCGCTCAGCCAAGAGTGGTCTCCGTCTTTTGGCCAAGTATGATTTACTGGTAGTAGCTGCAGATAAAGTAACTATTTATGACTGGAAGACCGATGAACGCCCTCCTAGAGCTGCTTTTGCTGCTTCGGCTCAGACACGGTTGTACTTGTACCTCCTGACCCTTTCTGGTTATTTTCAGGGAGAACCGGACCAAGTGGAGATGGTCTACTGGAATCCCAGGTTTCCCAAAGAGCCCTTAAGGGTTAGCTATTCTGCCAGGCAGCGGCATGAGGATGAGGACTGGCTGCGTAAACTGATCACTGAAATCTTGAGCACCGGTGCCTTTCCCACTACCCTTAATGAGAAAAACTGCAGATTTTGTGAGTATCGGCCTGTCTGTCATGGACAAGGCTTGGAAGAAGTCCAAGAGGATTTGCTGGATTTAGAGGAAGTAGATTGGGAGCAAATCCAGGAAATTGCCCTTCAGGGGGTGAATTTACCGTGAGCCCCCGGGTAAAGTTGCCACCTAGTGGACTCCTGCCCCCGGAAATGGTGCTGTGGGCTGGAGGAAGTGCCCGTTTGGCTACTCTCTTCCAAAATCGGGGCATAGACAGCCGGGAGGAAATTGAGCATATTCTCAATCCCTTGGCCCAGCCTGAGCCTGACCTCAGCGATTATCCCCCTTTGATACAGGCGGTTGCTCGGATAGAGGAGGCCCTGGAAAGGGGAGAGAAGATTGCCGTCTACGGCGACTATGATGTGGACGGCATCACCGCCACTGCTTTACTAATTACTGCCCTGGAGAGGTTACAGGCTGAGGCAGACTGGCATATTCCTAATCGCTTTAGTGAAGGCTACGGCATGGACTCCACCAGGGTGAAAGCCTTGGGGGCATCCGGAGTAAAGTTAATTATCACCTGTGACTGTGGCGTCAGTAACCACGATGAGATTAAGTTGGCAATGGAGTTGGGGATGGATGTAGTGGTCACCGATCACCATACACCGCCGCCGGAATTGCCTACTGCGGCTGCAGTGCTGAATTTTAAGCTGCTTCCCCAGGGTCATCCTTCCCGGGATTTGCCGGGGGTGGGGACTGCATTTGTTCTGGCCCGGGAATTGCTGTGCCGTCAGGGACTAGAGGCAGAGGATCTTCTAGACCTGGTGGCTTTAGGGGTAATTGCAGATGTTGTGCCCCTTTTAGGCCATAGCCGCCAGTTGTATGCCCGGGGCTTCCCCCTGCTGCAGCAGGTTGCAAGACCCGGCCTGGCTGCTCTTTTTGCTGTTGCGGGACTGCAGCCGGGTTCGGTGGACGAAGAAAAGCTGGCTTTTCAGATTGCTCCTAGGATTAATGCTGCAGGTCGCTTGGAAACTGGCAGCATAGGGGTAGAATTGTTGTTGGCCAAGGACCTGGCGGAAGGGGAGCCCCGGGCTCAGGAGCTTAACCGCCTAAACCTTCTGCGCAAAGAATTGGGCAGCAGAATTATGGAGGATATTGATGTTGAAGACAAAGAGGCAATTGTCGCATATAAATCCGATTGGCACCAAGGGGTTATCGGTATTGCTGCCGGTCAATTAAGTAGCCGCCATCAAGTTCCAGCAATACTGATGACTGACGGCAGGGATGGTAGCATTGTGGGCTCCTCCAGGTCACCGGAGGGGATAGACATTTATAAGGTCTTGACAGCCTGCAGTGAGCATTTGCTGAGTTTTGGGGGCCATCCAGCTGCCGCAGGCTTTTCCCTGGCCCGAGACAATTTGGAGTCCTTTAGTCAAGCTGCAAGGCTGGTTATTGCCAGAGAGATGAAGGGCTGGACTCCGCCCGAACTAACTGTTGACCTTGTTGTCAACGCTGGAGACATTACTCCGGAACTGGTGGAAGAACTATCTGCCATGGCTCCATGCGGTGAAGGCAATCCCCGGCCCCTTTTGTTCAGCCAGGGCCTTGCAGTTAAGAGCACCCGTTCTGCCGGGCCTGGGAATATACTTACCTTGGGAGACCGTAGGCGCAGTTTTTCCGCGGGTTTCTGGGAGGGAGGGCCGGCCCCCGAGCCCGGAGGCAGCATTGGCGGTGTGTTTACTGTAGCCCAAGATTATTTTCGGGGACAGCAATCGGTAATGGCCACCCTAAAAGTCTGGTGGCCGGGGGATGAAGCTCCTGTGGTGCTGGTCACTGGCTATCGGTATGAGGATCTGCGGGGGCTGTCCTGGCGTCATGTGTTGCGGGAATTTCCTCAAGGGGCAGTCTACCGAGAAGGCAGCAAGTGGCAGGATCATCCCGGCTCCACCAGGGTGAATATAGAGGCCGCAGCCGTTCTCGTGCTTCTGACCCCCCCTCCTTCCCTGGCAGTGCTGCGCCAAGTCCTGGCTCTGGGGGACCCAGACTTGGTGGTACTGGGTTTTTCACCGGAGGAAACCCCGGATTTCCTCTCTGACTTTCTCGGAGCAATAAAGTATATCCTCAATCAGCAGGGGGGAATTGTCCCCTTGGCTCCTTTGGCGGCGGCTCTGGCCCAGACCGAGGAGACAATCCTGGGAGCCCTACGACTGCTCTCCGAGTCTAGGATTATAGAATTTGAACTGGTTGAAGGCAGACTAATTCTGGCCCGGGGAACCGGAACCACAATTAAAGCGGGCCCCGTCAGGGATAGATTGCGACTGCTTTTGGAAGAAACTGCTGCTTTTAAAAAATGGTTGCACAGGGCAAGTACTGGAGAAATTGAAAAAATCAAAGTTTAATTGGCGAGATTTGCCCTTGACTAACCCCTAAAAATGATGCTAGGGTTGTATCTATGCAAGGGAGGTAAAAGCTTATGAAAAAAATAATAATTCTTGCCGTTGTTTCCTCTCTATTACTTGGGCTAGCTGCATGTAACAAGACCTCTGCAGGAGTGGTTGCTATAGTTAATGGAGTGGAGATTACACAAGAGGCATTTGATGCGGAATTGGAATACGACTTGGAGTATTACAACAAGGAAGGTATTACCCTTACTGATCAAGAGCTTGCTGAATTAAAAAAAGGTGTTGTCGACCGCCTAATCAACACCCATTTGTTAAAGGAAGCAGCTATTAAAGCTGGTATTGACGCTGACTCAGTTGATGTGGAAACTGAACTTGCAGCAGTTATAGAGAACTTTGATGATGAGGCAACCTTTAACAAGGCACTGGAAGATGCAGATTTCACACTGGAATCATACAAACAAGTGCTGGCGGAGATGATGATGATTGAGGCCCTTTTTGAGCAGGAGCTAGCGATCACCGAAATTCAGGTGGAAGAAGAACAGATTCAAGCTATGGTACAATACTACATGGAGAACTATGACGAAGAAGATGAGGTTGACCAGGAAGAGCTCAGAGAATTCGTCATCTATTCCCTGAAACAGCAAAAAGCTGAGTCCCTGCGCAAAGACTTTATTGAAAAACTACGAGGGGACAGCGAGATTAAATACCTGGATTTCTAGATGCGGCAAGTATAGCACAGGAGCTGATGTCTTTGGATAAGCCTGTCAGCTGGAAGACAGTGGCCTCTTCCTATCTATTGAAGCACCCCTACCTAAGTGTGCGCAAAGATTGTCGAACTGCTCCCGGCTTTGAAAACCATGATTTTTTCATCTTAGAATTTCCCGACTGGGTCAATATTGTGGCTATTACCGAAGATAATAAGGCAATTCTTGTCCGGCAATTCCGTCACGGCTTAGAAGAGATTACCCTGGAAATTCCCGGAGGGGTAGTGGACCTGGGTGAAGAGCCTAGTCTAACCGCAGTTCGAGAGCTGGCAGAAGAAACCGGTTTTGTTCCAGGGGATATCCAACTGCTTACTTCAGTTAGTGTCAATCCAGCTATTCAGAACAACTGTTGCCATCTGTTTTTAGCTACTGGTTGCCGTCTAATAGGGGAGCAGGCCCTGGATGGAACCGAATCTATTTCAGTTGAACTGGTGCCCTTGACGGATATTCCTGGGCTCATGGCCACAGGCAAGATTCACCATTCCTTAAATTGCCTAGCACTTAACCTAGCATTAAGCAAACTTACCGCCTAAGGCGGTTTTTTTTGCATTTGCCTAGGCACTGGCAGAGGGCATTTCTCATAGGTTGGTAGGGGAGCTAGTAATCTGTGAGGAGGATTGAAGTATGGACAACAAGTATGTGGCAAAGAAAGGGGAAAGCCTGTACCTTATTGCTCGCAGCCAGGGAATGGATGTCAGGAGCATGGCCATGGCTAATCCAGGGATCCAAAATGTCTTTGATGATTTAGAGAACCAAGAAGTGGTGTTTCCGGAAGCTGTTTGCCCAAATGGTTTTTTGTACACCATCCAGGCAGGAGACACATTTTTCTTGCTGGCCCAGCGCTTTAACACTACTGTAGAAGCTATCCAGCAGGCCAATCCAGCTGCTGACCCAAATAACCTCAGGATTGGCCAGGTCATCTGCATTCCCCAGGCAGGACCACCGGCTTGCTCAGGTTTTCTCTATACCATTCAAGCGGGAGACACATTTTTCCTACTGGCCCAGCGCTTTGGCACAACGGTAGAAGCGATCCAGCAGGCCAACCCGGGGGTTAATCCCAATAATTTACAAATTGGCCAGGTCATCTGCATCCCCCAAGCTGCACCGCCGGTGTGTTCAGGTTTTCTCTATACCATCCAGGCAGGAGATACATTTTTCTTGCTGGCCCAGCGCTTTGGTACGACGGTTGAAGCGATCCAGCAGGCAAACCCGGGAGTTAATCCCAACAATTTGCAAATCGGTCAGGTTATCTGTATACCCCAGGCGGCGCCGCCGGTGTGTTCGGGCTTTCTCTATACCATTCAGGCAGGAGACACGTTTTTCTTGCTGGCCCAGCGCTTTGGCACAACGGTGAATGCTATTCAGCAGGCTAACCCGGGAGTCAATCCCGACAACCTGCAAATCGGCCAGACAATCTGTATCCCCGCTTAAGATGGGGAACACCCTCCTGAGAGGGTGTTTTTTTACTATCGAATATTCCGCAAGTCTAAATAAGTTAGTTTAGACAAGGAATAGGTTGTAAGACATAGAAACAGGAAGTTTTATCGGGGTTTTTTTGATTTGCCCTGCAGATACTACATGTGTTAATATTAGCAGTGTGAAATTTTATCGGGGGCGGAGAAATGAAATCTACTAAAATACTTAAAGACTTTTTTAAGGCCAACGCCTGGCGATACGTACTGGGACTTTTGTGGCTGATGGTAGTCAACGTCTTCAACCTGCAAATCCCCCGTATGTTAGGCGAAATTACAGACCTCATTCAAAGCCGGCAAATCGACGGTGCCGGTTTGTTGCGTTACGGAGGCTATATAGTCGGAATAGCAGTTATCATGGCCCTAGGGCGATATTTTTGGCGTATTTTTATTATGGGTTCATCCCGGCGCTTAGAATATTACCTACGCAACCGACTTTTTGCCCATCTAGAGACATTGTCGGTGAACTTTTTTAACAAGCATAAAACCGGAGACTTAATGGCCCACGCCACCAATGACATCAATGCTATTCGCATGGCAATGGGGCCAGGGGTACTCATGCTTGCCGACTCGTCGTTTTTAACTGTGATTACGGTGTATACAATGGTCACAACGATTGACTGGAAATTGACTGTGCTGGCCTTACTGCCGTTGCCATTTTTAGCGGGCTTGGCAGGACTCCTGGGACGCAAGATACATGTCCGTTTTCGCGCTGTGCAGCAGGCCTTCTCATCTCTTACAGACAGAGTGCAGGAAACCTTGTCTGGCATTCGGGTCATCAAATCCTTTGTTCAGGAAGATGCCGAACTAGAAAGATTTGATACTACTGCCCGGGATTACGCCCTTAAGAACCTGCGCATGGTAAAAATCTGGGGGATGATGGGGCCGATGATTCAGTTAATCTCTGGCATCAGCTATATGATTGTCCTGGGCTATGGCGGCATTCAGGTTATCAATGCCCGCATCAGCCTAGGGGAATTTATTGCTTTTAACTCGTACCTGGGCATGCTAATCTGGCCCATGATGGCTGTAGGCCGAGTAATCAACGTGCTCCAAAGGGGTTCTGCTTCCATGGATCGTCTCAACGTGCTTTTTAACGAAAAGCCTGAGGTTTTCGATGACCCGGCCAATGTCAAACCAGTGGAGTCCATTACAGGTCATATTGAGATTAGGAATTTAAACTTTACCTATCCCGACGGCACACAAGCCCTTGAAAATATTAATATTAAGTTAGATGCTGGCAAGACTTTGGCAATTATCGGCAGGACAGGCAGTGGCAAGACTACTTTGGTCAACCTGCTTTTGCGCATGTATAATCCCCCCAAAGGCCAATTGTTACTTGACGGAATAGATATCAATGAGTTGCCCTTGGATGTGCTTAGGGAAAGCATAGGGTACGTGCCTCAGGACAATTTCCTCTTTTCCGATACCATTGCCAACAATATAGCTTTCGCTGGCCCTTATGGCCAGGATGAAATTGAGGAAGCATCCCGCCTGGCTCAGGTCTACGACAATATTATCGAGTTTCCCAATAAGTTTGAGACCATGTCTGGGGAAAGGGGCGTTACCTTGTCCGGGGGACAAAAACAGAGGATTTCTATTGCCCGTGCCCTGGTTAAAGATCCAACAATTCTCATCCTAGATGACTGCCTATCGGCGGTGGACACCCAAACCGAAGAAAAGATCCTTCAGGGCTTGCGCCACATCATGAAGGGGCGGACAAGCATAATAATTTCCCACAGAATCTCTACAGTTGAAGATGCTGATGAGATTATCGTTCTGGAAGATGGCGCCATCGCCGAACGCGGCACTCACCAGCAATTGGTCCAGCAGGGTGGCCTCTACCAGCACCTGTACTTGAAGCAGCAATTGGAAAAGAAAGTTTCGGAAGCATAAGGAGGGAGACATTTGCAGAATTATCACGAAGAAGAAGTAATAGGCAAGGCATACGATTCTCGCTTGATGAAGCGTCTCCTGACCTATGCCAAGCCCTATCGCTGGGCTATGCTCCTGGCAGTACTGCTCCTGGTTATCACTACTATGGTGGATTTAGCTAAACCATGGTTGGTACGCACTGCAGTTGATGAATACATCAATTCCGCAGTGTATATTGGCTGGGAGCCCGGCAGCGAACCTGCCACTGGCATCCGGGTAAATGACAAGATCCTCCTTGGGGAAGATAAAGTCAAGGACGCCTCTGGGGGGACTGTTTACGAAGTAATATCCTTTGAGGGCAACAACTACTTGGTAGCAGCCAATATTAGTGGCAACAAGTACAGCGTTGAAACCGATGATGGCATAGTCTACTTCCATAGTTCTGGCCAGCGTTACCCTGGTGAACTGATATCTGTTGAAGAAAATGCTGCCCTCAGGAAAGCCGATGTCACTGCCCTAGTGCGCTTGGCAGTTTTCTATCTGTTCTTTCTGTTTATAGGCTTTGTCATTAACTACACCCAGGTCTACCTGCTCCATAAGACTGGACAAAAAATAATATTTGATATGCGCCACAAGATTTTCTCTCATATTCAAAATCTACCTATGAGTTTCTTTGACACCAATCCTGTGGGCAGGCTCCTTACTCGGGTGACAAACGATACCGAGACTCTCAACGATCTGTTTACTGATGTCTTGGTCAACTTGTTTAAAGATTTCTTTATGCTTTTTGGTATCATAGTTGTCATGTTTCGCCTCAATGTGCGCATGGCCCTTATCTGCATTGCCCTTTTGCCGGTGATTTCAGTAGCCACCGTTATCTACAGAAAAAGAGCTCGGGATGCCTACAGGTTGGTGCGGGTGCGTCTGGCTCGGATTAATGCAACTTTACAGGAAAGCATTTCCGGTATGCGGATAATCCAGATCTTCCGCAGGGAAAAGAAAAAGTATGAAGACTTTGACGTCATCAATTCCGAGCACTTTGAGGCCAGCTTTGGTGAACTTAAGGTCTTTGCAGTCTTTCGTCCCTTTATCAATTCCATGTACACCCTGGGCCTTGCTCTGCTAGTCTGGCTCGGCGGCGGGGAAGTGCTCAAGGGGGCAATTGCATTTGGGGTTCTCTATGCCTTTATCGAGTATTCTAAGATGTTTTTTGAACCCATCAATAACCTGGCTGAGCGCTATAATATCATGCAGGCTGCAATGGCTTCTTCGGAAAGAATCTTCCAGCTCATGGATACAGAATCTGAAATTGAAAATGTCCCGGAACCGGTGGATGTGGACATCCAGGGCAAAATCGAGTTTCGCAATGTCTGGTTCGCGTACAATCCCGGGGAATGGGTCCTCCGGGATGTGAGCTTTACTATTGAGGAGGGTAGTACTGTTGCCTTTGTTGGTGCTACCGGTGCCGGCAAGACTACAATAATCAGCCTCATCAGCCGCCTATATGACATTCAAAAGGGACAGATCCTCATTAATGACATCGATATCAGGGAAATCGATATCGATTATTTGCGCACTAGCATTGCCGTTGTCCTTCAAGATGTATTTATGTTTTCTGGGACAATCGCCGACAATATCCGGCTCAACAATGTGGAAATTGACGATCAAAAAATTCATCAGATTGCCGAGGCAGTAGATGCCGACAAGTTTATCTCTGCCCTTCCACGCAAGTATGAAAGTGAAGTAGTGGAGCGGGGTGCCACCCTATCAGCGGGCCAGCGCCAGCTGTTGGCTTTTGCCCGAGCCCTGGCCTTTGACCCTAAAATTCTCGTCTTAGATGAGGCCACAGCCAATATCGACACCGAGACAGAATTAATAATTCAAAAGGCCATGCACACCATCTCTATGGATCGCACTACTCTTGTAGTCGCTCACCGCCTGTCCACTATTCAAAGCGCGGACAAAATTGTCGTCATGCACAAAGGCAAAATTCGGGAGATGGGCAACCATCAAGATCTATTGGCCCAGGAAGGCCTCTATTACCAGCTGTACCAGCTACAGTACAAGGATCAAGAGCTACTAGCCACTAGTTAACAACAAGAGCCTGCGGGAAACCGCAGGTTTTTTTAGTTTACAAGGATAATGTAATCAGCCTGTGAATAGATTAGATTAGCTTAGCTTGTATTCAAAAGGGAGGGTGGCAATTGGCAGGAAATATCGCGTTCATCTTTAATTGGGTGCCCACAGTGGAAAGAAGAGGTGTCTACAGCGAATGTACCACCAGAAGGACTATTGCTGCAGTGGAAGAAGCATTGTGCCTGGGGGGATATGAAACCCTGCCCATTAACCTGCAGTCTAGGAAGCAACTTGAGCAGTGCTTTCGCAAGGGGCCACCGGATTTTGCCTTTGTTATTGCCGAAGGTTTTCTGGACAGCCCCGCCACCCTTTACGACGGCACCGGAGCCGCCTTGGTCCGCAAGACCTTGGCAGAAATGGGGATCCCCAGTTCTCATTCTCCAGCAGAGGCCATGGAGTTGTGTCGGCACAAAGAATTGACCTACCAGGTTCTTTCTAGGACGGGGGTCAGTATTCCCTGGTACAGGTCATTGCCCACTCCATCCATCGCCCGGGACTTCGTGTCGGAAAATGACAAGTACCCACTATTTCTCAAACCTGCTGGCGGTGGCAATAGTGTGGGCATTGATACCAGTTCGGTGGTGGAGACCCCAAGGGGCTTAGCTAGGCGCATGGAAGAACTCTATGATCTTCTTGGGTCCATTGGCCTGGTTGCAGAAGAATACCTACCTGGACGGGAATACACCGTAGGTGTTATCGGCAATGGCAAGCCAGTTGTCCTACCGCCGGTAGCATTTTCTCAAAACCTGGTGCGTTCAACGGAAGTAAAAAAAGCCGAGTCTAGAAACGAGATAGCTTTAGAAATAATTCCCCCTGAGAACCCTCAGTACTTGAGGCTGCGAGATTTAGCGGTTAAGGCCTATAAGTCTCTGGGCTGCGCCGATGTTGTTCGAATTGACATCAAGGCAGGTGCCTCAGGACAACTGCATGTCATTGATGTCAACGGCACGCCTTCACTGGGCCGTGCTGGTTCCTTGGCGAGAATGACGGCGGCGGTGAACATGGATTATATAGGCTTTATCAACTTGGTGCTGTACTACGGGTTGCAACGCAGCGGACTGGGGGGAAAACTATCTGAGCCAGTGGCGGCAGCAGATGAGAAACTTACAATCCTGCGCAAGCAGGACCATGTTGCTTAAGCCAGGGACAGGGAAACCCCTGGCTTATTGGTATAAAAGGTGAGAAAAATGAATATCGTAGCAAAAATGAGTGGGGAGGAAGTCGATGAATTTGTTAGCAGCGTTCCCCGGCAAGAGATATATTGTGTTGAAGATAAAGGATTCCAAAGTGCGCCAGCAGGCTAATTGCCTAGGTATGGGAGAGGGAGAGGATGTCTTTTGCGTGGCCAGACGAGAAAGGGGACCGGTTATTCTCGGCAGAGGAGGGCAATTGGTGGCGGTGGGAGGGGAGGTGGCCCGGGGGATTCAAATAGCACCTCTGCGAGCCAAAAGAAAATAGTCCTAGCCGGCAATCCCAATGTGGGTAAGTCGATGGTCTTTACCAACCTGACAAAAAGGTATGCTGAGGTATCCAACTATCCCGGAACCACTGTAGACATCAGTCGGGGCTTTTGGCAGGGCAATCTTGTCATTGATACCCCGGGTATATATGCTCTAAATCGGTCAAATGATGAAGAACGATTGACCGAGACCTTACTGGAAGATGCAGAAGTTATCATCAATGTTGTGGATGCCACAGGACTGCGCCGGGATTTGTACCTAACCTTGCAGCTCTTGGGTAGAGGTGTGCCCATGGTGGTCCTAGTTAACATGATGGATGAAGTGCGGCGTCAGCACCTTTATCTAGACTTGGCAAAACTAGAGAGTCTATTGGGGGTTCCGGTGGTCGCTGCCGCTGCTGCAACTGGGGAAGGCATGGCTGATTTGGCCAAGGTAGTAGGCACATTGTGTGCCACAAAAAAAAACAGCCCTTCCAGGGTGCAAGGCAGTGAATTGCGGAGTCGGGCCAATGAAATATATGGTGAAATCTCTGCTTCTCAAGAGGGCATCCAGCAGCTTTCTCCCCTGGACAAATGGCTGACCCGGCCCCTTTCAGGCATTTTTACCGCTTTCTTGGTGTTAGCTTTAATCTGGTGGCTGGTAGCGGGGGTAGTAGCAGGGGAGGTGGTGGATTTTACCGAGGGGATTGTCTTTAATCGTTGGCTGTTGCCACCCCTAGTTGGGCTCCTCCAGAGGGTGCTACCCCTTGGCCTGCTCCAGAATCTTCTCATTGGGGAATTTGGTGCTCTCACCATGGCTGTAGCCTATGGTATAGGATTGCTATTGCCCTTGGTCTTTAGCTTTTACTTATTGCTTTCCTTGCTAGAGGACTCAGGCTATCTTCCAAGGTTGGCAGTGCTTATGGACAACACCTTCCGCCCCTTAGGCCTTAATGGTAAGTCGGTAATTCCATTAATTCTTGGCTTTGGCTGTGTAACTATGGCGGTAATATCCACCCGGATGCTGTCTACCCGAAGGGAGAGGATTATCCTTGCCTTTTTACTGGGACTGGCTGTCCCATGTTCCGCTCAGACAGGGGTCATCGCCATGATGCTGACAACCATGGGGTATGGCTGGCTGGCTCTGTATGGATTAATATTGTTGACCGTCTTCCTTCTGGCGGGGGTCATTCTCAATAAGACAATGCCAGGCAGATCTAACGGCTTGTTTCTGGAACTTCCCCGGCTGCGGCTGCCCCGGGCCCGGAACATCTTGAGAAAAAGCTGGGCCAAGTCAATGGCCTTTCTGAAAGACGCCTTGCCCTTATTTGCTCTTGGAGCCTGCCTAATAACCCTGATGGAATATTGGGGAGGATTGGCTGCCCTGGAAACGCTGCTGGCTCCAATTACCCACACATGGCTGAAATTGCCCTCAGAAGTAGTGAGCGCATTTATTATGGGTCTGATCCGGCGGGATTTTGGTGCTGCAGGCTTGCTTACCTTAAATTTAGCTACGGGTCAGCGCTTCGTCGCCTTGATGACCATGACTTTATTTGTCCCCTGTATAGCCTCGGTGCTGGTAGTAATAAAGGAACACGGTCTATTAATCGGGATTGCTATTTCCCTCAGCTCTTTAGCAGTGGCACTATTAACGGGAGGCCTACTTGCGGCAATAATCTAGGCTAACAAGAACCCCCCATTAGCCATGCAGGAAATCTGCAGGCAGGTGGATAATTACTCGTATAGGACTAAATGAGGGAGGAAGAGAAAATTGAAGATATCGGTAATTGGCGGTGGCAGCGCTTATACACCTGGATTGGTAGAGGGATTAATTAAGATTCACCAAGAGGTGCCCTATAGGGAACTATGCCTGATGGACATCGACGCCCCTAAGCTTAAGACTGTGACGGCTATTGTCAGGAAAATCGTCTCTGAAACCTTGCCGGAGGTCAAAGTCAGCTCCACCCTGGACAGGATCGAAGCCATCAAGGGCAGTGCATTTATCCTCTGCCAGATTCGTGTCGGCGGCCTAGCTGGCAGGGTTCTGGATGAAAGAATACCCCTGAAGTACCAGGTAATCGGCCAGGAGACAGTGGGGCCGGGGGGATTTGCCATGGCTTTGCGGACTTTGCCAGAAATGTACGCCATTGCCCAGGATATAAAAGAATACGCCCCGGATGCCTGGCTGATAAATTACTCAAATCCCTCAGGGATGGTGGCGGCGATGCTGGCTAAATACACAGATATCAATGCCATCAGCATTTGTGATGTGCCTATCGGCGTACAGCATTATATCGCCACCTTGCTTAAGCTACCCCGGGAACAGGTCAAGCTTGACTATGTCGGCCTTAACCACCTGGGTTGGTTCCGCAAGGTCTTTGTGGACGGTAAAGACATCATGCCCATGTTGGAGGACATGGCCAGGACTACTGACATCCTTGCCATGCTGCCGGGGGAAGATGATAAGACCCTTCATGAGAGCGAAATGATGTTACGTATCTTTAAGAAGTTGGGGGTTATTCCCTCCTCTTATCTGCAGTACTACTACCTTACCAGGGAAAGCCTGGATGCTCAGCTGGCTGCGGCCAAGACCCGGGGAGAAGTGGTGCAGGGTATCGAAAAAGAACTGCTGGCCCATTTCGAAGATGTAGCCCAGCATGAGGATGCCCACCTGTGGAAGAGCCGGGGGGGCCAGTGGCATTCAGAATTGATGGTGGGCATCACCAGCGCTATTTACAACGACACCGGTCAGGAGTATGTAATCAATGTCATTAATAAGGGCTGTGTCCCCGGTATGGACCCAGAGGCCTGTGTGGAGATTCCCTGCCTCATTGACAAGCGGGGTGTGCGTCCACTCCATGTGGACAGGCCTGGCACTGATATGCTGGGACTCATGCAATTGGTGGCTGCCTATGAAACCCTGACGGTGGAAACTGCTATGGAGCAAGATTACAATAAGGCCTTGCGGGCACTAAACCTCAATCCCCTTGTGCCTTCCTTGGAAGTCGCCGAGAAAATCCTCAATGAGTATATTGAGGCTCATGGGGACTTTATTACTTTGAAATGAAAAAGCTGATTATCAATGCCGATGATTTCGGCCTTACCTCGGGAATAAACCGGGGGGTAATTAGGGCACACCGAGAAGGGATTCTGACCTCGACAACGTTAATGGCCGGGGGACTTGCCTGGCAAGAGGCGGTGGAATTGGCGGCGGATACACCGACCTTGGGAGTAGGGGTTCACCTGACCCTTACCGCCCTTAAGCCTATTTTGCCCCCTGAGCATGTGCCTTCCTTGGTAGATGGCAAAGGTTGTTTTCGCAAGCAATTTTGGCGGGTGTTGGTTTGGAACAAGAAAGAGATTAAAGGAGAATGGCGGGCTCAAATTCTGCGCCTGATGGAGGCGGGGCTTAGGCCCACCCACCTTGACAGCCATCACCATATACATTTGTGGCCGTCTTTGCTGACTATTGCCTGCCAGCTGGCCCAAGAATTTGGCATCCCCGCAGTGCGGGCGATTAGCCCCGGCAGCTTCCGGCTCATGACCGTCCCGGACATGCAAAGGCGAATTGCCGCCAAGAGCTGGCGCCGGGCTGAAAAGTTCCCCCTAAAGAAGCCTGGAACGGTTACAGCCCTTGAAATTGCCGGGGAAACAAAGGAGAACATTGCAGGGTATATGCAAAAGCTGGGCCCCGGGATTCATGAACTCTTTGCCCACCCTGGCAGTCCAGGTGACGGTCAGTTGGCGGCAATAAGCTCTTTGACAGATAAGCGGGTTGAGGAGACGGAAATTCTTTGCTCCGACTACATGAAAAGCGCATTAGCCACGGCTGGAATCATCCCAGTCAGCTACAAGATATTTAATGAGGAGAGGGTGTAATGAACTGGAAAGGAACGATGCAAAGGGCGGCTAAGGCCCTGATGGTACCAATAGTAGTCATGCCGGTAGCGGCGTTGTTTATTGCAATTGGCCAGTTTGGGCCGGACTTTTTCACCGCTGCCGGCAACGCCATTATCGTTGACTTTTTACCCTTACTCTTTGCGGTGGGAGTGGTCATCGGCTTTACCGATTCTGATGGCATGGCTGCTTTTGCTGCCGTTGCAGGCCATTTAGTATTGACGGCGGTTATGAGCTCCGTCAACCCAGGGATAACCCTAGCTAGCGGTGAATTCCAACCCAATGACATGAGCGTCCTTGGCGGCATTATTGTAGGAGCATATACGGCTGCTCTGTACTGGCGCTTTCGCAACATCCGCTTTCCGGAATTCCTTGGCTTCTTTTCCGGCAAGCGCTTTATTCCTATTATTACCGCCCTGGTTTCGGTGGTGGTTGGGGTGCTATTCGGGTATCTCTGGCCCCCCCTAAATAGGATAATTCTAGCTGCGGGAGATTGGGTGTTTTCCACCCAACAATTGGGTGCCTTTGTCTATGGGGTGCTGAATCGCCTGCTGATTCCCACGGGGCTTCATCACATACTCCAAAGCCTACTCCTCCACGTCTTTGGCAGTTTTACTGCCGGAGGTCAAATTGTTACTGGGGAGATGGGCCGGTTCTTTGCAGGGGACCCTACCGCTGGGGCTTTTTCAGGGGGCTTCTTCATTATAATGATCTTTGCCATTCCTGCGGCGGCCTTGGCCATGGTCCATGAATCCAGAAGTGAAAACCGGAAAAAGACGGCGGGAATAATGCTGACGGCAGCTTTAACTTCGATTATTACCGGCATCACAGAGCCGGTGGAATTTGCCTTTATCTTTACGGCGCCTTTGCTATTTGTCGTCCATAGCCTGCTAACTGGCAGTGCGCTCTTCTTTTCCTATCTTCTGGGTATTCGCCACTACGGCTACGCACTGCCTCTATTCTTTATGAATCAACACCTGTCCACTAATTCTTGGCTGATCTTTCCCCTAGGTGTAGTCTACGCCCTAATCTATTACTTTGTATTTCGCTTTATCATCCGCAAGTTCAATTACTTTACTCCGGGCAGGGAGCCGGCAACTCCAGAAGATAAGGGAGGGATAGAGTTGAAAGGGAATTTGGCCAGTATTGCCAAAAAGACCATTGCCGCTTTAGGTGGTCTCACCAATTTAAAGGTTGTGGATGCATGTCTGACCAGGCTCAGGGTCCAGGTCTATGAACCTGAAAAAATTATTGTCAAGGCTCTGAAGAAGTTGCCCGCCGCCGGCACTAATATCCTGGGAGGGGGCAATGTGCAGATTGTCTTTGGCGGAGACAGCGACCTTATTAAAGACAGCATACGGCAGCAACTTAAACAGGCTACAATATTGGAATTGCTGGCCCCCCTGGATGGAGAAGTAATTCCCTTCGAGCAGTTTCCCGACCCCGTCTTTGCCCAAGGTTTACTAGGTGTAGGTATTGGCTTTATGCCCAGTGGTGATACTCTTGTTGCCCCTGCTGCCGGAGAAATTGTCCAGGTCTTTCCCGGTGGACATGCCTTGGTGATGAAAACCCCGGAAGGTCTAGAGTTATTGCTCCACATCGGCCTAGATACCGTTGAATTGGAAGGAGAGGGGTTTAAGGAATTGTGCAAACCTGGACAGCAGGTCCGGACTGGAGATACTATGGCGAAATTTGCTCCAGAAATAATTAAAGCCGCAGGCAAGGAATTGCACTCGGCCCTAGTAGTCACTAACAAAGATTGTATTATCTCCTCAACTAGCTTGAAAAAGGGCAAAGTCACCCGGGGAGATGCCATATATATTGTACAAATCAGGGATTCCTCTGGGTCATAAGCACCAATTTTATTACTCCCAAATTTTGTGGGCAGGATTATGTGCTTAGGTGACGAAGTCTATTCTGGAAAGAAAACTTTCCAGGAGGGGAGAAATTTGCGTCTAAAAATTAACACTACCGACCGGGTAGGTATGGTCCTGGATGTGCTCCAGGTCTTCGCCCCCTTTGACATTGATATTCAGGCAATGGAAGTGGAGCCCGGTGCTATTTATCTCCGTTTTCCCCAGGGAGGGATGTATTCTGAAGTTTCCTCTGGGATTAGGGCTTTGGCGGGGGTACATTCCATCGAAGAAATCTCCAGTCTGCCTCAGGAACAGCGGCGCCGAGAAATCCAGGCGGTTGTTGAGGCAGTGGGTGAAGGCCTGGTTGCCATCGATGCCCAGGGCCGCGTCACCCTGCTTAATGCTGCCGCCGAAACAATCCTCAAAATCAAGGCCAGCAAGGTGATGGGGAAGTATATCGGCGAGGTCCTTGGTAGAGACGTGCCCATGTTGGCCACCTTGAAAACCGGTCACAGCTATGACAATCAGGAAATATTAATTAACAAAGGCCCGGTTCGGACCAGGTATATGACCAGCGGCCGTCCTCTATTGGATCATGAAGGCCGGGTGTACGGAGTTGTAGCTAGCCTCAAGGACCCAGGCCAAATCCGGGACTTGGTAAATATGGTTACTAGAGCCCCGGAAATAACCTTTGCTGACATCATCTATCGCAGCAAGTGTATGGAGGATCTGGTGGGCCTGTGTAAGCAGGTTTCAGGTAGCGCTGCCACCATTCTTATTTACGGCGAAAGTGGCACAGGCAAAGAGTTATTTGCCCGGGCAATCCATGCAGAAAGCCCCCGTCGGGACGGGGCTTTTGTCCCTATTAACTGCGGTGCTCTCCCGGATTCCTTACTGGAAAGTGAGCTCTTTGGCTATGAGGACGGGGCCTTCACCGGATCCCGGCGTGGTGGCCGCATGGGCCTATTTGAATTTGGCCATGGGGGAACAGTCTTTCTGGATGAAATTGCTGAAGTGCCAACTCATTTACAGTCAAAGCTGTTGCGAGCCCTTCAATCCGGCAGTGTCCGCCGGGTGGGGGGAAATGAAGAAATCCAGGTTGATGTGCGCATTATCGCCGCCACCAACAAAAATCTTGGCCAGCTTGTGGGGGAACACAAGTTTAGAGAGGATTTATACTACCGTCTTAATGTCATACCCTTGACCATTCCTCCTCTGCGCCAGCGCAGGGAAGATATTTTGACTTTGGTTGGGCATCTCCTTGACAGGAGACAGACCAGCATTTCCCCTGAGGCCATGGCTGTTCTCTCCCGGCACCGCTGGCCGGGAAATGTCCGGGAGTTAGAGAATGTCTTGGAAAGGGCAATGACAATTGCAGGGGACAAGCCTATTCAAAGGGAACATCTCTTGCTGGATGAGGGCCCCATGGCTTTTGCCGGGGGGACCCTTAAAGAACAGGTGGCGGAATTGGAGCGGAAATTGGTGGCTGAAGCCCTGAGCAGGTATCCCAGCACTCGCCGGGCAGGAGAGGTTCTGGGCTTGTCTCATACCAGCGTCCTCAACAAGGTGAGGCGTTACAACTTGGAAACTTTTCTTTCCAGACGGAAAGATTAGTTTCCACTAGTGGGTTTCAGGAGTTAATAAGCCCTTGTAATCACGCTGGCATAGTTTTTGCATTGTATGTGGACAAAATATAATAATCTCTGGAGGCGAGTTTAATGAAGATCAACAAAAAACATGGCTTTGCCACCCGGGCGGTCCACGCCGGGCAGGAACCCGATCCTCAATATGGCGCCCTAAGTACCCCTATTTATCAGACTTCCACTTTTGTCTTTAAGGATGTTGCCCAAGGGGCAGCCCGTTTTGCTGGTGAGGAGGAGGGCTATATTTATACCCGTCTGGGGAACCCCACCATAACTGCTTTGGAAGAAAAGATCGCTTGCTTGGAGGGCGGTGAAGATGCTGCCGCATTTGGCTCCGGTATGGCAGCGGTTTCTGCAACAATCATGGCTTTGATTAATCAAGGGGAGCATGTGGTCCATTCTGCCGCCTTATATGGCTGTACCTTTGCGTTTCTACATGAATTAATGCCCAGATTTGGGGTTAGTGCCACTGGCGTAGATACTGCAGACCTGGAGGCGGTGAAAAAAGCCATTCGCCCCAATACTAAGGTGGTCTACATTGAATCCCCCACCAATCCAACTATGCGCATTACAGATATCCAGGCTGTTGCCGACATCGCCCATGCCAATGGAGCCAAGGTTGTGGTGGACAATACCTTTATGACTCCCTACCTGCAGCGTCCCCTGGAAATGGGTGCTGATGTAGTCCTTCACAGTGCCACCAAGTATATCAACGGCCACGGTGACGTTGTCGCCGGTTTGGTCATTTCAGATAAAGAGACCATGGCGAAAATCAAGATGACCACCCTCAAAGATATTGGTGGAATCATGAGTCCATTTAACGCCTGGCTGATACTGCGGGGCCTGAAAACTTTGCCTCTGCGCATGGACCGCCACAATAGCAACACCATGGCAATTGCAAGGTTCTTGGAACAGCACCCAGCTGTTGCAAAGGTCTACTACCCCGGCCTTGAATCTTTTGATCAACACCAACTTGCCAAAAAGCAGATGAGTGGCTTTGGCGGCATCATGGCCTTTGAACTCAAGGGGGGATATGAAGCTGGTGTCAAACTCATGAATGGAGTGGAAATCTGTCATTTGGCAGTCAGCTTAGGGGACATAGACACCCTTATTCAACATCCCGCTTCTATGACTCACTCAGTAGTGCCGGAAGAAGAACGGTTGGCGGCAAATATTACGCCTGGCCTAGTCCGCCTGGCAGTTGGTTTGGAAGACGTTGAAGATATTATTGCCGATTTGGAACAGGCATTATAAACAAAAAACCGGGGTCAGTCTCCAATGACTGGCCCCGATTTTTTTTATGGGGTAAATAGGGAACTTTTTTTGAGAATACTCCTCAGCAACAGGGGTCAAGCTAATTCTATGCAGAAGTATAAGGAGGGCAGCAAAGTGGACTTTAAAAAGCCTGTAAAAAGGTACCGCATGCCCAAGTCCCCGGGAGAGTTTCAGCAAGACAAACATATAGAACGGGAAAAAGTCAGTCCAAAGCTAATTGACAACATAGCCACTGTGGAAAATACCTTCCAGGACAGCCTGGACTTTATCGTGCGCAAAGTTCGCTTTGGCCCTTCTGGCCAGGTGCGTATGGCCTTGGTGTTTTTAGAAACCCTTACCGACAAACAAACCCTTAGTGACTTTATCCTTGAGCCCCTAAACTATCTTAGTTTTGAGGAATTTGAAGTGACACAAGTCCCGGGAAAAATTATCGATATTCTGCCCACAGCCTTAAAGATAGAAGAGGGGACAGACTGGTATCAGCTAGAAAAGAAGATTGTCACCGGCCATGCTTTGCTATTTATCGACGGTTATGACCGAGCCATAATCCTTGAGGCCCGGAAATGGAAAGAGCGATCCATCAGCGAGCCCCAAAGTGAGGTTTCTGTAGTGGGCCCCAGGGAGGGATTTGTGGAAAGCTTGCTCACCAATGCAAGTCTGTTGCGCAGACGTCTGCGGACCCCTAATCTCATCATGGAAGCCATACCCATAGGGACTACGTCTAATACTAATGTTGCCATCTGTTATCTTAAAGGTGTAGTTGATGAAAAGCTTGTGGCTGAGGTGCGGAAACGGGTTGAGGCAATTAATGTGGAAGCCATGTACTCCGTTAACCTAGTCAGCGAAATAGTAGCAGATACCCACTACACCCCTTTTCGCTTATTTGCCACTACTGAGCGCCCGGATAAATTGGCTTCAGCTTTGGTTGAGGGCCGGGTAGGGATTATTGCTGAGAATACCCCTATGGCGCTGATTGTACCTTCAGTGTTTTGGCAGTTCTTCCAATCTAGCGAGGATTATTACGAGTATTTTCTTTTAGCAGCTGTCAATCGAGGGTTGAGAATGGCTTCGTTCTTTATTGTCATTGGTCTTACTGCGGCCTATGTAGCGGTGGCAACCTTTCATCAGGAGATGATACCTACTCCCTTATTATTGGCCATGGCCTCAGTTCGGGAGCCAGTGCCACTTCCCACCGTGGTGGAAGCTCTGCTGCTGGAGACCATTCTGGAGGGGTTACGAGAAGCCGGATTGCGCCTGCCAAAACCCGCTGGCCAGGCAGTAAGCATAGTGGGGGCGTTGGTTATGGGCCAGGCCGCAGTAGAGGCAGGCCTGGTATCGCCGCAGATGGTAATCGTTGTGGGGCTAGCCGCTGTAGGTTCCTTTCTTATTCCCGATTATTCTTTTGTCAATGCCCTGCGGATTTTGAAGTTTTTCTTTATTGTCTTGGCCGGGACCTTTGGCGCCTTTGGCCTGATGATGGGGTACATGGTTTTAGGACTTCACCTTACTTCTTTAAAGTCATTTGGCGTACCTTATATGGCTCCGGTTACTCCATTTCGCCTGAGAGATATGAAGGATGTATTCTTCAGAGCACCCTGGTGGGCTATGGGCAAACGCGGACCAAAGAAGCGAGGTAAAAATGATAATGAAGACTAGGATTCCCCTGGCATTATTACTTATTTTTGCTCTTGCGTTATCCGGTTGCTGGGGCAGCAGAGAAATGGATAGCCTAGCATATATTCTTGTGCTGGGCATTGACGAAGGGGAAAAGGGTGGCGTTGCCATATATGCCCAAGTAGGTGTTCCTAGTCAACCGTCAGAGGGCGGTGGGGGTGAACCTGCCTTTATAACCTTGACCTCAGAAGGCAGAAACATGACGGAGGCAGTTGCCAAGTTATTTATAAAGAGCACCAAAATCCCAGATTTAAGCCATTTGCAGCTGCTGATTTTCAGTGAAAAACTTGCCAGCAGCGGTCTTCAGCAGGTGTTGGATTTTTTGCGACGGGATTATAGCCTTAGGGAGAATGTCCGGGTAGCAGTTGCCGAGGTCGACATTGAGGACCTCTTAAACGTCGAGGAAAAATTAAGCAAGCAGCCCGCCTTGGCCATTATAAATCAGTTTAGAATAAATACCGAAAGATCCACGGTGGTGCAATCAGAGCTTAAAGATTTGGTTAGCTATATACTGGAGCCTGACCGGCAAGGGGCAGTGCCCATAATTGGCACCAGTGAAGACCGCTTTACCCTTGGGAAAACAGCGGTTTTTAACGGTTACAAAATGGCTGCTACATTAGACATGTCTCAAACTCTTGGCTTACAGCTTTGGCGGGACCATGTTAGTACAGGGCAGGTGACAATTCCCCTATCCTCCCCCGGGGAGGTAATTAGCTTGGCGATAATAAAAAGCACAACAGACATCAAAGTAAGTTGGCAGGATAATAAGTTGTTAGTCCGGTCTATGGTGGATGTTAATTTAGATGTTCAGGAAATGGCGGATGTAGAAGCCGCTGAATTAAAGACTCGTGTCAGCCATTATTTTGTCAACCGTATGCGCGATACTTTGCAGGTGGCCCAGAAAGAGGGAGTAGATTTCCTGGGACTATCGGCCAAGCTAAGGCGAAAAGATACGGAGAGCTGGCGGCGTGAAAACCATCGCTGGTCAGAAGTAATACAAAATGCTGAATATGATCTGCGCTGCGTTGTCCACATACGGGGGCAGGGGCCGATTCGCTAGGGAGGATACTTAATGGATAGAATCTCAGTATATGAAGTTGTTACCTTTGGAATTACGGTTGTTATTGCTACTGCGGTATTGTTCACCCCATATTTTGTCGTCCAGGCCGCTGGCCAAAGTGCATGGATTTCCGTACTAGTCGCGGGGATTATATCCTGCATTCCAACGGCTGCTGCTGTTTATGTAATATCTAAATTCCCTGGGAAATCTGTCACTCAGGCCCTACCTGACATGCTGGGGGTTTTCTTGGGAAAAGTAGTATCTATTTTTTATGCCGGTTCTTTTCTCTTTCTGGCCGCCTTGGGAATATGGCGGATGGAGGCCTTTGCCACCCGGTTTCTCATACCTGAGACCCCTCAGTTAGTTATAAGGATTGTCTTCCTGCTAGCGATAGCCTATGGTGCCTTCAGTGGCTCGATACCCTTGTTGCGAACCAATGCCTATGTAGTGCCTTTGGCTGTTTTTGCCTCAATTGTGACCTTGATTTTAACTGCAGATAATATAAACTTTTCGTACCTGTTTCCTCTCTTTGAAGGAGGGGTGATGCCCACACTAAATGGCGCAATCTTGCTATTAGGTTGGTATTGCCAAGTACCGATAGTAATTTTAATGCTTCAACGTTATGTGGATGAGAAGTCCTTGAGAGGGGCAGGACTCAAAAGTGTCCTTGGTATTTTAGCCTTGACTGTTAGCTTGTCAATTGGTTTTGCTGGCATTCTTGCCGCCTTTGGTCCCAAACAGACTGCAACGATGTATTATCCTGCCCTCTCTTGGGTGAGGATAACATCACTTAGCACTTTTCTCGAACATACTGAGGTTGTCTTTGTTTTGATGTGGGTGGCTACAATTTACTTATCTACAACATTTTATATTCAATCTTTTGCAGAAAGTATTTCAGACACCATAAATCTTTCCGGCAAGTCCGCCAAGACCTGGATAATAATTTTCACCATTTTTATCCTGGCAATATGGCCTCTTTTCGGCAACTTAAGTATCTATAAATTGATTTCCACAATCCGAGACTATGGGGCACTGGTGGGGATAATCATTGGCGGGATTTTGCCCCTTATTTTTCTCCTTAAGATAGCTATTTTCCCGCCTGAACAAAAAAAGGAAAAAAGAAATGAAAACAAAAAAAATAGCGGTGAGAAATAGAAATACTGTTTTTTTGTCTTGACATCGTCAGGGATATTGAGTAGAATATCATTTGTGACAAGCAACACAAAAAACGTGGGGGCGTAGCTCAGCTGGGAGAGCGCCTGAATGGCATTCAGGAGGTCAGGAGTTCGATCCTCCTCGTCTCCACCAACGACACTTACCCACAAGGTTTATACCTTGTGGGTTTTGTTATTTATAGTATATGTCAAAGGGTAAAAATAGCCTCGACGGATAACTCTAATCCCCTGAATGCATAAGATTGAACTGTTTCCCCCTTGGCATATGTGGTAACATTACTAATATCAGCGATTAGTCTTGACATTCGTGGATATATTGAGTAGAATAATCAGCGTGCACATTTATCGGACATGTAAGTAATAGTGGGCATTCAGGATGTCAGTCTCCTGGGATAATTGGATTTTTTATGCCTCAGGTATGTGCCTGAGGCTTTATAATTACGAAATATAATCCCTTGACAAGGATAAAACTCATACTACACACCGAAAAAGAGGTCTTAGAATTGAAGGATAATCGGACAAGCTTTCTTAAGGGTCTCTATGATGGCATCCCAATTGCCCTAGGGTATATTGCTGTATCATTTACTTTAGGCATTGCAGCAAAGAAGGCGGGATTAACAGCTTGGCAGGCGGCTTTGATGTCGATTACTAACAATACATCTGCCGGCGAGTTTGCCGCCCTGGGGCTAATTTACTCTGGTGCCAACTATATGGAGTTGGCCTTGACCCAGTTTGTTATTAACCTAAGATACAGTCTAATGTCTGCATCCTTAACCCAAAAGTTGTCTCAAAGTATGCCATTTTATCACCGGTTTTTTATTGCTTACGGTGTTACAGATGAAATATATGGGGTATCTGTGGGCACAGAGGGTAAGCTCAACCCCTTTTATTCTTATGGCCTGATTTCAATGGCGGCGCCAGCATGGTGCCTAGGCACGATATTTGGTGTGGTAATGGGCAATATTTTATCTGCAAACATTCTCCGGGCGCTGAGCGTTGCTCTCTATGGGATGTTTATTGCTATTATTATTCCTCCAGCCCGGAAGAACAAGGTATTAGCCGGACTCATTATTGTCTCAATGGCTGCCAGTATGTTATTTACGTATCTTCCCTTAGTGCGGGAGATTTCAGCAGGTTTCCGTATAATCATTTTAACTCTTATCTTAGCTGGGATTGCTGCAGTATTATTCCCGGTAAAAGACGAAAGCACAGAGGAGGAGTCAAGCAGTGGACCGATCAATGTACCTGTATATCCTAGTGATGGCAGCAGTAACTTACCTGATTCGAGTATTGCCGCTTACTCTCCTACGCAAGCCGATTAAAAGCAATGTCATACGTTCATTTTTGTACTATGTACCTTTTGTGACTTTGGCGGTTATGACCTTTCCAGCAATATTGTCTTCCACTGCAAATCTATGGTCGGGGCTTGTTGCCTTTTTGCTGGCCGTTGCATTGGCCTATGCTGGAGCCAGTTTAATAACGGTGTCTGTTGGCGCATGCCTCGCTGTACTCTTTTTGGAACTATTGATGTAATGTAAATGGAATAGAACTGATTCAAGGAGATTATTTTGGCAGCCAGTGGACTAGTTCCTTCCCCCAACTAAGTGTGGACAAGCCAGATGGAGGGATGACATGAAGTACGACAATATCAGGGAGGGTAGGTTCATTACCCGCTTAAATCGCTTTGTTGCCACTGTGGAGATTGGCGGTAAGGAAGAGCTGTGTCATGTGAAGAACACCGGGCGATGTAAAGAACTTCTGCTGCCAAGTGCAGTAGTGTTCTTGCAGGAATCAAGTAAGGCCACCCGCAAGACCCGCTATGATTTAATATCTGTCTATAAGGGGCAGCGCTTGATTAATATTGATAGTCAGGCCCCCAATAAGGTGGCGGCAGAATATTTGTCAGGGGTTATTCCTGGAATCAGGCTGCTTAAGGCCGAAGCCAAGTACCACAAATCCCGCTTGGACTTTTACCTGGAAACTGCTGAGGACAAGATCTTTGTCGAGGTTAAAGGAGTAACATTGGAAGAGGCTGGGGTGGCAAAATTTCCCGATGCCCCAACTGAGCGAGGGGTAAGACATCTACAGGAGCTTGGTCGCAGTATTCAGGAAGGTTATAAGGCTGCAGTGCTCTTTGTCATTCAGATGAAAGGGGTCAAGTATTTTACACCAAATTACCAGACCCATAGGGCATTTGGCCAGGCCTTGCAACAGGCCCAGGAGCAGGGGGTTTCTGTATTGGCAATCGATTGTCATGTTACTGAAAGCCAACTAATAGCAGGGGATCCTGTAAGGATAGTCTTAAAGGATGAGGGGGATTTTGAATAGAATATATTCCCTTTGGTTTCAGGGAGGGAAACCGGGGAAGAAAAGCGAATGAAATAGATATAGTCTAAGCTGGGGAGAGTGGAATATTTGATCCTACGAAAATTTTTTTTGCCGAAAAGTTTACGCATGCTGGCGCTGGGTTTTATATTATTGGGCAGCCTCCTGCTTTTGCTTCAAAATTATTATGGAAGCACTGAGCTGGTAGCTATGGGAAAAATCTTCCCTGGAGAAGAGAAAACAGCCCAGATGGAAATAGTTGCTTCTGTCCCAGGAAATAAAGCCGATACAGTTACCGTGAAACTCTCCAAACTGCTAAGAAAAAGTATACTTGCCCAGGGAGAAGATGCAGAGTATATGGCGGTCATCAACCAGCGGGGCGAAAACTTAATCTTTGAGCGAGTATTTTTGCTGACTGCTCCCGAGGATGACTACCTTCCAGATCATACAGCCGCCAAGGCACAGACATTGGCGGTAGGTCTCCGGCCGGAACTGGTTGAGATGGTGGGCCTAGACCTATTTGGCTACCAGCTGCACCAGCCTGTATGGGCAAAAGAAAAAATGCCCCAGGCAAATAAAATCTACTTCCAGAAGGGCATTTTTCAAGGCGTAAAAGAAATATTAGATGGAGGCGGGAGCTTTTCTCCCAATCTCTATCTCTTGGATGCCGAGGCAAGGGCTATTGGGATAAGGAAGACCGGCAGCCGTCTCCTGACATTCCCAGAACTTATGCGTTGGGGAGCTGTGGTCTGTTACGGCCTTGCTGTGCTGTCTGGGGTCGGGGCCTTGCTTGCCTGTAAATGGTACGGATTAGTTAAATGGGGTAGAAGGATTTGGGACCAGGTTTCTAAGCGAGGGGCCAGATCTTCTAGTTGATGGGGTTGAATCCAGAGGGCATTCATCTTGTCGGTTTCTCTGACCTTAGGTCGGGATCTGACTGGGAGGATGTAATGGATACCCAGGTGGACTGACCCCACTGAATTTGTGTCATCGTTGATGAGTCCCGCCAGTAGAGGCGGGATTTCTGGTTGTAGCCATAATTCCTCCCCGAGCTCTCTGGTCATTGCCTGGGAAATTGTTTCCAGTAAATCCTTGCCACGGTCTACGGGGTTTATATGACCTCCCACCCCTAGGGACATTTTCCCATGTAGCCTAGCTTCTCCTTGGGCTGTGGTCCGCTCAAGGACTAGGATATATCCATTGCAGATTACCGAGACATAGGGAATAAGTTGTTTGTATGAGGCATCTTGCTCAGCCACAGGTCTTTGGATAAAACGGTAATTTACTGCAGCTTTTAAAAAGGCCGCAATTTCTTCTTTATTACTTATATATTCTCTGGCGGATAGGTTGAGCATTTTTGCTGGTACAACTAATACTTGTTCTGTAGTCATGGAAATCCCCCTTTGTTAAAGATAATATGCCAGTCCTAGGATGAGGTCAACCGGGCTGGCATTTTTTATCTAGCAGTAGAATAAGTTTTATATTGATTGGGGGGGGATAAGTGAAGCGGTGGATAAACTTTTTCTTATTGCTAGTCCTGCTGGTGATGACTTTGGCTCTGCTGCGGGACTATATCTTGCCGGAAAGCCATGTCTGTCAGTACAATCGCAAGCTCTACCCGTGTAATCCCCCGTTGGCAGGGGCCGATGTGGAGGAATTGCAGCTAAGGCTGAGGGAACTGGGTTTTTACGGAGGTGAAATCAACGGCATCTATGATGAGGATACCGTCCTGGCAGTAGAAGAAGCACAGTTAGCCTTGGAGTTGGAGCCTACCGGTGAAGCGGAATTATCCTTTTGGCCCCTGCTGTACCACGCTGAAGCGGAGACTCAAGGGGTGAATACCCAGCCTCCTCCTGGAAAAGTCCACTTGGAGATTTACTTGCACAAGTTAAAGCTGGTGCTCTTTTCCGACGGTGAGGAATATGCTTCCTTCCCTATAGCCGCGGGATTCCCAGCTACTCCCTCTCCTATGGGGGAATGGCGTGTGACGGACAAGAATTACCGGCCCAATGACGCTTTTGGCACTCGTTGGATGCGGCTCAGCGTCCCTTGGGGAGGATATGGCGTCCATGGCACCAATGCTCCTTGGTCTGTCGGCAGGGTTGCAAGTCTGGGTTGCATTCGCATGTACAATAAAGATGTAGAGCTCATCTATCCCTGGATTCCAGTTGGAACCAAGATCCGTATTACCGGGGACTACCAAGTTAAATTTCGGCTGCCAATGAGCAAGGGCCAAGTGGGTCAGGATGTAGTTCTTGTGCAATGGGCCCTGCGGTCGGTGGGTTTTTGTCCCGGGGAAGCTGGGGGAGTGTTCGACCAAGAGACCGAGGCTGCAGTCAAGGCATTGCAGCGGTTCTTTGGTCTTGAGCCCTCGGGAGTAATAGATGAGACAGTGTTTCAGCTGATTAATCGCGGGGAGGGTAAAGAATGGCCGCCAAAATAACTCCATTAGCCCTATGTTTAGTCCTCTTGGCCAATTGTTTTGGGTCCACCCCGGAAACGGTTATTGATCCTAATGTTCCCTTAGATCCAGACCATACTTACGTCATTGAATACTGGGATGTGGAATTGCCCATGGCCTTGGATCCCCACAGGGATTATCGGCCTGGGGTGGAAAAAGTGGTTGCAGAATTCTGTGCTGCAAACCCAGGCATCGACGTGCGCCTCAGATGGCTCCAGTGGACAGAAGCAGAGGAGGAACTGGCCCGGGTCTTGCGAGATGGCAATCCACCGGATATCTTTGCCGACTGGCAGGGGATAGCACGCCGGGATCATGTCTTGCAAATTCCGGCAAATACTTGGCTGGACAAGGAGCTTTTAACTGAGGCGGGGAAAAACATGAGCACCCATGAAAGCAAAATCTGGGCTTGGCCCCTAATGTTTTGGCCTTTGGGCTTGCTGGCCAAGGAAAGCCATACTGGCATAGACCAGGATGAACTGGAGGATATTGTCGGTTCCCCTTGGGATTGGCCACAGCTGGTCCAGTTGTTGGAGAACAAGGGGTTGCGTTTGGTGGTCAACGACTGGGAAAGTGAGTTTACTGCCCAAGCCTTGGTGGCCTCCACTGGTTGCAGTTGGGGGCAATGGGGAGGACAGGAACTTCATCAGGTCTTCTCCGGCTTTGAACTGGTAGTAAAGGAGGGGCTGGTGACAGGAAGTAGCAGGAATCAAAAACTCCTTCAGGGGGAAGAGATACTTGGTGGTGTCTCTCCGGCCTTGATGTTTTGGCTTATGGAAAACTCCCCAGAAGATGAAGTGCTTTTGCTGCCCCTACCCACGGCTGGACCCACCCGTTACGTACCAATTGCAGGGGCAAACCTACTTCAATTTCGTCAGCTCAACTACAAGGGAGATGATCATGGACGGGCAGGGGCAATGGTGGCGGAATTTCTGTGTCGGGAACAAGGGAGCCAATTGGCTAGGCTACTGAAGGCCGCTTCTCCATGGCGGGATTCTCTGCTGGATCAGGAGGGAGTCCCCCCCTGGTATGCTTTGTTACTACAGGAGGCGACTAAACTGGGGGTGCCCTGTAGCCTAGTGGATAAGGCTGGCGTTGTCCACGAACAGGAGAGCAGAATTCGAACAGCCATACTGCTGGCGAAATTTTGGGCGGGAGAGATTTCCTCGGAGGAACTGGTCCAGGGATTTGAAGAATTCCAGTAGAGAATATGGGCAATATATGGTAGGATAGAAAAAAAGATGGAGCGAATTTCATGGAAAAGTCTTATTTAGATAATGCAGCAACGACACCAGTAAGTCCCTTAGTAGCAGATGCCATAAGTGCCGCTTTGACCCTGTATGCTAATCCCTCATCTCTACACGGACCTGGTGTGGAAGCGGAAAAGCAAGTAGATGCAGCCCGGGCTAATGTGGCCAGGCTACTGGGGGTATCCCCGGCTAGCCTGGTCTTTACTTCAGGAGGAACCGAGGCCAATAACCTGGCAATCAAGGGTTTTCTTGCCCGATCTCGGCAGCGGGGACGGTTGGTCACTTCCAGCATTGAACACCCCTCAGTATTGGAAGTTTTTAAGGAGTTTGAAATGCAGGGGTGGGAGGTGCTGCGGCTACCGGTTGATGACCGGGGTCAGGTGCAGTTGAAGGCCTTGGAAGAAGCCTTGGCTCAGCCTGTCCAATTTTTGAGCATAATGGCTGTCAACAATGAAACTGGTGCTATTCAGCCACTAAAGGAAATAGTAGGTCTGGTTCGAGCTTTACAGCCTGATGTCTGCATCCATGTAGATGCGGTTCAGGCTCTTGGCAAGATTCCATTTCGTCCCCAGGAATTAGGAGTTAACTTAGCTTCAATTAGCGCCCATAAAATACACGGCCCCAAGGGAATTGGCGCTCTGTATACTGACAGGCGTGACTTGTTATTGCCCCTAATATGCGGAGGGGGGCAGGAAGGTGGCCTGCGTTCGGGCACCGAAAACCTCTTGGGTATAATTGGCTTTGGCAGCGGCGCCCAGGAGATTGAAGCAAATATGGCCAACAACCTAAGCCATGTAGCTAAGTTGCGGCACCAGTTCCTCCAAGGCCTCCAAGACTTACCTTGTAAGGTCATTTCCTCTGATGGGGTCTCTCACATTATTGCCGTTTCATTTCCGGGCTTTCGGGGAGAAGTGCTTTTGCATGCCCTGTCGGCATATGGTGTCTATGTTTCCACTGGAGCAGCCTGTTCCGGCAAAAAAGGACAGTTGAGCCACGTGGCAGAAGCAATGGGTTTGGAAAGGAAAACTGCCGAAGGCTTGCTACGATTTAGTTTTTCCGCCCTTACTACTGAAGATGAAGTCGAATACGCTTTGCAAAAAATTCGCCAGGTTTTGGATGATTTATCCTTTGTTCTGGGGAGGAGGAGCCGATGACATACGATAGGATGTTGCTGCGCTTTGGAGAAGTAGGATTAAAGGGCAAGAATCGGGCATTTTTTATCCGGGCACTGGCCGCCAATGTTAGGCGGGCCTTAATGCCCTTGGGAAAGGGCTTCCGGGTCACCACTCCCTATGGCCGTATTTTTGTAGACTTGCCCTCTGGTTGTAACATAGACGAAGTTGCCCTTGCTCTTGCAAAGGTCTTTGGCTTGGTATCATTTAGTCCCGTGGTTCAGACGGAGTTAACTATGGAGGCTATTGCCCTTGCCGCCCGCCAAGAGTTGCAGGCCGAAGGACTGCCCCTTACTTTTAAAGTGGCGGCTCGTCGCTCCCTAAAAACCTTTCCCCTGGACTCCATGGAGATTAACCGGGAATTGGGAGGCATTTTACTGGAAAGCTTTCCAGAACTGAAGGTGGACCTTCATAATCCTCAGCGCGTTGTCAATGTTGAGGTTAGACCGGAGGGGGCCTATGTATTTTCACGGGTATTTCCTAGCTCGGGAGGCTTGCCAGTGGGAGTGACAGGAAAGGGTGTGCTACTGCTCTCCGGAGGTATTGACAGCCCCGTAGCGGGCTGGATGGCTATGAAGCGGGGAATTTCTTTGGAGGCGGTATACTTCGACACCCCTCCCTTTACCTCTCCCCGGGCCTTGGCAAAGGTGGAGAAGCTGGCTCAAATCTTGGCCCAGTGGGCACCGGTTAACTTGCATGTGGTCAACTTTACCCCTGTGCAGCAGAACCTTATGGAGCACGTGCCGGAAGACCTGACAATTACAATTATGCGCAGGTTTATGTTCCGAGTGGCTGAAGAACTGGCTCATCGGGAGAAGGCCCTGGCTATAATTACCGGGGAAAATGTGGGCCAGGTAGCCAGCCAGACACTGGAAAGCCTGAGAACCATTAACGAGGTAGTGTACTTACCGGTGCTGCGCCCAGTTGTCGCTTTGGACAAAGTGGAAATCATGGACTTAGCCAAAAAGATTGGCACGTATAGTACCTCAATAGAGCCTCACCAAGATTGTTGTTCTCTCTTTGTCCCTGCTCATCCCAAGACGCGGCCCACTTCTGCCCAGGCCGAAGAAGCGGAAAGGGAAATGGATATTCCCGGACTGGTGGCCCAGGCCATAAAGGGGACAGTATCCAAAAGAATTGTCTCAGAAGGTCACTCTGGCTTATTGTAAAAATAAATTAACATGGTATAATTTTCATTACCTAAAAAATCAAAGGGTAGTGAGGGGGTGTCTTGGTGAGCAAATGGCGGTGCACCGTATGTGAGTATGTATATGATCCCGAACTAGAGGGTGGAGTGGACTTTAAAGATCTTCCCGAAGACTGGGTATGCCCTGAATGTGGTGTTGATAAAGACTTTTTTGAAGAAATCTAGCAACTAAAGAGGGTGCCCCGGGTGGCACCCTCTTTTTGTCAAAAAGTATGTTGGGAACTAAACTTCTGCCAGGCCTGAGTTACATCCTGAGGGGTAGCGCCTTGAGGCATATACAGGCCTCTCCGTTCCATCACTGCAAATAGGTCCTGATGGAGCTGATGAGAATCCATTAGGATGTTGAGGAAGTCATCCCTGATTACTGGTGTGCTGGCTTCAACACAAGCAGAGTTATAGAGATTGGTCAGGTGCTTTTGACAGGATATAGCATCTTCTAGAATGTTGTTGGCTGTCCAGCGAACTTCTGGATTGCTTTTCATATAGCCTCCTATTGGATTCCCGTGTTTTGATTCTGTAAATGCTGTAACAGTGTGTTATAATGCTGTTGATGTTTATCGGCCATATTCATACATATTTCCGATACCTCTCGGTCTTGGGATTGGGATCCAAAGAAACTACATTTCTGGGCAGCTAACTGCTCTGCTTTTAGACAGTCCTCCAAGTAGTGCAACTCTTTATGGGTCATATTGTCGTGCAATTATGCGCCTCCTCATCTATTTGTTACTAGCTTGTCGCCTTTGGGCAATAAATATACTTTCCTGTCAATACCCCGTTCTGTGGTATACTAATTCTATAAAAGAGGTGGGCCTGTGCAGGCAGAAAAGCTTAACCAAGGGCAAATCCGGGAATTGATTCAGCATTTCACCAGTAAGCCTTTAAAGAATTACGAAATGATGTGGGTGCTGGAATCCTGCCTAGAGACTCCCTCGAGCGCTGTCTATGGACTTGGCTTTCCCCCCTGGACAGGGGGGTTGGTGGCAAGTCATCGTCAGTGTACTTGGCTGAGGCTGGAAAATGAAATGCACCTTGAGACGCTGTTGGCTCCACTGCCAGCACTTGAACTCTGCCGCTTTTATACAACCAACTTACAAACTCTGGATATGCTACAGCGGTGGTTCCCGGGTGGGGTGGTCACCCAGTCTTCTCTCTGTGTTCGCAACCTCACTCGCACATGGAAAAAGCGGTTTGAAGTTACCGTAAGCGCCATTCCCGACCCCAATACTTTGGGGGGCTGGGACTATGAGATTCACGATGGAGATGGAGTCTTGGTGGCTGCGTGTTCCAGTCAGCAGGTGGTGCTCCCCTGGCAGGAGATTATTGAATGGGTTGGTGTCAAGGCGGAGACCTATTGGATGGAACAGGCTTATGGGGCAGTGACCGCTGTGCTATTGGGGCGAGGCAGTCCAGTTGTAGTCCGGGCAGACACTGAAGAAATGTTGGCGCTACTAGAGCCCATTGGTTTTAGGGAGTTCGGAAAGCTTTATTATTACGTCGCACCCAGAGAATTGTATCCCGTAGAAGATTAGTGGAGGAGATTCGATGTACTACATCCTAGTAACTATATACAGTTACCTTCTTGGGGCAATTCCTTCTGCTTATATTATCGGGCAGATTAAGGGCAAAGATATTACCAGCGAAGGCAGTGGCAACATTGGCGGCACTAATGCGTATCGAGTCTTGGGTCCTCGCCTGGGGATTATCGTAGCCTTGATGGATGCTGGCAAAGTCCTGCTGGCCTTGGTAATTACCAGTGTGTGGCTAAATACCGACTTAGCCTTGGCATGCGCAGTACTGGCTGCTGTCATCGGCCACAACTGGTCCATATATGTGGGGTTAAGGGGTGGAAAGGGCATCGCAGTTTCTATTGGGGCATATCTGTTTTTGTTCCCCGTAATGACTGTGGGAGCGCTGTTATCAGCTGTCTTTATTGTGCTCATGACCAAGTATGTATCCCTGGGATCCCTGAATTTTCTTATGACAATGACGACTTTGTTACTAGTCACTGATACCAGCCTTTGGTTTAAAGGGTTGGGAGTCTTGTTGCTTCTAATTGGCATGTACAGGCATAAGGTCAATATTAGAGACCTGCGGTCAGGCACCGAGCGGAGATTCGGGGCTAAGTAATTGGAGGTGTAGTGATGATAATTGGCAATAGGGAGGAACTCATTCAAGCCACCCAGGAGATTGTGCGTATTGCCAGTGTTAAGGAGGCTCCTGCTGGGGATGGCAAGCCCTTTGGCCAGTCAATGGCCCAGGCCCTGGAGTATGCCCTGGAAAAGGGCAGGGAGTTGGGATTTAAAACAGAGAACTTTTCCGGTTATGCAGGCCATATTGAGTATGGTGAGGGCAATGAAACTGTTGGAGTCCTTTGCCATTTGGATGTTGTCCCCGCTGGCCAGGGCTGGAGCTTTGAGCCCTATGGCGGAGAGATCATTGACGGCAAGCTGTATGGCCGAGGTACTATCGATAACAAAGGGCCTGCAATGGCAGTCCTCTATGGCTTGGCAGCCTTGAAGGATTCCGGCTGGCAGCCCCGGCGTCGCATTCGCATCATCCTGGGCTGCGATGAGGAAAGTGGCTGGGAGTGTATGCACCATTACTTGCCCCTGGCGGGAAAACCCGATGTTGCCTTTACTCCGGATGCAGAGTTTCCTGTAATCAACAGTGAAAAAGGCATTCTCATGGTAGAACTATCCGGGGAGATGAAAGCTCCCAAGGATATCGAACTTCTAAGTATTCAAGGGGGCAACCGGCCCAACATGGTTCCCGATCGTTGCCAAGTAAAACTGAGAGGTATAGAAGATGAAAGCCTCCTTGTAAAAACAGCCGCCAAAATCGGGGCCAAAATGGAAATTACTCGGGATGAAGCAGACATTACCATGGTTTTTAAGGGGGCATCTGCCCATGGCAGCCTGCCAGAGACCGGCATCAATGCTATCAGCTATGCCTTGGCTATGCTCGTCAACCTTGGGTTTGACCAGGGTATTATCAACGACCTTTACGAACACATTGGCTTCAGTCATGACGGCCGCGGCCTGAATATCGAGGTAAGGGACGATGTATCCGGCCCCTTGACTGTTAATATGGGAGTTATCTCTATGGATGGTACTAGGGTCACTGTCCTGGTGGATATTCGGTATCCCGTCAGCTTTACTCAAGAGCAAATTCTTGAAGGCCTTGCTGCTGGGCTGCCTTCTGAAGTCACTCTTCAATCTCATGGCGGCAAGGGACCGCTGCATGTTGATGGCAACTCAATGCTCATTCAGATTTTGCAACAGGTGTACGAGAAGCATACGGGTGAGGAAGCCAAGCTTATCTCCATCGGTGGAGGTACTTATGCCCGGGCACTGGACAATGCTGTAGCCTTTGGTCCGGTTTTCCCTGGTCAGACTGAACTAGCTCACCAGCCCGATGAATATATCGCCATTTCCCACCTAGTCCAGTTGGCAGAGATATATAGCGATGCTATCGCCAAGCTTGGCCAAGGAAAATAAAATTTTCTTATAATCTATAGCCACGAAAGGGGAGGCTTCAATGAAAATTGGAATTTACGCTGATGACCCCGGGCAAGTAATTAGTCTGACTCATGAACTGGCTACCGGGATCCTATGGGTTGCTGGTCCAGATTTAGTGGGGGATTTCCCGTTTCCAGTCTATAGGGATTATGACCTAGCTATTGAAAGCGAACCAGTTGCCCTTGTCATCGATTGTATCGGCGACCTCCAGGACCCAGGAGTAATGGTTGTACCTGTGGCCGCTGCCTTTTCCCTGCTGGGAGCAGGAAAAGGGCAGTCCATGATGACCACCCCGGGCACAGCTTTCACAGCCGCCTCATCTCAGCTCCAGGCAAGCATTGATAAAATATTGATAGGGCTTACCCAGTTAAACAATTACTCTGAGAGGATATCCCAGGTTGGAGAAAAAATAAACGGAGCAGCGGAGGGTATTGCTGGGGACTTGGAACGCACCAACAGAATCCTAGACGCAATCACACGAATCGCAAAGCGCAGCAAAATTATCGGTCTTAACTCTGCAATTGAAGCCGCCAGGGTTGGTGAACAAGGCAGGGGGTTTGCTGTTGTTGCCGAGGAGATCAAGACCTTGGCCGATGACAGTGCTCAGTCCCTTCTGAATATCGGAAGAATACTCGACGGCATCCAGCAACGTTCCCACGAATTATCTGAAGGGACAAGTTCTGTTGTTCAGTTGACAGAACTGCAGCAGCAAGCGGCAACGGATATATCGGTAATGATGGAAGCCCTAAAGGAGTTGGGTCAAGATTTCAAACTGCTTGTTCAAGGCCAGCCAGCTTAAGATTTCCCAGCAGCTTAAGACTAGGGCAAAGAAACTAGGCTTCTGCGCTTTTGGGATTGCTCCGGCCACTGGGGATGAGGAAATGTTTCGGCGTTTGTCCAGCAGCCCCCGCCCTCCATACGTACCCTGGGAGGCGGAATATAGATGTTCACCCCAGTCTTGGCTACCCCATGCTAAGTCGGTGCTGGTGGGCGCGGTTTCCTACTTGGACCGCTATAGTAAGGGTTCCGCTTCTCCGCCCCTGGGTATGGGTTATTTATCCCCCTTTGCCCGGGAGCCAGACTACCATGAAGTGGTGGTGGCTAAACTTAACCAGGTGGGGGAGTATATCAAAAAATTGCAACCAGGGACAAAGTACATTGTCCAGGCTGACAATGGCCCTGGCTGTGAACGCCTGTATGCTTTACGAGCTGGGGTAGGCTGGCAGGGAAAGAATAATTTTATTGTCGTTCCCAATGTAGGTTCATTTGTCTGGCTGGGCCTCTTAATAACCGATATGGAACTGCCGGCAGATCTTCCCTTAGCTAATCAGTGTGGAGATTGCCAGCTATGTATTCAGGCTTGTCCTACTCAGGCGTATAGGGGAGCCAATGATTACGACTTTACCCGCTGCATGGCATACTTGCTTACCGTAAAAAAACCCCTTAGTACCAAACAACGATTGGCTCTCAGCAGGCATAGACTAATCTATGGCTGTGATCTTTGCCAGCTTGCATGTCTTCACAATGACCCAAGGGGAGAAGCCGAAAACCCTTGGCTGGGCGTAAGTCGCTTGCTGGCTTTGTCAACACCAGAGTTTAAGGCTTATTTTAAAAAAACTGCTGCCTCTTGGCGGGGAAGTAATGTCCTCCGACGCAATCTCGTCTTGGCAGCTGCCGGTAGCCGGATGTGCCGGGAAGTGGTTGAAGAATTGGCCCAGGGTGAAGGACTAGTGGCTATGACTGCGCAGGCGGTGCTGACAGACATTGCCCAGGGGGATAATTAGCCCCTGTTGTGCCGTTCTTTCCGCGACGCCAAGACTATGATATAATTGGTGAATAATCTAGTAACGAAATCTACCTGGGAGGTGCCCTGATGGACGTGGTTACTTATGAACCCCACGTGGCAGAGATTGACAAGTTAATTCGACGGGTCAGCTTTGTCATCAAATGCCGGGGGCGAGATATACTTAGCGAATTTGGCATTACTACACCCCAGTTTAACGCCTTGTTAGTGTTAAGAGATAATGGAGATATGACTATCGGCGATTTAGGTAACAAATTATACCTTGCCAGCAGTACAGCGACGGATTTAATTGATCGAATGGAACGGGATGGTTTGGTCTTGCGGGAAAGGGATAGCAGAGATCGACGGGTTGTCAGGTTATATATGTTAGAAAAAGGGCATCAGATGATACGTGAAGTAATGGAGAACCGCAAGCGCTATCTTAGTGATCTCTTAGAGCAAATTTCAGCAGAAGAAATTGAGGCCTTGCAAAAAGCCCTGGGATCTTTATATGTATTGATGAAACCCCCCTGCAAAAAATGTGATTGAACAATATTTTCCGCAGCGATGTAAACACTGCTGCGGAAAATATTTTTGCGTGTTTAGATTATAATCACAGAATATACTAAGGTAGATACAGTCTTTAAGGAGGAATTACATTGGCTGAAATAGTGATGACAGCACTGCTTATTTTTGTCGCCAGGGTAACTGACGTTACTTTGGGAACCCTGCGGATGTTGATGCTGGTTAAGGGGCGCCGATTGCCTTCAGCAGTTATAGGGTTTTTTGAGGTAATAGTATATATCATTGCTTTGAGCCGAGTGGTCAATCAATTGGACCGCTGGGAATATCTTTTGGTCTATGCCTTGGGCTTTGCCTTTGGTAACATCCTTGGCATACAGTTGGAAGAAAAGATGGCTCTAGGTTATGTTGGCGTAGAAGTTGTGGTAGGGGCAAAAAGTGATGACCTAATCAGTCTTTTGCGGGATAATGGCTTTGGAGTCACTCTTACCGAAGGCTGGGGTAAGGATGGTCCCAAGGATATTCTGACCGTTATTATGGGGCGCAGGCAATTGCCAAGGTTAATGGAATTAGTCAATGACCATGACAGTCATTCTTTTACCATTGTCATGGATGCCCGTAAGACCATGGGCGGATACTATAAACAGCGCAATAAATCAAAATGACACAGGGAAGCCGTGTCATTTTTTCTCTGTATCCCTTAGATTACAGGAGGGTTAAATAATATATCTTATAGGCAACTATATAGTATAAGAAAGCTATATATGCTATATTGGTACTGTCCATAGGTCCAACCATGTTATGGAGGTCATACATATATGGAAGAGAGGAAAAAGGCCATTGGCCTTCTAGATTCCGGTGTAGGAGGACTGACCCTGGTCAAAGAGCTGAAAAGGCTGTTGCCCCGGGAAAATATCGTGTATTTTGGGGACACTGCCCGCATGCCCTATGGGGCCAAGGAACCGGATGCAGTTAGGGGATTTGCTACCGAAATTATTGATTTTTTAGCTGCAACCCAAGATATTAAGCTGATGATTGTGGCCTGCAACACTGCCACGGCAGTGGGGCTAAGTTACTACCAGGCCAGGTTTCCTTTTCCGGTGCTGGGAGTGCTAGAGCCCGGTGTTCATGCTGCTCTGGATAAGAGTCGGTCTGGGCGCATTGGTGTTATCGGCACCGAAGCCACTATTGCCAGTAAGGCTTATCCCAATGCAATTTTGGCAAAGGAAAAGGACGCGAAAGTATTTGACAAGGCCTGCCCACTTTTCGTGCTCTTAGTTGAAAACCAACTTATAGATACACCGGAGGCCTACAAAATTGCTCAAAGCTACCTGGAACCCTTAAAGGAACAGGGGATAGACACTTTAATCCTGGGTTGCACTCACTATCCTTTAATGGAACACGTGCTGGCAACAGTGATGGGAGAAGAAGTGGCTTTGGTCAACTCGGCACAATATGCTGCCCTAGCGGCCAGAGATATTTTACAGGAGAAGGACTTGCTTAATTCCGATAAGCAGGGTAGACTGTGCTTTTTTGTCAGCGGTGATCCGAAGAATTTTGAACAAATCGGTGAAGGTCTGCTGGGTCACGGTGTAAAGGCATTTAGAGTATTGTTGTAGGAGGGAAGGGAAAGTGGCCACAATCGTATTGGGCGTTATAGGGTCTGATGTCCATGCCATCGGCAACAGAATTTTGGACTACGCCTTTACCGAGGCGGGGTTTAACGTAGTAAACCTTGGAGTGCTTACTACCCAAAAGGAATTTATACAAGCTGCAATAGAAACAGATGCCAGGGCTATCCTGGTTTCTTCCCTGTACGGCCACGGTGAAATCGACTGCCGGGGCTTACGGGAGATGTGTATTGAAGCTGGAATTGGCGACATTCTCCTCTATGTGGGGGGAAACCTGGTGGTTGGCAAACAAGAGTGGGAGCCTGTCCGGGATAAGTTCCTGAAGATGGGTTTTGACCAGGTGTTTCCGCCTGGAACCATGCCCGCTGAGGGGATCGCCATGTTGAAGCAGGATTTGGGAGTGAGTTGATTGGCCTTAATTTTGCTTGCGGATGTGGGTAGCACCTGGACCAAACTTACAGCAGTAGACAGTAACGGCAGTATTGTTGGCCAGGCTTCGGCACCAACTACAGTAGGTACCGACATTATGGAGGGATTTAACTCAGCCCTCTCAGAAATTCGGGGGCAGACTGGCAGTAAGGAATACAGCATCTACGCCTGCAGCAGCGCCGCAGGGGGCTTGGGGATGATTGCCTGTGGTCTGGTGCCTGAGCTTACGGGCCAGGCCGCTAAATTGGCTGTTCTCGGTGCAGGTGCCAAGGTACTGCAGGTTTATGGTTACAATCTCAATGAGGATGATCTTAAGGAAATCGATGATCTCCGTCCGGATATCCTCCTTCTTGCAGGAGGAACTGACGGCGGCAACAAAAAGATTCTCTTGGAAAATACCCAGGCCTTGGCTGACAAGGTGTCGCCACTGCCTATTGTGCTGGCAGGAAATAGAAATGCCATCCATCAAGGGTCGGAAATCCTAAGTAGGGCAGGGTTTAGCGTAGAAGTCACCAGCAATGTCATGCCGGAACTAAACCGTCTAGATATTGAGCCTGCTCGGGAGGCAATTCGGAATTTATTTATGAGTCATATTGTCAAGGCCAAGGGTATGGAAACCCTCAGCCGCCGCCTAGCAGCTCCATTAATTCCAACCCCTGCAGCCGTTCTTGCTGCCGGAAAGTTGTTGGCCCAGGAAATGGGGGAGCTCCTGCTGGTAGACATAGGTGGGGCAACTACCGATGTATACAGCTACGGCGGTATAGAGACACCTGCGGGCATGGTGCGTAAGGGAATTGTCCCTCCATGGGATATGCGTACAGTGGAAGCTGATATAGGAATGCGCTATAGCCTGCAAAGTTTGGTGGAACAGGCGGGGCGGGAAAATATTCTTGCCCAGGCACCCCACCAGGAACAGTGGCGGCAGGAGCTAGATAAAATCCTTACTTACCCCAATCGCCTGGTGAGCCCTGGGCTGGAAGGCCTGGAGATAATTATCGCCCAATGGGCTGTACGGATTTCAGTTCAACGCCACGCAGGCTCCATGGAACGGGTATATACCCCTGCTGGAGCTACAGATGTGCTTAGTGGCAAGGATTTGCGGGGGATGAATACAGTTATTGGGGTCGGCGGTGTCATGGTCAACAGCCCTGATCCAAAGGGAATTTTGACAATGGACAGTAAGGGACTGCTGCCGGAAAAACCAAGACTAATGCTGGATAGCAAGTATATAATGGCTGCTGCAGGTCTGCTGGCAGGGAGTGAGCCAAGAGTGGCACGCAGGATGCTGGCTGAGAGCCTTGCGGCTTTATAAGGAGGACGGAGATGAACGTCGCAAACAAACGCTGGTCAGATGATGAACTCTTTGCAGTGCGGGACAAGGTTTTACAGGTTTGGCCCACAGGCAGTGAGGTTGATTTAAAAGAAGCTGTAAAGTATCACAAGGCTATGGAAGAATCCAAGAGATTTTCCAAGGTCCTGGCTGGTGCCATAAGCAAGGGGCATACCCTTGTGCAGCCCAGGGCGGGAGTGCCATTAATTGAAAACCATATTGAACTATTGCAATACTTAGAGCAAGCTGGGGCAGACTGCCTTCCTACCACCATCGACAGTTATACCCGTCAGAACAAGTATGAGGAGGCCCAAAAGGGCATCGAAGAAAGTATGGCCAGCGGCCGCTCCATGCTCAATGGCTTCCCGGCAGTTAATCACGGAGTGGGTGCCTGTCGCAAGATAATCGAGTCTGTCTCGGTACCGGTCCAACTCCGGCACGGCACCCCGGATGCACGGCTGCTAGCGGAGATAGCCCTGGCGGGGGGGTATACAGACTTCGAGGGAGGCGGCATCTCCTATAACATCCCCTATGCCAAGGATGTGTCCCTGGAGACTACCATTAGGGACTGGCAGTACGTCGACCGCTTAGTGGGTTGGTACTATGAACAAGGGGTGGAAATCAATCGGGAGCCCTTTGGCCCCTTGACTGGAACTATGGTTCCACCTTCAATCTCTCATGCAATTGCAATATTGGAGGCCTTGCTGGCTGCCGAACAGGGAGTAAAATTCCTTACTTTAGGTTATGGGCAATGTGGCAACTTTGCCCAGGACATTGCCGCTATCCTAACCCTAAAGGAACTGGCTCAGGAGTATCTGGAAAAGGACGGCTATGATGTCAAGATATCCACAGTATTTCATCAGTGGATGGGGGGATTCCCCCAGGATGAGGCAAAATCTTTTGGCGTTATCGGTCTAGGGGCTACTGTGGCCGCCTTATCGGGAGCAACAAAGATCATTACCAAGACTCCTCACGAAGCTTATGGCATCCCCACCAAGGAAGCAAATGGCCAAGGCATAATGGCCAGCAAACAGATAATCAATATGCTTCAGGGGCAGCCTGTGCCCCTTACTGTTGAGGTAAAGGCGGAAAAGGAGATAATCGCTGCCGAAACCCGCTGTCTCTTGGATGCTGTACGTGTCATGGGAGATGGAGATTGGGCAGTGGGCACGGTGCGGGCGTTTGCCGCTGGTGCTCTGGATGTTCCCTTTGCCCCCAGCCGCTATAATGCTGGTCGCCTATTGCCTGCCCGGGACAGTCAGGGAGCAGTGCGCTTATTGGATGTGGGCAATCTGCCCCTTAGCGAAGATATACTGGACTTTCATCGTCAAAAATTAGAGGAGCGGGGCCGTCTTGAAGGACGTCACCCTAGCTTTCAAATGGTCATTGACGACATTTATGCCATCGGAAAAGGTATGTTGGTTGGCAAATCTCAGGGGGCAAGAAAATGAGAATAAAAGAAGTTTTAACAGTACCTGGGTTGACGGGATTCTTCTTTGATGATCAACGGGCAATTAAGGCTGGGGCAGAAAGCGATGGCTTTACTTATAGAGGACCGGCTGTTACTCCAGGATTTAAAGCTATTCGCCAGCGGGGAGAAAGCCTTGCTATTATGCTGGAGTTGGAAGATGGGCTATGGGTCCATGGGGACTGTGCTGCTGTGCAATATTCTGGTGCAGGGGGCAGAGATCCCCTATTTATGGCATCTGACTATGGGGCACAGGTTGCGCCCATGCTCCGGGAATTCTTTTTGGGAAGGGAACTGGTAGGGTTTCGCCAGACCATGGCAGACTTTTATGTCTGGTGTCAGCAGGCAGGGTTTCCAAAACACCAGGCCCTTTACTACGGAATTAGCCAAGGGGTGCTGGCGGCGGTTGCCGCCCATAGGCGAGAAACTATGGCGGAAACCGTCGCCCGCGAGTGGGGCTTGAACCCGGTTTACATGCCGGTGCCAATATTTTGTCAGTCGGGGGATACCCGTTATGACAACGCAGATAAGATGATTCTTAAAGGCGTCGATGTCATTCCCCATGGCTTAATTAACAATGTCAAGGACAAATTAGGCCATGACGGAGAGAAGCTTATGGAATATATACGCTGGCTGCGGAAACGGGTGGTGGCACTTGGCGCCTCAGATTATAAGCCTGTATTGCATATTGATGTGTATGGCAACCTTGGACTTGCCTTTGAAAACAATATAGAACAGGTGGCAGAGTACATGGTTAGGGCAGCAGAAGCTGCTAATCCCCTGCTCTTGCGCCTAGAAGGTCCTGTGGATATGGAAGGAAGAGATTTGCAGATTGAAGCTTTGGCAGAGTTGGCCCAAAGGGTGGAAGCAATGGGTAGCAATGTGGAAATTGTTGCTGACGAATGGTGTAACACCCTGGAGGATATTAAGGCCTTTGCGGACAACAAGGCAGGCCATATGCTGCAGATTAAGGCCCCAGATTTAGGAGGGGTGGAAAACCTGGTGGAGGCAGTAGGTTACTGCAAGGCCACGGGTCTTGGCTCTTACCTGGGGGGCACCTGCAATGAGACTGACCAGTCCGCTCGGGTCTGTGTCAATATTGCCCTGGCCACTGCCCCTGATCAGATATTGGCAAAGCCAGGAATGGGCGTTGATGAAGGCTTAATGCTGGTATACAATGAGATGTACAGAACCCTGGGGATAATTAACTCCCGTAAGTAACCCCGTAATATATTCCCTTTCCGGAAAGTATATATATACAAAAACGGGGAGGGAAGAACGGGTGCGAAGAATACTGTGTTTAGTCTTAATCTTGACTCTGACGTTGCCCTTAGGGGGTTGCGGTCTCATCGACTGGATCTTTCCGGACAAAGACCCAGAGCCCTCAGGTGACGACGGTTATGGGGATGAAATCGGGCCAGATGAAGGCAGTTCTGTCGGGGAGCGCGATTCTATCTTGTATGTAGCAAGTAGTCAGGGCAATTATGTCCTACCGGTAAGTTATGACATTCCCTGGGAAGAAGGCATTGCTAAGGCCGTCATCCGCCACTTGGTGGAAGGAGGACCGGCCCATCAGTACTTGACTACTATGGGTCTGAAGGCTGTACTGCCTGCAGGGACTTCAATCTTGGGCATGACGGTGAAGGATGGGCTGGCGGTGGTAGATTTCAGTCCCCAGCTGCTGCAGACAGCTGACGCTGTCCATGAACGCCTGATTCTCGATGCCTTGACTTATACTCTTACTGAATTCTCTACTATTGATAAGGTCACCATTTGGGTAAATGGGCATACTGTTACTGAGATGACCCATGGTACACCGGTGGAGGCCGTACTTACCCGGGATCGGGGAGTAAATACCTTGGCTTCTTCCAAAGGAACTGGGGTAGATGTTACTATATACTTAGGCATGGACAGTATGGCCGGAGGCCTGTTCTTAGTACCGGTGACGCGGCCGGTAGCTTCGGCAGCTGAGCTTAGCTCTGCAGCCATGGAACAGCTAATTGGAGGCCCCGCAGCTGGAGAGTCTGGCCTCAAGGGGGTCATTTCCTCTGGGGTCAGGGTGCAGCGCCTGTCCATTGAGGGGAAAACGGCCGTTGTGGATTTTAGCGCTGACTTAGCCCAGGCAGAGAATCTTGATGCAGCAGTGGGAGCAATCGTGCTGACATTGACAGAACTGCCGGGAATAAGCGGGGTCAAGCTCACCGTCGACGGGGAGAATATCACCCTGACTAACGGCGAAGTGTTGACAGAGCCAGTGCTACGGCCAGCATCTACAAATCCCCTTGCTTTATAGCAGGGGTTTTTTTTCTCGGCAATACAGACAAGCTAGACAGGGAGGAATGAATTTGAAAAAACTAACCGTCTTTTCACCAACTGCCATCCTGGGCTATGGGTTCCCCAAGGAGTCGTTTTTTGAGGGATTGGCCCATAATCCAGACGTCATCGGTGTCGATGCAGGCTCCGTTGATCCCGGTCCCTACTACTTGGGAGCAGGAGTGTCCTTTACCGACAGAGCTGCTGTCAAGCGTGACCTTGCACTGATCTTGCCGGAAGCACTAAAACGGGGGATCCCCCTGCTCATAGGCACCGCTGGCGGGTCTGGTGCCCAGGTGCATTTAGATTGGAACCGAGAGATAATAGAAGAGATAGCAGCGGAGAAAAATCTATCCTTTAAAATGGCCGTCATTCCAGCAGATATCGACAAGGATTACCTCCTTGCCAACTTGGATAAGACTTCACCCCTAGGGCCGCTGCCTGCCTTGACCCCCAAAGATGTTGAAGAAGCCACTTATATTGTTGCCCAGATGGGCTGGGAACCGTATAGTGTTGCTTTGGACCAAGGGGCCGATGTCATCCTGGGAGGAAGGACCTATGACCCTGCGGTTTTTGCTGCCCTTGCGCTGAAATTAGGTTTTCCCAAAGGGCCCGCCCTGCACATGGGCAAAATCCTTGAATGCGCCGCCATTGCAGCAGAACCCGGCAGCGGCCGTGACTGCATGGTAGGTGTCCTTGATGAAGAGGGCTTCACCCTTTTCCCCACCAATCCCCAGCGCCGCTGTACTGTTAAATCGGTAGCTGCTCATTCCCTGTATGAGAAGTCTAACCCCTGGCTGCTGCCGGGCCCTGGCGGGGCCCTTGACTTACGGGGAACTTGCTATCAGCAGGTGGATGAGAAAACTGTCAGGGTTACCGGCAGTGCATATGTGGAAAATGACTATACCATTAAGATGGAAGGTTCTAGGCTGGTTGGCTATCGCACCTTGACCATTGCCGGCGTGCGGGATCCCATTTTCATCAGCCAACTTCAGGAGGTCCTGGAACAGGTGCGCTCTGCTGTCAGAGATAATTTTGAGGATACTTCCAACTACCACCTGGAATTTAAGATTTATGGCCTTAACGGCGTGATGGGAGATTTAGAACCCAATCCAGTTCCCGGCCACGAGGTGGGAATTATTATTGAGGCAGTTGCCGGCACTCAGGAAGAGGCCAACACAATATGCTCTTTTTGCCGGACTACCTTGCTCCATTATGGATATGAAGGCAGGATTGCCACTGCAGGCAACTTAGCACTGCCCTTTTCCCCATCGGATTTGCCCGCGGGTCCAGTTTATGAATATTGTATTCACCACTTATTGCCGTCAAAACCGGATTTCTTTAAGCCTGAAATAGTGGAGGTGGGATAGATGAAAAATGTGGCGATAACGGAATTGGCCCATGTCATCCGCAGCAAGAATTCAGGACCCTTTGAGCTTACCTTTGACATCATCTTCAAGGATGACCAGTCATTTAAGCTGGCCATCAACTCTGGAATCTTTACCCCTGCCCTCTTTGCGGGATTATATAAAATCCCCCAGGAAGAGGTCCTGGGGGTCATCCAGTACCCCCCGGCCAAAGCAATTAAAGCGACAATTGTCCGCAGTCGTCCCGCCGGTTCCCTGGGAGAAACTGATGTCTACGGCGCTCAGCAGCATGCCCCCTTGTTGACCATCCAAGTGCCTGTAAAAGAGGAGGATGAATAAATGAGAATCAAGGCTGAACAAATTTCTGCCGCAGTGGCCCAATTGTGTATCGTTGCAAACCGGGAACTCCCTGAGGATGTCTGTGTTGCCCTCAAGAAGGCCGCAGAAAAAGAGGAGTCCCCCGTAGGTCGCCAGATGCTGGAGAGCCTTATTGAAAATGCCCGCATTGCCAAGACAGAGCAAATGCCTATCTGTCAGGATACCGGTATGGCCGTGGTCTATGTAGACTTGGGCCAAGAACTTCGTGTAGAGGGCGATTTATATGAGGCCATCAATGCTGGTGTAGCCAAGGGCTATAAGGAGGGCTACTTACGCAAATCTGTCGTTCGTCATCCCATTGACCGGGTCAATACCGGGGACAATACTCCGGCAGTTGTTCACCTGCGCCTGGTCCCTGGAGATAAAATGATGATTACCGTGGCTCCCAAGGGATTTGGCAGTGAGAACATGGGGGGCATTGCCATGCTCAAGCCCGCCCAAGGCCGCCAAGGAGTGGTGGATTTTGTCACTTCTGTAGTGGAGGCAGCTGGAGCCAATCCCTGTCCGCCAACGATTGTAGGGGTTGGGCTGGGGGGGACAATGGAATACGCCACCTTTTTGGCAAAGAAAGCACTGTTGAGAGAAGTAGGTGCCCCTGCTGCCAATCCCCTTGACCGCGAATTGGAGCAAGAAATAGAGCAAGAGATCAATAAACTGGGGATTGGACCCCAGGGCTTTGGGGGCAGGGTGACCTCCTTTGCAGTGCATATAGAAAGCTATCCCACCCATATTGCAGGCTTACCGGTGGCAGTTAACTTAAATTGCCATGCCGCCAGGCATAAAGAGATTGTTCTTGAGGGGGAGGAAGAATAATGGAGCCCATTCGTCTACAGACGCCGCTGAATGTTGAAGATACAGCTAAGTTACGGGCAGGCCAGACTTGCCTTATCAATGGAATTATCTATACAGCTCGAGACTCAGCTCACAAACGCTTAGTGCAACTCCTGGAAAAGGGAGAGGAATTGCCCTTCGATCCCCGGGGACAGCTAATATACTATGTAGGCCCTTGCCCTGCCCCTCCCGGCAAGGTAATTGGCTCTGCAGGTCCCACCACTAGCGTGCGCATGGATGTCTACACCCCTGCTTTGCTGGAAGTTGGAGTGCGGGGCGTCATTGGCAAGGGAGACAGGAGCCAGCAAGTTGTCCAGGCCCTAATGGACAATAAGGCAGTATATTTTGCGGCAATTGGTGGTGCCGGGGCATTGATTGCGAAATCCGTCATCCAGGCAGAGGTCATTGCCTTTCCGGATTTAGGTCCCGAGGCGGTTCATCGTTTAGAGGTAAAAGATATGCCGGCGGTTGTGGTCATTGACAGCCTCGGTCAGAACTTTTACAATTTAGGTCGGAAGGAATATTCTAAACGCTGATTTCTTGGACATAGTATGCTAGGAGAGGATGAGGGAATATGCTTATTACTCAGGAGACTTTAATCCATGCCATGTACTTTGCCCCCCGGGGCAAGGTCCGGCTACAACAATTGGGGCACCACTTGTCCCAACGCTATCTAAGCCCCACCGACTGGCTTATCGGCTTTATTGGCGATAGCGGCGCCGGTAAGTCTCTGCTAATTAAGGGCATGTTCCCGGGGCTGGAACTGACCAATGATGATGAAGGCATTAACTTGCGTCCCTTGCCCCTCACTGCCCATTACCAAGGGGGCAAGTTTATGGCCCATACATATCATGTTGATGCCCGATTTGAGATGGCTTTTCAGCAAAGTTGGCAGCTTGCTGAGGCAGTCAAGGCCGCCATCCACCAAGGAAAACGGGTAATTGTGGAACATTTTGACCAGCTCTACCCCCAACTGCAAATCAATCCTTCGATCCTCATTGGCGTTGGTGAAGAAGTGCTGGTCACCCGACCAGGGGTATTTGGTCCAAAGCCGGAAGAAATTGTCGACGTAGTCTACAAATCTATTCTCTACAGAAAAATGGCTCATACGGCTGAGGATTTGACGGCAAAGGTTCTTGTGGAGATGGGCTATGACCGTCCTCAATTCCACAGCGACATTCGCCATGGCTTTATCATGGAGTTTCAGGAACGGCCTAATTTTGACCTAGACTATGTCGAGGAACGGGTTCGAGACATGATTTCTGCAGATATGGATATTTATTGTCATGATGAAGACCATATCCGCATTGGCAAGCGCACTATCTTTCCCTGCACCGGCCCTAGGATTCATGTAACCCGGACCAGTGAGATTAAGGGGTTTCGCCTGCTGAAAGAATTTATCTGGGAACCTGTTAAAGAAATATACTACATGGTAGGTTTGGTGGGAGATTCCCGGTTAGAAGGAGTGACTGATAATGCGCAATGAGGGAAGGCAATTGGATCAAATTCGCCGGATAAAGATTACGCCCCACGTCAATAAATATGCTGAAGGCTCTGTCCTTATGGAATGTGGGGATACCCATGTTTTGTGCACAGCTACCGTTGAAGATAAGATCCCTTCTTTTCTCAAGGGTAGTGGCCAAGGTTGGGTTACTGCAGAATATTCCATGTTGCCACGAGCAACAAATACAAGAAATGTGCGGGAAGCTACCCGAGGGAAAATCGGGGGCAGGACTTACGAGATTCAACGCCTTATTGGCAGGGCGCTGCGCTCCGTCGTTGACCTGTCCCAGCTGGGAGAGCGCACCCTTTGGTTGGACTGTGATGTCATTCAGGCTGCAGGGGGCACTAGGACAGCATCATTGACTGGAGCCTTTGTTTCCATGGCCTTGGCCATGGAAAGATTGGTGGACCAGAAAAAGCTGGAATTTGTTCCAATCACGGACTTTCTTGCTGCTATTAGTGTTGGCATTGTTGATGGCCAATGTATGCTGGATTTGGAAGTAGAAGAGGACGTCCGGGCCCAGGTGGATATGAATATTGTTATGACAGGTGCAGGCAAGTATGTGGAGATTCAGGGTACAGCTGAGGAGCAACCCTTTGACGCCGATGAGCTGGCCCAGTTGCTGGCTCTTGCCCAAAAGGGGATACTTGCCCTTGTGGATATTGAGGCTGCAATTCTTCCCGAGCTTAATATGTGGATTCCTCCCCAGGATGAAAGATAATGAAGCTGGATTCTTTGTGCATTGCTACCAGTAATCAAAATAAAATTCGGGAAATCCGAAGAATGTTTAACAAGTTTGGCGTTACAGTATCCGGACTTCCCCTGGGGAGCGAAATGCCTGAGGAAACCGGCAGTGATTTCAGGGAAAACGCAAGGATTAAAGCCCTCTTCGGCTATGAGCTTACAGGTTTAAATACCTTGGCAGATGACTCCGGCTTAGAAGTGGAAGCCCTCAATGGCGCTCCGGGAGTGCATTCCGCCCGCTGGGCCGATGGGGGTGGAGATGAAGCAAATAATAAGAAATTGCTTCTAGCTTTAAGGGGAATAGAAAATCGTCGCGCCCGTTTTCGGTGTTCCATGATCCTAATCATGAACGACATGATCATTGAGGCTGATGGCAGTTGTGATGGTGAAATACTGGAAAGCCCAAGGGGCAGCGGCGGCTTTGGCTACGACCCCCTATTTTGGATACCGGAATTAGGGAAGACAACGGCAGAATTAACGGAAGAGGAGAAAAATCGCATTAGCCATAGGGGCCGAGCTTTGGAAAATTTGGTTGCAAAGCTTTATGCCAGGAGATTATTGTGATGTTTCTAGCTTTTGGCGATAGCCATCACTATCCTATTGTCCTAGAAGAAATTGAGGTTATCATTCTCCGGGAAAAACCCAGTTTTTTTGTGCACACCGGTGACAACTTTGAGGACTTTCAGCGTCTGCTGAAAAAAACAAAAATCCCCGGCTACGGAGTGCGGGGAAATTGTGACCGTAGATTGTTCGCCGACGTCCCGGAAGAGCTTGTCTTTAACTTTCATGGCTTTGAGATTCTCCTTACCCATGGACATCAGTATGGTGCCAAAAATTCTCAGGACCGGTTAGTTGAGCGGGCCTTGGAACTTGGAGTCCAGGGTGTAATATTTGGCCACAGCCATGTACCTCTCCTGAAGGAAGAGGGAGGAATTTTATTGGTCAATCCAGGGAGCATTCCCCTTCCTCGCAGGGGCAGTGACTCCTGCTATGCTAAAATTTTTGTTAAAAATAATCAGCTTCTTGGTGAAATTCATAAGGTTTAATTAAGCCCGGTAGATAACATCGGGATTTTTTAGTGCTACCAAAAAAACATTTTTGACAAATAATCAAATTCAGCTATAATATAAATTGCAGCTTTAATGGGCGGGTATAGCTCAGTGGTAGAGCTCCAGCTTCCCAAGCTGGCCATGTGGGTTCGATTCCCATTACCCGCTCCATTCATTTTTTTATTGACTGCTATTGGCGTCAATGATATAGTAATTGTTGTGCCAGCAATAAATAATACGCCTGTAGCTCAGGGGACAGAGCAACGGACTTCTAATCCGTGGGTCGGGGGTTCGAATCCCTCCAGGCGTGCCACTTTTTAGAAGCAGGAAGCAAAAAATCAGCTTCCAATTACGTGGTGGGTGTAGCTCAGTTGGTTAGAGCACCAGATTGTGGCTCTGGGGGCCGGGGGTTCAAATCCCCTCACTCACCCCATATAATTTTGGGGCGTAGCCAAGCGGTAAGGCACGGGACTTTGACTCCCGCATTCGTAGGTTCGAGTCCTGCCGCCCCAGCCATTTTTTTTGGGCCATTAGCTCAGTTGGCAGAGCACCTGACTTTTAATCAGGGTGTCGGTGGTTCGAATCCACCATGGCTCACCATTCCTGCGAGAATGGTGGAATTGGCAGACACGCTAGACTTAGGATCTAGTGCCGCAAGGTATGAGGGTTCGACTCCCTCTTCTCGCACCACTTACTAATTTAACGCGGCAGACTGCTGTCGCTATTTTTTATTAATCCTGAATAAATATTGTCACTGGTAAAAATACTCATTTTACAGTAAAATGGATATTAACCAATTGGGGGGAATACATGTGAAAAACTTTTTCATTGGGTTAATACTGTTGGCACTAATGGTTTCGGTATGTGGCTGTGCTGATACTGGTGAAAATTTTCAAGAGGTTGACCAGGAAACCCGGGAAGCCTTACTGGCCTTTTTGGAAGAAGTTGCCCTTGGTGGACACGGGCAATGTAAAATCTTAACTGATGATGAAGTCGGGGAAAGTTCCGTGGGAACCATCTCCGGCAGTGTAAGCGGTAAGTTCACTAATGCAGAAATTGTATCCATCAGTTTTTTGGATGATAAAATCCTCGAAGTCAATAGGGCAGAAGTTTCTCCAGATGGTAAATGGGGGCCCCTTACAATGCTCTATGGCCCTAAAGCTTTGATAGTGGTGGAAGGTGATGTCCTGCTGGGTTACCGCCTCCTTGATTCCCGGTTTGCAGCCATCCTCAGCTCGGGTTCTTCTTATGCAGATTTTCTTATTGATCCCCAGGATACTGGCATTGTTGCCCTAGCCTTGATCTATTCAGGCAAAGCCCAAGAGGCCGCTAATCTCCTGGCCCAACTGCAGACAATTCATCCAACCCTGTCAGGTTTACCTGTTAAGGTTGATGTTTTTGGTGTTTCTCTCGATAACACAATTGATTATTCTGCCACAGCTTGGACAGGCTATGCCGCTGCAGTGCTGGCGGAAGCTTCTGATCATCCAAATCTATGGAAGGAAGCCACGGCCTATGCCTCTTACCTGGAAGCACAGCCCCTTCCTGCTGACGATGAAACCCGCCTGGGAGGCTGGCTGCTATTTTCGCAGTTAGGGGATAAATATCCTGAATACGCCGCCCTTGCTGATGAGTGGAAGTTAGAGCCGGGAAAAGAATATAATCCCCTGGTGGGAACATACATACTGATGTCCGGTGGCAAGCTGAAAAAATATATCGACCAAGATTATGTGCCTATGTCTGAAACTGATAAATGGATTCACTATAGCCTTTTAGCCGCTGTAAATAAGCTGCCTGCAGAAATAGATGTAGCCGTGGAAAATGCCCCTGGAGGTATGGCTGTGTTTGAAGAAGGCAAAATCTCTTTGCAGGCCACTGGCTGGATGATGATTGCCCTTCAAGGTGGGCTTGACAAGGACTAAGAGAGATATTATAATGTGCAATGTACTTGCGGAAGTGGCTCAGTGGTAGAGCATCGCCTTGCCAAGGCGAGGGTCGCGGGTTCAAATCCCGTCTTCCGCTCCAATTAGCAATATCGCCCTTAGGGGCGATTTTTTCACTCATACTTGCCCCCCCAGTTCAGTATGTTATAATTAACTGGCATCGCTGTAGCATAAGGAGGTTTACTTATCTTGAAGGTTGAAATGACAAACAAAGAAGTTAATGTAATTGAACTAAAAGTGGAAGTTCCCCAGGAACAAGTGGAGCAAGCTATTGCCAAGGCATATTTACAGACTCGCAAAGAGTATTCCTTGCCGGGCTTTAGAAAAGGCAAGGTTCCCCGCAACATATTGGAGAAGCGCTTTGGCATTGAAATATTCTACGAAGAAGCTGCTAACATCTTGGTTCAGGAAACATATCCCAATGTAGTGGAATCTCAGAAACTGGAGCCAGTTGACCTTCCCGAAGTTAGCGTCGACCAGCTTGACAGTGAGCAGCCTTTTATTTACACGGCAACTGTGACTGTGCTCCCAGAACTAAAACTAGGTAAGTACAAAGGTCTGAAGATTGTCAAAGAAGAAAAGACAGTGACAGATGAAGATTTAGAAGCAGAGGTAAAAGGTCTGCAAAATAGCAAGGCAAAACTCATTGCTTTGGGTGAAGATGCAATTGCCGCCCCGGAAGACCAGGTCATAATTGACTATACTGGAACCCTTGACGGGGTCGAATTTGAAGGAGGGACAGGGGTCAACTACCCCTTGGTTCTTGGTTCCGGTTCTTTTGTTCCCGGGTTTGAAGATCAACTTATTGGCATCAAACAAGGGGAAAAAGTGCAGGTTAAGCTGACAATGCCCGAAGAGTACCATAATGAAGAGTTGGCGGGAAAAGAAGTCGAGTTTGCTGTAGAAATCAAAGAAATTAAGCGCAAGGAGCTGCCAGCTTTAGATGATGATTTCGCCAGGGAAGTAGGCGATTATGAATCCTTCGCTGTATTAAAAGATTTTATTAGGGAAAGACTTGAGGACAGGGCCCATCAGGATAGCGACAATAAATTTAGGAATGAAGTGCTGGAAGCAGTCCGGGATAAGGCCGAAGTTGACATTCCAGAAGTTATGATTGAAAATGAAACTAAGGCGATGCTTCGACAAACGGAAAATCGCTTTGCCCAGCAGGGCTTGAAATTCGAGGACTATCTTAGCTACTCTGGTAAGTCTTTGGATGACGTTAAAGCTGAAATGCGCACTGGGGCGGAAAATAACGTCAAGACAGAGCTGTTGCTGGATACAATCAGCAAAGTTGAGAATATTAGTGTAGATGAGGCGGAACTGGAAGCGGAAATTGCCCAGTTGGCTGAAGCCTATGGGCAAGAAACCAAGGCTGTACGCTTGGCTCTTGAGAAAAACGGTCAGCTAGAAGCCATAGAACAGGTAATTCTCCATAAAAAAGCTATGGATTTTCTTGCAGAAGCCAATATTAAGTAGTAATTCGATAGGAGGTAGTTTGATGACATTAGTCCCTATGGTAGTTGAACAATCTAGCCGGGGGGAAAGGGCTTACGATATTTTTTCCCGCTTGCTTAAGGACAGAATAATTTTTTTAGGCAGCGCTATTGACGACAACGTTGCCAACCTAGTAATTGCCCAATTGCTGTTTTTGGAAGCTGAAGACCCAGACAAAGATATTTTCATATACATCAATAGTCCTGGGGGTTCGGTAACAGCGGGGATGGCTATTTATGACACTATGCAGTATATACGCTGTGATGTCACTACTATCTGTGTTGGCTTAGCAGCTAGCATGGGTGCTTTCTTACTGGCTGCCGGTGCCAAGGGCAAACGTTTTTGCCTTCCCAACAGTGAAATAATGATTCATCAGCCTTCGGCTGGAGCCCAAGGACAAACTACTGATTTGCACATTCAAATTGAGCGCTTGCTGAAAGTTAAGAAGCGTCTTAACCAGATTCTTGCCGACAAAACCGGCCAGCCTCTGAAAAAGATAGAGGCCGATGTAGAGCGGGATAAGTTTATGGATGCTGAAGAAGCTAAGGCCTATGGTCTTGTAGATAAGATTATGGATCGCAACGAGACTGGTGAAATAACGGGGTGAAAATATGAAATATGGTGAAGACACTGGGCACTTAAAATGCTCTTTTTGTGGGAAGCCTCAAGAGCAGGTGCGCAAGCTGGTTGCTGGTCCTGGCGTCTACATCTGTGATGAGTGCATTGAACTGTGCACTGAAATCATTGATGAAGAATTTACTGACACCAGTGAACTCAACCTGGAAGATATCCCTAAGCCCAAAGAAATTAACGAAACCCTTGACCAGTATGTAATTGGCCAGGAGTGGGCCAAGCGCTCACTATCTGTTGCTGTGTACAATCATTATAAGCGCATACGGGCCGAAGGCAGCAGTGACGATGTGGAACTGCAGAAGAGCAACATTCTCCTATTGGGACCCACTGGTGTGGGCAAGACATTGTTAGCTCAAACTTTGGCCAAGATTCTCAATGTGCCTTTTGCCATTGCCGATGCTACTTCTCTCACCGAAGCGGGCTATGTAGGCGAAGATGTAGAAAACATTCTCCTAAAGCTCATTCAGGCGGCAGATTATGATGTCGAGAGGGCGGAGAAGGGCATTATCTACATTGACGAAATTGATAAGATTGCCCGCAAGTCCGAAAATCCTTCGATTACCCGAGACGTGTCTGGAGAAGGCGTCCAGCAGGCTCTGTTAAAAATTCTAGAGGGCACTGTAGCTAGTGTTCCTCCTCAGGGTGGCCGCAAGCATCCCCACCAAGAATTTATCCAAATCGACACCACAAACATCCTCTTTATCTGCGGCGGTGCCTTTGACGGCATCGACAAGATTATTCAAAACCGAATTGGCAATAAGACCATGGGTTTTGGAGCAGATTTACGCAAAAAGCATGAGTCTGATATCGGGGAGGTTCTTAAACAGATTCAGCCCACTGATCTGATTAAGTATGGCCTCATCCCTGAGTTTGTCGGCCGGGTGCCTGTTGTCGCCAGCCTCAACGCTTTGGATGAAGAGTCCTTAATCCGGATTCTTACTGAGCCACGCAATGCCCTGGTGAAACAATTTAAGAAGATGTTTAGCTTGGATGGAATCACTTTGGAATTCCAACCTGAAGCCCTTGAACTAATTGCCAAAGAGGCCATTGACCGCAAGACGGGGGCCCGGGGACTGCGTTCAATCGTGGAGAATATTATGTTGGATACTATGTACGAACTGCCTTCCAGAGATGATATTGAAAAATGTCTTATCACCAAGGAAGCCGTCCAAGGGGAAACGCCAATTTATGTAGCTAAAGAAAAGAGAAGTGGCAAAAAACGCAATGTAACTGCATAAGACGGGATAGGTCCCGTCTTATTTTTTTGGATAGATTGCCCAGACCTTGCCAATACTAGAATGGAAACATTCGACAAGGGGGCAAGGGTATGAGCAACCTGGCATTGATTATCACTTTAATACAATTTGTGTTTGCGGTGATTATCGGCATCTATTTTTGGAATCTGTTGCGCAGTCAGCAGGGACATAAATCCGTTGCCGAAAAAGATTCACTTCGGGAAATGGATAAGCTGGAAAAGATGCGCAATATCTCGCTGACAGAACCTCTGTCGGAAAAGACCAGGCCAAAGAACTTCTCAGAGATCATTGGACAACAGGATGGACTGCGCACTCTTAGGGCAGCCCTTTGCGGCACCAATCCCCAACATGTAATTATTTACGGTCCCCCGGGGGTGGGTAAGACTGCGGCGGCCAGGCTTGTACTGGAAGAAGCCAAGGCAAATCCCCTGTCACCCTTTTTGAGTACGGCGAAATTCACTGAAATCGATGCCACCACCGCCCGCTTTGATGAACGCAGCATTGCCGATCCATTGATCGGTTCAGTCCACGATCCCATTTATCAGGGGGCTGGGGCCATGGGTGTTGCTGGCATCCCTCAGCCGAAGCCCGGGGCGGTGACTAAGGCTCATGGAGGCGTGCTTTTTATCGACGAGATCGGACAGTTGCACCCCATACAAATGAACAAATTACTGAAAGTCCTTGAGGACCGCAAGGTCCTTTTTGAAAGCGCCTATTACAGCCCTGAGAATCCCAATATTCCAAAGTATATACACGAAATATTTAGCAAAGGCCTGCCGGCGGATTTTCGCATGGTTGGAGCTACCACTTGCATGCCCGACCAGATTCCACCTGCTATCCGTTCCCGCTGTGTACAGGTGTTTTTTCGCGGCCTCCTTCCTCAAGAGGTATCTCAAATTGCCCGTAACGCTGCCTCAAAAATAGGCTTGCCCATGGAGGAAGAGGCAGTGAAGGTATTGGGAAATTATGCTGGTAATGGTCGCGAGGCGGTTAACATTGTCCAGATTGCTGCCGGAGTGGTCTATAACGAAGGCAGAAAGGAAATCAGAGTGGCCGACGTGGAATGGGTGGTAAATAGCTGTCAAATTCAGCCCAGGCCCCAAACCTCTCTGCTCCCTACCCCTCAGGTAGGCACGGTTATGGGATTAGCTGTATATGGCCCCAACCTGGGTTCTCTTCTTGAAATTGAAGCCTCCGCTGTATTCAAGGGAACCGCCCAGGGAAGGTTGGTAATTACAGGTGCCGTTGATGAAGAAGAACTGTCTGGAGGTAGCGGTCGCACCATTAAGCGCAAGAGCATGGCCAGGGGCTCAGTGGAAAATGTCTTGACAGTGCTGGATAATGTCCTAGGGGTAGGTAGCGAGGACTACTATATCCACGTAAATTTCCCTGGGGGCATTCCAGTAGACGGTCCTTCGGCGGGAGTCGCAATCGCCACTGCCATTTACTCGTCAATTTGCGGCAAAAAGGTAGATAACTATTGTGCCATGACAGGGGAAGTTTCTATTCAGGGCAAGGTAAAGCCTGTGGGAGGAATAGTGGCCAAGGTGGACGCTGCCTGCCAGGCTGGAATCCGTCGGGTCTTTGTCCCCAGGGACAATTGCCTTAGTATTTTTGCCGGCTACAGTAATGTGGAGATAATTCCCGTAGACACCATTGAGGAAATAATGGAACTGGCTCTGGTGACTGGGGGAGCTGTGCGGATAGAGGGCAGTAATATTTCAGTTTCTGCTCAAGGAGTGAGTTGACAACTAAGCGTCGCTGTAATAGGTTTATAAGTAATAGGGGGTGGCCAAATGAAACAAAAAACAACTAAAGTAATGCCTTTGCTGGCCCTACGGGGAATTTTGGTCTTTCCCAACATGATTATGCATTTAGACGTGGGGCGGGAGAAATCTGTGGCTGCACTGGAGAAAGCCATGGTGGAGGAAAATGAGATATTTTTGGTTAGTCAGCGCCAAGCCAATTTAGATGACCCTAAGCCTGAGGACTTGTTTCCTGTGGGCACTGTGGCCAGCATAAAGCAAATACTAAAACTTCCAGGGGGAACAGTTAGGGTGCTGGTAGAAGGCCTTTCCCGGGCAAAAGTAGTAAACTTCCTCGATTGGGAACCCTTATTTCTTGCGGAAATAGAAGTGCTGGAAGAGGATAGTACTGTCACAGCAAAAACCGAAGTCTATATGCGGACACTGTTACATCAATTTGAACGCTACATAAAAATGAGCAAAAAAATCCCTGCGGATACTTTACTTTCTGTCACAGAAGTTGAAGATCCCGGCAGGCTGGCAGATTTGATTTCCACTCATTTGTCTTTAAAGATTGAACAGAAGCAGCAAGTGTTAGAAGCTATTTCTACTAATCGCCGCCTTGAGCTTCTTACAGAAATAATCGCTAAAGAAAATGAAATGCTGGAAGTTGAGCGGCGCCTGGGGGCCAGGGTCAGGAAACAGATGGAATCCAACCAGCGGGAATACTATTTGCGGGAGCAGATGAAGGCCATCCAAAAAGAACTAGGGGAAAGGGACGGAGCCTCCGATGACGTGGAGCAGTTCCGGGATCTCCTTGCCCAGGCAGTGATGCCAGATGCATCTAGGGAAAAGATTGAAAAGGAAATCGATCGGCTAGAGCGGACTCCCCCTGCAAGCCCCGAGAACGTTGTCTTGCGCAATTACTTGGATTGGACCTTGTCTTTGCCCTGGGGCAAAGAGAGCCAAGATCGTCTAGATTTAAAAAAAGCTGCTAATATCCTCAATCAGGACCATTATGCCCTGGAAAAGGTCAAGGAAAGAATTTTAGAATTTCTCGCTGTGCGTAAGCTAGCAAAGAACCTAAAGAGCCCCATTATCTGCTTGATAGGGCCTCCAGGGGTGGGGAAAACCTCCTTGGCTAAATCTGTGGCTCGCTCCCTACAAAGGGAATTCGTCCGCATTTCCTTAGGTGGGGTCCGTGATGAAGCTGAAATTCGCGGCCATCGCCGCACATATATCGGGGCTATGCCCGGCAGAATCATCCAGGGCATGCGTCAGGCTGGCACCGCCAACCCTGTCTTCCTCATGGATGAAGTGGACAAAATGAGCACAGATTTTAGGGGAGATCCCTCTGCCGCCCTGTTAGAGGTTCTCGACCCAGAGCAGAATAGCACTTTCAGCGATCATTATATTGAGCTACCTTTTGACCTGTCCAATGTCTTGTTCATCACTACTGCTAATACGCAATTTCCCATTCCCCAGCCTTTGCAGGACAGGATGGAGATTATCTATATTTCCGGCTATACCGAGGAAGAAAAACAGGAAATTGTCCGTCGCCATGTGCTGCCAAAATTATTGCAGGAACACGGTTTAACCAGGGACCAATTGAGATTTTCCCCCCAGGCCATCACAAATGTCATTCGATTATATACAAGGGAGGCCGGGGTCAGGGATCTAGAACGCAACTTGGCTAGGGCATGCCGCAAAGTAGCTCGAGAAGTTGTTGAAGGCAACGATGGCCTTATCCGCATTTCCGTGCAAAATCTGCACCAATACATGGGTACTCCCCGCTATAAGCGGCATAGCCAAGAGCTTGAGCCCGCCGTTGGCATTGCCACTGGGCTTGCCTGGACCCAGTTTGGTGGAGAGGTGCTTAATGTGGAAGCCACAGTGATGCCCGGCAGTGGCCGCCTAATCCTTACCGGTAAATTAGGAGATGTCATGAAAGAGTCGGCCCAGACTGCCCTGAGTTTTGTGCGCTCTCGCAACGAGGCACTGGGGGTTAGCCCTGACTTCTTTCAAAAACATGATATCCATGTCCATGTTCCCGAAGGAGCTATCCCCAAGGATGGGCCCTCAGCAGGCATCACTATAGCCAGTACCCTTTTCTCCGCCATCAGCGGAAAAAAAGTTCGTCGGAATATCGCCATGACGGGGGAGATTACCCTTCAGGGTCGAGTGTTACCTATAGGGGGTGTCAAGGAAAAAGTCTTGGCTGCCCACCGTCTGGGTATTGAAACAATAATCTTGCCTCGGGAAAATGAAAAGGATGGGGAAGAAATCCCCGCTAAGATAAAAAGTAAGCTGAAGCTGGTTTGGGTTGAAGAAATCGATTCAGTGCTGAAACGAGTTGTCATGGATTATGAAAATTGATGCTGTAGAGTTTGCCCATTGTGTCGGCCTTAAGTCCCAGCTGCCCCCACCGGGGATACCAGAGATCGCCTTTGCGGGCCGTTCTAATGTAGGCAAATCCTCACTTATCAATGGCCTAATTGCACGCAAAGCCCTGGCCCGCACCAGCGGTCAGCCTGGGAAAACCCAGACCTTAAATTTTTATGTGGTTAACTCTAAAGTCTACTTGGTAGATCTGCCGGGATACGGTTATGCCAAAGTGCCTCAAAAGATTCGTGACAATTGGCAAGCCTTGCTGGAGAACTATCTCAGCAAGCGGGAATCAGTAAAGGGTGTGGCCTTGGTTATTGACAGCCGCCATGAACCATCGCCCTTAGATATGCAAATGTACCAATGGCTGAAATTCTATAACAAGCCCATGTTTATTGTGGCTACAAAGGTGGACAAACTACGCCGCAATGAGGTCAGTCCTTTTATCCAAAGGCTTCGGGCTGCGTATGGGGCAACCGTTATTCCTTTTTCAAGGGAAGATAAAAGGGGCCGGGAGGATATCTGGAGTCTAATAGAGAATATAATTGGAGATTAGGCGCCCTTGGTCTCTTTTTTTTCTTAGAAAATTTAATGAAATGGAGGTAAAGATGCATGGATTTTTCGGCAGCTAATACCACACTTTGGAACTTTATCGTGCAATTTGGCCTATTATCTTTGTTGCTGCTACTGGCCAATATCCTTCGCCGTAAAGTAGCTTTTTTCCGCAAAAGCCTGATGCCCACCGCTGTACTTGCAGGTTTCCTCGCCTTGATTCTTCGAGTCTTTGGCATACTTAATTTAGAGTTGGGCTTAATGGAAATGATCACTTATCATACCATTGCCATTGGGTTTATTGCCATGTCCCTGCAGATTCCCGTTAGGAACGAGTCAACAGAGAAGGGAAATTTTACTGCTGCAAAGAGTGGCGCACTTATTGTTTCTACATACCTAATTCAGGCTCTGGTTGGTCTAATTATTACTATTACTCTTGCTAACACGCTCATGCCCGGATTGTTTAAAGCGGCGGGGATAATTCTGCCTATGGGCTTTGGCCAGGGACCTGGTCAGGCAAACAACGTGGGCTCCACCTATGAGACCCTAGGCTTTGCCGGGGGGCAGTCCTTTGGCCTATCTATTGCCGCCATGGGATTTGTCTGCGCCTGTGTTGTCGGGGTTATTTATATGAATATCCTCAGACGCCAGGGGAAAATCACCCCGGCCGACCACACCGCATTTTCTGCCGAAGTTACCGTAGACAATTTTCAAAGCGAAAATGAAATTCCTGTTTCTGAATCGGTAGACAAGTTCACCGTCCAATTTGCCCTTATTTTAGTTATATACTTGGTTACCTACTTGGTTACTAAAGGTGTCACCTCCATGCTGGCAACCCACCTTCCTGGGGTGTCGAATACAGTTTCTGCTTTGTTCTGGGGGTTTAATTTCATCATCGGTTCCCTATTGGCTATTGTCTGCCGCAATTTATTCCGGGTGTTGACCAAATCCGGGATTATGAACCGCCAATATCCCAATAACTACCTGCTCAGTCGAATTGCCGGCTTCGCCTTTGATTTTATGGTGATATCCGGCATTGCCGCAATTGATTTTCCGGATATTAGTGCCCTCTGGCTACCCTTCGTGCTCTTGTCAATGGCCGGTGGGGTGGTTACCCTGTTATGGCTGCAATGGTTGTGCAAGAAAATCTATCCCGGCTACTATTATGAGGGACTGCTTTCAATGTATGGAATGCTGACGGGAACAATCAGTTCCGGGGTGCTGCTCTTACGGGAATTAGATCCCAACTTTAAAACTCCTGCTGCAAATAATCTCGTGACGGGTAGTAGCTTTGCAATTGTCTTTGGCATCCCTATGCTATTGCTGATTGGATTGGCACCGGAGTCTGACTCTTTGCTTTATCTGACTTTGGGTCTGATTGCAATATACCTGTCGATATTAACTCTCTTCTTACTCTTCGCCAAACGCAAGAAACAAGGGGCATAATATTTTACAGCAAAAGGCGGCTCCTGGGTACTACCAGTTGCCGCCTTTTGGGTGTTTTTTAGGAGCCATTAGTGGGACAGCCCCAATATAACATATCCCTTTTATAATAGGTGGTTGTTGCCTTAGTCCAAGGCAGGGTACTTGGCAATTACTTCTTCAAAGAGCTTCTGATAGTGACCGCCAAAACTGTCGACTTCAAGCTTTTCAGGAGTAAGCTCTTGGGGGGGCGGCCAGACAAACTTCCCTTGGTAAAGGCCACAAATGGCATATGCCCCACTATCGACCTTTTCTAAGAACAATAAGTACGAAGATTTTTTCTGAATTGGAGTATAGCCAAGGTAACCGATGAAAAACAGGCCCTCCGGCAGGCGTTCATATCCCACAGGCTCAACCAGCTCAATCGTGCTGCCTTGGCGGACATCGCCCTTATAAACTTTGTCAATCTTCAATGGCGTATAGGTATAATGAGATCTTCCTTCTCCTTCAATGTGTTTACGCACCACATTGCGTCCTTTGCCGGCTACAGACACCTGGACGATTAACTCTGCATGATCCTCAATGTCGTTTAAATCGTCATACGCCATAACCAAGGCACGGCTGTAGCTTGTAGTAGGGACAACATGGCGATAGCCTAGAATTCCCAGGCCAATAACCAGGACAAAGCTAATGCCGTAAAGGATTATCTTTAACCAACCCCGGCGAGGCTTTTTCATAACACAGACCTCCTAACTTTTAATTCCCGAATTTAGCGATTAAGGTGATTTCTTACTGCCGTTGCGGAGCTACACCTTTATTCTAGCTGGGTGCTTGAAGAGTATGAGATTAATTCCCCGGTGGATTTTTATACCGAGCAAGACTTTAAAAATAGCAGCATTTTCGATAGAATGACCTTAAAACCTAATTAGTAAAAAGACCCCCCAGGGGTCTTTTTACTAACGTAGATTTACTTCGGTGACCGGCTATAAAAACCGGGGCAAGGGGCAAAATGAAGGTAGAATTCTAATATAAGGAGCTGGTCCCTTGGAAAGAACAAAATCCTATTGGTTGGAATCTACCTCTACCACTAATTACCCTGTCCTGGATAAGGATATCAGTGTAGATGTGGCAGTCATCGGCGGCGGCCTGGCGGGAATCACCACTGCCTGGTTGTTAAAGCAGGAAGGCCTAGGAGTGGTGGTGCTGGAGGCCGACAGAATCTGCCAGGGCACAACGGGGCATTCCACTGCCAAGATATCTTCTCAGCATGATTTGATCTATGCCTGGCTGGATAAGGAGTTTGGTCGGGAAAGAGCTAAGCAGTATGCGGATGCCAATGAAACAGCTGTAAAAACCATGGCGGATATCGTTAAGTCACAAAAAATAGACTGCGATTTTCAGTGGCAGCCGGCCTATGTCTACACTGAGCAGGATAAGTACGTTGAGGAAATACAAAAGGAAGCTAAAATCGCCGGAGCACTAGGCATAGGTGCTGAGTATATTCAAGACCCTGGTCTGCCCTTTGCCGTTAAGGGGGCCCTCCGCTTTGATAACCAAGCTCAATTCCATCCCCGAAAGTATGTGCTGGCTCTGGCCCAGGCCATTCCCGGTGAAGGCTGCCACATCTATGAAAACACCAAGGTTGTGGGCATTGAGGAAGGAAAGATTAATACCATTTCCCTGGACTCCGGTAAAAAAATCAGGGCGGACAGGGTAGTCTTGGCCACCCATTTTCCCATCCACGATGGCCTGGGCTTTTATTTTGCCCGCATGTATTCAGAACGCTCATATATCTTGGCCTGCCGTGTGGAGGGGGATCTGCCAGAGGGAATGTTCATCACCGCCGAATCTCCCGGCCGTTCACTAAGGACCCAGACTTCAAAAGATGAAAAACTCCTGCTGGTAGGGGGTGAGCATCATAAAACCGGTGCCGGGCAGGAAGGGCCCCATTATCAGACGCTATCGGACTTTGCCCAGGCCAACTTTTCTGTAACTGACATACCCTACCGTTGGTCGGCTCAGGATTATACTACCCTGGATAAGATCCCCTATATCGGCAACGTTCGCAAAGGAATAAACAATATGTTTGTAGCTACAGGCTTCCGCAAATGGGGTATATCTACCTCTACTGTGGCTGGCATGGTTATTAGAGATTTAATACTATGGGGAAGCAGCCCCTGGCAGGAGGTGTTTAGCCCCCAGAGGGGGTTGAGCCTAAAGTCAGCAGGGAAATTAATCAGCATAAATGCTGATGTGGCCAAAGAACTTGTGCTGGGGAAACTGGCTGGAACCCAGGAGGGAGACATACCTCCTGGGGAGGCTAAAGTTATCTCCGGGGAGGGAACAAAAATCGGGGCGTACCGAGATGACAAGGGTGAGCTCCATGCCGTTGATATAACATGTACCCATTTTGGCTGTGAGCTTAAATGGAATAGTGCTGAAAAAACCTGGGATTGCCCCTGCCATGGTTCCCGCTTTTCCATTGAGGGAGATATTGTGGATGGACCAGCCCTAAAGCCCCTGCGTTCTTTTCCTGGGGAAGGGGACCATGATATTGACCCTGATATTATCTAATCACTGACAAAAGAATCCGGGGGATCCAATTACGGAATCAAAGAGTGCTATAAGAGCTACTTGGTTCCGTTTTTGCTGCCAAGATTTTCTCCAGGAGGAACAAACATTTCTTCCGGTTTTATTAATTGTGGTAGCAGGAAAACATGGGTATAAAATCGAATCTTTAATTATGTATTATGTTTTATATCAATCACTAGGGGGAGAAAGACTTGAGTCGAATCAGTGAACATCCTATCCTGGAGTTTGAGGACAAGCCTGTGCTTACCTTTACCTTTGAAGGCCGCAAGCTAGAAGGGCGTCAGGGAGACACAATCGCATCAGCCCTACATGCCAACGGCGTTATGGTCTTGAGTCACAGTAGGCGCAACAACCGTCCCCGGGGCTTTTTTTGTGCTATTGGCAAGTGTTCATCCTGCCTGATGACAGTTAACGGAAAAGCCAATGTGCGCACTTGCGTAGAACCGCTGCTGGAAGGTATGGAAGTTAAGCGCCAGCCAGCGTCAGGAGGTGAACTGACATGGTAAAAACCCAGCTCCTAGTTGTGGGCGGAGGTCCCGGAGGATTAGCAGCTGCCAATGCCGCGTCTTCTTTGGGGATTGAGGTCCTTCTTGTTGACGAGGGCCTGAAACTGGGTGGACAATTGGTTAAGCAGACCCATAAATTTTTTGGCTCCCGGGAACACCATGCCGGTGTCCGAGGCATTGATATCCCTAATTTGCTATTAGAAAATCCGGAGAATGTCACTGTCTTAAGTAATACTACCATTCTTGGCTGTTATGAGGACAAGGTCGTGACGGCTGTTACCGGCGAAGACAATTATTTTAAAATCCAACCTCAGGCAGTTGTGTTTGCCACCGGTGCCAGTGAAAAGTTCCTCTCTTTTCCAGGTAATGATCTTCCAGGGGTTTACGGCGCAGGTGCTGTACAGACTCTGTTGAATCAATATGGCGTACTACCTGGGAAAAGTGTGCTGATGGTAGGGGCCGGAAATATCGGCATTATTGTCAGTTACCAGCTTCTGCAAGGGGGTATTCCCGTGCGGGCTGTGGTGGAGGCAGCTCCAAATATCGGGGCTTACTTGGTTCACGCTTCGAAACTGGCCCGGGCCGGGGTCCCAATACTCACCAGGCATACAATTGTTGAAGCCAAGGGCACAGATGCCGTTCAGTCCGCTATCATTGCTGAGCTGGATGAGAACTGGCAGGTCATCCCTGGCAGTGAACGTGAAATTGAAGTAGATGTGGTCTGCCTGGCAGTTGGACTTTCACCGGTTTTGGATCTACTCCGCCAAGTAGGCTGCAAGACGAAGTACGTACCTGAACTGGGCGGAGAGGTGCCAATTAGAGACGCTCAGCTTAAAACCAGCATTGACTGGATATATGTAGCCGGCGATGCCGCTGGTGTGGAGGAGGCCAGCGCAGCCATGGTAGAAGGCCGCTTGGCGGGTGCCGCCGCCGCTGCCCAATTGGGAGCGGACAGCAGCGCAGCCGGGAAGGTTTGTGCGGAATGCCAGGCTAGCTTGCACTCCCTGCGCCGGGGACCAGTTGGTGGGAAAATCCGCGCCGGTATTGCCAAATTGGAAGGGGATACTGCAAATGCTTAAATCAACGGGGATAGCGGAGCAAAAAGACTGGGAAGAAAAAGTTCCCGAAACTAACAGGCGCAAAGCCGGTCCCTATGTAGTCATTGAATGCTATCAAAAGATTCCCTGCAACCCGTGTGAGGGTTCCTGCCCCAACAAATCCATCTTTATTGGCGAGGACATCAATACAATTCCCCAGGTGGATTACAGTCGTTGCAATGGTTGTGGAATCTGCATCTCCCACTGTCCGGGACTGGCCATCTTTGTAATTGATGAAGACTTTGCTCCGGGTTTCGGTAAAGTCATGATTCCCTGGGAATATCTGCCTGTGCCCGAAAAGGGCGAAATTGTCACAGCCGCTGGCCGGGACGGCAAAGAGCTGTGCACGGCGGAAGTTGTTGAGGTGCGTAAGGCCAAGAACCAAGATCGCACCATGGTCATTGGTCTCAAAGTCCCAGTTGACTTAGTCAACCTGGTCCGGGGCATAAAACTCGGGGGTGAAGAAAATGGAAGATAAAGATATCATTATCTGCCGCTGTGAAGATTTGTCCCGGGAAGATGTGCGCAAACTCATTGCTGCCGGTTACACCACTGTAGAAGAGATTAAGCGAATCAGCAGGTGCGGTATGGGCCCCTGTCAGGGAAGGACTTGCCAACAACTGCTGGCCCGGGAAATTGCCGCCATGACTGGAAAGGATGTTGCAGATATTGCACCGGGCAAAACACGTCCGCCTGCAACTGGAGTAAAACTGGGAGCTCTAGCAAAGGGGAGGGATGATCATGAGTAAGAACACCGCTGAGGTGGTAATTATCGGTGGAGGGATTTCCGGTTGTGCCACAGCTTACTATCTTGCCAAGCTTGGTGTCACCAACATAGTGGTCATTGAGAAGGATTACCTCGCCAGCGGTTCCACCGGTCGCTGCGGTGCCGGAGTTCGTCAGCAGTGGGGCCTAAAGATGAACGTCCTCCTAGCCAGGGAGAGCATCACCACCTATGAAAACCTTAATGAAGAGCTAGACACCGGCATGGATATTGAGTTTAAACAAGAGGGCTACTTGATGCTGGCCTATAATGATAAAACTGTCGAGCAGTACCGTAAGAATGTGGCTCTGCAAAAATCTCTTGGAGTCGAGGTTGATCTTATTACTCCCCAGGAAGCTAAGGAAATAGTGCCCTACCTAAACACCGAAGGTTTGTTGGCCGCCACTTTTTGCCCAACTGACGGGCACATTAACCCCTTTGTTACAACTAATTCTTATGGAGAAGCGGCCCGGCGGCTGGGGGTCAAGATTCTGACCTACACCGAGGTTACCGGTATCCAGGTGGAGAAGGGGAAGGTGGTGGCTGTGGATACTACCAGGGGTAAGATTTACACCAACAAGATTTTGAATGCCACCGGTGGTTATTCCCGAGAAGTGGCTGCCATGGCTGGAGTAGAACTGCCCACATATCCCGAACGTCACCAAATCTTGGTTACTGAAGCAGTGGCTCCAGTCCAGGGACCCATGGTAATTTCCCTGCAGCATGGGATATATTGCCAGCAAACCCCCCATGGCAGTTTCATCATGGGCTTCGGCGATCCCAAGGAGCTTAAGGAGCATGTGATATCTTCCACTTGGCACTTCATGGAGGAGATGGCCCATAGAATTCTTCAGTTGCTGCCCCCCTTAGCAGAACTCAGGGTGGTGCGGCAGTGGGCGGGATTGTACAACATGTCTCCCGATGCCCAGCCGATTCTAGGAGAAGTCCCTCAAGTCCATGGCTTTTATAATTCAGTAGGCTATAGCGGTCATGGCTTTATGCTTGGCCCTGTTACCGGCAGGCTGATGGCAGAACTGATTAGCGGCCGCCAGCCTCATATGGACATAGCACCCCTGTCTTTGGCGAGGTTTGAAACTGGGGAACTGCTACGGGAACCCTCTGTAGTCTAAGACAATTAACAAAACCAAGGAAACAGTTACGGCTCCGCCTCGGCTAAAAGGCTTTAAGCTGCCTAAGCGTCTGCGGCGAGTTAAACCCCAAAATTATAAATTAGTAATCAGGGTAATAGACCTCCTTAAGGCCAGGCCCAGGATCAATCTGAAAGCTTGCAAAGGCTGCACTATGTGTGTGGAGAGCTGCCCGGTTCAGGCAATAGACAGAGAAACTAAGAAAATAGACTACAGCGCCTGCATTGAATGCATGTGCTGCCACGAGCTCTGTGAACATAAGGCCGTGGAACTGCGTCGGGACAACCGCATCCTGGATTTCTTTGGCCGGTTACGAGGGACGTGGTCATAATAGAAGTCATAGTCCGGCCAAAATGAATTTGTCTTGAAGAACTACCAATGCTATCAAAGTAATATTCCCCTGTGTTTGTTTAGATACCTGAAATTAGAGAAGTTCAGGACTACGCATAGGGGATTCTTTTGATAAGAACCTCTTCTTTATTTTAATAAAAGTAACATCAGTCCTGGCAGTGCTAATTATGGCTTTCGGGGCGTTTACATCTATTTTTGCCTGGGAATTTCCAAACTATGGCTTCAGCGTAGAACATTCGCAGGTGTATTTTATCGGGACAGTGCAGTGTCAACCCTCTTTCAACGATAGTATTAGTTTTGGGAAACTAGAAAGAAAAAGTTTAACTATTACCAGCCGCTTGCCAGCAAACACCTCGTATTTATTCCGGGGCACATCACAGAGCTTGGATAATTCGGTATTAATTCTTTCAGAGTTGGATTCTATGTACCATCATTATGGCTGGTTGGCACAGCGAAAATTGCAGAAGGAATTAGCATCTCCTGGCTATTTGGAGAACAGGGTCAACCAAAGTTAAATCCATTGGCGCATAAAAGTTTTTCCCTATGGGTCTGGCGGAAGTACGCCAGGAGGATAAACTCCAGCTCTCGGGAAATCCTTTGATGCATTATGATTGGGCCCGGCTCTTTAATTAGCTCTCCAGCCAAAACTTCTTCATGGTAGGATTATCCTGCCAAACCCTACAGTAACTTTACACTTACATGTAAAGAAAACGAAAATATAAGTCCCTTAAGCCACATGCTACAAGGAATTCGGTGTCAAACTAACGTATGGACATAGCACCCCTGTCTTTGGCGCGGTTTGAAACTGGGAACTGCTACGGGAACCCTCTGTAGTCTAAGACAATTAACAAACCGCCCCTCCAAAAGCAGGGGCGGTTTGTTGTTGACAAACCTAGGAAACAGTTATATATTCTTATTAGGATGTGATTTTTTTTGATTTATTATGCTTTTGTTCGTGAAACTTTTCACTTCAGTCTTTATGAAAGGGGTACATTCAAATGGGAAAGTGTTGTTGTGGAAGCGACTGTCAGGATTCCAGGTTTACGGAAATACTGGAACAGTACAAGGGAAAGGATGGCGTACTGATTCCCGTACTGCAAAAAGCTCAAGAGATTAAAGGCTACTTGCCGGAGGAAACCATACGGGCTATCGCAGATTATTTTAACAAGCCATACAGCGAGGTATATGGAGTAGCCACTTTTTATGCCCAATTCCGCTTAAAACCCAGTGGCGAGAACATTATCAGAGTATGTGCAGGAACTGCCTGCCACGTTCGTGGTGGCAAGAAGATTTTAGATAAAGTATGTAGTGAGTTAAATGTGGCCCCGGGGGAGACTTCAGCCGATGGCAAATTTTCTCTTGAACCCGTGGCTTGTCTTGGAGCATGTGGTTTGGCACCAGTAATGATGATTAATGATACTACTTACGGTAGACTGACACCTGAAAAGGTCACTGAGATCTTGGCCAAATATTAAAGGGGGGAGAAAAATGGCTATTAAAACAGCTGAAGACTTAAAAAAGATTAAAGAAGTTGCTTTAGACGAGGCCACTGCCAGAATCAATGATGGCACTCAAATCATGGTTGGCATGGGTACCTGTGGCATAGCAGCGGGGGCCAGAGACGTTATGACAGCAATCATGGAAGAAGTGGGCAAGCGAAATCTTAAAATTGCTATTACTTGGACCGGTTGCATCGGCATGTGTGAAAAGGAAGTCCTGGTGGACGTTTTGAGGCCGGGAGAAAAGCGGATTACCTACGGTAACGTCACCCCCCAGATCGTGCCTCGGATTATTACTGAACATGTTATCAACGGCAATATCGTTGAAGAGTACGTCGTAGGAAAACTGGATTAGCAGCAAACAGGAGGAGGGGAGAAAAATGCAAATCTATCGCGGTCATGTATTGATCTGCGCCGGCACCGGTTGTGTTGCCTCTGGCAGTAAAAAAGTACAGGCAGAAATGGCGAACCAATTGGAAGCCTTTAACCTAGAGAATGATATAAAAATAGTTGAAACAGGGTGCCACGGATTTTGTGAGATGGGACCAATTGTCATCGTTTATCCCGAAGGAATCTTCTACTGCCAGGTAAAGATGGAAGATGTTAAAGAAATTGTTGAAGAGCATCTTCTTAAGGGCAGGCCGGTAAAACGTCTTTTGTTTAGGGACCAGATGACCGAAGAGATGGTTCCTCATTACAGAGATATTGACTTTTACAAAAAACAAAACCGCATTGTCCTTGGCAACTGTGGATTTATCAACCCTGAAAACATCAAAGAATATATTGCTAGGGATGGCTATGAAGCCCTGGCCAAGGCCTTGACCCAGATGACTCCTGAACAGGTTATCGACGAAGTCAAAGCATCAGGTCTCAGAGGTCGCGGCGGTGGCGGGTTCCCCACTGGCTTGAAATGGCAATTTGCCCGGGATGCCAAAGGGGACAAGAAATATGTCATCTGCAATGCTGACGAAGGTGACCCCGGTGCATTTATGGACCGCAGCGTGTTGGAGGGTGACCCCCATGCTCTTATCGAAGGTATGGCTATCGCAGCTTATGCCATTGGTTCTGATGAGGGCTATATCTATGTTCGGGCCGAATATCCTTTGGCAATCAAGAGGTTGCAGATTGCCATTGCCCAAGCCCATGAACTGGGATTGCTGGGGAAAGATATTTTCGGTTCAGGCTTCAACTTTAAGCTGAATATTAAAGAAGGGGCAGGAGCCTTCGTCTGTGGCGAAGAAACCGCTTTAATTGCCTCAATTGAGGGAAGAAGAGGAGAGCCCCGAGTGCGGCCGCCATTCCCTGCCAATAAAGGCCTTTGGGGAAAACCCTCTAATGTCAACAACGTGGAGACCTTTGCCAATGTGCCTAGGATTATCGCCAAGGGAAGTCAATGGTATGCAGGCATGGGAACAGAAAAAAGTAAGGGCACCAAGGTCTTTGCTCTCACCGGAAAAGTAAAAAATACCGGCTTGGCCGAAGTCACCATGGGCCTTACCCTGCGAGAAATTATTTTTGAAATCGGCGGCGGCATTATTGACGATAAGAAGTTCAAGGCCGTCCAGATTGGTGGTCCTTCCGGGGGTTGTATTCCGGAACAATTATTGGACTTGCCCATCGACTATGATTCCCTGATCAGTGCCGGCGCCATGATGGGTTCCGGCGGCTTGGTAGTTATGGACGAAGATACCTGCATGGTTGAACTGGCCCGATTCTTCTTAAACTTTACCCAGATGGAATCCTGTGGCAAGTGCACCCCCTGTCGGGAAGGCACAAAGATTATGTTAGATATCCTGGAGAGGATTACAAAAGGTGAGGGCAAAGAGGGAGATATTGAACTCCTGGAGTCTTTGGCAAAGACAATTAAGTCAACATCCCTTTGCGGTTTGGGCCAGACAGCTCCGAACCCTGTACTTGCAACATTGAGATACTTCCGGGATGAATATGAAGCACATATCAAGGAAAAGAGATGTCCTGCCGGCGTATGTACCGCCTTGGCGAGCTACAGTATCCTTGAAGACAAGTGTATTGGCTGCACAGCCTGTGCTCGTGTCTGCCCGGTGAACGCCATCAGTGGGGAAGTAAAGAAACCCCATAAGATTGACCCTGCCAAGTGCATCAAATGCGGAGCTTGCGCGCAAGCCTGTAAGTTCAACGCTATTGTCAAGAAATAGCGAAAGGAGGAGAGGGAAAATGACTAAGAATATTAACCTTACCATCAACGGCCAGCATTTAACTGTGCCTGAAGATACCACAATTGTAGATGCAGCAAGACAGATAGGCATAGAAATTCCCACCCTATGCCATCTTAAGGACACCAATGAAATCGGCGTCTGCCGGGTCTGTGTAGTGGAAGTCAAGGGAGCTAGAAATCTTATTCCTTCCTGTATCACCAAGGTTACTGAGGGAATGGAAGTCATGACAAATTCCCCTAAGGCCCGAGAAGCCAGGGAAATGGTAATGAACCTAATTCTCGCCACCCATCCTAAGGATTGTCTGACCTGTGATAGAAATGGCGATTGCGAACTGCGTACGCTGGCAGACAAAATGGGTATCAAGAAAGTTGATTTTGGCGCTCCCGTTAAGGATCTTCCTTTAGATGACTCCAATCCTTCCATCATTAGAGATCAATCTAAATGCATTCTTTGCCGGAGATGCGTCAGTGTCTGTAATGAAGTGCAAAAAGTCTCGGCTATCAGCATGATAAACCGCGGCATAGGCACTACTGTGGGAACCGCCTTTGATAGGGGCCTGGCAGATTCGCCCTGTGTCTTTTGCGGTCAGTGTGTCAATGTATGCCCAACTGGGGCGTTAACTGAACGCTATAACCTCCGGGAAGTCTGGGATGCTCTAAATGACCCAGAAAAGCATGTGGTCATCCAGACAGCACCCGCTATTAGGGTTTCCCTAGGGGAAGAATTGGGGGAAGAACCCGGCACAATTGTCACCAAGAAGATGGTGAGCGCACTGCGCAAGGTGGGATTCGATAAAGTCTTTGACACCGACTTTACCGCCGACCTTACCATTATGGAAGAAGGACATGAATTCCTGCAGCGTTTGACAGAGAATGGCAAGCTGCCCTTGCTTACCTCTTGTAGCCCTGGTTGGGTCAACTATATTGAGACCTTTTACCCTGAGTTTCTGGACAATGTATCTAGCTGTAAATCTCCCCAGCAAATGTTTGGGGCAGTGATAAAAACCTACTATGCCGAGAAATTCAATATCGACCCCGCAACAATTTATACCGTTTCCGCCATGCCCTGCACTGCGAAAAAGTATGAAGCAAACCGGCCAGAAATGAACAGCTCCGGCTACCAGGATGTAGACGCAGTCCTGACAACCAGGGAATTAGGGCTCTTAATTAAAGAGGCTGGAATCGACTGGAAGAACCTCGAGGATTCTCAATTTGACGAACCCTTTGGCGAGGGAACCGGCGCTGGCGTTATCTTTGGCTCCTCTGGAGGGGTCATGGAAGCTGCCCTTAGAACTCTCAGTGAGGTTGTCACCGGCAAGGAGTTAGACAACTTGGACTTTAAAGCTGTCCGGGGCTTAGAGGGAATTAAGGAAGCTGAACTTACCTTAGGTGAGCACAAACTAAAGGTAGCTGTTGCCAATGGATTGGGCAACGCCCAGAAGATTATGGAAGGCCTGAAGACAAAAGAACTAGACTATCATTTTGTTGAAATCATGGCCTGTCCCGGTGGCTGCATCGGCGGCGGTGGCCAGCCAAGACTTTCATCTCCAGAGACCAGGCAAAAGAGGATGGAAGCTATTTACAAGGCAGATTTAGGCCTGCCCCGGCGTAAATCCCATGAAAACCCCGCTGTTCAAGAACTGTATAAAGAATTCCTTAAAAAGCCCTTGGGAGAAAAGTCTCATCATCTGTTGCATACCAGCTATACTCCCCAGGATATATAGAGTATCCAATGAAGGATAACCATCTGCGGAGGCTTGTCCTTACCGCCCTCTTCATTGCCATTACAGTGTCCATTCAGGCACTAAGGATGCCTCAACCCGTTACCGGTCCTTTGGTAAACTGCATGCTACTGCTGTCAGCCCTATTTGTGGGACCCATCGCCGGCATACTGGTGGGGTTGGTTACCCCCTTGATCGCCTCCTTGGTTGGGATACTTGGGGCTCCCACCTTAATTCCCTTTATTATGCTGAGCAATGGCGCCTACGTCTTCTGCTTTTACCTGGGACGCAAGCTCTTAGGCAAAAAGGTCCTGGGGTCAGCAGTAGGTACCCTTGGGGGAGCGGTAGTGAAGTTTCTCCTCCTAAGTCTGGCAGTGAATTATATAGTTGAGGTGCCAGCAGTTGCCGCTAAGGCCATGCAGTTACCTCAACTCATTACCGGAATTGCCGGAGGGATTATTGCTGTTATTGCCGCAAAGCTTATTGCACGTTCCGGAAGAAAAGAACTATTTTAAACAGGGCTATGCCCTGTTTTTTTTATGTACCATAGCAATTTCTTATGACTAAGAAATCCAGGAAAATACTATGGTATAATAACTATAAACAATTCAAACCCTTGCTGAATTATTCGAAAAGGGGGGCGTAGAGTGGAAAGGTGCAACTGTCGAGAATCCCAACTGTCTGGAATCCTGGCTCGTTACGACGGTCAGGACGGAGCGCTGCTGAATGTGCTGCAGGACGCCCAGGATCTGTTTGGCTACTTGCCGGAAGAAGTACTTGAGTATATTTCCAAACACTTAGGTCGGCCCTATTCCGAGGTATATGGCATGGTTTCCTACTATGCCCATTTCAACACGCAACCCAGGGGCAGAAACCTAGTACGGGTTTGCACCGGCACTGTCTGCCACATTATGGGTGCGCCTCAGGTCCTGGCTCGCATTACTGAAGAACTTGACATCTCCATTGGAGAGACTACCAGAGACGGTACATTTACCCTAGGGTCAGTTCCCTGCTTTGGTGCCTGTAGTCATGCGCCGGTAATAATGGTCAATGATGACATCTATGGCCGGGTTACCCCCAGCAAGGTGGCAGGTATTCTTGCAAAGTACCGTTCCCAGGAAGCAGGTATTTCTATTAGTTCCCTTGACTAGCTCCTCTGAATGCTGTATTATACATGCAATCGAATATGCTTAAAGGCTTAGATGGAGAGGAGTAGGATGCCCCGCCGAACCAGAAAGGAGAACCCTTGGCTGAAAGTTCTCACGGAACAGGCATGTGAAGGTCGCTCTGGAGCCGCGCCACTGGCGCCGGGTTTTGGACCCGTTATTTCAGGAGATTCCAGTTATTTTGGAAATTAAGGTGGTACCGCGAGCATTCGCCCTTATGGGCGAATGCTATTTATTTTAAGGAGGTTTTACTATGGAGAACAACATGAATACTGCCTATACCCCCGGGGAAATTGAACCTCGAATCCGAAAATATTGGCAGGGGAAGTTTACTGCCCCGGATGCACCTGCTGGGGAGACTTTTTCAATTGTCATGCCGCCCCCAAATGTCACCGGTGCTCTCCACATGGGCCACGCCTTGGATTGCACCCTCCCGGATGTCCTGGTCCGGTGGAAGCGTATGGAGGGATATGCAAGCTTATGGCTGCCGGGAACTGACCATGCAGGCATTGCTACTCAGATCAAGGTGGAAGAGAAACTGCGACAAGAAGGCCTTAGTCGCCATGATCTTGGCAGGGAAGAGTTTGTCTCCCAGGTGTGGAAATGGAAAGATAAGTACCACGCCCGGATTGTATCCCAGATGGAGGAAATGGGAGTTTCCTGTGACTGGTCTCGGGAACGCTTTACCCTGGATGAAGGCTGCTCTAAGGCAGTAAGGGAAGTTTTCGTGAGCTTGTATGAAAAGGGTTTGATTTATCAGGGGGAATACATTGTAAACTGGTGCCCCCGTTGCCAGACCGCCCTGTCGGATATCGAAGTGGAACATGAGGACGCCGAGTCCTCCCTTTGGCATCTAAAATATCCCTTGGCTGATGGCAGTGGTCATGTTGTGGTTGCCACTACTCGCCCGGAGACAATGCTAGGAGATACCGCCGTGGCGGTTAACCCTCAGGACCAACGCTATGCGGGCTTGGTGGGTAAGGAAATTAAGTTGCCTTTAACTGGACGCTTGGTGCCAATTATTGCCGATGACTATGTGGATGTCGAGTTCGGCACAGGGGCGGTAAAAGTTACTCCTGCTCATGACCCTAATGACTATGAAATGGGCTTGCGTCATCAGCTGCCTCAGGTGAAGGTTATCGATAGTGAGGGCAAGATGACTGCTGACACCGGTAAATATGCCTGCATGGAGCGCTATCAATGTCGGGAGGTCCTGGTGGCAGACTTAGAGGCCCAGGGTGCCCTTCTTAAGACTGAGGCCCATGTCAGCGCCAGCGGCCACTGTCATCGCTGCTCTACGGTGGTGGAGCCCTTGGTTTCCAAGCAGTGGTTTGTGAAGATGAAGCCACTGGCTCAACCGGCAATCGAGGCCGTGAGCCGCGGCGATGTACAATTTGTCCCCCGTCGCTTTGAGCGGATATATTTTAACTGGCTGGAAAAAATTCGGGACTGGTGTATTTCCCGGCAGTTGTGGTGGGGACACAGGATTCCTGCCTGGTATTGCCAATGCGGCGAGACCATTGTGGCTAGAGAGGATCCTTCCTGCTGCCCAAAATGTGGAGGAGAGCTGGTTCAGGACCCCGATGTCTTGGATACTTGGTTTAGTTCTGCCCTGTGGCCCTTTTCCACTATGGGTTGGCCGGAGGAGACCTCGGATTACAAGCATTATTTCCCCACAAGCGTCTTAATCACTGGTTATGACATCATTTTCTTCTGGGTGGCGCGGATGATCTTTACCTCCTTGGAGTTTACCGGTCAGGCACCCTTTAAGGATGTCTATATCCACGGACTGGTCCGTGATGAACAGGGAAGGAAGATGAGCAAGTCCCTTAACAATGGCATTGATCCTCTGGATATCATCAAAGAATATGGTGCCGATACACTGCGCTTTTCTTTGCTTACTGGGGTTGCCCCCGGGAATGACATCCGTTTCCAGCAGGACAAGGTAGAATCCAGCCGCAATTTCGCCAATAAAATTTGGAATGCCGCTCGTTTCGTCCTGATGAATCTCGATGGAGGCAGCCAAGGGCCTGATTTACAGGATTCGGATATTCCCTCTCGTTGGATTATGGAGAAATACAATGCCGCAATAATCGGTGTCACTGAAAATCTGGAGAAGTATGAGCTGGGAGAAGCCGCGCGCACAATCTACGACTTTCTATGGAACGAATTCTGCGACTGGTACATTGAGGCGGCCAAACTGGGGCTTGCTGGGAATGAGGACCAGCGCAATATGACTCAGGCTGTTTTGAAAAAGGTTCTTACTGGTTCACTACAATTGCTCCATCCAATTATGCCCTTTATTACTGAAGAGATATGGCAGCAGCTGGAGGAGGGCTCCATCGCTTTTTCTGTCTGGCCAAAAGCTGCCGGGACTTTCGATGGCAGCCAATTTGAGAGAGTAATGGAACTGGTGTGGGCGGTGCGCAATATTCGCAGTGAACTTAATATTAACCCCGGCAAAAAGATCCCTGCCTGGCTCTGGGTAGAGGATGACAGGGGGTATGCTGAACTGGCTCCCTTGGTCTGCCATTTAGCCCGGGCCAGTGAATTCAAGGTCCTGGTTCAAGAAGAGAAGCCCAAAGAAGCAGTAAGTAGGACCCTGAGTTTTGGGGAACTATTGATTCCCCTGAAAGATATCATCGATATGGACCAAGAGATCCGACGTCTGGAAAAGGAAAAGGCTCGATTGGATGGGGAAGTTGAGCGCCTTGAAAAAAAATTGGCAAACGCAGGCTTCATCAATAAAGCCCCCCAGACTGTAATTGACAGCGAAAAAGTTAAGCTAGCCGAGTACCAAAACCAGCGTGAACAAGTCTTGGAGCGTTTGGGGCAGATGAAGACTGCCAACCAGGATGCATAAATCCCTTCTTTGGCTACAAGGGCTCCCGCGGTTTAGCGTACTGAAATACAATCTATACAGGGTCTGGTTGCTATTTAATAAGTTTGTGCCCCGGTGGAAGGAATTTCAGGTGTCCTATATTGCCGGCAGCAAAGGCAAGGGTACAGTGGCCACTACACTATCTTACATTCTCACTGCTGGGGGAATCCCCTGTGGTCGGTTGACCTCTCCCCATTTGCATAGCATCACTGAGCGGGTGAATTTTCAAGGTATGGATATTGGGGAAGAACTAGAGGACTACGTGGCCAGGATACAGCGGGGGTTGCCAAAATTACCCAGGAAATATGGCACATGGATTTTCGGTGAGGTAATTTTAGCGGCTGCTCTAATGTGGTTTTGGGACCAAGGGGCCCAGGCAGTGGTCCTGGAAGCAGGGCTGGGGGGAAGACTAGACGCCGGCAATATCTTCCGGCACCCCCTGGCCACTTGCGTCACCTCGATAAGTCTGGAGCATCAAGGCATCTTAGGAAGTACTCTCCAGGAAATTGCCAGAGAAAAAGCCGGGATAATTAAGCCCGAGACTCCCCTAGTTACGGCGACACAGGGAGAGGCATTGGTGGAACTGAAAGCTCGAGCTGAACTCTTTGGGGCCCCGGTTTATTCTTTTCCCGCTGATTTTGCTTGGCAAAAAGGTGTTTTGTACCTGCCAAGTATGAGCTTGCCCATTGAGGCTGATTTTTCATCCCCGGCTGAAGGGATTAATGTCGCATTGGCGGCCTGTCTGGCCACCTTCTTTCCCGGAATTACCAGGGAGGCAATTATTCAAGGGATACTAAATTCCCCTAGGATGCCGGGACGTTTTCATGTTATACCCGGCAAGCCTACCTATGTCTTAGATGTGGCCCATACCCCGGAATCTATAGCTAACTTATTGGCAGCCATTGCCCGGCACTTTCCCGGAGGGAGACTAGCAATAGTAGCGGGTTTTTTGGCAGATAAGAATGTAACTGAGATGCTGGCACTAATGCATGCAAAAACTAGTAGGATATATTTGGCCCCTGTCCGGGAACCCCGCAGCTACGATCCCGGGGGCTTGGTCCAGGGAATTAAGGCTCCTTCGATAGGGGCAGCTATTGAGGCAGCAATTCCCCAGGCTGATGTTATTTGCGTTACAGGTTCTTTTGCTGCCGTCCGAGAGGCAAGCGCACACTTGGCGAGAACTGAATAATTAGATAAGCTCTTTCCACGTCTTGTCCCATGTGGTATAATACATTTCAGGGACTAGCCTTGTTGACTGGGCCCCAATAAACACCATGCGAAGTGAAATTTTTCACATAACGGGGGAGGACTGACCGTATTGAATTTATATGAAGTAGCTTCAAAAGTCGACGCCCGGATCCTAACTCCAACACTGGATCTCTCTCGAGAAGTTTATTGTGCCTATGGGGCGGACTTGTTAAGTGATGTCCTCGCCTTTACCCGACCCCATACATTATTGCTCACTGGCCTTTTTAACCTTCAGGTAGTGCGTACCGCCGAAGTGGCAGAACTGGCTGGCATAATAGTGGTAAGAGGGAAGACAGTGGATCAGTCCCTGCTGGATTTAGCTTGTGCCTCTAGGATTCCTATACTGCAAACGAAATTAACTATGTTTGAAAGCTGCGGACGCTTGTACCAGGTTGGCATGCTGCCTTGCAGTAAAGATGTGGAGTGTGTCAACAATGTCTGCCACCCTATGTAAAAAAGAATTTTATGTGCAGAAGTTCGATTTCCAGCATGCCGGCAAAGCCGCCAGTGATGTGCGCAAGCTCTTAATGGACTATGGGTATGAACAACAGCTTGTGCGCAGGGTTGCTATTGCCGCCTATGAGGCGGAAATGAACATGGTTATTCACGGCCAGGGGGGGACCCTTGCCCTGGAAATTGACTTTGAATATATTCAGCTTGTGGCCGAGGATAATGGCCCAGGTATTCCTAACTTACAGCTGGCTATGCAGGAGGGATATTCTACTGCAGGCGATGAAATTCGTGAAATCGGATTTGGCGCAGGCATGGGTTTGCCCAATATTAACAGGTGCGTGGATTTCCTGGGCATACAGAATAAGCCCCAGGGCGGTACAATAGTGACTATGCAAGTGAGCTTGGGGGCAGAAAAATGAATCACATTAAGCTATCTTTTGCTGAACCAGCATGGGGATCGGGACAAGAAATCGCCTTTCAGGGTTGCATTATCTGCGATGTCTTGAGCTTTGCCATCGCAACCGCTAAAAAAGATCAGATCTGGATTTGCCACCACATTCATCCAAATATTATAGCCGTAGCTTTGTTAAAGGAATTGGCCGCTGTAATTATTGTTGGCGGTGGCAAACCCGACCCGGAGACTGTCAAGCGAGCAGAAGAGGAGGGAATTCCCTTATTCGTAACGGGCAAACAGGCCTATGATGTAGTTAAGGTCATTGCCGCCCATGATCTAGATCTAGCGGAAGAGGGGTAAGAGCTGATGAATGATTTTTCCCTGCACATTCTGGACTTGACGGAAAACTCTTTGAACGCCGGTGCCGATGACATTATCATTTCTTTGGTCACTAAAGGAGCCAAGAAAGCCCTGGTCATCGTCGATAACGGCCATGGCTTGAGGGGAATTAAACCCCAGGAGGCCCTTAGCCCCTTTTATACGACTCGCACCACCCGCCGAGTAGGATTTGGCCTAGGCTTGCTGGAACAGCTCACCCAGCTATGTGAGGGATGGATAAAGGTGGTATCGGCAAAGCCTCAAGGGCTAGTATTAGTCAGTGTATTTACTGCCGGCCATTGGGATTTGCCACCTGATGGAGATATGGCTTCTTCTGTTATTACTTTGGTACTAGCCAATCCTCAGTGTCGCTTTCGCATTAATTATGGGGAGAATAATCCCATTCACATTGACAGCAATGATTTAGATGGTTTAGATTATAGCGAGAAAATCCGCAGGCTTCAGGAGGCTGTTTCCTCATCCCAATAACCAAGAACAACGACCGGAAAAAAGATCAACCTTTTTTGTGTGGTCGTTGTTTTTTTTAGTCTTAAAATAGTATATTGACTATGTTACAATCCCTATAGAGAAAGCTATTGTCAAGGGCCCTTGAGTTTGCTAAAATAGGTTAGCATTTCCCAGGAAGGGTGGGATTTTAATGGCAGGAAAACTAATTGATTTTAACAAAGGTTCCAAGCTGTATTTTCGGCTAGGAAGCTACTATTATGATAAAAACAACTTGGACAGGGCTTTGAATTATTATGAGCGGGCGGCAGCAGTGGACCCTGCTAATCCCGCCAATCAGTTTAATTTGGCCTGTCTTCTCAGCGAACTGGGCCATTACCAAAGGTCTACCAAGATACTTCAAGGGATTGTCAAGGAGAGAAACCCTGGCTTAAGTGAAAGTTGGTTTTGGTTGGCGATGAATTTTGGCCAGCAGCAGCAATACCGGGAAGCAAGTTACTATTTGCGCAAATATCTTGAGCAAGATCCAGAGGGTGATTACAGTTGGCAAGCGGAAGAAATTTTGGATTACTTGCACACTGATTTACCAATGCTCAGTGAAAACAAACGAAAAAAAATTGAGGATCTTTGTCTCCAGGGAATAGAGCTAACAAGTCTCGGTGAATTTCAGGAAGCAATTAAATGCTTTGCCAAAGCCTGTGATCTTGAGCCTGAACTCACTGTTCCTCGAAATAACTTAGCCCTCATCTGGTTTCAATTGGGAGAAATCGACAAGGCCATTGCAGTGACCCGGGAGGTGCTGGAAAGGCAGGCGCAAAATGTGTTTGCCAATTGTAATCTTGCAGCCTTCCTTCACTTTGTCAATGATGAAGTAGCCCTGCGCAGGCAAGTCCAAGTTCTCCATGGCCTCTGGAGCGACAATCCCGATGAGATGCTGAAACTGGCCACTACTTATGGTCTCATGGGGATGGATCGGCGGGCAATGCATCTCTTGCGGGAGCTGCGAGAAAGTAGTTACACTTATGAAGTATTGCTCCTGTTGGGTATAGCTACCTATAATTGCGGGTACTTGGCAGAGGCTGCCCGGATTTTTGAGCAAGCTAATAAACTGGAACCTCAGAGTCCTTATACTATTTATCGAAAGTATTGTGAGGGTGGCAAGGGCAAGATTCCCTATCATTTACGCACCCCTAATGATGCTATTGCCGGAATTATCGAAGGAAATGCAAGCCCTAAGGATATAAAGGCCCTAGAAAACCCAGCTGTGTGGCCCCAGCTACTATGGGTAATGGAGCACTGTAGCACCCTGGCCCGACGTAGGTTATGCACCGCTGCCTTGGACTCCAACTGCTCTCAGTTAACTGACCTGCTTAGTTCCTCCGTCTGGCGGGGAGTGGGGAGGTGGCAGCAGGAAATATATAATATTCTGCTGGAGCAGGGTATAGTGCCCTGGCAAAGCCTTGAATGGCACAAGGAGTTGTCCCTTGGTGCCGCCGCTGTTCTGGAGGAGATAATGGGAATCCTTCAAGAGCAGGATTACGGTTACTTAGCCCAGGCTATGGTCAATGAGTGTTGGACATCCTACTGGCTAAGATCCAGGACCCCTATCCGGAATCGACAGTTATGGACAGCGGCTTTGCTGGTGTTTGTCCAAGGGCTGGAGAACTTAGAGACCACTGCCGAAAAGTTTGGTCTTGTCCCTGCTAGACTGGCCAAGGCAGTGAAAGAATTGACAATCTGCTTCTAAGGATTGGCCAGTTGTCCCCCTTTCTATTCTCACCTAATAATATATGTCTAGGATGATTCTCTAACCGAGAATCATTTTTTTTGGCGTAATTTCCCCCCAGGGGGAATATCTATTAGCGGAGGGGGTGGAAGGGTGGCTAGTATTCGCTGTAGATTTCGGGGTGGAGATGTAGAAGCTGAGACAAAAAGAAATTCCCTAATAGCGCTAGAAGACCTGGCGCAGGGTAACAGTTGGCGGGGGGCGGTGCTGCTATTGGGAATTATTATGCTATTGCTGGGGCTAGTAATCCCGGGAATCATAGTTCTTGCGATAGTCGGGCTATGGAGTTTTATCTGTATGGCAATTAAAAATTGGTGCCAGCTATACAAGCGTGCTAAGGCTACTGGGTCATTGAAAAGAGGGAAGTGGGAGGAAGCTTTACATTATGCCGGTCCTTTAGCACCTGGGAGCAAATTTTGGTGGCAGTTCGTGGGTGTATTTTTCGCGGGGTCCCACTGGGAATTGGCTAGGCAATGGCTGGAGGAACTGGGGCCTGGCGAGGAAAGGGATTTCCTTTTAGCTGTTGCTTTGCTGGGACAAAGAGAACCCAAGGCTGCTCTTCATTACTGTCCATCCCGTCCCCAGGGTACATGGCGGACTGTAGCTGCTGAGGCCTATTTTCAGCAAAGGGACTGGAAAATGGTGCTAACGGGGTTGCGGTCTCCTGGAAACGGGAAGAATAAGCTTGAGCATGCCTGGCTACGGGGAGCAAGTTATTACTATCTTAAGGAATATAAGCCTGCCATTAGGCTCCTACGCCAAGTGGTAGATCAGGGAGGAAGCGATTACGGCAAAGCCAACCAATTATTAGAACGGGCGTTGGCTCGATTAAAATAGGGGGGAGATTGTGAAAAGATCGGTGTGGGTATTCCTTGTTTTCCTTATTTTTGTGGGTTGCAATAGGGGGACAGAAGTGCCTGTTGCCCCGGGTGGACCAAATGTCCCCAGCATTCCAAATACCCCCATTGCTACCAAGACCCCGATATATTCGGTGGCCAGAGATGATAACAAAATTGCCATTTCCTTCGATGCAGCCTGGGGCAGCGAGTATACTAGGAGCATCCTAGATATTTTGGACGAATATAATATCAAAACCACTTTCTTTGTGGTAAAATTCTGGGTGGAAGACAACCCGGAGGTTGCCCGGGAGATTGTCAACCGGGGCCATGAAATAGGCAACCATTCTGCAAGTCATCCAGAAATGGGCAATCTCTCAGCTGGAGATATTGAAGGGGAAATTATGTCCACCCACGAGACCATTAAAAGCGTAACAGGTTTTGAGGCAAAGCTCTTTCGACCGCCCTTTGGCCATTATTCTCCAAATATGCTGTCGACAATTGCCGGGTTGGGCTATTTCACTATCCAATGGGATGTGGATTCCCTGGACTGGAAAGAGCGGGGGGCAGGGGATATTATCCTCCGGGTAACTGAGAAGGTCCAAACAGGTTCCATTGTTCTCTTTCACAATAATGCCAAGTATATTACAGAAGCTTTGCCCATGGTTTTAGATGATTTTAAGGAACGCAACCTTGAGGTGGTGCCTGTTTCCCAGCTGATTTGGTCCGAAGATTATATAATCGACCATGAGGGCCGACAGCATAAAGTCAAAAAAATCAACTAAATTATGCCAAGAACAGAGTTATTTTCTGGCTTCAAGTGAAATACAGCCAGATTTTGTTGAAGTAAAACCTCTATCATGTTAAAATTTTTTGGGATGTATACTCATTAAGGGGGGATTGATATTTGAACATTAAGTCCCAAAGGATACCAGATGTAGTTATTCGCAGGCTGCCTGTTTACCTCCGCTATCTCCAACAACTGAAATTTTATGATGTAGATTCAGTATCATCCCAGCAGATGGGCCATGACCTTAATTTAAATCCCGCCCAAATCCGCAAGGACTTATCTATTTTTGGAGATTTTGGCATTAAGGGCAAAGGGTACCTTGTAGCGGATCTATCCGAAAAATTGTCGGGAATCTTGGGACTGGACAAGGAAATACCTATAGTGTTAGTTGGCGTTGGCAATTTGGGTGCGGCGCTGTGCCGCTATAATCGTTATCAGCAAACTACAACAAAAATTGTCGGCTTGTTTGACGGACACCCTTCAAAAATTGGTCAAGTCCATGGTTCATTTGAAGTAAGACCCATGGAAGAATTAGTGGGCTATGTCCGCGAACAGGATATCAAAATGGCTATTATCGCGGTTCCGGTTGCTGCTGCTCAGTCTGTATGCGATATATTAGTGGCTGCAGGCATTAAGGCAATTTTAAACTTTGCACCGGTGCTACTTAATGTGCCAGATGCTGTTCGTGTACAAAACTCAGATGTCACGGCGGAACTCCAAGCTTTAGCATATTATTTGCAACTATAAAATGAGTGGAAGGATTTGTGATTTGCAGTCGGAGCAATTAAAGGTTTAATATCAAGGGAGGATTCGTGGTGGTACCTTTCAGACGGGAACGTGATCTATTAGGAGACAGGGAAGTCCCCCAGGATGTTTACTATGGGATCCAGACAATCAGGGCTTTAGAGAACTTTCCAATTACAGGTTATAAACCTCACCGGGAGTTAGTGCTAGCTCTGGCACATGTAAAAAAGGCTGCTGCTCAAGCAAATGTTAAGGTAAAGCGGTTAAATCCCAAAATTGGCAACGCTATTGTCGCAGCATGTGATGAAATTCTCGACGGAAAATTTATTGATCAATTTGTAGTTGATGTCATTCAGGGAGGAGCCGGCACTTCTTGTAATATGAATGCCAATGAAGTGGTGGCCAACCGTGCTATTGAAATGCTAGGGGGAGAGAAGGGGGATTACCTATTAGTTTCTCCTAATACCCACGTCAATATGGCACAATCTACCAATGATGCCTTCCCCACAGCCATCAAAATCTCCGCTCTTAAACTTGCTGAAACCTTGGTTCAATCACTTTTAGGCCTGGGACAAGCTCTTGAAGAAAAAGAACAGGAATTTGACGGCATCATCAAGATGGGACGCACCCACTTGCAGGATGCGGTTCCCATTCGCCTGGGACAAGAATTTGGAGCATGGGCCTGCGTTATCCGCAGGGACATCAAACGGATTCAAACTGCCGCTGCTGGCCTACAGACTATATCCATGGGGGCCACCGCAGTGGGGACCGGTCTTAATGCCGATGTAGATTATATTGAGGTGGTTGCAAAAATCCTAGCTGCCAATACCAAGCTTAAATTGGTGGCGACAAGCAATATGGTAGATGCCACCCAAAACACCGATGTCTATGTAGCTCTTTCAGCTTCCTTGAAAATATGCGCGGTAAACCTTTCAAAGATGGCCAATGATTTAAGGCTATTGGCCTCTGGGCCCCGTTGTGGCTTAAATGAAATTAACTTGCCAGCAATGCAACCTGGTTCTTCCATCATGCCGGGTAAGGTCAATCCTGTTATGGCGGAAGTCGTTAACCAAGTAGCTTTTCAGGTCATCGGCAATGACCTGACTGTAACTTTAGCTTCTGAAGCAGGTCAATTGGAGCTCAATGTCATGGAACCTGTGTTGACATATAACCTCCTACAGTCTTTGGATATTCTAAGTAATGTTGTTCAGGTATTTGCCAAGAAATGTGTCAGGGGGATTACTGCTAATGTCCAGCGTTGCCGGCAAATGGTGGAGCAAAGCGTTGGCATTATTACTGCCATCAATCCTCATGTAGGCTATGAGACGGCCACTATAATTGCCAAAGAGGCCATTACCACAGGCAGACCTATTCGGGAAATTGTCCTGGAGAAGGGTATGTTAAGTGAAGAAGAACTTGACATTATCCTTAACCCCCAGGAGATGACCAAGCCCGGCATCCCTGGCGCCAGTTTACTAAGATAACCACCTTTTAGGGATGCGCTCTACTTAATACTAGTGTGGGGTGATGATTATGAAAAAATTTCCAGGGGGTATTCATCCTAAGTACAACAAGGAATTGACTGCTGAGAAACCCATAATTGATATGCCCCTAGCGAAAAAAGTGAGGCTGCTGCTTTCACAACATTTAGGGCCTCCCTGCAACCCCTTGGTGGCTCCAGGGGATAAGGTGACAATCGGACAAAAGATTGCTGACACCGATGCCTTTGTTGCGGCCCCCATTATTGCCAGTGTTTCTGGGGAAGTAACCGCAGTCGATGCCCTGGGAATAGACATTGCCTGTGATTCCTCTAATTCGGAATTTAAGGGACAAAAACAGGACTATTCTTCACCTGAACAGTTACGTCAGCTGATTCGCGACGCGGGGATTGTAGGTATGGGTGGTGCAACTTTCCCCACACAGGTTAAGTTGACTCCCCCGGAAGGAAAAAGCATCAACACCCTGATTGTCAATGGTGCTGAGTGCGAACCCTTTCTTACCACCGACCACCGGCTGATGCTGGAGCAAGGGGAAGATCTCATTCAGGGCGTTTTACTCTTAATGGAGGCCTGCGGTGCCAAGGATGCCATTATTGGCATCGAAGCAAATAAACCCGATGCCATTGCCCACTTGACAGATATCGTCCAGGCCCATTCTACTATTAGCGTCGCTTCGGTACCTGTCCGCTACCCTCAAGGTGGGGAGCGACAGCTCATTAAGACTTTGACAGGAAAAGAAGTCCCCGTTGGGGGATTGCCCTTAGATCTAGGATTTGTCGTCAGCAATGTTGCCACTGCTGTTGCTGTGCATCAGGCTGTCAACCTGGGCCGGCCCCTAATTGACAGAGTGGTGACAGTATCTGGAGCCGTAGCCCAACCCAATAATGTTCGGGTGCGCCTTGGCACCCCTATTGCAGAACTAATTGATTTTTGTGGTGGCCTTGACCCCGATGCTATCAAAGTAATCAATGGTGGTCCCATGATGGGTAAGACTGTTGCTGACTTGGATTCACCTATTACTAAGGGCACTTCTGGAATATTGGCCTTTACTGAAAGGGAAGTCAGGGAATATGAGGAGAGGACTTGCATAAGCTGTGCCAGTTGTGTAGACTCCTGTCCTCAAAAACTTTTGCCAAATTATCTTGCCAGATATTCCAAAAAAGGCAAGCTAGACTTGGCGGAGCAATACCACCTCTTTAACTGTATTGAGTGCGGCTGTTGTTCATATGTCTGCCCCTCAAGGATACCGATTGTCAAATACATTCAAACGGCCAAGAATCGCATTCAACGCCGACGCCGTAAGTAGCTGGTGGGAGGGATTATCAATGTCGGATAAACTCTTAACAGGCCCATCTCCTCATATTCTGGGAGGAAAGTCTGTAAGCAGCATAATGTGGGATGTAGTTATCGCTTTGATTCCGGTTTCACTTGTATCTATTTACTACTACGGCCTTAATGCCCTTACCATAATAGTGGTTTCCATAGTTTCTGCAATGCTGGTGGAAGGGCTCTTTATGGCCATCCGCCACAAGGGTATGAAACATGCATTGGGAATCCGGGACGGCAGTGCTGCTGTCACCGGTCTTCTCATTGCATTAATTATGCCGCCTACAGCTCCACTTTGGTTAGTTGTTATTGCAAATGCCGTTGCAATTCTTTTAGCCAAGCAGGCCTATGGGGGCATTGGCAACAATATCTTCAACCCGGCTCTTGTTGCCAGGGCCTTTGTCTTTATGGCCTGGCCTTCGATAATGACCACCTGGAGTAACCCCTTAAATTTCGGTACTTGGTTCGCAGATTTAACTTCTGGGGCCACCCCTCTGGGGGGTGCTGAACATTCTCTGTTGGAAATGTTCCTAGGCAATATCGGCGGCTGCCTGGGTGAAACTTCTGCCCTGGCAATTATTGTTGGGGGGCTATATCTATTGCTAAAAGGACATATTGACTGGCGCATACCTGTAGGTTACCTGGGAACTGCCGCCGTCTTCTCCTTTCTTAGCAGTCAGTTTTCTATGCAGGATGTGGCTTTTAACTTGTTGGCAGGGGGCATGCTATTTGGGGCGGTATTTATGGCCACAGACATGGTCACATCACCTACCACCAAGAAAGGCCGCCTGATTTTCGGCATTGGCCTCGGCTTAATAACCATGTTTGTCCGTAAATATGCCAGCGCCCCAGAGGGGGTTACCTATGCCATTCTCTTTATGAATGCGTTGGTTCCCTTAATCGACCGCTATACTGTACCAAAAACCTTCGGAGAGGTGAAGGGTTCATGAATACAACTGTAAAAATGATTGTAGTTCTTGGCCTTATCTCCGCCATCTCAGCAGGCTTACTGGCAGGAGTAAACATGCTTACTGCAGATACCATCGCTGCCAATTCCGAAAAGCGCCTGTACGATAAACTGGCCCAAGTTCTTGACGCCGATGAATTTGAAGTTCAAGAGGGAACAGAATTTCCCCTTTGGCTGGGTAAGACAAAGGGTGAAGTAGTTGGTTACGTGGTACGGCTGACAGGGCAGGGATACAGTTCTGATGGCATCGACATACTAGTGGGTATGGATTCTCAAGCCACTGTTAACGGTGTCTTGATCTTTAGTCATTCTGAGACCCCTGGTCTCGGCAGTAAAGTGGCCGACCAAGGCTACCTAGCACAATTCGTCGGCAAGGGACTGGACTCGGCCTTTGTGCCCGGTGAGGATGTAGATGCTATTTCCGGAGCTACCTCCTCTTCAATGGCGGTAATCGGCAGTGTGCGCAAGGCTGTAAACTTGGTTGGAGACTTTGCCGGTCTGTCGGAAAGCGCTGGCATTGATTTTTCCTCAGTCCCCGATGGGGTATACACTGGTAAAGGACGCGGCTTTGGTGGAGATATTACTGTAAAACTGACTTTTGCTGGGGGGAAATTAACTGCCTTAGAAATTGTCAGCCATAGCGAGAGTCCCAATGTCTCTGATCCAGCAATAGACAAACTGCCCCAGTTAATAATTGATCAGCAGACAGCCGAAGTTGATGCCGTTTCAGGTGCCACCATGACATCTGAGGGGATTATTGCTGCTGTAAAAGATGCTTTGGCTGAGTTTGGCAGTGGTGTTGAAGTTCCTATTGACTTAAACTCTTTGCTCCCAGGGAAATACACCGGCACTGCAAGGGGATTCAGCAGCGATATTACCGTGGAAGTCACAGTTGCGGCTGGTGAAATATTAGACATTGTTATCGTCAGTGAGGATGACACCCCGGAAGTTTCGGGACCTGCTTTTGAAGCAATTGTCACTGCAATTAAGCAAGAGCAGAGCCTAGATGTTGACCTGGTCAGCGGCGCTACTTATTCCAGCCAAGGGCTGGTTGCCGCCGTAAAAGATGCGCTGGGTTCAGAAGGTGTTTTAGATTTATCTCTATTGCCTGATGGGAATTATCTAGGAGAGGCAGAAGGATTCAGCCGTGACCCAATTCAGGTCAGCTTTACAATAAAGGGCGGCTCAATTGGATCAGTGCAAGTGTTGTCTCATAATGATACTCCTGGGCGGGCCGATGAGGCATTTAACCAAATCGGGCCCAGCATTGAAGCCAGACAGAGCTTAGATGTTGACCTGGTTAGCGGCGCCACCTATTCCTCGCAGGGCATGTTAGAAGCAATCATCAATGCCATAGTAGCCGGACCCCGTTCCGGAACAGGCCAGTAGGAGGTAGAAGCGAATGTCTATTTTTAAGGAACTGAAAAGGGGAATCATCCTAGAAAACCCGACTTTTCGGTTGGTCCTGGGCATGTGCCCCACTTTGGCAGTTACCACCCTGGCGATTAACGGCATTGGCATGGGACTGGCCACTACCGCTGTCCTGATAGGCTCTAATGTGGCTATCGCTGCTCTCAAGAACCTCATTCCCAGTCAGGTGCGTATACCTTGTTATATTGTAATCATATCCACTTTTGTCACCATCATCTCCATGCTCATGGAGGCTTATGTCTACCCCCTATATGAAGCCTTGGGAATTTTTTTGCCTTTGATTGTCGTTAACTGCATTATTCTCGGCAGGGCTGAGGCATATGCCTCTAAGCATTCAGTGGGCATGTCAGCCCTTGATGGTTTGGCCATTGGCCTCGGTTTTACCCTTAGCCTTACCACCATTGGCTCCATAAGAGAAATCCTTGGCGCTGGCTCGATTTTCGGCTATGCCTTGGTGGGCGAAAATGTAACAATGGCAACGATATTTTCACTGCCACCGGGAGCTTTCTTTACCCTTGGGACTTTGATGGCCATTATCAACGCTGTTACCCGCAAAAAAAGTCCTCGCAAAAAAGCCGTTGCAAAAAGGGAGGCGTAAGCAGTGGGATTAGTGATGATCTTTTTCGGTGCAATCTTCTTTAATAATTTTATTTTTAACAGGTTTCTTGGCATCTGTCCCTTCCTGGGAGTATCGAAACGCTTGGATACTTCAGTGGGTATGGGAATTGCTGTAGGTTTTGTCATGACCTTGGCCTCAACCCTTACCTGGCTCTTACAAAAGCTTTTAGATCTATGGCATGTAGAGTATATGCAGACCATAGTCTACATTCTTGTCATTGCTGCCCTTGTTCAGTTTGTGGAAATGTTCCTGCAGAAGGTCAGCCCCACGCTACACAAGGCCTTAGGTGTTTACCTGCCTCTCATAACCACTAACTGCGCAATCTTAGGTATTGCAATCCTTAACATTGATCTTGGCTATGGCTTACTGGAGGCTGTTATTCACTCGCTTGGCGCTTCCGTAGGTTTTACTCTGGCCATGGTCATTCTTGCCGGTATTCGGGAAAAGCTTGAACTCAGTGACATTCCAGAAGCTTTCACCGGAATCCCAATAGCATTGATTACCGCCGGGATTTTGGCCATGGCTTTCACTGGATTCGTCCTTTAGGTGGTGTATTAAATGATTGACAAGATCCTTGAGATACTAGTGCCGGTTCTATTGCTTACGGGTCTGGGGGTTCTGTTCGCTGGAATCCTCGCCTGGGCCAATGTCAAGTTCAAAGTGGAGAAGGATCCAAAAATTGATGAGATCTTAGCAGTGCTTCCGGGAGCCAACTGCGGCGCCTGCGGCTTTGCAGGTTGCGCTGCCTTTGCAGAAGCGGTGGCATCTGGGGAGGGGACAGTAAATGGCTGCCCTGTGGGCAGACAAAAAGTTGCTCAGGAGATAAGCAATATCATGGGTGTCGAACTAGAATAAAGCTGATGGTCAAGGCAAGCGCCTGTCTTGTGACAGGCGTTTGCCTAATCCAGCTTTTAAGGTCTCCAAAATAGGAGGTTCAATCTGTAGTATGAAAGATTTCTTTAACTACTTGCCTGTCCTGGCTGTATGTTTTCCGATTTTCACAAGCATAATGATCTTTGTTATTCAGCGATTTTCGGCAAAGGTCCGGGATATCGCTGTCCAGATTAGCTCAGGAATTACTTTTGCCCTGGTGGCGGGGATGTACCCCTATGTTCAGTCCCTTGGAACAATAGGCGTGAACTTCCCTGGCATTTTACCTCCTTTTGGCATTTCATTTCGCGCAGATATTCTCAGCTTTATCCTCGCCCTTATTGCTTCTTTTGTATGGCTGCTGGCGACAATCTATTCAAAGGAATACATTGCCCACGAAGGAAGGCAAAACCGCTATTATCCCTTTTTACTTTTAACTCTTGGGGGCTGCCTGGGGGTTTTTCTCACGGGAGATTTTTTCAGCCTCTTTATCTTTTTTGAATTGATGTCCTTTGCTGCCTATGTCTTAATAGTTCACGAAGAGAGCCCGAAAGCTATGGCTGCAGGCTATAAGTACTTGATATTGACACTGATTGGTGGGCTTGCCCTCTTTTTTGCCATTGTCATTGCCTATGAAGAAGCCGGTAATGTCCTGATTGGTCCCGGAAATTTCTTGATAACAAAAATTAGTCCCTTAGCCCTCAGTGCATTTATCGGGTTCTTATTAGGCTTTGGCATTAAGATGGGGATATTCCCTCTTCACATCTGGCTGCCAGATGCTCACCCGGTAGCACCGTCCCCTGCCAGCGCCCTTCTCTCCGGGGTAATGCTGAAGACTGGTGCCTACGGAATAATTCGAGTTGTCTATAATGTCTATGGTCATGAGCTCATTGCCCAGGCTGGCTGGGATAAAATTCTCTTAGTTTTGGCGGGAATCACCATTTTCCTGGGCTCGGCAGTGGCTATAGTCCAGACTGATATTAAGCGGCGTCTGGCTTATTCCAGCATCGGCCAGATGGGTTATGTGCTTTTAGGAATAAGTCTCTTGACCGTAAACGGACTTACTGGTGCAATCTTTCATATCTTTGCCCATGCCCTGATGAAGTCAGCTTTGTTTCTTTGCGCCGGGGCAATGATATTTAAGACAGGAAAACGTGAAATTAGTGAGTTCTCAGGCATAGGCTATCAAATGCCCATTACTATTGGTGTCTTTACTGTAGCCTCCTTGTCTATGATTGGCATCCCACCATTTAATGGCTTTATCAGCAAGCTAATGTTGTCCCTGGGGGCCCTGGATGCTGGCAGTCCAGGTTTTGTCGTGCTTTTGATTCTAAGTAGTCTGATGAATGGAATATACTTTCTGCCCGTTATCATCAATGGCTTTTTGGGGGTAAAGAAGGAACAGCGTGTTTGGTCTAAACCCTTTGCTGAGCTCAAGGCTAGCATGTGGGTTCCTCTGGTGATTTTGGCCGTTGCCTGTGCCATCTTTAGTTTCCTTCCCGTTAATTATCCCCTGACTTGGGCGGAATCTGCCGCCAGACTGCTGATGGGAGTGGTAAAATGAATGGCCAGCTGCTGCTGGCACTAGCCCTGATTGCCCCTTTGGCTGGTGCCCTTGTAGCTTGGGCTTTCGCTGCTCAGCCAAAGAGAAACCTAGCCTGGGTGAATTTAATTTCAACTTCCTTTAGCTTAATTTGTATTGTATTGGCAGTTGTCGGCCGGGGAGGGCAAGATATCGTAGTGCAACTGGCAAATGCTCCCATGGCCTTCAACTTTGAGCTTAACAGTCTTTCCGCTTTTTTTGCCCTGCTGTTTTTAGGCGCCTGGACAGCAACTTCAATATATTCCTTTGGGTACATGGAAAAAGAAAGTGCAAACAAACGCTTCTACGTCTTTCTTCAGTTGACTTTATTGGGTTGCCTTGGAGTGGTAATGGCCAGCGACTTCTTAACCCTTTTTGTATTTTTTGAAATGATGTCTCTGTGCTCGTATGTGCTGGTTATCCATAAAGAAGATGCCGGTGCTATGCAGGCAGGTAGTCTTTACTTGACATTGGGTGTGATTGGGGGGCTAGCCCTGCTCTTAGGAATAGTATTTCTAAAAGCAGGGGCAGGAACAGCGGGTTTTGTCCCCTTAGCTCCTGGAACAATGAGGACTGGCATGGTATTGACCATGGGTTTTGCCTTTTTCCTGGGCTTTGCTATTAAGGCCGGCCTTTTTCCCCTGCACATCTGGCTACCGAGTGCCCATCCCATGGCGCCTACTCCCGCTAGTGCTTTGTTGTCGGGAATAATGATCAAAACCGGTGCCTATGGTTTATTCCGGGTGTTTTATACTGTCTTAGCTCCCCCAGGACAGCTGGGAGTAGCCACGGATATCTTTGGCTGGCTGTTACTGGGTTTAGGCTTAATTACCATGGTCTTAGGGGCCTTTCTTGCCTTCTTTCAGGACCAGGTAAAAAAGACCCTGGCTTATAGCAGCATCAGTCAAATTGGCTATATTGTCATGGGCCTAGGGGCAGCTGTACTTCCCTTTGGTCATGATTACTATGGCATTTCAGGGATGCTCTTTCACATCCTCAATCATGGGATTTTTAAGACTACTTTGTTTTTGTGCGCAGGGGCAATCTATCTCTATACTCACAATCTGGACTATGATAATCTCGGTGGTTTGCTGAGAAAATACCCTTTGCTGACAACAGCCTTTGTGGTGGGTGCTTTGGGTATTACCGGCATGCCAGGTTTTAATGGCTATGGCAGCAAGACACTATTGCATCATGCCTTGACAGACTTGTACTCAGCCAATCCTTCCTGGGTGCTATGGCTGGCAGAAAAACTCTATGTCCTGGCTTCTGCCCTTACAATCTGTTATTTTGTAAAGCTCTTTATCAATATCTTTCTTGGTAAAAAAGACTGGAGCCATTTGCCGGCAAGGATGTCTTTCAGCTTGCAGCTGCCACTTAGTTTGGGAGCCATCGCTATTATAGGCATTGGGATCTTTCCTTTGCAGATTGTCCAAAAGCTAATAATTCCCGCTATGAGGGCCATTGGCTTTGAGGAAATTGGCCTGGAACATGTGGCAACAATTAATTTTTGGAATGGCAAGGACTTGTCTGCCATGGCAATTACTTTCTCCCTGGCAGCCATTATCTTGCTATTCGTCATGTGGTTTAAACTTGGCTCTTTAAAGCTTCCTCAAAGGTTGAGCTTAGAGGACCTGGTATACAAGCCGATTGCCACTGGCTTTATAAGTATTTGCAAAGGTTCTGTGTTTGGAGACATATTGGCCAACGGAGTTTGCATGGAGTTGGGAGCAATGTTTATGGGTGTGTGTCGGGGTGTAGCAGCTTTTGATGGTGCAGTAGATCGCCTTTATCTAAATACCGGGAGGGCCTTGGTGGGATTAGTAGGCGCAGGGGGGGCGATGGATAGGAAACTCAATGACATATACTCCTATGTTGGCCGGAGCACACTGAGGGGATTTGGCTCCTTAGGGTTCTGGGAAGAGAAGTTGGGATTGTTTTTTAAAAAAGTTGGCCGATTATTCATGGGAGGGGCAAGGACACTAGACGGAGTGGAGAGAAGGCTTTCTTTGCCGGTTCAAAGAGAAAAGCAGGGAAAAATGCAGCGTCTGCAGAAAGCAATCAAGGATTTCAGTGGAAAGCTTTCCCGCTCTTATGTCGAACTGTTATTGGTGGTTGTAATCCTGGTGGTGATGATTTTAATCTATATTTACTCTAGTCTTGGAGACTGAATCTTGTCTCTGGACAAGTAGAGTGATAAACTGGAACTGTATGAGTCCATGGGGAAGTGAGGGACTGTCTTGAAGCGCGGCGATATAATAGTTCTTATTGTTCTGTTAGTGATCCTGCTAGCAGGTGTATATTTCTACTTTTTTCACCAAAATTCCCAAGGTACTATTGTCATCCAGGTAGATGGGAAGACTACCAGCTCATTTCCCCTTTGCCAAGAGGGAAGAGATGAAGTAATTGACGTTCACGGCATAAACGGCATCACCACAGTCCTTCTCCAGGATGGGAAAGTCCGTGTTATTGAGTCGGCCTGTCCCGATAAAATATGCGTAGGCAGTGGCTGGCTGAGAAGCTCGGCAGGGGCCATTGTCTGCTTGCCTAATCGGGTTGTCATTAAGATTCTCGATTATGAAGACAAGGATATTGATCTTAGATAGGGTTGAGAGCATGAAGGATAAGGCTGTAACAGCCAGGCAACTAGTTCTTATTTCATTGCTGGTTACCATGGCTTCAATTTTGCACATAATCGAAGGTTTGTTGCCAGCAATCCCTATCCCCGGGGCCCGATTGGGGCTGGCAAATATCATCACCCTGACTACCATCGTCTCTATCGGTTATGGTGAGGGCCTAGCTGTCACAATTGGCCGATCAGTGCTTGGCTCCCTCTTTGGTCCCGGCATTATTAGCATTGGGTTTGCTATGAGCTTAGTCGGTGGCCTGCTGAGCTGGGCTATTATGTCCTTTGCCCATAAATTTTGCAAAATTTTTTTTAGCATAATTAGCATAAGCTTAATGGGTTCAATTTCCCACAACTTTGCTCAGCTGGTGGTGGCAAGCTTTCTTGTTGAAGAAATTGCCATCTTTAAATTGTTCCCAATGCTGATGATTTTTGCAGTGCCTACTGGTATAATGGTGGGGTTAGTGTCCCGTTATCTTATTCAGGCCTTGGGGAAAATTCCCCATTTCAATTCCAGGAGTTGACAAGCTATGTCTCTAATACTTGCCTCCGGTTCACCACGCCGCCGAGAGTTAATCCAGCTACTTTTTAGGGATGTAAAAGTGCAGCCTGCTGCTATCAGTGAAAGGGTGGGGAAGTATCAGACCCCTGGGGAATATGCTTTAAGTATGGCATCACAAAAAGCCCAGTGGGTTTCCCAAAGATCTTCTCAACCGGTTTTGGGGGCGGATACAGTGGTCTGCCTGGGGGCAAGGATTTATGGAAAGCCCGCTACACCGGCGGACAATATCGCCATGTTGCGGAAATTATCAGGGAAGTGGCATGCTGTTATTACTGCTATTTCTCTATGGGAAAAGGGTGTGGTCGTTGCTGAAGATGTGGTGACTACAAAAGTGCTGTTTGCACATTTAAGTGACCAGGATATTGAAGAATATGTTCGCAGTGGTGAAGGATTGGATAAAGCCGGAGGGTATGGCATTCAAGGCCTTGCCGGGAAGTTTATTGCCGGTATCGACGGCTGTTATTATAATGTAGTTGGTTTACCTTTAGTTGCAGTGGCCAGGTTGTTTGCGGCTAAGTAGTAAAGGGGGTATTCTTGTGCGGTATACCATTAAGGATATACCTGCAGATATGCGTCCCCGGGAAAAGCTGCTCCGTTATGGTCCAGGAATTTTATCAGCACAGGAGCTTTTGGCAATTATTATTCGTACCGGCTCCAGGGACGCCAATGCAATCCAATTGGCGGAATCAATATTGTTCCAATTTAAGGACCTAAGAGGCATTAATAATGCAGGCATTGAAGAACTATGTCAGGCAGCTCGCGGGGTAGGCAAGGTCAAGGCCGCCCAAATTAAAGCAGCCTTGGAACTAGGCCGGCGCCTGAATCAGCAGGATTCTGAGGTGGTGCGCATCAAATCCCCGCAAGATGTTGCTGCCTGGGTGATGGAGGATTTGCGCTACCTGCAGCATGAACAGTTCCGGATTTTGTTGTTGAACACCAAGAACATTATCATTTCTTGCGAAGAGATTTCCAGGGGCAGTCTTAACTCTTCTATCGTTCATCCTCGAGAAGTATTTGCCCGGGCGATTAAACGCAGCGCCGCCGCCATTATCCTAGTCCACAACCATCCCAGCGGTGATCCCTCCCCTAGCCAGGAGGATATAAATATTACTCGGCGCTTAGTTGAGGTCGGGCACTTAGTCGGCATTGAAGTTTTAGATCATCTTGTCATCGGTGATGGAGTTTTTTCCAGTCTTAAAGAAAAAGGCTATGTATAATGCTCAGCTAGGGCAAACTAAAAAGAATTCAGTAAGATATGCAGTCTTGACATGAAAGGAGTTTCAGAATTTGGGAATGCTTAACCTTTTTACCCAGGATATCGGCATTGATTTAGGAACCGCGAATACTTACGTCTATGTAAAGGGAAAAGGCGTTGTTCTTAGAGAACCATCGGTAGTCGCTATTCAGAAAAACAGAGACAAGGATATCGTACTGGCAGTGGGAGCTGAGGCCAAGGAAATGATTGGCCGCACCCCTGGTAACATTGTGGCAATTAGACCTATGAAGGACGGTGTTATTGCCGATTTTGACATTACCCTGGAGATGCTCCGCCACTTCATCACTCAGGCTTATCGCCGTAGCTGGTTTAGGCGCAAACCTCGCGTAGTAGTATGCGTACCTTCCGGGGTCACAGCAGTGGAAGAACGGGCTGTAAAGCAGGCATCGGTTCAAGCCGGAGCTAGGGAAGTCCATCTCATTGAAGAGCCCATGGCGGCTGCCATCGGCGCAGGCTTACCCGTGTCCGAGCCCTGTGGCAGTATGGTTGTGGATGTGGGGGGTGGTACTACCGACGCAGCAATCATCTCCCTGGGTGGTATTGTTACTCACCGTTCAATAAGGGTTGGCGGTGATGACATGGATGAAAGTATTATCCACTATATCAAGCGCAAGTATAACTTAATGATTGGTGAGCGCACCGCCGAAGATATTAAAATTAGCATTGGTTCAGCTTTACCGGAACAGGAGAAAGTTACTATGCTTGTGCGGGGTCGAGACATGGTTTCAGGACTACCAAAAACCTTGGAGTTGACTGCTGCCGAGATAAATGTGGCCATGCAGGATACTATTACCGCTATTTTAGAGGCCATAAAGATTACCTTAGAAAAAACTCCGCCGGAATTGGCGGCGGATATAATGGATAAAGGTGTTGTCATGACCGGCGGCGGTTCCTTGCTAAATAATTTCGATAGGATGATAAGCAAGGAGACTGGCATGCCGGTGGTAGTTGCCGAGAACCCATTAGACTGTGTCGTCATGGGTACTGGCAAGGTTTTGGACCAGCTTAACCTGCTTAAACGCATTTCCTTAAGTCGATAAAGACTAAGATTGGAGGAGGAGGCCCTTGTCAAATCGGCATAAAGCTCGGAAGAAGATATTGTCCGCAATTGTGGTGGTTCTCCTCCTCAGCATTATTATGAGCTGGAGTACTAATAATCCTCAGCGCATTCTCTTTTTGGAGCATTTGGCTGCAGAAGCCTTGCGTCCCTTTCAACAGGCTGCCAGTGCAGTCACTAATTTCTTGGCTGATTCTTGGCAGTTTTTTGGTGATGTCCGTAATGTATACAATGACAATCAAGAGCTGCGGGCAGAATTAGACAAATACTCTGGAACAGATTTACGGATACTGGAGATTCAGCAGGAAAACCTGCGACTGCGGAATTTATTAAAATTTCAAGAAGCAGTTGATCACCAAGTGCTACCGGCGCAAGTCATCGGACGCAACCCCTCAAACTGGTTCCACACCCTTACAATTGACAAGGGTGTGAAACATGGCATAAAAGTGGACATGCCTGTGGTTACCAACCAGGGACTAGTGGGCAAAGTTGTCGAAGTCGAACCTTCTCACTCCAAAGTGCAGTTGTTGATTAGCTCCTCTAGCGGAATCAGTGCAATTGTGCAACGCACCCGGGACAATGGGGTGCTTATTGGCTTGTCTAATCCCATCGGCTATACTCGCATCACTCGCCTGAACCAATACGCTGATATTCAAGATGGAGACGTAATTATTTCCTCGCCCCTTACCGGCATTTACCCTAAGGGGATTGCTATCGGTCGGGTTGTGGAGGTTTATGATGATCCTGTATCCCTTGAACGGTCTGCACTTGTTCGCCCCGAGGTGGATTTCGAACGGCTGGAAGAAGTGTTAATTATTATTAATTATAATTCTCCCGTTGATGATCCTTCTTCTGGAGGAAATTAGCGATGAAGTATGTACTTTCATTACTTGGGCTCACTGGTCTGATGATTCTACAAAGTACATTATTGCCTTTTATTTTCCCTTGGTTGCCACTTTCTCCCGCTCTTGTCTACCTGGTGGTGGCCTCTCTGGGCAAGGAGCGCAAGTTTTTGCTGACTGCTGCTCTATGGACAGGATTGGTTCAAGATATTCTTTTGGGAGAAGTTCTTGGCCTCTTTATGCTTTTAAACTTTATCAGTATGATTCTTGTTTTAGAGATCAAATATGAGATTTTCGATACCTATATCCTGACAGGGGGCTTAAGACTTATAGCCGCTACTCTGATTCAGGACATTATCATGGCATTTATTCTTTATATACAGGGAATCCCCAATTTAGGTCCAGCTTTGCAAATTAATGTGGGGATTAATTTGCTATCCAACCTTATACTATATGCTCTGTTTTTGATTATCTTAAAACTTCGGCACCCGGGTGATAAGCTAGAATCAGTACTGGAGGTGAAGAGATGAACTCTACATTATGGCGGATTAGGCTACTGAAAATAGTATGTGTCCTGATTTTAGCCGTGCTCATTTTTAACTTATTTAAAATTCAGATCATCGAAGGAGAAGAATGGGCTAATGTGGCTGATAATAATCGCTTTCGCCACTTGGTTGAACTAGCTCCCCGGGGAAGGATTTATAGCGCCAATGGTGTTGAGCTTGCTTCCAGTGTTCCCACCTATGTTGTCGCCTTGGCTGATGAGCAGAATAAAGACAGGCGGGAACAGACAATAATTCAGCTGGCTGGTTTTCTAGATATTGAACCTAATGCAATTGAGGAAAAACTATCAAAGCATCGACGTAAATTTGAGCCCGCTATAATTGCCACCGATGTTGACTTTGAAACAGTCTTGCAGCTGGAAGAAAACCGTCACCTTATGCCTAGCTTAGTCATCCAAGTTGATCCCCAGCGCTATTATCCCGAGAAAGATTTGCTGGCACACCCCTTGGGCAGAGTTAATAAAATTGACCGCAGAGGCGTCGAAGGCTTGGAAAGAAGTTGGGATGAATATCTCCAGGGGATAGACGGCTTTAGTGTTGTCCAGGTCAATGTAGATAACCGACAAGTGGGGGATCCTGTCAACAGTACTTCAGCAATTCCCGGGGACAACCTTCATTTAACCATAGATACTAGATTGCAACAGGCGGCCCAGGAATCATTGCGCCGGGTGCTGCAGCGGTTGCGAGATGAAGGCAAGGCTAATCATGCCTGGGCTGGGGCTGTCTTGATTATGGATCCCAATACTGGCAAAATACTGGCTCAGGTCACCGAGCCCAGCTTTGATAACAATCATCGTTACGACAAAATCTGGTGGGCAGAAAATATTCCTGAGGAAATGCCAGATTGGGCCAAGAAGCTTACAGATAGGACTTACCAATACCGACGCACCGTTGGCTCAACCTTTAAAATGGTGACAGGCCTGGCAGGTCTTGAAACTGGCGTCATCACTGCTAGGGAAAAGATTTATGCCGGGGGGAGAACTCGCATCAACAATCAGCATGTCAATGACTATGGCTATGCTGTTCACGGCAATGTCGATATGCGTCGGGCTCTAGCTGTTTCTAGTAATATTTATTTTGCCACTGTAGGGTCACGCCTAGGTTCGGAAAAGATTTACGAATATATTGAGAAGTTTGGCATGTCTAGGGCGCAGAAAAATGCCGGGTTTGATGACATTTCCCTGGATGAGCAGGTCAGTTCTCTAGACTACCGCTTAGGTCGCACTTGGGTTGGCGGCCATACAGTGCAGATTTCATATGGACAGCTTAACGAATTTACCGCCATGCAGATGGGCAACTATGTCTCCATGCTGGCCAATGGTGGCACCCACTACAAACCCTACCTGGTGGAAAAGGTAACCGACTATCAGGGCGAAACTGTTGATTTTTTTGAACCCCAGATTCTTGACCAGCAAGATTTTTCCCCGGAAAGCCTAAAGGTAATTCGGGAGGGAATGCAGCAGTCTGCGGCTAGCTCAAAATTTTTAAAAGATCTTCCCTTTGCCGTTGCTGGAAAAACCGGTTCCGCCGAACATGATCGCTCCAACCGCAAAAATAAGGATAGATGGCGAGATACCCATTCTTGGTGGGTGGGATATGCTCCTTACGATGATCCCGAAATAGCTATCGTTGTCTTCATGGAATATGCTGGGGCGGGAAGTCGGAGTATCGAAGTTGCCCGGGATATTATTGATTTCTACTTTGACCTAGAAAAGTGAGGTGACCAGCTTGGGGAAAAAATTATGGAAGAGTTATGATTACATTCTCTTGTTGACCATTGTGGCCATTTCATTCCTTGGGGTAATTATATTAGGCTCTTCTTCAGTTACCGGTGAAACCTCATTTGCCACATTGTTTTCTAGTCAGACCTTTATAAAACAGCTGCTTTGGGTGGTAATTGGCTTGGTGGGTATGGCCATATTCTCGTTAATTGACTACTCCGAATGGCAGCGGTTTAAGATTCCTCTTTACCTTTTCAGTCTTGCCCTCTTGATTCTGGTTATGGTTAAAGGATCCTCTGCCTGGGGTGCCCAGCGCTGGCTTGCTATCGGCAAGTTAAAGCTTCAGCCCTCCGAACCTGCCAAAATTGCAATCATCCTTACCCTGTCTGCCACTATGGCTAAGGAAGGCCGCACCTTGGAGAAGTGGAAGGATTTAATCGTTCCACTTCTCCACGTGGGGGTGCCTATGATTGTCATTTTTCGTCAGCCTGACTTGGGAACTTCCCTGATCTTTTTAGCTATTGCCGCAAGCATTCTTTTTGTTGCAGGCCTACGCTGGATACATCTGGCGGTACTAAGTGTTGCTGGGGCAATTGGATCAGTTTTCGCATTTCTATTCCTACTCAAACCCTACCAAAAGACTCGTCTCATAATTTTTCAGGATCCTTGGCAGGATCCCTATGGTTACGGCTGGCAGATTATTCAGTCCAAGGTGGCAATAGGTTCTGGCCAGTTTTTGGGGCGGGGTCTTTTTAAGGGAACACAGACCCAACTGGATTTTTTGCCTGCAAAGAATACCGACTTTATCTTCAGTGTCATTGGCGAGGAATTAGGTTTCATGGGAGCTTCGCTATTTTTATTGATGTATATCTTTTTAATTACTAGAATCCTAAAAATAGGGCTGGAGGCAAAGGACAATTTTGGTCGCTACATTTGCGTAGGCGTCGCCGCTATGCTTGCCTTTCAACTCCTAGTCAATGTAGGAATGACAATCAGCATAATGCCTGTGACCGGTCTGCCCCTGCCCTTGGTCAGCTATGGGAGAAGTTCCTTTTTGACCACGATGATTTCTTTGGGGCTGGTGCTATCTGTGGCGGCCCACAGTGATACTTCGATATTTTAGCCTGGCCTAAAAGCCAGGTTTTTTCTTGCATATATCTACCGCCCCTGAAAATACCTATTAGCAGAAGGCGGGTGGATGGGGCGATGAAATCAATCAAAGTTTCAATTTTCTTTGTGGTTTTTTTTGCGGTGCTATTGATTTTGGGCCTGGTAAAGGAAGTTATCAGCCTTTTGCTGGCACTGACAATCCATGAAGTGGGGCATATTTTGGTGGCGAAAGCTCAGGGCTACAAAGTGGAAAGGCTAGTAATCCGGCCCCTGGGGGGATATATGGACTTGGATCAGCTTCTGGAAATGCAGCCAGCTGCCGAGTTTCGCATCGCCTTGGCGGGTCCTGCAGCCAACGTTATTTCCGTTGCCGTGGCCATGGCCTTGTTACCTTATACTCCCCAGGGATTTGTCAGTTCATTTATTAACGCCAGCCTGACTCTTGCTGCTTTTAATCTTCTACCGGCTTTGCCCCTTGATGGAGGCCGGGCCTTAAGAGGCCGCCTAGCTGGGTGGACCTCCTTTTATCGAGCCACAAAAATTCTTGTGGTATGTGGGTTTGGTTGTGGACTTATTTTGGGAGTTCTGGCGATTCTCCGGCTGCTACAAGGACAGCCAAACCCCAGTATATTTGCGGCTTCAGGTTTTTTACTGTACAATGCTTTGGTAGAGAGAAGACAATTATTGGTGCCACTATTGCGCTATGTCCTTGCCAGGCAGAGCAATCTGCACAAGAACAAGCTCATGGCGGCCGACACTTTAGTTGCCTCTCCTGGGGTTAAGGTTAACGATGTTTTAAAAAAAATTCGCCCGCAAAAATACTATCAGATTTCAGTGTTGGATGAGGCTTATGCCCTGGCCGGCACTTTAACTGAGCACCAGCTTCTTAAGCTAATTTTAGCAGGGACCGGTCAAAGTTCCCTTCAGGAGGCGGTGAAGGAATCAGGGGAAAGGAAGGAATAGCTCATGTGGGATAAGCTCAACTCATTGTTGCCCTATGTAGAGAAACCAGCCCGGTATATTGGCAATGAAATTAATTCTGTAGTAAAAGATCAGGGGGAAGTTGAGCTTCGCTTTGCTTTGGCCTTTCCCGATGTCTATGAAATCGGCTCTAGCTACATGGGTTTTCAGATATTATATGAGATTATCAATGATATCCCCGGGGCTCAAGCAGAACGTGTTTTTGCCCCCTGGCCGGATATGGAGACAAAATTGCGGGAGCATGATCTGGCTCTCTATGGCCTTGAAACAAAGACGGGGTTACATGCTTTTGATATTATCGGCTTTACATTGCAATATGAATTGGGCTATACCAATATCCTCAACATGCTGGACTTAGCAGGGCTTTCTCCCTATGCCCATGAAAGAACCGATTTCCCTCTGGTGTTGGCAGGGGGACCGGGGGCAATGAATCCCGAACCCTTGGCGGACTTTATTGATGCCTTTGTCCTAGGAGAGGGTGAGGAAATTGTCTTGGAAATTATAGATACAGTTAGGGAGGCTAGGAAGCAAGGCAAGGACAAGGGGGAAACCCTTGCAAAATTGGCATTGATTCCGGGAATCTACGTACCCAAATTCTACTCCCCAGTCTATGACCCTCAGGGTGTATATAAAGGTTTGGAACCCATGGGGGACTTTCCCCCACTAAGGAAGAGAATTATCCGAGCCTTTGCTGGCCTACCCTTGCCGCGGAAATTAGTGGTCCCCTTGGTGCAGCCAGTCCACGATCGTGTCAGCATTGAAATCTGCAGGGGCTGTGCCCGGGGATGCCGCTTTTGCCAAGCAGGAATGCTTTACCGGCCGGTACGAGAGCGGCCTAGAGCTAAGCTGGTAGAACAGGGAGAGCTGCTTCTTAGAAATACTGGCAGCGGTGAGATCAGTCTTTCTTCACTGAGCAGCGCCGACTACTCGGAAATCCAAGCACTGGTGGAGACTCTAATGGCCCGTGATGGCACAAGCGTGTCCTTGCCCTCTTTGCGGGTGGACAGTTATTCCGTTGAATTGGCCCGGTTGACTAAAGCCGTGCGCAAGACGGGTCTTACATTGGCCCCTGAGGCAGGCAGTCAACGCTTGCGGGATGTCATTAACAAAAACGTCAGCGAGGAAGATATCTTCAGCGCTGCCCGCAAAGCTTTTGAAAGTGGCTGGGACAGCCTTAAACTATACTTTATGCTGGGATTGCCCACCGAGACTGATGAGGACATTGTTGGGATTATTCACATGGTCCGCAGCCTGGAGCGGATGTACAGGGAAATCCGGGGGAGGAAAAGTCGGTTAAAAATCAGTGTAGGGGTGTCAACCTTTATTCCCAAGGCCCATACGCCTTTTCAATGGGCAGCCTTTTTGGAGCGCCGGGAGGTTGAAAGACGGCAACGCTTAATCCTGGACAGTATGCGACCACCTATGTACAAGGTCCATACCTCCAATTGGGAGGAAAGCAAGCTGGAGGTTTTGCTGGCTCGAGGGGATCGCAAGGTTGGCCGGGCAATCTTTTTGGCTTGGCAAAAGGGATGTCGTTTTGACGCCTGGAGTGAGCACTTTCGTCCCCAGCTTTGGCATGAAGCCTTTGCTGAAGCGGATATAGACGTTTCGTCGGCTTTAGGGGAAATTCCTCTCACTGCCGTGCTCCCTTGGGATCATATTGACATTGGTGTTTCCAAAGATTTTTTACAACAGGAGTTGGCCAAAGCAAAGGAACTCCAGGAAACAAAGGATTGTACTTTTACTGATTGCTCCAACTGTGGTGTGTGTGGAGATTTTTCAATGACACCGCTGCAAAGAGGGGGAAAACCCAAATGCGACTAATTTTATGCTATGAAAAAATAGGTCCCATGGCTTTTGTTGCCCACCTGGATTTTCAGCAATTATGGTGGCGGATTTTTCGCTTGGCAGGACTGAGCTTAGAGCAAACTCAGGGCTATAATCCCCGGCCTAAATTGCGGTTTGCCCTGCCCCTGGCTACGGGCTTTCAGGGAGAAAATGAATTGCTGGAAGTCTTCTTACAAGAGGAAAACGAGGGAGTGGTGGAGCGGTTAAATGAGGTAGCTCCCAAGGGGCTATCTGTCTTGGCCTCTACCATTGTTCCCAGCACCTTTCCCAAGGTAACGGCCTTGGTGGATGCCTTAGCTTATCAGGTTCAACTGCCTTATGTTCCCGACAATCTTCAATGTAATCTTAAGGAGGCAGAGGAGTACCTCCTATCTGCTGAACTCAGGGGAAATGAGCTCTCCCTTTTGTTAAGGGTGGATAATCAAAAGACTGTCCGCCCTGATGTCGTTGCTAGCGCTTGCTGTCCTGGCTACGATGCACCCAGTTTTCCCATTACCCGCAAGGGAATATTTTCAAATAAAAATGAAAAAATATCTCCCTGGCCGGCAGGATTGTTCTGTTTAACGTCAAAGAAAAAAAATACCCTCTGCTGACGGGAGTCGTCAGGGAGGGTTTTCTCTATAGGGTAGGGGTAGGGTCTCCCAAATCTACCACCTATAGATGACCCCACCGGGTCATTCATGAGGTTATCAGCCGGATTTTGCTATTGTAAATTTTTCTGATCGGAGGGCTAAACGGTTGCGATTAGCCAAATGATAAGCAATGAAATAGCCGGTGCCTGGTCCATGATTTTTGATGGTGTCGCTAAAAAATCCTGTACAATATTATGCTGGTTTGTTCTTGCTTGACTGATGTAGCTGTGGTATTATAAGTGTTGGAGTTTTAACCGCTCAGACTGGGCTTAAAGTCAACTAAGACTGCCTAGGTTTGGCGAGTACGCTGTAATGGAGGTGTAGACTGATGTATGCTATTCTGGAAAATGGGGGCAAGCAATACCGCGTCTCCGAAGGCGATGTTGTCTTTTTGGAAAAAGTTCAAGCCGAACCGGGCAACACCGTTTCTTTTAACGAAGTCCTGGCAGTTGGATTGGATGACAAGCTTGTCTTGGGTAAACCCTATGTAGAGAATGCCACCGTAACCGCCAAGGTTGTGTACCATGGCAAAGCCAAGAAAGTGCTTGTCTTTAAGTATAAGGCGAAAAAGAACTATCGCCGTAAACAAGGACATCGGCAGCCATTTACCAAAGTCACCATTGAAAAAATCGATTTGGCGTAAAAATGATTGAAGTACACGTATTTTGGGATGAACACTCCATATTTGGCTTTTCAGTGCTAGGTCATTCAGACTATAGTTCCAGGGGGTCAGATATCGTCTGTTCTGCAGTTTCTGCTCTTAGTCAAACCGCTCTTCTTGCCCTTAATGAAGTGGCTGGGATTACTCCCATATATACCAAGAAGGATGGACTGCTAGAATGTCGTGTTCCTCAGGACATAGTTCAAAAAACTTTACTGACCTGTCAGGTGATATTTAAAACAATCCTTTTAGGAATCGAAAATATCGCTGAACAGTATCCAGATTTTGTCGAGATATATAACGAGGAGGTGTAAGGGATGTTTAAAATAGATCTGCAATTATTTGCATCTAAAAAGGGAGTTGGCAGTTCTAAGAACGGCCGAGATTCTATCTCCAAGCGCTTAGGTGTTAAACGCCAGGATGGTCAGTATGTTACCGCTGGCTCTATCTTAGTTCGGCAGAGAGGCACTAAAATTCATCCCGGTAATAACGTCGGTATTGGCGGTGATGATACTTTATTCGCCAAGGTTGATGGTGTGGTCTCTTTTGAAGGCAATGGCAACAGAGGGCGTAAAAGAGTCAGTGTATATCCTGAAGCAACAGCTATCTAGAACTCCGGAAAACCGGAGTTTTTTTCACTAAATAGAATTGCAGGTGGTGGGCAATGTTTATAGATTACGTCACCATTGAAGTGGAAGCAGGAAAGGGGGGCAATGGTGCTGTCTCCTTTCGGCGGGAGAAGTACATCCCCAGAGGTGGCCCTGATGGCGGCGATGGCGGCCATGGTGGCAGTGTCATTGTAGAGGCCAGCAATGAGCTTAATACCCTGTCTCCTTTCCGCTATCAAAAGGTTTTTCGGGCAGGGAAGGGTGTTAATGGAGCTGGTGGTAACCGCCACGGAAAAAACGGCAAGGACCTGGTTATCAAAGTTCCCCTTGGAACCCTGCTCTACGATGATGAAAATGAGAGGCTCTTAGCAGATCTGGATTATCCCCAACAGTTTGTGCTGGCAAAAGGCGGAAAAGGGGGAAGGGGAAACGCCCGATTCGCTACCTCCGTTCACCGCGCTCCAAAGAACGCAGAGCTTGGTTTGCCTGGTCACAGCCTAAAAGTGCGGATGGAGCTTAAACTGGTGGCAGATGTGGGCTTAATTGGGTTTCCCAATGTAGGCAAATCTACTTTATTAGCGGCCATCTCTGATGCAAGGCCTAAAATTGCTGATTTTCCCTTTACTACACTTATCCCAAACTTAGGGGTAGTTGAAGCAGCTGGTGCAAATCCTTTTGTTGTCGCCGATATTCCCGGGCTGATTGAAGGGGCTCACGCCGGCAAAGGCTTGGGACACCGCTTCCTACGCCATGTGGAGCGCACTCGCCTCTTGGTCCATATCATTGATATTGCGGGCCTCCATGGGCGGAATCCCCAAGAGGACTATCGCCAAATCAACTTAGAACTAGAAAAATTTAACCCTCGTCTAGCAGGGCTGCCCCAAATCGTCGCTGTAAACAAAATAGACTTATTAGCTGATTCCAGTTCCATTGATCGCTTTCGGCAGGGCTTGGATGACATTGAGATTTTTGAAATTTCTGCTGCCACCGGTGCTGGCACAGATCGCTTAATCCAGCGTATTTCCCAACTGCTGGCTGAATTGCCCAACGTTCCACTTACACCCTCTGAACCGGAAGCTACATTGATTGAGCTTTTGCCCAAACAGGGTATTATCATTGACAAGCTTGCTGATGGTGTCTATGTTCTAACGGGGCGCCGGATAGAAATTCTTGCGGCTAAGACTGATTTTAACAATGATGAAGCCATTGCAAACTTATACCGGGTTGCCAAGGCCATGGGTGTTTTTGAACGCCTGAAGGAAGAGGGCATACAGCCTGGAGATACAGTGATCATTGGGGAAATGGAGTTTACCTATGAATAATGAAGAGTGCATTATCCTCTATGGTGGTAGTTTTGACCCTCCTCACATAGGGCACATGATAGTTGCCCAGTGGGTGGCAGAAGCACTGTCGGGGACTGTCCGCTTTTTGCCTGCTGGGAATCCTCCTCACAAAGATAATGTGGGTTCTGGTGCTCATAGACTGAAAATGTTGGAAATCGCCACGGCAGGAAACCCCAGCTTTTTGGTGGATGATTATGAGTACAACCTGGGAAAGGTCAATTATACCGTTGATACTCTGGAAAGATATAGCAGAGAATACAATGTATCTAGGGAAAAATTGTTCTTTGTCATTGGCAGTGATTCCCTTAGGGATTTTGACACCTGGCGAGACCCTCAGGGGATTGCCAACCAGGCAACTTTGCTAGCCTTTGCCCGGGAAGGGGTTAACTGGAAAGAGCTTTTGCTCTCCTTAAAACACCTAGGTGCAAAAATAATTATCTGCAAGGCTCCAATTATCCAGGTTTCTTCCACCTTGGTCCGAGCCAGGGTGCGCCAGGGCCTGCGGGTTGACTACTTGGTCCCTTCTGGTGTGGATAAATACATTGCCCAAATGGGACTGTACCAAGAAGGAATCTAAGTACTGAATGTGGAAGGAATAAGGGTAAAGGAGGGGCACTATGCAGTATTTACCACGCTCAAGTCGCTACCGCCGGAAAAGTAAAAAATTTAGTTTAAAAAAGCTGGGAACGATTCTGACCTTGGCAGTGTTCCTTATTTTGTTATTCTTTAGTGTCCGTTACTTTTCCCTATTTCAAGCACTTAAGGGTTCAGCTGACCCTGCTATCTGGCGCCCTGATACACATGAGCGAGTTCAATTCTTACTTGCTGGACGCCACAATAACGAGATTACTTCCTGCACACTCCTTTCGGTGCCGGCTTCCAAGGACTCGCCAGTTCACATTCTCCGCATTCCCCCCGCTACTCTCTTAAAGGGTGAAGCCGATGCTAACGACTCTCTATCTGCGGTCCATGCAGCCCAGGGAATTAAGGCAACCATCAAGGGAATAGAAAGCTTGTTCTCCAAAAAGATGTCCATAGACCACTATGTAGTCTATGATGTACAAAAAATTAAAGATATTGTTTCTGAAATTTCCGGGGTTACTGTCACCTTGCCGGAAGAATTCTTGGTTAGTACTGACGAATCTGACTACATATTTAAGCCTGGCCCCAATGAGATTCCAGTAGGCCAGGTCATTCCCTTTATCACTTCAGATAATGAATCCAGGGATATTGAATTTTGGGCAGAAAAATCTTTGCTGGTGGAAGTGTTTAACCAGCTATTTACCTTAAATCATATTAGTTACTTTGTCACCAATATGGGTGGCATCGCTGAGAGCTTTGACTCGGATATGCCTCCCCGGGAGTTGGCGAAATTTAGGGACTCTATGCAAGCCATAACTTGGGAGGACCGCAATTATTCTCTTCTGCCAGGAAGCTGGCTTGTTTCAGGAGAGCAACGCTTTTGGTCCTGTGATCAACAACTTTTGGAAATGAAAATCAGTCAGATTGTCAATAATATTCCTAGTTATGATAAATCCTTATTGGTAGTGGATCTATTTAACGGTAATGGGGTTTCCGGCTTTGCCGCTGATACTGCCACCCTGCTGCGAGGACGCATGTTTAACATTGGTCGAGTTGACAATGCCGAGATTTCGGAGCTTACTCGCATATATTATCAAGAAGAGTACCACCTTGCTGCCGTAGAAATTGCCCTGGTGTTGGAAGTCGAAGCTGTTCTTATTCAAGACAATTATATTGACAGTGAAAGTCCTGTGGCTGTTATTCTCGGACAAGACTTGAAAGGGAGGTAGACCATGCAAATACCGCTGGCAGTAAAATTGGCAGCTGTTGCCGCTGGAGATAAAAAAGCTTCAGATATTCAGACTATCGATATCAGTGCCAGCTCATCATTTACTGATTACTTTGTCCTAGCAACAGGGTTAACAAAAATTCATACTAGAGCAGTTGCAGACTTTATCGAAGAATCTTTGGCAGAGCAAGATCTTGTTCCCTTAAGTAGATCAGGGTACCAGGAAGGGGAATGGATTCTCCTGGATTATATAGATTTTATTGTGCATATCTTTACCCCTGAAGCCAGGGACTACTACCAGCTGGAACGATTATGGGAGTACCGAGGCTAATGGGCAACGACGCCTACGGGCTTTTAGCAAAATACTATGATTACCTTATGGCTGATGTGCCTTATAGGCGGTGGATAGAGTTTATTGCCGCCTATGCCGAAAAACAGGGAAGGCCCTCAAGTTTTCGGATTGTCGATGCTGGCTGTGGCACCGGCACTGTTGCCCTAGGCTTAAGACGGAAGGGTTTTTGGGTGGCAGGTCTGGACCAGTCCCCTGAGATGCTAGCCCTTGCAAGAAGTAAGGCAGAGGAATTACAATTATGTATGCCACTGTATCAAGGGAATTTCATTGATATGCCCCTGAAGGCAGATTTAGTAATATCGACATGTGACGGTATTAATCACCTTCTAAGCAAAAAAGGGTTGATTAAATTTTTCCAAAGGACCCATGGCTGTCTAAGCAAAAATGGATCCTTGCTCTTTGATATTAACACTGAGTATAAGTACAAGCGTATTCTAGGCAATAAAGTATTTGCCTGGGGGATTGAGAATATGGATCTGTCTTGGCTCAACCAGTTTTCTTACCCCTTTAATTTTGCAGAGATTTCCATGTATATTCAGAGGAACAAAGGCTGCTGGTCTAAGGCAAGTTTCTCTATTCAGCAGCGTTGTCATCAGGTGTCAAGCCTGGTATACTATCTAGAGAAGACGGGTTTTCAGCTCAAAGGTATTTGGAATAATTACAGTTTTAAAACTATTACCCCTAGGACACAACGCCTTACTTTAATTGCCCAAAAAAAATAAAAGGAGTCGAGATTATGAAATTTAACAAAGATATGACCATTAAAGAAGCTCTTCAAGTAAATCCCAAAAGTGCGGAAATATTTTTAAGTCATGGCATGCATTGCATAGGGTGCCCCACCGCCAGTGCCGAGCGCATTGAAGAAGCAGCCAAAGCCCATGGCATTGATGTAGATCCGTTATTAGACCTATTAAATGCCCTATAAAAAGCGCCTCAAGCGCTTTTTTTTGCAGGATATTGGTGCCAAAACGCAGAATTAAACTCCAGTATCGTATTAGGAGGGTAGGGTGTGGAGCTAAAAACCAAGGAACTTGCGTATTTAATAGTTCTGGCGGTTTTAATAGCTTCTTTGGGAATGTGCAGTAGCATTAAAGGCCGGAAGATCTCCGATAAAACTCCATTAGTTAGCGAAGCTGTCCTAGTAGTACATGTATCTGGGGAGGTTAATTACCCCGGGGTGTATACTATCGCCGCTGGTAGCAGAATCCAGGATGCAATCGACGCTGCTGGTGGTCCTTCAGAACATGCCGATATACATCGGCTTAACCTGGCGGAAATCCTCTTTGACGGGAGAAAAGTGCATGTTCCCTCTTTGGATACCCAAAAAGAGTCCGAAGAAGACGGTCTAGTCAATATAAATACCGCCACTGCCAAGGAATTGGAGACCTTGCCTAACATTGGCCCTTCTAGGGCGCAAAAAATTATTGAGTACAGAGAAACCCATGGGCCATTCTCTTCTATTGAAGATATAACTAAGGTGGGCACAATTGGCCCAAAAATATTTGACAGCATCAAAGATTTAATTACTTTTTGAGAAAAAAAATGGCTCCGAAGAGCCGATATTTATCTGGCAAAGACATGATTACCGATCCTTGTAATGATTGTCCTGGACCGGATCCACTGATTGGTGGCAGTCACAGGGTTATAGTAGTATACAGCTCCATAAGTGGGATCAACGCCGCTAAGGGCCTGTTGGGCCGCATTATAGGCAGATTGGTTGGGTGCAAACCAGAACTGGCCGTCATGGACTGCGGTAATTGCCCAAGGCTGGTAGATTACACCGGCAATTGTATTGGGGAAATCAGGGTGTTTCACACGGTTGAGGATAACTGCTGCTACAGCCACCTGTCCCTGGAATGGTTCTCCCCTGGCTTCGCTGTAAACTGCTCGCACTAAAAGGTCCATTTCCTGACTTGTGGCCTTAGTTTTTATGTCCGGAACAGTGGGGGCAGAAGGGATGATAAGTTTTTGCCCTACATAGATAATTGTTCCCTTTAATTTGTTGGTACTGACAATTGCATTAATGCTTGTCCCATAACGTTGGGCCAGGAGATATAGGCTTTCACCCCGCACAACTGTATGGACTATGGGAACCTCAATGGTTGCCCCTGCAGTTATGAGATCGCTACTGAGATTATTGGCGGCTTTAAGACTGTCAATAGATACTGCATAAGCTCTGGATATCTTCCACAGGCTGTCGCCGGGTTTGATTGTGTACTGCTGTCCAAAAACCGGTGTGGCGAATAACAGACATATACACAGCGCCAAGGCTATCGTTTCCGGTATTCGCTTCAGCTTAATTTTACGCATCTCCATCCTCCTAGTAAATGATACTGATGATTATATCGGAAAATAGTCAAGTGCCACAAAGGGCATAATCCCTGAAATTCGGGGTTTTTCTCTTGCTGTTCTTGTGTTATGTTAACTTGTGACTACTCAATCGCATAATCTCGGGGCAATGGTTAGAACAACCAATGTAGGGAGGACAATGATGAAGATAAAAAGCCGCATCCTTGATGCAGATCAAATTGCCCGCACAATCCGGCGCATATCTCACGAGATAATTGAGCACAATCAGGGCACAGAAAATGTAGTGCTCTTGGGGATTCGCACTCGTGGAGTGCCCATGGCCAGTAGAATAGCCGGCAGAATTCTGGAAAACGAGGGGATGAAGCTGCCAGTAGGTGAACTAGACATTACTCTATATAGAGATGATTTGACTTCGGATCAGGAACAGCCCATAGTGGGCCGTGTACAGCTTCCCTTTAGTGTCCGTGGGGCTGATGTTGTCCTGGTTGATGATGTGCTTTTTACTGGTAGGACAGTGCGGGCCGCCATGGATGCTGTCATTGATCTGGGTCGTCCTAAGAGCATACAGTTGGCGATTTTAGTGGACCGAGGTCATAGGGAATTACCGATTCGCGCTGATTATGTTGGAAAAAATGTCCCCACTTCAATGCAAGAAAATGTCTTGGTAAGGTTAAAAGAAATTGACGGCGTTGACGAGGTGCTTATTGCCCATTTAGGCTAATGACTTGGTGGGTTATAGCCGGTTTAGTCCTTGGGATTATCGGGGGAGAACTCTTCAAAAATTGGCTTATTGCATGGGTTGTCCTTGGATTAAGTTTAGTACTGCTTCTTTTTACCAAGGGGAAGACATTTGCACTCTGTGTTGTATTTTTTGCTACGGGAATGTTGTTGACAAATTTTCACCTGGAAGGTCTCTATAGTCCTGAGTATGGAAAGGAAGAAGTCTTCCTCATTAAAAGTACTAGGCTTGTCCAGGAGGGAGAGGACTATTGTGCCTGGCAGGGAAAGGTCTTAGAACCGGAGTCTTTGACGGGGGCTACAGTCCTGATTTATTCAGAACATTACCAGCCAGGAATGTATTGTCTGCGTAGTGCTTTGTATCCTCCCGTTCAGTACCGCAACCCCGGCCAAGGCTGGCACTATAAACGCAAAATCTATGGTGGAGAAATAGGTAGCCTCAACCGGCCTCAGGTTCTTTCCTACAACACTGTTTCTTTAAGTCTTCTTGAGAAAGCTAGGGGCAGTTACAGACAAAACATACTTACTAACATTGCCAACCCAGACAGTGGGGCCCTTGCCTTGGCCTTGACCACCGGAGATCGCAGTATGCTGGGAGGGGATTTGAAATCCGCCCTGTACTTAACCGGGACCGGTCATATTATTGCCTTATCCGGTCTTCATGTTGGGCTTTTAATGGCTCTAATGCTTACTTTCTTACGGCTTTTAGGCCTGGGTAAAGCTGTGTCCAGCATTATTACCTTGGCATGTATTGCCATATTTATTGTATTTGCGGGGCCCTCGCCTTCCCTGGTTAGGGCAGCCCTTATGGCGGCCTGGGGTATTGCAGCCATACTGGCCAACAGGGAAAAGCAAGGAATCACAGCCATACAATGGACTGCATTTATTATGCTCTTGTATAATCCTCTGTGGCTATTTGACTATGCCTTTGTCTTATCTCTGACTGCTACCTTTGTCTGCCTTAGTGCAAAGGGTGGCCTTGATAGGTTTTTCCGGTTCTTGCCTGCACCAATTCAAAAGACGGCATCACTAACTATACTTATACAGCTTGTAGCATTGCCGATGACTATTGGGCTTTTCGGCAGTATATCTCTATGGTCTCTCTTGGCGAATATTGTCATCGTCCCCCTAATGCCCTTAATGGCGGGTTTTGCACTGCTGGCAGGCCTATTTTCTGGGGTATTGGGATCAATAATTGCCCTGCCTGCAAGGTTTTTGTTAGGTGGAGTGGCTGCCTTTTTATCTCTGCTCACTGAATTCCCGCTGTCCATTAGGATGGGGGGCTTGGAATTGGCCCTCACCGCAGTGGCCAGCCTCGGCCTGATTTTGCATCTGTCCGGTCTGCCAATAAAAAAAACTGTTTACTCCGTTGTAACGAGTATGTTAATAGTCGTCTTGGTCTTTAGCTTTTATGCCTTTCAGGTGACAACAGTATGGTTCTTGGATGTGGGCCAAGGAGATTCATTACTCATTAGAACCAAGGGGCAGTGGGTACTGGTGGATGGCGGAGATGCCTGGGCTGGGCAGAAGGCGGTGCTACCTACTTTACGTTATTTGGGAGTAGACAGGCTCAAGGCCTTGATTATTACCCACTCTCATGCCGACCACTTGGGGGGGGTAGCTGCTATACTGGCGGATATTCCTGTAGAGCAGATTTTGGTCAATTTTCCCCTGGATTCTGCTGAGGGAACGATGGTTTCCACCCAAGTCTCTGTCCTGGAGGGACTTGAAATCTTCTCCCATAATCTCTCACTTTCAAATGTCAACGATTCATCCCTGCTGGTTTCTTTGGGAGGGGACAAATTGCTTGTCACCGGGGATATTGAAGCAGATGGGGAAATGCTCTATTGGCCCTGGCTTCGACCATACCAGGTGCTGAAGGTGGCTCATCATGGCAGCAAAACCTCATCGTCTCAGGAGTTCTTGACAAAAGTAATGCCTAGGGTGGCAGTTATTAGTTGCGGTGTAAACAACCCCTTTGACTTTCCAGATCAAGTAACATTAGACAATCTTGCCCGGGTCAATTCCCAAATATACCGCACAGACTCATCCGGGTATATCAGAGTAGATTTTTGGCCCTGGGGAGGGGTCAGAATAAAAACCTTTGTGGGGAGATAGCGATGGCTGACAATTATTTTGTTATCGGTGAAGAAGAGTATCTAGTTGATGCCAAAGTTCAGGAGCTCATTCACCGCCACGGTGGTGAAGATGAATGGTCCCTGGAGAGTCTCTCCAGCTGGGATGAAGCAAATGAAAAGTTGCTGGACATGCCGATGTTTTCTCAGTCCCGGGTTTTTCTCATTGAATACCAGGACCTACTTGCAGGCAAACCCGATCTTGGAAGAGTGGAGGAACTCTTGTCTTGCCACGAAAACGTCCTTATTATCTATACCCGGGGCAAGGTGGACAAGCGCTCTGGCCTGTACAAAAAGTTAAGCAAAACTGCCAGACTTATTGAAGTGATTCCTCCCAAGGGCTCAGAGCTAATTGGGTGGGTACTTCGCAGGGGGATGGAGCTTGGGGCGACAAAGTTTGATAGGAACGCAGCCGATAATCTTGTATATCTTGCAGGCACAAATTTACTAGTCCTGGACAACGAACTAAAAAAACTGATAAATTACAATTCGGAAATCAGCGTCGAAACCGTTCAAACTCTGGCAGTGCGGGATATTCAAACCAGCATCTTCACTTTGGTGGATTATGTCGTTGGCGGTCAGCTAGCAAAAGCCCAGATGGCAACCGAAGATATGCTACGCACCGGGGCGGAAGTGCCTTATATTTTGTTTATGTTAGGACGGCAGTACAGGTTGCTCTTTGAATTTCTTTTTTTTCGGCACCAAGGTCACAGCAGTGCACAAATCCAGCGGCAGTTGCCCTCCATGCACCCTTATGCTTTTCAAAAACTAAGAACCCAAGCCACAAGTCTAGACATGAAACAATGTGCTTTCAGCCTTGAGTCCATCCTGGATGCAGACTATAGCTTTAAGACGGGAAGAATGCAAGGGGCCGCATTACTCCAAGTATTGCTTGTAAAAATTGCAAAAAAATAATCCCGGTAGACGGGATTTTTACATTCTCGAGGCGAGCCTTGATTTATGACGAGCGGCAGTGTTTTTATGAATTATGCCTTTGCTGGCAGCCTTATCCAACATAGAAGTAATCTTGATGTATAGAGCTGTGGCAGATTCGGTATTGCCTTCTGCTCGGGCGGTATCGAACTTGCGGATATTGGTTTTTATCGAGGATTTGGCGCTGACATTTTTAGCCCGTTTTACCTCGCTAATTTTAATCCTTTTTATTGCAGTTTTATTGTTTGCCATTTGGAACACCTCCCTTATTGCCGAATTAGCAACATTAGGATTTTATCATGGGGAATTGATAAATGCAAGCCAGGAGCAGGGAATTATTTTGATGTTTATCGGTTACTCTATAAGCAAAGGAGGAATCACTATATGCTTCGAATGATAATTAGATTTATTGTCTCTGCCTTGGTTTTAATGTTTGTGGGATTTTTAATTCCCGGATTTGGCCCTTTGACCTTTGTCAATGCTCTGATTGCTGCAGTGGTTATCAGCGTCTTGGGTTATGCAATTGAAGCTTTGTTTGGAAAAAATGTCTCTCCCCAGGGCCGTGGGGTAATCGGGTTTTTGACCTCTGCCGTTGTCATCTACTTGACTCAATTCGTTGTGCGTGATCTAGACGTTACAATCCTTGGCGCATTGGTTGCTGCATTGATTATCGGGATAATCGATATCTTTGTTCCAACGGAACTCAGGTAAGAGAAAGAGGAGTTAATTTGTTTAGAACTGACTTAGTCCTGGAAGCCCATGAAATATTCCTGCAAACCAGTGAGCTTCCTGAACTGGAGGGAGTAGTAACTAAGCATCAATCCCAGGAGGGGATTGATATTTCCGTTACTGATATCCTTACTCCTGATGCTGCCACCAAGCTTGGCAAGGGGCAGGGAAAGTACCTTACTATTGAGGCACTTGGTCTCAGAGAAAAAAATGAAGAATTGGAAACCCGACTCGTCAAGGTGCTAGGGCAGGAGCTTCAAGGGCTTTTGAATCTGAATAGCGATTCAAAGGTGTTAGTTGTAGGCTTAGGCAATTGGAATGTAACTCCTGATTCTCTTGGCCCTAGTGTAGTTGAAAAAATATATGTCACCCGGCATCTAAAGGCCATGTACCCTGACAAAATTGGACCAGGTTTTAGAGATGTTTGTGCCATTGCGCCAGGAGTATTAGGCCTGACGGGAATTGAGACTGGGGAGATAATCTTTGGCATTGTCCAGAGGATTAGGCCAGATGTTGTAATTGCCATCGACGCTTTGGCTGCCCGTAGCCTGCACCGGCTCAATACCACAATTCAGATTTCTGATACAGGAATCTATCCTGGTTCTGGTGTGGGCAATACACGACAGGGGGTAACTAGAGAGAACCTTGGAATTCCAGTGATTGCCCTGGGTGTACCCACAGTTGTTGACGCTGCCACCCTAACTGGAGATGTTCTGGACCTGCTCATCCGGGCAGCCCAAAATGAAGTTAAAATTCCAGGGGATATCAGAATAATGCTTTCCGCCTTGGAAAAGTTTTCTGTGGAAGATAAAAAGCAACTGATTAAAGAGGTATTGACTCCAGAAGTAGGTATACTGATGGTGACTCCCAAGGAAGTAGACAGGTTATTAAAAGATATTTCGGATTTACTGGCCAATGGCTTAAACGCCGCTCTCCACCCCCGGGTGGCCCAGGAATACTTAAACTAGAATCGAGGATATATTTATCCCCGATTTTTTCTTAAAATCCTCCCCTTTGCATATATTGTCAAGGGAGGGGTCGGTATGAATAAGAAAAAAAGATTTTTGTGGATAGCGTTGATTTCCCTTATAGTGGTTCTGTTTATTATGGCCAGCAATGTCCTGGCCCCTTTAGCAGCCAGGTCCAACACCCTAAATCCCTATTACCTGCTTAGCTGGGGGGCTCCGGGGATTTTTTATGAGGACATTGATGAGGTCGGCACTAGTTTTAAGTTGGAGCCTTGGCGTATCCTGGGGATGCAACTACCTGCATTTGCCAGCATTGATCCCGGCGAATGGCAAGAGGTTACATGGAAGCCTCCCCTGAAGGCCGAAAATCCGGGAACTTCACGCCAAGGAAAGGTTGGTATTTACCATACTCATTCCAGCGAGGCTTTTATTCCTACCAGTGGAGGAGCAAGATCTGAGGACTTTTCTCAGACCGTTGTAAGTTTGGGGCAGGTAATTGCAACCAAGTTGACTGAGAATAATATTCCCGTGATCCACGAAAAAAAATATCACGATCCTGTCTACAAGAAGTCCTATACAGAATCTCGCAAGACTGCCCAGGAAATGTTGGATACAAATCCGGATATTAGCGTAATTATGGATATTCACAGGGATGGAGTGGGCAAGACAGAAGAAAGCGGCCGGAAAGTGACAACAGCCATAGTCAATAATCGGGCGGCTGGCCAGATTATGTTTGTTATAAGTTCTGCCCATCCAAACTGGAAAAATAATCACTGGGTAGCCAATGAGTTGCACAATCTAATGGAAGATAAATATCCTGGCCTGTCAAGGGGAATAATAATGCGGCTAGATTCAACATTCCATCAGGACCTGCACCCGGGGGCAATTCTCGTAGAGATTGGGGGACACTGGAATACCCTGGAGGAGGCGGTTTATGGCGCAGAACTCCTGGCGGATATATTAGTTGAATATTATGGAGGTGCCCAGTGAAAGTCAAAGAAAGCAATCTCTACTTTATAGCAATGTTTATAATTCTAGGCCTGGTATTGGGAGGACTGAGTATCGTCGATGCAGGCCTTACCCGTCTAATAATGCCGGAGGCACCTTTTGTATCGGTATCTATAAAATATAGCCATGGAATGACGCTGGTAGTGCCGGATAAACAATACCATGTACCATGTATAGAGTTATGTACAGTAAGTATAGAGGATAGTTACTGGCACTTTGCCAGGGGCGGGGGAGAGGTCAAACTTCCCCGTCTTTTAATTTTTGGGGACATAGAAAAATTAAGATCTTGGTTGGATGTTGACAAATTGTCGCCCTAGTGGTATTTTTTTTATGGGGAATTAGCACTCGATAGAACAGAGTGCTAACAAGAAGGGGGGGTAAATCAGTGGATAAGAGAAAACGCCTGATACTACACGCCATTATTCAGGACTATATTTCTTCTGCTGAACCAATAGGTTCAAGGACTCTTGTCAAGCGTCACCAGATTGACCTTAGCCCAGCTACTATTCGCAACGAAATGGCCGATCTCGAAGAGATGGGCTATTTGCAGCAGCCCCATACATCAGCTGGAAGGATTCCCTCGCCCAAAGGCTATAGGTACTATGTCAATTCTATTCTAGAAGATAGCAGTCTGACTCCACAGGACTTGTCTAGAGTGGAAGAACTTATTTCCGCTGCAGGCATTTCCCTGTCCAAAAACCCTCGCCAGTTGGCACGGCTTTTGGCGGCAGTGACCAGTTATATATCTTTGATCGCGGAGCCCTCCGATAATGTCCAGGATATTAGGCATATTAACCTCATTCCCCTGTCTGCAACCAGTGCCATATGTCTGGTGGTTCTCGGCGACGGCACTGTCAAGCATCACTCCATTAGTATCCCAGAGGGGGTTACAACTCAGGAGATTGACGCCTTATCGGTATTTATCAATCGTAGGCTTCAGGGAGTCCAGCTTCAACACATTGATTCTAGGCTCCTGTGCAGTCTCAGGGCTGAATTTGCAGGAAACCTCAGCTTAGTTGATGATATTTTTTATATGGTACGACATCTCATGGTCGCTGATGGTCAGGAATTGGTGATGGACGGTGCAACTAATCTTCTTAAGGAACCCGAGTTTAAGGATGTAGACAAAGTCAGGGAACTGTTTAGGACTTTGGAACAAAATGAGCAAATCCTAAAACTAATGGGGTCAGGTTCCAGCCGCCTTGAAGACCTGGATATAAAAATTGGACCGGAAATGGGCTTGGAGAGTTTTAGTGAATGCAGTTTGGTGGTGGCCACATTTAACCTAACTGACCGCAAGGTTACCTTGGGTATTCTTGGCCCAGCCAGAATGCAATACGCGAAAACCATTGGTTTTATTCGCTGGTTACGGGAATATTTCAGTAGCGGAGGTAGTTAGGAATGACAGTAAAAAAAGACGTTGCCCCAAAGGAATGCATTGAGCAACCTGTTGAAAGTGAAGCTGGACTTGAGCAAGAAAAATTACATCTGGAGTTAGAGGCCCTTCTGGCCAACTACACAAGACTGGCCGCAGACTTTGACAATTTTCGCAAGCGCACCCAACGGCAAACACTAGAGGTTGTCGCCAGGGCAAATGAGAACTTATTTTGCCAGCTGCTGCCGGTTCTAGACAACTTTAGTATAGCTTTGGACTCTTTATCGGATCAGTCGGTGCTCAAGGGCATGACTATGATATATGACCAGCTGATGGGAGTCTTAGAGGGGGAGGGGGTAAAGGTCATTGATGCAGTAGGTTGCCCCTTTGACCCTATGGTACATGAGGCAGTCACCCATGCCCACTGCCCTGATCTCCCTGATAACGCCATTATTGATGAGCTGCGCAAAGGTTACACCTTGGGTGGAAAGGTTATCCGCCCCGCAGCAGTAAAGGTAAATATTATGAAGGAGGATGCAAATTAATGGGAAAAGTAATTGGAATCGACTTAGGTACAACTAATTCTGTTGTCGCCGTTATGGAGGGGGGCAGCCCAGAGATTATTGTCAATGCCGAAGGAGGCCGTCTCACTCCTTCTGTTGTTGGCTTTTCAAAAAATGGAGAGCTTCTTGTGGGTCAGACGGCAAAGCGCCAGGCTGTCATCAATCCTGACCGCACAATCCTCTCAGTAAAACGTCATATGGGCACTGATTTTTCAGTTACAATTGATGACAAAAAATACACTCCTCAAGAAGTGTCTGCCATGATCTTGCAAAAGCTCAAGACTGACGCCGAGGATTATTTAGGAGAAAAAGTGCAGGATGCAGTTATTACCGTGCCTGCTTATTTCAGTGACTCGCAACGCCAAGCAACAAAGGATGCTGGAAAGATAGCTGGCCTTAATGTCCTGCGGATAATTAACGAGCCTACAGCTGCAGCGTTGGCCTACGGTCTGGAAAAAGACGAAGACCAAACCATTCTGGTCTTTGATCTCGGGGGCGGAACCTTTGATGTCTCCATTCTGGAAATTGGCGACGGTGTATTTGAGGTAAAGGCCACCAACGGCAATAACCGTTTGGGAGGCGACGATTTTGACTTGCGGATAGTAGATTTTTTGGTGGCACAATTTAAGCGCGATACCGGCATCGACCTCTCCAAGGATAAGTCAGCTGTGCAGCGTCTCAAGGAGGGAGCGGAAAAAGCCAAGGTAGAGCTTTCTTCCACCTTGCAGACCAATATCAGCCTGCCTTTTATCACTGCCGATGAAAATGGACCTCAGCACCTAGATGTAAATCTCACCCGGGCAAAGTTCGATGAGCTTACAGCTGACCTTGTTGAAGCAACCATGGGGCCCACCCGTCAGGCCATTGCCGATGCCAAGCTTAACTCTAAGGGAATTGACAAGGTCATTCTCGTGGGCGGTTCCACTCGTATTCCTGCAGTTCAGGAAGCTATTAAGGTGGAAACTGGCAAAGAACCCCATAAAGGAGTTAATCCTGATGAAGTTGTTGCCCTCGGGGCAGCAATTCAGGGGGCAGTGCTGTCAGGGGAAGTAAAAGATGTGGTATTACTTGACGTCACTCCCTTATCTCTAGGCATAGAGACTTTGGGCGGTGTTTTTACCAAACTAATTGAGCGCAACACCACAATCCCCACTTCCAAAAGCCAAATCTTTTCCACTGCCAGTGACAATCAACCCAGTGTGGAGATTCATGTCCTCCAGGGTGAGAGATCTATGGCTGCCGGCAATAAGACCCTAGGAAGGTTCCACTTAGACGGCATTCCACCAGCACCCAGAGGTGTCCCTCAAGTAGAAGTATCCTTTGACATTGATGCCAATGGTATTGTCAATGTTTCAGCCAAGGATCTAGCTACGAAAAAGGAGCAGAAGATTACTATAACCGCTTCTGGTGCACTAAGTGATGAAGATATTGAAAAGATGGTAAAGGACGCCGAGGAACATTCCGCTTCTGACGCCGCCCGCAAGGAATTGATCGATGTTAAAAACAGCGCGGATTCCTTAGCTTATAGCACTCGCAAGGCTTTAGAGGATTTGGGGGACAAGGTCGATGCCGCCAAGAAACAAGAAATTGAAGCCGCCCTCAGCCACCTGGAAGAGACGGCAAAGGGCGACGATGCCGCCAGCATTAAGGCTGAAGTAGATGCTGTCACTAAGATCCTCCACGAACTGTCTTCTCAGGTTTATCAACAAGCCGACCCCCAACAGGAAGCCAGTGGCGACTCCACTGTCGACGCAGAAGCAACAGATGTGGACGATCAAAGTACTGAAAACTAGCCCTGAAGGTCAAAGCTGGGTAAAAGCTTTGACTTTTTCCGCGGAGGTGAAGGCCTGTGGCTGGATTTGATCCCTATTCGACCCTGGGTGTTGGCAAAGAAGCCACCCCAGATGAAGTAAAAAAAGCCTATCGCAATTTGGCGAGAAAGTACCACCCTGATCATAATCCCAATGATAATTCAGCTGAGGAAAAGTTCAAAGAAGTAAAAAAAGCCTATGACATCCTCAGTGATCCCGGCAAGCGCCAACAGTATGACAGTTTTGGCTTTACTGGAGATGAACAACCTGGTGCCGGTGGTTTTAACGGTTTTGGGGACGGAGGTTATGGTTTTAATTTTGGTGACATCTTTGAAACTATGTTTGGCGACGGATTTGGTCGCAGCAGTTCTCAGACCCGCTCCCGCCAAGGGGCAGATGTCAGTGTCAATATATCCCTGACTTTTGAAGAAGCTATCTTTGGCGCCGAAAAGGAAGTGGCCGCCAGGGTGATGGCGACCTGTGAGGAGTGCCAGGGAACTGGGGCAAAAAACGGCACTGAACGCCGCCAATGCTCCCAATGTCAAGGTAGCGGCCGCATTCAGACGGTGCAGAACACAATTTTAGGCCGCATTGTTCAACCCCGAGTATGCCCGAAATGCAACGGCACAGGCACAGAGATTTTACAGTCCTGTGCCAACTGCAGGGGGCAAGGACGGGTGGAAGCCAATACAAGAAAAAAGATCAACATCCCCCCTGGAGTGGATACCGGCACCCGCTTACGGGTGTCCGGGGCAGGCCATGCCGGGAGCAACGGTGCACCCCCAGGCGATCTCTATATACACATTGCTGTAGGCAAGCATGAATACTTTGAACGCAAGGGGCAGCATATTCATTTGAAAGTGCCCATTGGCCTTGCCCAGGCCGCCATGGGGGTGGAGCTGGATATTCCCACCATTGACGGTACCAAGAGACTACAGGTGCCAGGGGGAACAGAATCTGGTACCATTTTCCGCTTTAATGGCAAAGGAGTACCTAACCTCAACCGGGGAGGGCGGGGGGATCAGATTATCACTGTGGAAATCGAAGTTCCCAAGCGTCTGACCCCGGAGCAAAAAGACGCATTGCGCAAATACGCAAAAGCTTCCGGCGAGACTGTTGAAAATATTGACAACAGCCTGGCCGCTCGCTTAAAAAGAGTATTTGGCGGGAGGTAATAATGGACTGGACAGAGTTTTCGATTGCCATCGACCACCAAGCTGTTGAAGCAGTAGCTAACTTTATTCATGAGTCTGGTGCTGGCGGAGTGGTTATTGAAAAAAAAGATAGTAATACCAGCAATGTTACTGCATACTATCCTGCAGGGGAAGAGGCCCAAGCCTTTCTTTCCAAATTAGAAGAATTCTTAAGTTGCTTGGAAGACATGAACCTGACAGCTAAGTCTTTTGTCAGCATAAAAAATGTTCCTGAGCAAGATTGGGCTGAAGAATGGAAAAAGCACTGCCGCCCAGTGGATATCGGCAATATTCATATTTACCCTTCCTGGCTTGAGCCCTCCGCCGCCCCCGGAAAAGTAGCAATAGAGTTGGATCCTGGAATGGCATTTGGCACCGGCGACCATGCTACAACCAAGATGTGTGTGGGGGAGATTGCCTCCAGGGCACCTGGCAAGCGAGTACTGGATTTGGGCTCGGGATCTGGGATTCTCTCTATTGTCGCTGCAAAGACCGGGGCAACAAGGGTAGATGCTGTGGACAATGACCCAGTAGCGGTGAAAGTGGCTCAAGAAAACGCCCAGATTAATAAGTGCAATGTCCATCAACTGCTAGGGGATGCCTTTGCCGAATTTGCCAATAGCGACCATGATTTAGTTGTAGCTAATATCGGCTATAATGCCTGCTCCCGTCTGGCAGATATATTTCGACAGGGAAAAGACTGTACACTAATCCTTAGTGGCTTTCCCCAAGAAAGACTGGCGGAGTTTGAGGGCGCCTATGGGGGCTTAATCGCCCGCTGTCAAATACAAGAAGGTTGGGTCTGTGTTACCCTGGAGGCCCAGTAATTTGCGCAGGGTTGTCTTGGCATACCCCTTGGTTCCTGGTTCCACAATAGAATTAACCCGGGAACAGCACCATTACCTTGTCAATGTTTTGCGCATGAGGGAAGGGGAGCAATTTATTGGGCTGGACCAGGACGGCAAGGCCTTTGTCCTTTGTTTAGAAGCCTCCGCTGGCAAAGGGGTGGTTCTTTATCAAAGGAACGAAGCCGATAATGAGCCTGATTTCGCAGTTTCACTTTTTCTCCCACTGCTCAAAGGGGATAAGCTAGATTGGGTTGTTCAAAAGTCTGTAGAATTAGGTGTTTCCGGCATAGTCCTTTATGCTGCAAAACGGGCAGTAGTGAAGGCGGGAAACCTAGAAAAGAAAATTTCCCGCTGGGAAAAAATTGCCCAGGAGGCAACTGAACAATGCAGGCGCCATGTGGTTCCGTCTGTCAGGGGTATAATTACCCTTGAGGAAGTTGCCCAAGGAGGACCAGGCCTCTTTGCCTGGGAAGAAGAGGTGAATCTGGGCCTGGAAGGCCGGCTCAGCGCCCATCCCAAACAAAGACTGTCTCTGCTGACAGGCCCTGAAGGTGGGCTGGCGGTTCAAGAGGCAGATTTGTTAAAAAGTGCGGGCTGGACTGCAGTCTCCTTGGGTCCTAGGATACTCCGGGCGGAGACCGCTGCAATAGCGATGCTTACCTGTGTTATGTTCGCCGGGGGCGCGATGGGGTGATAAAAATTAAAGTTGCCTTTAGTACCTTGGGCTGCAAAGTTAATCAAGATGAAACTGCCGGCATGGAAATGCTCTTTTCAGAGGCCGGTTATGACATCGTAAGTTTCGATGACCAGGCTGACGTCTATATTGTCAATACCTGTACCGTCACCCATTTAGGTAGCCGGAAATCAAGACAGATGCTGCGCCAGGCCAAGGGCAGAAACGGTGACGCCCTTGTTGTGGCTGTTGGCTGTTATCCCCAAGTGGCTCCTGAGGAATTGGCAAGTATCAAGGAAGTGGATTTAATAGTAGGGAACAGTCATAAACCAGCAATCGTGTCCTTAGTTGATGCAGCCTTAGGCACCGAAGAACAGCGTATCGTCGTTGATGACTTAAGGGAATTTTCCCAGTTGCCGGTTTCCGCTTTTAAGGGCAGGAACAGGGCCACTCTAAAGATTCAGGATGGCTGCCAAAGATATTGCACATACTGCATTATCCCCAAAGCCCGCGGTAGACTGCGCAGCATGGACTTAGCTCAAGTTATGGCAAAGGGCAGAGAATTAGCCGCTGCTGGTTTTATGGAAATCGTCCTTACCGGAATTAACCTTACTTCCTACGGCAGGGATAAAAGTGGTGGCGGAATTAGCCTGGCGACAGTAATAGACTCTTTAGCTAAGGCAATCTTTCCTGTGCGGATTCGCATTAGCTCTGTGGAGCCTACAGACTTTGAAGAAGATCTCATCAGGGCAATCGCAGCCAACGCTAATGTATGCAAGGACTTTCATATCCCCCTGCAAAGTGGCAGTAATAGTGTTCTTAGAAGGATGGGGCGCAAATATTCTGTAGCTGAATTCTTGGCCCTGACTGACACTCTCAAGAGACGGTTTGACCGTCCCTCCTTTTCCACCGATATAATCGTAGGTTTCCCTGGAGAGACAGATGCTGAATTCCAGGAAACCCTCGATCTGGTAAGACAAGTATCCTTTTCCCGTCTCCATGTCTTTCGCTATTCTAAACGGAAAGGGACTCCCGCCGCTTCTTTTCCAGACCAGGTGCACCCTGAGATTGCCGGCAGACGTAGCCAAGCACTGATTAATCTAGGCAAGGAGCTGGCTGAGGATTTTGCCGATCAACTAATAGGTGTTCAAGAGGATTTGCTTATCGAAGAACCAAGCCCGCGTCCGGGAGAGTGGATGGGTTATGGGCAAAGATATATGCGCATTCACTGTTCGACTAATTCCAGTTCCGGGAATATAGTAAGAGTCGAGGTCACCGGGCGTTGGGGAAGTGAATTACTGGCTCGGCCCTTGGTCTAAACCCAGTGACAATAGTCATATATATAGACATTCATAGAATCAGGAGGTATATATATGACCAAGTTGGTTGTGGTCGAAGCCCGTCGCCTCTTGCCTATCGCTGTGCTCTTTTTGCTTCTTGTGGCAGTATCAATTTATGACGGACTGTCTTCTCCCGTTGAGCCGGTTACAACTTACCCCAATTCGGTTCCATATAAGACTTTGGTCCAGGCTTCCCAATCAGGTGAGGTGCGCTGCTCGGTGGCAACAGACCTAGATGACTGGGTTGCCATTCATAATGCCCTTGGCCTGGAACTAACGGACCATGTCTTTGACCCTACTGCTGAGGTGGCTGTATTTCTTGTCAATTGTCAGTTGATCTCTACAAAGGAAGTAGGGGAAAATGTCGAGCTGACTATTATCCCTGATAAACAAAATTGTCAAGTGGTTCTCTTTGATAAAAACAATTTGACCACAAAGGCAAACCCACAATTTTTGGTGGTTGAGGCCAGCGGAAAAAAATAGCGCTCCCACAGGGGCGTTTTTATTTTTGCAGGATTTGGGGAACATATGTTGAAATAACAATTAGGAGGTGAATGAGTTTGGACTGTGTATTTTGTAAAATCGCCGCTGGAGAACTTGATTCAGAAATATTCTACATAGATCAAGAAATTGTCGTCCTTAAAGATGCTAATCCCCATGCACCAACTCATCTCCTGATTTTGCCGGTAAAACACTACGCCGATTTAGCTGAAGCTGCAGAAAAATCCCCCCAGCTATTAACAACCCTTTTAGCAAAATGTGCAGACTTAGGCCAAAAAATTGGCGGAAGTAGGGGGTTTCGAGTAGTGATCAATACTGGTCCTGATGGAGGGCAGACTGTCAACCATCTCCACTTTCACCTCTTGGCTGGCAGAGAACTCCAGTGGCCGCCAGGTTAAATCATTGACAGAAATAGCATCTGAAGGTTATAATTTAATTTGTGCATTAGTGTCCTTTGTTGTGAGGGGAGGGTAGACAGGTATGTCCGAAGTTAAAGTAGGCAAAAATGAATCTCTTGATAATGCCCTGCGCCGGTTTAAGCGCCAGTGTCAGCGTTCTGGTGTTCTCTCTGAAGTACGTAAGCGTGAGCATTACGAAAAACCCAGTGTCAAGCGTAAGAAAAAATCAGAAGCTGCCCGGCGTAAAAAGAAAAGATTCTAAATTGCCGCAGCAAGTAAGTATGGACATCAACCCCAAAATCGTTTTCTTTAACCGGCCTCTAGGCCGGTTATAATATATTTGCAGGGATAATCAATAATAATGTAGAATAAAGTTTATAGGAGGTGGAATAGTGGTTGGTAGATATAGAATAATCGCCGCAGTTGCCTTAATAATGTTGGGATTATCACTTCTTTCCCCGGTCCTAGCCCAAGGTCAAGGCCCTGTTTTTGTCATTCCCTTAGAAGGGGACATAAACTCTGCCCTAGCTTCATCTATGAAGCTGGCTTTCGCCGATGCATCTCAGGAGGGTGCACAGCTTATTATCCTGGAAATTGATACTTACGGCGGCCTGGTCAACGCATCGGATCGCGTCAAGACTATTATCGAGGCTTCTTCAATTCCCGTCTATGCCTATGTCAAAAAGGCTATTTCTGGCGGCACATATGCAGCTCTTGCCTGTGATCGCATATACATGCATCCGGGGGCAACCTTGGGAGCAGTGGAACCAGTCTATGGAAATGAGCCTGTAACCGATGAAAAAACCCTCTCGGTAATCGAGGGACAGTTGCGTTCAATGGCTGAACGCCAGGGACGAGATCCACAAATTGCTTCGGCAATGGTCCGCAAAGACATTGCAATACCAGATGTAATTGAGGCGGGCAAACTCTTAACTCTGACAGCGAAAATGGCAGTAGAAGTTGGGTACTCCGAAGGACTTGCCTCTAAATTAGAGGAAATACCTACTATGACAGGAATCTCGGCGCCAGAATATATAACCTATGAAGAACCTTGGTCCATTGGCGTAGGCCGATTTCTCGGTAACCCCTATGTTGGAGGTGTGCTGCTGGCCATCGGCTTAGCTGCCCTAGTCATTGAAATCTTCACCGCTGGTTTTGGGGTAGCGGGAGTAATTTCTATACTGGCCTTTGCCCTGTACTTTGGCGGAAGTGTTTTCGCTGGATTTGCCCGGGTGGAATATATCCTGGTTTTTGTCTTGGGAATTGTTCTCCTTGGGGCGGAAGTCTTTACCGCCGGCTTTGGTCTCTTAGGTGCCAGCGGTCTTCTCTGTGTGGCCCTGAGTGTTGTCTTGTCCTCTGCTAGTTTAAGTCAAGGACTACTGACCCTAGGGTTTGCTCTTCTTTTGTCGATAGTCATTATCCTAGTGGCCTTTCGCTTCCTGAAGAAAAGTTCACTATGGAGTAAGCTGATCCTCAGCGATTCCGAGACAAAAGAACGTGGTTATGTTGGACCAAAAGATCTCAGTGATTACTTGGGAGCCCAGGGTGTGGCAGTAACTCCCCTGCGCCCCAGCGGAATAGTCCAGGTCGCAGATGGCATTAGATTGGACGCCATAACTGAGGGTGTCTACATTGCTACAGGTACCGAAGTAATTGTTACCGGTTTTAGTAGCGGGTCGGTTGTCGTAGCCGAAAAAAAATATTAGGAGTTGATTATTAGTGGATCCGGTATTGCTTATTTTCATTATTGTTACCATTGGAGTCTTATTCCTCGCTGTATTTTTTAGCTTTGTGCCCATTGGCCTCTGGATCTCCGCTATGGCAGCTGGAGTCAAGGTCGGACTCTTTAACCTTGTGGGGATGCGCATTCGACGGGTTATCCCGGCTAGAATTATCAATCCCTTAATTAAGGCTACCAAAGCTGGTTTGGAATTAGATACTAATCAGCTAGAAAGCCATTATCTTGCCGGTGGCAATGTTGACCGTGTGGTCAATGCCTTAATCGCAGCTCAAAGGGCAGATATCGATTTGCCTTTCTCCCGGGGTGCAGCCATCGACTTAGCGGGACGGGACGTGCTTACAGCTGTCCAAATGAGCGTCAACCCCAAGGTCATTGAAACACCTATAATTGCCGCCGTAGCAAAGGATGGCATTGAACTTAAAGCTAAGGCAAAAGTCACCGTCCGGGCCAATATCGACCGTTTGGTAGGCGGTGCAGGCGAAGAAACTATTATCGCTCGGGTAGGAGAAGGTATAGTCACCACTATCGGCTCTGCTACTTCCCATTCCGACGTCCTAGAAAACCCCGACAATATCTCTAAAACTGTATTAGCCAGGTCACTGGATTCCGGCACAGCTTTTCAGATTCTCTCAATTGATATTGCCGACATAGACGTTGGGAAAAATATCGGTGCCCAGCTTCAGACCGACCAGGCAGAAGCTGACAAGCGCATTGCCCAGGCCAAGGCAGAAGAACGCCGGGCAATGGCTGTGGCCAAAGAGCAGGAGATGAAGGCCATGGTTCAAGAGATGCGGGCCAAGGTTGTTGAGGCCGAAGCAGACGTGCCCAAGGCCCTGGCTACTGCTCTTAGGGAAGGCAATATGGGGGCAATGGATTTTTACAATATGCAAAACATCATGGCCGACACCCAAATGCGTGAGACTATCGGCAAAGTAACCAAGGGTCCCGAAAAGGATAACAAGAAGTAGTAATATGGAATTTATTTTCCTGATTGCAGCTGCAATTATCTGGGGCATAATTCAGGCTTTTTCCCAGCCTCAGAAAAAAAATCCCTCCGGGCAGCAGTCCTCACGCACACTGTCCCAGGTCATTCCGGAGCTTCAGCGGGAACCGGCAAAACAGGTGCCAACATTTCCATCCGAAGCCCCATCTCGGTCAAAAGTTTCCCCGCAACGAGATCTTCAGACTCCCAAAAATTTAGCAGTAACCATCGAGGAAGAAGAGATCGGGCCAAGTTGGTTGACTACCGACACAGTGGTTCAGGGAGTAATCATGGCTGAACTCTTAGGGCCTCCGCGAGGGAGACGCCACAATTGAATCTAGGTATATGAAACAGAAGAATTACCGTTCTTCTGTTTTTTTGCTGTTATACCTCTCGTATCCGAGGCATATTTTTTAAGGAGGTGATTGTTATGAGCAATAGAGAATCCCTATCGAAAAAAATTGCAGATATATTTGATCTCCCTCGAGATTTGGTGGCAAATTCATTCCGTTTGACGGTAGTGGGTCGACGCCAATTATTTGTAGAAAATCACAAGGGTATCATCCTCTATGATAAGGAATTAATCCGTCTTAAGGTTCAGGGAGGAGAAGTAAGGATATCAGGGGCCGAACTCCAGGTGCGAACGGTATATACCCACGAGATATATATCGAGGGCGTAATAAAAAATATTAATTTGGAGGTATTGCAGTGAAAGGGGGAAGGCAGGCAGGATGCGTCAAGGTCAGGGTACAAGGATTCCAGGCCGAAGAATTAATCAACCAGGCTTCCAACAAGTCAATCAATATTTGGAACATAGAGAAACAAGGAAGCGCAGTGATTTTTTCTACAGACTTTCACGGTTTGAAACAGTTGCGGGGCCTTGAAAAAGATAGAGAATTCAAAGTGGAAATTCTTAGGGAAAGTGGTTTTTCGGTCTGGCTAAGAAGGATATGGCGAAGGAAGTTCTGGATGCTTGGTTTTTTTTGTTTTTGCCTGGCAATCTACTACTTGTCGGGCCTAGTATGGAATATTGAGTTAAAGGGTGCTGATAAGATAGATAGTAAAGAGCTGGTGGAGTATATTGGGGATTTTGGTCTGTACAAATGGGGGAAAGTCCGTAACCTAGAGCTAAATGACATTGAACAGAACTTATACTTAAAATTTCCCGAGATAGCCTGGGTTGCTGTAGAGCGTAAAGGAACTAAGGTTGTCATCAGTCTGGTCGAAAAGAAATACAACCCCATGCAATTTGGGGCAGTTATTGACATAGTTGCTGAGTATGATGGTATAATATTTGAAATGATGGTGCTCAAAGGCATCGCCAAAGTCAAGCCAGGAATGACTGTAGCCAAAGGTGACGTGCTTATTGCGGGGTACAGGGATGGAGACCAAGTAGTCAACGCCGCGGGTTCGGTAAAAGGTAAGGTCTTTATTGAGGGTTATGGTGAAGCTGCTTTAGTGGAAATTGAGCAAAGTTACACTGGCAACCAGCGGAAAGTGGATATACTGGAGCTATGGGGAAAAAAAATTACACTTTCCAGGATGCCCAATTATGAACACTATGAGGTAGAAGAGTTACCCACTAAAGTTTTTCGAGATTGCATTGTGTTGCGGCACCGTCTATACTCGGAAGTTACCAGGCGGACAAATAACTTTTCCCCTGGGGAAGCAGAGGAACTTGCCCGTTTTCGGGCCCTTATTGCCGCCGATGCCCAGCTTAACCCTTACGCCGTTATAACCAATAAAGAAGTTGAAAGCCTTTCTGAGCAAAGCCCCTTCATCTACAGGGTGCTATTGACAGTGGAAACTGATATTGGAAGTGAAATGGTGCAAATCAGGGGGGAATAATCTATTGACAACAGCGGTTCATATTAAACTCAGTAATGGAGAAGCCCTAAAACTTCTTGGTATGCAGGATAAAAACCTGGACCTTTTTTCTAAGCATTTTGCAGTCAACTTAGTGCTCAAGGACGAGGGCTTGCTAGTAATTGGCTCTTCCCCCAACAAGGAGCAAGCGGAAGACTTAATCAATCAAATATTGGATATAACCCGTGCAGGTCATTCTCCCGGCTATGAAGAAGTTAAGCATATGGTGGAAAATTACAAGATTCAAAAAACCGACTACCGGAGTTTTTACAAAGATGAAATCCTCATCACTCCACGGGGGAAAAAAATTATTGCAAAGACCGCCGGCCAGCATCGCTACATCCAAGCGATTAAGAAAAATGACCTAGTATTTAGCATCGGTCCCGCTGGCACAGGCAAGACCTACTTGGCAGTTGCCAGGGCAGTCCGGGCCCTAAAAGAAAAGCAGGTTGCAAAAATCATCCTCACTAGGCCTGCCATTGAGGCCGGGGAACGCTTAGGTTTTTTGCCAGGAGACCTTCAGGATAAAGTCGACCCCTATCTGCGCCCTCTATATGATGCCTTATTAGAGTTTTTAGGTCTAGAAGTATACCAAAAGTATATGGAAAAGGGTGTCATCGAGGTGGCCCCTCTGGCCTATATGCGAGGCAGGACCTTAAACGATGCCTTTATTATCCTGGATGAAGCCCAAAATACTACCCCTGAGCAAATGAAAATGTTTCTTACTCGGTTTGGCTTTGGCTCCAAAGCTATTGTCACCGGGGACATTACGCAAATTGACTTACCCCGGGATACGGTATCGGGGCTCCGTCAGGTCATTGGTATCCTAAAGGGAATCGAAGGTATCGAAGTAATATACCTTGATGAAGCTGATATAGTTAGGCATAGGTTGGTAGCAGAAATTGTACAGGCCTATGCCAGATATGCCCCCAAGAGAAAGTGAGGTGGGGATTTGAAGAACTGGCTCAAGGATTTGCTGAAAAAACTTGAGAGCTTTCGGCACCAACGGGAATATTTGATCTTCCAAGGCATTGTCTTGTTTCTTGCTCTTTTGGCAACTGTGGCCATTGGTATTATGCCCGCCCAGTATGAGTTAGAAGCAGGTGAAATTTCACCTGATACCATCTATGCTTCCCGGTCAGTTATTGATCAGGAGGCGACGGGCCTTGCCCGCTCGGAAGCAGCAGAACAGGTGGAGGATGTCTACCTGTATGATGCTACAGTGGAAGGGAAAATTATCAACCGGGTGACCGCTTTGCTGGTGTACTTGCTGGAAGCCGAGGAGCCCGTTGCGCCTGTTGAACCAGCACCTGGAGAGGAAAATCCAGGTGAAACCCAAGGGGAGGAGACTGAAGGGAACTCTCTGCCGGAGAAGGCAGCCCAATTGTTAGCCGACTTTCCAGAGGTAGGGGATGAGGAAAAAGCTTTAGCTTTACTGGCAATCCCAAAAGAAGATGTTCAGCAAACTCTCGATCTCACCTCAAGCTTAATTAGTGCAAAATTACAGCAGGGAATCAAACCTGATGAAGTGGAACTTAGCCTGCAAAACATAAAAACAGACTTATTGCAGGCGCAAATATCTCCTCAATTGCGGGATCTAGTTATTGCAAGCCTTGACGAATATTACCGGAATAACCGCATTTACTCCCCTGAAGAAACCGCAACTCAGCGCCGGCGCGCCCGGGACCAAGTTGAGGACATTATCATCCTCAAGGGGGCTAAAATCATCGATAAAGGTGAAGCGGTCACTGCCGCACACCTTTCCCAGCTAAAGGCCCTTGGAATGTTAGAAACCAGTTTTGCCTACGGATACTACCTGGGCCTGACAGTCTTGATTCTCTGTGTTTTCTCGGCCTGGGGCTACTACTTGTACCGCTACCGCCCAGAGATTCTGGCTGTTCCCTCTCGGATTTGGATTATTGGGTTAATAGTTATCCTTACACTATGGGCAGCGAAGATATTTGGGGGGATTCTCTTTGAAGTAGGTTCCCCATACCTAATACCTGCTGGGATGGCTACTTTGCTTTTGACAATAATCTTCGATGTCAACCTTTCCCTTATTTTTGGCTCTTCCTTAGCTTTGGTCATTGCTATTACAGCTGGTAGCGAGATCAATGTGCTGGTAATGTCATTAATCGGAAGCATCGCCGGGGCGTATAGTGTAACCAAAGTCAATCAAAGGTCGGACCTGACTAGGGCAGGGTTACTAGTGGCAGCGGCCAACGCCATTGGCATAATTGGCCTAACCCTTCTTAGTAACGGCTTGGCGTTGACGGAGACTTCTGTCCTGAGAACTCTGGTGGATTTAGCTATGGGTGTTGCCAGCGGCATCATCTCCTCGATTTTTGCCATCGGCCTACTGCCTTTTATCGAATCGGCCTTTGGAATCACCACTTCCATTAGATTGCTGGAGTTGGCCAATCCCAACCAAAGGCCCCTGAAGCGCCTTTTATTGGAGGCACCAGGGACATACAACCACAGTTTAATGGTTGGAAACTTGGCGGAAGCTGCAGCCGAAGCTGTTGGTGCAGATCCTGTCTTGTGCAGGGTAGGCTCCTACTATCATGACCTTGGCAAATTAACGCGGCCTTATTTTTTCATTGAAAACCAGTTTCAGGGCAACAACCCCCATGATAAAATCCCCCCCAGCCTTAGCAGCATGATTCTCACTGCTCATGTCCGTGGCGGAGTGGAATTGGCCCAGCAATATAAGCTGCCTCCAGTAATAAAAGATATTATTGAGCAACATCACGGCACAACTCTCATCGGTTTCTTTTATCATCGGGCTATGGCGGAAAGGGGCAATAAGGACCAGCTTTTAGAGGACAAGTTCCGCTATGAAGGTCCCAGTCCGCAGTTCAAAGAAGCCGGCATTATTATGCTGGCTGACTCCGTTGAAGCTGCAGTTAGATCTCTTTCCCAGCCCAACCAGTTTCGGATTCAAGGCATGGTAGATAAGATTGTCCGGGATAAATTAACTGATGGTCAACTTGACCAATGCGATCTAACCCTTAAGGATCTGAATCAGATTTCCCAAGCCTTCGTAAAAGTCTTCGCGGGCATTTACCATAAACGCATTGCCTACCCAACTGAAAAAGACTTAGCTAAGATGAGCCAGTAAAAGGAGGATCAATATGCAGCTCCAATTGTATTTCGAAGAGGAGTTTGACAATGTCGGTGACCTTGGTTCCCTTGTAAATGAGGTTGCCGAAGCGGTACGCTCTCTTTTTGGCTCATCTGTCGCTGAAGAATGGTATAATATAATTGTCGCCTCAGAAGATTTAGTGCGCAGTTTAAATAGGGATTTCCGTAATAATGACGCTGTCACAGATGTCTTAAGCTTCCCCTTAGGGGATGAAGATGAAATTACCGGAGAGATCTATATCTGTTGGACCCGGGTCAAGAGTCAAGCCATTGAATATGGCAACACCGTACACCGAGAGTTTTGCTTTTTGTTGGTCCATGGAATTTTGCACCTACTGGGATATGACCACGATGATGAACCCAATCCAGAGATGCGTGCCCTGGAAGAGAAAATATTAGAAAGAATTAACTTGAGGAGGGTTTGACGTGCGTGCCAAAACCCTTTGGGAGAGCTTTTGCTTTGCGTTTCAGGGTTTTGCTTACAGCTTTAAAACTCAGCGCAATTTCAGAGTTCACTGCCTTGCTACTATCGTCCTGGTAATCGTTATAATAGCACTGGATTTCGAACCCTACAATATTATGTTTTTGCTCTCCGCCGCCTTTCTGGTCCTTTGTAGCGAATTAATTAATACTGCAATTGAAAAAACCATTGATTTATATACTGAACAGTACCACCCCTTGGCAAAGGTTGCAAAAAATTGTGCAGCAGCAGCAGTTCTATTAGCAGCGTTGTATGCTGTTATAGTCGGCGTTATTGTTCTGTTTCCCAAGTTATTGGAATTAGTCGGGAGGTAAGACTATGGCAGAGCCAAGGAAAAAATCTGATATCTATATTTTGCTAGGAATTTCTCTCGTTCTCAGTGCCCTACTCTTAATCAATTCCTTAGGGATTATCTCCTTCAGAATGGGAGAACTTAAGGATGCCAAAAATTATGCCATGACCTTATTAGAGCTCAACAAGGACTTGGCTAATCAATTGGACGTTCCCTCAAACAATACCAGGGTTAATTTTGCCTATGAAAATCTGCATAACGGCATTTCCACTGCTTCTACAACTGATCAAATTTCTAATCTCATCCTCTCAGAAATGGGTGTTTTTGAAGATACCATTCGCGAGGAAGCTAATTATTATATGACCAATTGGCTGGAATGGGTTATCGCTCAGGATCCCAACCTAGATAAGCTGGAAAATTCTACTGAAATCGTCATTCATTTTCTTGCTGATAACGCCATTTCCTTGGAAGGCGGAGATTTTTTCGCACCAGAGACTCCTGAGAAGATTCGCTCCCATTTCGCGTCAAAAAGGGTTGGCATGCAGAGCATCATTATTGCCGTGGAAGTCCAGGAAGGTCTCGTTACCGTAAATGCCATTGAACCATTAAGTGAGCTGTATCCTGTCCAGCATCTGCAAAACCAATATAAGTTTCTCGAACAAGAATACAACAACCTCAGAGCTCTCACTGGTTATTCTGAGCTAACAGGGCCAGGGCTGGTAATTTCTCTCCTGGATGCAGAAGATGAATTGCTCCTTAGTGAAAACAATATTATTCATGATGTAGATGTGCAGGAAGTTGTCCATTGCCTGTTTGCCAGTGGTGCTACTGGGATTTCGGTAGGGGGCAGGCGTCTGGTGGTGGATTCTTCCATCCGCTGTGTGGGTGGACCCATTTTAGTAAACTACGACCCCATCCCGGTGAAACCTTTAATTATTAAGGCAGTGGGCGACGCCGAGACTATGGAAAAAAGTCTCCAGACCCTTTTTCAGTACTATAGGGAAGCTAGAAATTTACGGATAGAAGTCAGCCCAGAGTCAGAAATACGGCTTCCTGGCCAGTCCGTGCGTTAGGAGGGGGAGACAATGGATAAGCTCAACACAAAGACCCTTAGGATATTGGCTCTAGTCGCCATAGCCCTTAATCTCCTTATCTTGGCCTCCCAAATTAATCTCGGAGAGTTTGTGGGAGGAACTGAATTAACTGATGCTAAGGTTTTTGCCAACGACCTGATTAGTAATCTGCAGGGACTTGCTGGAGCATTGAATGTTGCAGAGAAGAATAGTGTCAAGCAATCTCTAGCCAAACTCCATTATGATGTGTACCTTGTTAACAATCAAAAAGAACTGGCAGATATTATGCAAAACAGCGCTGGGATGACCCGGAATTTGATTATTTCCGAATATACAAACCTCACTGCTGAAAAAGTGCTGGCAGTTTTAAATGCCTCGCCTGATGTTCAGTATTCCAGCACTTCGGTTACTCTCATTCTAGAACCTCTCCCCACCGGAGGATATCAAGTAAAATCTCCTCATAGTCTGGGGGAGGATACCTTAGACCAGCTTCTGAAAATCGAGAACTTGTTTAGCAAGGAATCCCAGCGAGGATTCTATGAACCCTATCGCCACCTAACTACCCTAAAAATTCTCCTTGAAAACGGTGTTGCTCAGTTAATTCCCGCTAATCAGGAAGCGGACACCAAAAAGTATCTAGAAGCAGAAATCGAGAATCTCCGGGAGGAATATGCCATTATCAACCAAACCGCTGGTTATGCCGAAATATCCGGTCCAGGCATACTAATCTCTATTTACGACCAGTTTGAGGTATCTGCTGGAGATTTGCGCCGCATTGTAGGAGAATTATTTTCTTCTGGTGCCAAGGCAATCGCCATCCATGGGCAAAGGCTAGCAGTCAACAGTTATATCATTGATACTGAAGAAGGTATTATTGTAGATGGGGTGCCAATACGCAGCAATCCTGTTGTTATTGAAGCATTGGGAGATACTACCACCCTTAGAGCCGGCGTAGATTTGCTCTTTTCGGTGTCCTTTCGAGGCATGCTGAGCTTTGACATTAAAAACTACGATAGCATGGATCTTCCGGCAAAAGCCTTTCAGTAAGGAGTGAACTAATATGGAAACTAGTATTAAAGAACGCCTAATCAAAGCGGCCTTAGAAGCTCGGGACAACGCCTATGTGCCCTATTCAAAGTACAGGGTGGGGGCAGCTCTCTTGACTAAGGGGGGCAAAATAATCCAGGGATGCAATGTTGAAAACGCCTCCTATGGCCTTTCCAATTGCGCTGAGCGCACTGCCATCTTTAAGGCAATATCAGAAGGGGAAAGAGATTTTTCCGGGATGGCCATTGCAGTTTACGGACAAAAAGAGGCTTCACCTTGCGGTGCCTGTCGTCAGGTTCTCCGGGAGTTTTTTAGCGGAAATACAGAAATACTTTTAATAAATGAAGATGGCAAAGGCTCTATCGCCACCATGGATCAGCTCCTGCCCGGGGCTTTTTCCGGGGAAGACATGTAGGGAGGGATATTGTATCAAGAGTGGGTTTGTAGCTGTTATTGGTCTGCCTAACGCTGGAAAATCAACCTTAATTAACGCTCTTATGGGTGATCGTCTGCTCATTACCTCGGAGAAAAGACAGACGACACGTCAGCAATTCCGGTGTATACTTACCACTGATATGTACCAAATCATATTTGTCGATACTCCTGGGTTACATCAACCTCAGAACAAATTAGGAGAATTTATGCTCCGAGAAATCCAATACTCGGTAGCTAACTGTGATGTTGTCCTTTACATCCTGGATGCCACCAACCCCAATGATGAATTGCCCAAGGAATTCATCCAGGGAAAGCCTGTAATCCTTGTTCTCAATAAAATAGATCTCCTCTTTCCCAATCAAGTTGATGAGATTAGGGAACGGTTTATTGCTCAAGGCAGATTTGCCAAAGTTGTTGCAATTTCTGCAACTAACCGCACTCACCTGGCTAAAGTCACCCAAGGGATATTGGAGTACTTGCCCCCAGGAGAACAGCTTTATCCAGCTGAGCAGCTCATGGATTGTGACTACCGCTTACTTGCCTCAGAGCTTATTCGGGAACAAGCCTTGCTGCAGCTGGAAGATGAGGTGCCCCATGGTATCGCTGTGGAAATAGTCGACTTTTCCGAATCCGATGACCAGGCTACAATTCAGGCCAATATCATTGTTGAACGCGAATCCCACAAAGGAATCGTAATTGGTCGGGGCGGGACAATGTTAAAAACCATAGGCACTGGAGCTCGTCTGCAGATTCAAAGCCTTATGGATAAAAAAGTGCACCTTAAGCTTTGGGTCAAAGTAAAAAAGAACTGGCGCAAAGATCCCAACCAGCTCAAGTGGCTAGGGTATAAATGATGCGACTAGATAAGAATTCCGGCTTTATTGTCTACGGGTTCCCATTAGGTGAAGCTGATCAGCTTGTCACCTGCTTTACCAGTTCCGGTAATTTAATTAAGTTTGTCGCTAAAGGTAGCAGAAAAGTCAAGAGCAAGTCAGCTGCTGCTGTCCAGCTTTTTATTTTAGGTGAATATGTAATCTACCGGGGAAGGGGCCTGCCTATTTTACGGCAGGCAGATATCATCGACAGTTTTTCTCCTTTGCGCCTAGACTGGTCGAAAAGTGGCGCCGCTTTTGCCGTTATGGAATTGTGCCGCCTTTTAATTGCCGAGGAGGCTAGGGAGCAAGACGCCTTTAAGTTAGTGCTGTCATATATGCTTCATCTCAAGACAAATGATTATGACCCAATAGTCTTTGATTCTTTTCGCCTGAAATTTGCAGCTTGCCTGGGTTATGAAATGGGCTTCTCGTTTTGTGCTCAGTGTGGCCGCCCCCTTCAGTCCGGTTGGCTTTACTGGCCTGCGGGAGGGGCGGTTTGTTCTGTGTGCAAGGGGCCTGATGATAAGAAATTTTTACGTCAAGAGGACTTATCTCTGCTTGATATACTAGGAGAAAAGGACTTTATCGAGCTAAGAGGGCACTTTCGTTCCCAGGGAAAGACCGCCACGAAAATTATCGATAGTCTAATAAATTGGCTGACGGAAGGAAAGACTAAAGCACAGGCTTTCCGTCCATTATTTGAAGGATAGGGTAACGTGTGCCTAGGAGGGGGATATGAACTTAGGTGAAGCAAGCTAATCTTTTACTTGAGATTCGCTTTACTGGCCTTGAATACAGACAAATCCTTCGGGCCTATGATTTTGTGCGCGCTACCTTTAAAGAAGAGCTCGCAAGCCGGGACATAAAATATAACAGGCTGGAGGTTTTTTTTAGCAAGTTTCGCATTGTCTTATGGCTACAAGTAGGTTCTGATATACATCGTGCCCCAAATAAGGCAATCTTGTCCAGGGCGGTATTGGCTTTGTGCCAGCGCTTTTCTTTAGGGATTCCCGCCACCTGGGGAAAAGCAGAAGGTCTCTTAACCATCCTTGATGACGAGCTCTTGCCAATGACGGTGGGAGACTTAGTTGCCGGTGACATAACCATGGCTGGAAAGATTGAGATTCCCGTCCGGAGTACCCAGCATTACTGGCGAGAGATGACAAGAAACAAGGTTTTCCTGGATAATGACCAAAGGGAAAAGCACATAAGGCAACTGCTCCACGAAGCAGCTTCCAATGCAGGCGGCGAAATAATCACTTCGCCCATTATCAACGAAGTGGTGCTAAATTGTGAGCAACCTGTTAGCGGGATTGTAGATATCTCTTTGAAGCACCGGGATATTCCCAAGGTTTTGACCCTTATTGTTATGGAAAAAATGCAATTCTTTGCCCTACACAAAGGGGATCAATTGCTGCCCAAGGCAGTCTTTGTATGCAATGAAGGCTGCCAGCCCCGGGAAGAACTAAATGCTGCTTTAGATCAGGCTCGAGAAGATTATTTTGAGGATTTGCACCATACTATTTCTCAACTTCAGCTACAGCTACAATCCCTGTGCTATTTAAGCAAGCTGGGTAGCTTTTATGATAAGGAACAGCGCCTGCAGAAGATCGTCCTATCAATGGCAAAGCTAACCGATGCAGGCCAAGAGGTTTGCGATATCGCTGGGCAGGCCTCACAAATTGCCAAGCTGGACGTCACAACCGCCACTTGTCGTGCGTACCCCGAGTTCCTTGGCCATATGGGAGCCGATATTGCCCGAGCCGCCGGAGCGCCAGAAATGGTTGCCTCGGCGATTATTGAGCACTGGCACCCCAGCAAGTTCTCCGGCAAGCTTCCCCACACCCTGGTAGGGGCTCTGCTTGGAGTGGCGGACAGGTTGGACAGCATTTGCGGTCAATATTATCAAAATGAGCTAAAGTTATCACAGTATAGAAGCGTAAAGAAATGGTTTGATGAGATTATCGCCATAATTGCCAGCGTTCCCTTGGATATATCGATTATCAACCTGTTAAAATTCTCCCTTTCTCTGTATGAATCTCAAGGATTGGTTCCTTGGCGCACTCAGGACTTGGATAGACTCCTCAAGATCTTTAGTGACTGTTTGTATTATTATTTGCAGGAGCAGGACTTTTCCGAGGGAGTGGCAGCTGTTTTGACTGACCTTAGCCAGGATAATGTCTTTGTTGTCACCGAGAAGGCAAAGGCAATGGAAGACCCTGCAATGAAAGACTTTGTGGAGGACTGTGCCGAAATCTGTAAGTTGATGGACAGGGTTTGTTCTAGGGAGTACAATTATGAAGAAGCTACCCTGGAGTTTCTTGAGGAACCTGAGGAATTGGACCTATTTGAAGTTTACTTAGTGGTCAGGGACGAGATAAGGACCTACTTACACGAGAGAAAGACGCCTGAAGCTTTAAGAAGCCTGGCTAGACTAAAAACTCCTTTGCTGCGCTTTATCAATAATGTTGATTTGGATACCGATGATCGCCCCTTGCGTTATAACCGCATGAGTTTATTGGGGGAAATTCGCCAGCTATACCTTACTTACGGGGACTTCAGTGCCCTATAATATAGTGAATTCAGGTGAAAGAAAAATGACCATACTGGATAAAATCGAATGCTTTTTAATTAAAGCCTTTCTACTTCTGGCATGTTTTTTGGTTATCTTTCAGCTGTTAGGGAAATACTCTCTCGGGTCGGATGTAGTAATATTACTTAACCGACTAGAGGGTGCTGTATATAATTACTCCGGGCTATAAGATAGTGGAGCAATAGGCAGGATTAGTTAGCAAATACGTCGAACTAGTATTTTGTTAGAGTAGGGAGGGGAAGAGATGGGGGATACCGTATCGGTTGTTTTTGATGGTCCCGCTGGCGTTGGCAAGAGCACAATCTCCAAGGCAGTTGCCAGGCAGTTGGGGTTTACATATGTTGATACCGGGGCAATGTACCGAGGGGTCACCTTACTTGCTCTAGAGCAGGGGATTCCAATCGATTCCGCCCATCAGCAAGAAATGATGGCTATTACTGATACTGCTGACTTTTCTTTTATTTTCGCCGGAGAAGAATTGCGCATCTTCCATGGTTTAAGAGATATCACTGAGGCTATCCGCAGCCAGGAGGTTACGGGAACGGTTTCCTATGTCGCAGCCCTGCCCCAAATTCGCCAAGGCCTTACCTCTCTTCAACAGCAGATGGCTAGTTCTCGGAATGTAGTTATGGAGGGTAGGGATATTGGCACTGTTGTCCTTCCCAACGCAGATTACAAATTCTTTTTATCTGCTTCTCCAGAAGTGCGGGCAAGGCGTAGGTACAAAGAATTACTTAGTAAGGGTATTGCAATTGATCAGGCTACGGTTTTGGCGGATATGCAAAAGCGTGACCAACTGGACTCTTCTCGGGAATATGCCCCTCTGTGCAAGGCCAAGGACGCTATTGAGATAGATACTTCCGGCTTAGAAATTGAGGAAATCGTAAAATTGGTATTGGCGCAAATCAAAGGACTTTGTCAAGAGGGCAGAAATGAGCTATAATGGTATGGTGAAGACTTGGAGGAGACCATGGAAGTAATCGTATCGAAATTTGCTGGATTTTGTCCTGGGGTGCAGCGGGCCGTCAATTTGACCTTAGAACATGGCAAGGGTGAGCCTGGTCATGTAGCTACCCTTGGCCCCCTTGTTCATAATGCTGAGATGATCAAGCATCTTGCTGATAAGGGAATTAGGGCTTTAGATTCTGTTGAAGATGCCCCCGAGGATACAATAGTAGTTAGATCCCATGGGGTCAGTCCGGCAGTATTATCGGCTCTACAAGCCACAGGAAAAAATATCATTGACGCTACCTGCCCCTTCGTCAGTAGGATTCATACCATCGTCGACTCTCTGGAAAATCGCTTTTTGATTATTGTTGGCGATGCCAGCCATCCAGAGGTTCAAGGGATTTTGGGAAGGGCCCCCAGCAATGTGTCTATAATTGATGACGAGGAATCTGCCCGCCAAATCCACAGCGACCTGCCAGTAACTGTGGTTGTTCAAACCACCTTTGATCAAGAACAGCTTAAAAGAATAATAGCGGTTCTGGGGGAGCAGTTTCAAGATATAGAAGTACACAATACTATCTGCTCATCTACCCGGGATCGGCAAAGTGAAGTTGCCGAACTGGCAAAGAAGAGCGATCTCATGTTAGTTATTGGTGGCAAAAACAGCGCCAATACAGGCAAGTTAGTTGCCATATGCAAGCAATCCGGTGTCGAAACACATCATATACAATCAGTACATAATATTGATTCCCATTGGTTGCGCAATGTCTCTACTGTTGGCATTGCTGCAGGGGCATCGACTCCGGAATGGATTATAAGGGAGGTTGTGGATTTGGTGATGGAAACTAGTAATGAGGGCGTCGAAGAAGTCAAGACTGACCTCGAAGAAGAAAAGGAAGTTGTCGAAGAAGTAATTGAAGACGTCAAGGAAGTAGTGGAAGACGTCGAGGAAGTAGTGGAGGACTCCAACGAAATTTTAGAAACGGAACCTAAACCCATAGCGGTTGGCGATATAGTCGTTGGCAAGGTCGTTCAAGTCAATCCAGAAGAAGTCCTGGTAGATGTGGGCTACAAGCTGGAAGGCACTATCCGCAAAGAGGAATTATCATTCCGCAAAGTCGAAAACTGTGCTGAACTAGTCAGTGTCGACGAAGAAATAGAAGCGGAAGTCACTAGGCTTACCGAAGACTTGCTTGAACTTTCAGTGCGCAAGCTTGCCCAAAGCAAAGCCTGGAAGATTGTTAAAGAAGCCTTTGACAATCAGACCCCTGTTGCCGGAGAAGTAGTGGAAGTTGTCAAGGGTGGCCTCATTGTGGATTTAGGCCTTAGAGCTTTCATGCCTGCTTCCTTAGTGGACCTGCGCTTTGTCGAAGACCTCAGCCAGTTTGTGGGCCAGACCGTTGACGTATTAGTTATCGAGCTGGAACGCCGCCGCAACAAGGTCATTGTTTCCCGTAAGGCTCAACTAATGCAGGAAACTGAAGCCCAAAAAGCAGAAACCCTGACCACCCTTAAGGCAGGCACTACTGTCAAAGGTATAGTTCGCCGCCTAACCAACTTTGGTGCTTTTGTTGATATCGGTGGCATTGATGGCCTGATTCATATTTCTGAGCTGGCACACCACCGGGTAGAACATCCCAGTGAAGTACTAAAAGAGGACCAGCAAATAGATGTCTATGTGCTCAAGGTAGATCCCGACGCAGAGCGGGTCTCACTAAGCCTTAAGAAGATTCTCCCAGACCCCTGGACAGAAGTTGCCAAAAAGTTTAAGGCCGGGGAAGAGGTAGAGGGTAAAGTAGTCCGCTTAGCAGATTTCGGAGCCTTTGTGGAACTAATCCCAGGAGTCGACGGTTTGGTTCACGTGTCACAGATTTCTGATGACCACGTTGAAAAACCTTCAGACGTCTTGGCCACCGGCCAAATTGTCAAGGTAACCATCCTAGACATTGATGTGCAAGCAAAAAGAGTCAGCTTGAGCATGCGGGATGCCGCCTTCCGGGGTGGGAAAAAGACTTTCAGGGAAGAAGCACCTCAGGAAGTCTCCATTGGCGCCACAATTGGCGAACGCCTTGGTAATCTCTTTGACCAAGAGGATGAATAAGTTCCGGTTAAATCGGAAAAAAGAACATCTGAGTCTTGCTTCTCAAAGATTCAGATGTTCTTTTACTGCCCTCTATGGGGATATTCATTTGCCCCACAATTGCCTGACTACCATTAATCCCACAGACACTGACCTCTCCACAAATATCTGCGGTATTATAGTCAAGACTCCTCTGTATATCAATGCCATTACCGGTGGGGCCCTGATTAGCGAACTTGTAAACCGTCAGCTGGCAATATTGGCCAAAAAATTTTCCTTGCCTATGGCTGTGGGGTCACAGGTGGCCAGCCTAAATAATTCAAGCCTAAGGTTTACTTACCAGGTGGCGCGAAAATACAATCCTCAAGGACTATTAATCGCCAACCTCCCTGCCACCGCCAGCGTCAAACAGGCACAAGGGGCAGTGGAGATGATAGATGCCCAAATCCTACAACTATTCCTCAATCCAGCCCAGGAATTTATTATGGCTGAGGGGGATCCGGTAGAAGTAAACCTACTGGAGAATGTGGCGGAAATCTGTGCCACGGTTTCTGTGCCAGTTATCATCAAAGAAGTGGGTTTTGGAATTAGCGCCAAGGCGGCTACTAGCCTTGCCGGTGCTGGAGTTAAGGCGATTGATGTCAGCGGCTGGGGGGGAACCAATTTTGCCTGGATTGAGGGCTGCCGCAATCCTTCATCCTGGTGGAAGCCTTTTACTGCCTGGGGATTGCCAACACCGATTTGCGTGGCAGATGTCGTACATAATGGTCCTAATATACAGGTTCTTGCTTCCGGGGGTGTGGATGACGGAATTAGAGCCCTTAAGTGCCTGTGTCTTGGGGCCGTGGCAGTGGGTAGTGCCGGTGGGATTCTTCGGCAGTTGAGCAAGGGATTGGCACAAGGGGAAAAATACCTGGAAGACTATCTGCATCAAGTACGAGTGGGCATGGCCCTTATGGGAAAAAGAACCTTGCCCGAATTGGCTCAGGTCCCCTTGGCAGTCACTGGTAGGTTTAAAGAACTAATTGAGCAGAGAGGAATAGACCCTCAATTTTATTCTCGACGAGGCAACTAGCCTCTTTTTTATTGGGAATACTGTTGATGAGATGAGGAAAAGATAGAATGAGAACCGGTGGAAGGGTGGGATGAAATGAGTACTTGGTTGCTGACAATACTGGCAGTTATTATTTACTTGGGCTTACTCCAGAGAACCTTGGACAGAATGCGCCTATCGGACAGAGCAGCTATAATCATCATTGCTCTACTTGCCCTTGGCACCTGGCTGCCGGAAGTGACAGTTGGCATGATTCGGATAAACTTGGGCAGCACACTGATTCCCCTGGGGCTTTCCATCTACCTTATTGGGACAGCTGGTACATTTCGTGAACAGGTTAGGGGTAGCTTGGCTATTGCCGCTACGGCAATAACAGTGCTTGTCCTTGATTGGGTTCTCCCCCAGGAGCCGGGGGCGATGTTTATTGAGCCCTTATACGCTTATGGCATAGCCGCAGGCATTATAGGCTACTTGGCTGGCCGCTCGAGACGGTCGGCCTTTGTGGGTGGAATGATGGGGGTAATTGTGGCAGATGTAATAATACTCTTAGGGCAGATTCCCCTGACCCACTTCTACCAACTGGGAGGGGGGATCCTGGATTCATCCCTAGTAGCGGGGATTATCGGTGTTGGATGCGCTGAAATCTTCGGAGAAGCAAGGGAATTGGTGGCACCGGATTCAGCCAATAAAGTTACTTGGCTGGATGATAAGCGCAGGGAAAAGAATAAAGACAAAAAAGGCCCCCAAAGATGAGGCCATATTTTTTCGGCATTGTCCTTACAGCTTCCCTAGGGGGGATACTGCGCTTACTTATTTTGCGTTCAGATTACCGCCAATATCCTACTTATCCCCATGGCTACATCTCCCATCTTTCCATGGGATTTGTCGCAGCAGCTCTGGGCGCAGTGGCATGGCCAGCTCTCTTGGAAGAAGAATTTGTTGCAGTGACCTTTTTGGCCATGGCTGCCCAACAATTTCGAGAAATCCGGAATTTAGAGAGAGAATCTTTAGCCTCTCTGGATATAATTGAACTGGTGCCCCGGGGTCGACATTATATAGAGGGAATCGCTCGCACCTTTGAGGCTCGGAATTACATAATAATTGCATGCACCCTGACCCTTTCTGCTATAGATTTGACATTTCTGCAATCCCAAACAATCTTTCTAAGGATTGTCATCCTAGGGGTAGTTACAGTGCTCATTTACTTTTTCATTAACTTTGTCTTCCCGGACAAACGCCTGGAAGATTTAGCAGATATTCGCCTGGGCAAGGTACACTTTCAAGGTCCAAATGTCTTTGTAGATGACATCCATTTTATGAACATAGGGCTGGAAGAAGCCAAGGAAGAATACTTGAATAAGGCACTGGGTCTAGTAATTGAGCCAAAGGATATTGATGCATCTGCAACCTTAGCTAATCCTGGACAGCGACAGGCTGTTATCCATATTTGTGCCAAGTTGCTGGGAGTCTATAAAGATGTTGACACTCCTGAATTCACTCCCCTAATGCGACGGCATATAAAAAGCGGTAATTTAGGGGTGCTTATCATCCCTGGCAGTGGTGATCCCCAGGCCTTAATTGCAGCTGTAAAAAGATCCCCTGTCCTGGAAGGGGCAATGGCCAAGCCAAGCAAATCTTTCGCCGGCAGGGAGCGTGAGGATTACCATGACACCCCTAGATAAGGTCATCCTGGCAACTGTTGTCCTTGTCGAAGCAAGCCAATATGTGATTTCCGGGGGTTCAGGTCCGGTATATGTAGCCAAAGATGTCAAGGAACAGCAGCAAATAGCAATGTACTTATCGAGAATCACCGGGGGTATGGTTCATGACATGGAAAACGGAATGCTGATTATCGTTCGCCATTGACCGGGCAATCATTAATTTCGACAACTTTCGCCCGATGCCTTTAATTCATAGTGGGTGGTGTTAACTATCCCCCGACTTATTATATATCATTGTTATGGAGGAGCTCATTCCTCAGTTACCGCAGCAGCAGTCCACGGGGGACTGCTGTCAAGGTATAAGACTCCTAGCAGGCAGGAATTAAACAGCCTGCCCTTTTTCGATACCCAAAAAGCCGATGACCATGGATTTCTGCAATACATGGGGAAAGCCCCGGATGGGTCCATGGTTTTCTCAGTGGGTTTTGAAACTGCATCCACTCCGGTGATTAAGGCTGTTAAAAATTTGTTTGCTTTGGGGAAAGTGGAAAGGGGAAAGGTTACCTATGTCGAAACCCGGGAGGTAATCAACACACTAATGGTAATTGGCGGTATATGCTCCAGGAAGTTAGGCCTGACTTTTGTCGGTAGACCCCTGGTTAGCTGGGGGACTCAGTTGGCATACAAACAAATAGTGGCTCTGGTTGAAGAAACCGAATGGAAGCTTAAAAAGAGGGAGCAGAAAGGTCAATGATTTTCTACTATCACTGCTATCGGGGAGCGCATTTGTCCTGTGTAGCTGCAGCCCTACATTTAAATAGATTACAGCCTTCCGCAAATGTCGAAGAGATCTTAAGCTTAGAATACTTTGACGTTCTTCAAAACCCGGACATGGGGGTGCCAGTGCTTGCAGGTTACTGTCACGGCAACCCGGTATGTTTTGTGGGAGTGGGCTCTGGCAGCAAAATCTTTCCCCGCTTTGCAGACTGCCTGACAAAAAAAATGCAAGTAGATCTGCATTATAAATCCGTGGATTGTCTACAGTGTATTAATCTTCTCACCCGCATTGGCGGCTTTATTTCAAGGTTCAAGGGATTTAAAGAGTTAGGCCGCAACCTGGCGGCCAGAGGGATTCACAAAAATCTAGACAAAATCTATGCCCTGGTTTTGCATGCCAAGGGAAGTTAAAGTATAATTATATAAGCTTGACTCCGGAGGTGTGCTAGTGTTAAAGATAAAAAGTGTCAAGCCCGGCAGCATCGGCCAGCAACTGCGGTTGAAGCCCGGGGATGAAATTATATCTCTTAATGGTTCACAGGCTAGGGATATTATCGATTATTTCTTTCATAGTACCGGTGAAGAACTTGCAATTAGGGTGAGGACAACATCGGGAAAACTGATTGATTTTGAAATTGAAAAGGGGTATGACGAAGATATTGGCCTAGAGGTAGAAATACCGCCTCGCCACTGCCAAAATAATTGTCTCTTTTGCTTTATTGACCAGCAGCCTCCCGGCCTTCGCAAGACATTATACATAAAAGACGATGATTACCGGCTGTCGTTCTTGGAAGGCAACTATATTTCCCTTACTAATTTGCAGGAAGAGGATATTACACGAATCATCAGGGAGAAATTATCCCCCTTATATATTTCTGTCCATTCAACAGACCCCCATATTCGGGGCCAGCTACTGGGCCGGAAGAGCTCCAGTGACATCAGCGGCATTCTCCGGCGCTTTGCTGCTGAGGGAATTGCTTTTCATTGTCAAATCGTCCTCTGCCCCGGTATCAACGATGACCAACAGCTGGTAAAGACTATAGCTGATCTCTCTTCCCTGGGGGAGTCCCTCCTTTCTCTGGCAGTGGTGCCAGTGGGGCTGACAAAGTACAGAAAGGACCTCACTCCCTTAATTGCAGTAGACAGGGAATCTGCCGCAAGAACTATAGAGATTATTGATCGCTTTCAAGAGATGTTTATTACCCAACAAGGCCGCCGGGTAGTCTATGGGGCGGATGAGTTTTATGTCAAAGCCGAGCTGCCAGTCCCAGAGGAGGAATACTACGAGGATTACCCCCAACTGGAAAACGGCGTGGGCTTGATAAGGAAAACTTTGCTTCAAGCCGAAGCACTGCGAAATCTGCCTAAATTGCATGTCCCACCCTATAGGCTGCTTCTGGTTACTGGCAAAGCTGCACGGGCAACTATGGAGGTTGTCAGCGACATTATAGTTGGAGTTCGCCCCGGTCTTAATATAAAAGTTCTTGCCGTGGAGAACTACTTTTTGGGGCCCGAGATCTCAGTGGCTGGGCTGCTGGCAGGTGCCGACATCTCTCGGGCTGTAAGCTCTGTTTCTGACACCTGGGATGGGCTAGTAGTTCCTGAGGCCGCTGTCCGAGCAGGCTGTTTTCTGGATGACTGGACCCAGGAGAAGCTGGCCCATACATTGGACAAGACTGTCCATATTGCCGAGGATTTAATGGATATCATCAAGCTCAGTGGAAATGGGGAATTATGATGTTACCGATTGTATCAGTTGTTGGCAGACCCAATGTGGGCAAGTCAACCCTGTTTAATAAGATCTTGCAGCGGCGTCTGGCCATAGTAGAGGACACTCCCGGGGTCACCAGAGACCGCCTGTATGGCCAAAGCGACTGGGGGGGGCATAATTTTCTCCTGGTGGATACAGGAGGGTTTGCCTGGGATGAGAATGACCCCTTGGCCCAGGCAGTTACAGGTCAGGCCCAGGAAGCTGTCGGAGAAAGCGACGTCATTCTCTTTATGGTTGACGCCAAGCAGGGATTGGTGGCAGATGATAAAGAGGTGGCAGATTTACTGCGCCGCAGCAAAAAACCCGTAATCCTGGTTGTCAACAAAGTTGATGACTTCAGCAGAAGCCAGGAGCAGCTGTTGGAGTTCTACGAACTGGGTTTAGGAGAGCCTTTGCCTATTTCCGCTTCTAACGGTCTTAACATAGGAGATCTGTTAGATGTCATTGTAGCCAGTATCGAAAAGCTCCCGGTCCAGGAGGAAGATGAAGATGCAATTGCCGTGGCCGTTGTCGGGCGACCCAATGTTGGAAAATCTTCTTTAGTTAACCGGCTAGCGGGAAAAGAAAGAGCTGTAGTCAGCAATATTCCCGGCACCACAAGAGATGCAATTGATACCACTGTGTACTTTAATGGCAGACCTATAATCCTCATCGATACTGCAGGCCTGCGCAGGAAGAGCAAACTGTCTTCCGGAATCGAATATTATAGTATGCTCCGCAGCGTCAGGGCTGTGCAGCGAAGTGACATTGTCCTGCTAGTCCTGGATGGTCAAGAGGGGCTCACTGAGCAGGATAAGCGCATTGCAGGCATTGCTCATGAGGCAGGCAAGGCAATAATAATCCTGGTAAACAAATGGGATATTGTCGAGAAAGATTCTAACACCATGTCTAGATATATCAAAGATCTGCGGGGTGAACTTAAATTTATTGAGTACGCCAATATAGAGTTTGTTTCTGCTTTGACCGGTGCCCGGATCTCGGGACTCCTATCCCTTGTAGAAGAGACCATGGAGCAGTATCAGCGCCGGATTAGCACAGGTCTCCTCAATGATCTCCTAACTGATGCTGTTATGTCCAATCCCCCTTCAGCTAAGGGAACTAAGGTTAAGGTCTTCTATACTACTCAAGTAGCTGTTAAACCTCCCCGTTTTGTCCTCTTTACCAGTGACCCGGAGTTGTTACACTTTTCTTGGCTAAGGTACTTGGAAAACAGAATCCGGGAAGCTTTTGGTTTTCAGGGTACTCCCATTGTGTTCAAGCTTCGGAAAAGAGGTAGCAAATGAAAAGAAAAATTGGTGTAATCGGTGCAGGAGGGTGGGGGACGGCAATTGCCCTGCTACTGGCCAAAAATGGACATGCTGTTACCCTGTGGGCAAGAAGGGAAGAGTTATGTCGAGATCTTCTCAAGCACCGGGAAAACACCGCGTACCTGCCAGGAGTACTACTTCCTGCTAACATAGGGATTTCCAATTCCTTGGAACAGGCTGTTAAATCAAAGGATATTGTAGTCCTCGCCACACCAGCTAAGGCTGTGCGCACTGCTATCGAAGGAATGAAAGATTTTATCACCAAGGACACCATCATTGTCAGCCTCAGTAAGGGCCTGGAGCGGAACAGTATTTTACGTCTTTCTCAAGTCATATCCCAGGTTGTCGGCAATGAAGACCGGGTGGTAGTAATCAGCGGCCCCAATCATGCTGAAGAAGTTGCCAGGGGCATTCCCACGGCAACTGTCGCTGCTGGATACAGTCTAGAAATGGCTCAGCAAGTGCAAGAAGTCTTTATGACCCCAAAGTTTCGGGTCTATACTAATACAGATGTCGTCGGTGTCGAGCTGGCCGGTGCCTTAAAAAATGTCATCGCCTTGGGTGCTGGAGTCTGTGATGGCTTAGGCTATGGAGACAATACTAAGGCCACCCTTATGACCAGGGGACTGGCAGAGATTGCCCGTTTGGGAATTAAACTAGGGGCTGAAACAATCACTTTTGCCGGCCTTGCCGGCATCGGCGACCTAATAGCCACTTGTACTAGCAAGCATAGCCGCAACTGGCAGGCGGGTTTCGCCTTAGGTCAAGGCGAGAGCCTAGAAGATATTCGCAAGGGCATGGTAGTTGAAGGGGTGGCCACCACAGAGACAGCCGCATTGTTGGCCCTCCAGGAGGGAGTCAGCATGCCAATCACCACTGCCCTGCACCAGGTAATCTTTGCAGGTAAACACCCTCATCAGGCAGTTTCAGAACTAATGCTTAGGGATAAGGCCCACGAAATCGAAGATATCCTGCCCCAGGAATAGCTTTTTCCAAGATTTGTCCTCCTCTCGGCATACAACCATTTTTTGCACATATATATATTGTGAGTAAAAGCGGAGATTGTGAGGGGGAGGAGAAAAGTGGCAGAGTACAGCTTATACCACGATATTGCCAAGAGGACCGGTGGTGATATCTACCTTGGCGTAGTCGGTCCCGTGCGGACAGGGAAGTCAACGTTTATCAAAAAGTTTATGGAACTGATGGTAATACCCAATATCAATGAGCAGGACCGCACACGAGCAGTAGATGAACTGCCTCAGAGCAGCGGTGGCAAAACCATTACTACTACTGAGCCAAAGTTTATTCCCGATGAAGCGGTGGAGGTTCAGTTTGCCGATGAAGACTTTACCATGCGGGTTAGGCTGGTGGACTGTGTTGGTTACACCGTCGATTCCGCATTAGGTTACTCTGACGAACGAGGCGAACGTCTGGTTATGTCGCCCTGGGTAGATGAGGAGATTCCCTTTCAACTGGCGGCGGAAATCGGCACCAAGAAGGTTATTGCCGATCACTCAACCTTAGGGATAATCGTCACTACTGACGGTTCTTTTTCGGAAATGCCCAGAGAAGATTTCCAAGAGCCAGAAGAAAGAGTAGTGGAGGAGCTGAAGGAGATTGCCAAGCCATTTGTCATCCTCCTAAACTCCAGCCAGCCCGATTCTAGTTCCTGCCTGCAGCTGCAGACAGAATTAACAGAGAAATATGGGGCACCGGTCATTCCCTGTAACTGTCAACGCTTAGATAAGAAGACAGTGGACGTCATCCTCACTGAGGCCCTGTTCGAGTTTCCCGTCAATCAAATAAACATACTTTTGCCGGACTGGGTGGAAGCTCTTGAGGAAGACCATTGGCTAAAAGGCGGTTTCATGGAAATCATCCGGGGCATCATGAACAGCACCGGCAAGGTTAGGGATCTGCGAGGGGCATTAGAGCCCATAGCAGATGAATTTGACTACGTTTCCCGGGTTTCCCTAAGTCACCTGGACCTAGGCAGCGGCGAAGCTGAAATACGCTTTGAGACCCCGTCAGAACTGTTCTACACCATTTTAACTGAGACCACCGGCTATGAAATTGGAAACGCCGGAGATCTTTTCCGGCAGATGAGTGGCCTTGTTCGTGCAAAGCGGGAATTCGACAAGATTGAGGATGCCTTGGTTTCCGCCAAGACAAATGGCTATGGCATCGTTCCCCCCAGCGTAGATGAAATGCTCTTAGAAGAGCCTGAGATAATTCGCCAGGGTTCACGCTTTGGCGTGCGCCTCAGGGCCACAGCACCATCTTTCCATGTGGTCAGAGTCGATGTAGAGTCCGAATTTGCCCCAATTGTCGGTAGCGAGCGTCAAAGTGAAGAACTGGCAAACTTCTTAATGGATGAGTTTGAAGACAATCCCGACAAGATTTGGGAGTCTCAGATCTTCGGAAAGTCTCTATATTCCATGGTCAAGGAGGGTATTCAGACAAAGCTAAGCAATCTGCCAGACAGTGCCCAAGAAAAACTACAGCAAACACTGGAAAAAATCATCAACGAAGGCAGTGGCGGCCTAATCGCCATCATCCTCTAAAAATACGGCGCAGTCGCGCCTTATTTTATTTTTTACTCCATAAGGCCAGTTAATTAAATTCTCTTTATAATTATTTCACAAGAATTAAATAAAAGAGCGCAAAAATCTCTTGACAGCATTTTTGCAAGTGTGGTATTATTTACTAAACAATAAGAAGTGATTTCAATGAAGAGAGAGAAAATTGGAGTTAAATCATTATGTTTAATCATGGCTATTTGTTTAGTATTAGTTGTGTTAACGGAGTCCGGTTCTGCAGGTACAATGAGTAAGGTTATTGGCAATGGTCCGAATTATGCAGTAGTCGGGTATGTAACTACTACGGTACTAAGAAATAAAATAAACGGGTGTTCTATGGGAACTCATCATGAAAGAGGAGAACCAGCTGAGGTAATCGAAATGCAGTTCCATTTATCTATCAATACAGGTATAACAGGTAGTTGGGCACCCACTTTTAAAGCCCCACTTCTTGAACTGGAGACGAGTTTAGGAATTGCGCAAAGTATTCATCAGACCATCGTTCAAACTGTTAGAAAGACAATAAGTTCCTCAAAACCTACAGGATGGTATCGCATAGAACATAGGGAGCCCTGGTGTGGAGTGACAGGAAAAGTACGAAAAGAAGGAATGCAGGGCGATATTGTCATTTATGAGGATTCCCATGAAGGTCCAATTTGGCCGGGTTTCATACTAGTTAGATACGCATAGCAGGTATAGTGTGTTTTTTGTGGGGGGGGGCAGAGTTAAGTCCCCTCCACATAGTAAATTATTGAAGACAAATGGAGGGGAATTATGCGTAGTAAATCTATTTCTTTAGTAGCACTAGTATCGATAATCCTTCTAACAGGCTGTGGTAGTTCCTCGGGTAAGACTGAAACAGAGAGGTTGCCCAGCTACAACCCCGATTTTTTTTACCTCGAGACTGATAACTGTTATGTAGATTTGTACGCAGATGCAGTCTTCTTTCGATTATTATCGTGCAAGCCTCTAACTAAAGATGATGTCAGTGCAAGACTGAACATACCAGCCACTTACTACGATTTGAGTTTTAATGAAAACGCCAGTATTTCATTAGTGGCTATGGAGGCGAGCAAAAACCATTCCACATTTACACATGATACATATAAGTGCTACCGGGGAGTGGATTGGAAGGAATATCGAAGGCTCTTCGACTTAAGTGAAGAGAAGCGGAAGGAAGGGAATTTTGAAGCATCTGCTGAATATTTCAATCAGATGGAGGCCCTTGTTGAGCCTTTTGATCTAGCATTTGAAGCCATTAATCCGGACAAAATTCCTGTAATATATCAATACGGGCTATATTTACAAGTGAACTATGAAAACGGGCCCATGGAAAATTGTAAGGCTACAGAATTAACCCTAACCGTCAATGGCAAAACGCAAAAGTACGCTTTAGAGGATTTGATATACTCAGCGAAACCAGGAAGATCAGTACCAGCTGTCCATCCGGATAATTTGCTAAGTAGTACTACCTTAGCAATTATGCAGTATTTGACCTTGCCTTCGGCGATAGGCAGTATAGATTTATATCCTATTCGTATTGAGATAGGAGGGGATCTGACCTTAAAGAGCATTGAGTTTTTGAATCATCCAGCGATAAGGTGTGCTAATGTTTCTGTGACTTCAACAGGGGAGGATGATGTGCCCGTTGAGCTGGCATGGGACGGCAACTCCCCTTTGAAGCTTTATTCAGGGAGAAATGTAGAGCTGAACATTACGTTAGAGAATCCCCTTTTTGCGGGTGAACTCTCCGGGATTTTCGCGGATACAATGCTGATAATATACGAAGACAACGGGACTGAATACTCGGAGCACATTACTATAAGTTACAATGTCGCAACGAACAAGTACTTTATCTATGCCAGGGAGCAGGACGGTATTGATGTTCAGTCTTACTTTGACAACTATTTTTTTCTGTCTAACACGAATTAGCGGGTGATATATTGGAAATAAATTCTGCCAAAGACACTCAACACTCCATGAAGAATGTGCCCCTTAGAAAAGTTTTCAGGGTATTTGCCACATTTCTTCTACTTGCCCTATTGGTTGCTCCTGTCGGCGTAATTTTTTTAATTTCTCAAGGGGAAATGGCACAGTACAAGCCTAGTTCAGTTCCCCGTATCGGTGAGCAAGCTTATGGAGAAATTATTCCTGTGTTCGTGACGGACATGCAGGAAACTGTGACATTGTCAGGAGTCGTTGTCAGTAATGAGACTATATTCATTGAGCTTCCCAAGAAAGCCTCGGAAATCCGTTTTATCGTCGATGCAGGCGATGTCGTTATAGAAGGCGATGTAATTGGCTATCTGGGTGGAGAACACTTTATAGCCGAAAAATCCGGATACATCCAAAATATTGATAGCTGGAGCGCAGACCCATATATTCAGATGCAATCTCTTAATAATTTAGCATTAAGCTGTATGGTCTCGTCCACTCAAGCCAAGCAGTTAACCCGGGAGGGGGCAAAGCTGATGACTGCAGATGGTATGGAGCTTCGACTTATTAAACAAGGCAAAGTCGAAGACATGGAGGGAAGGGTTGAATATCTTTTTTCCTTTTCAGGGGGCGGGTTTAACCTGGGGCATACTTTTAAGCAGCTAATAGTCAAAACAGGTCTAATTTACCAAGATGCCCTGGTTGTCAATAAAAATTGTGTGTATCAGCTGGAAGATGGAGGACCACATTATGTGCGCACCGTTGATGAAACTGGTCAGTATATCGCTCAGCTGGAGGTAGAAATCGGTTACTCTAATGACGAAAACATCTGCATTACGGGGATTCCTATAGGTACTCTTTGCGATTCTGGTTATGGTCTATTGTTTTCTGACCGGAATGAATAGGTGCTAAGATGCGCGATTTGAGCATTGTAATAACAGGACTAAAGAAAGCATTTTCACACCCGGTTCTATGTGGTATTGACTTGAATATTATCAACGGTGACTACGTGGCAATTGTCGGGAAGAGCGGATCTGGCAAAACCACCTTATTGAATATAATCGGCTTGGTTGAACATTTTGATTCGGGAACTTACCACTTTAATGGCGCTCGAATTGATAACCAAAGGGATTACAGTGAATTACGCCTCTCTTTCATAGGCTTTATTTTTCAGTCCTATAATCTTATCCCTACATTAAACTGCCGCGAAAATATCTTGCTCAGCACTCTTTATAACAAAAAAATTCCCAATGTCATGGAAAAATATAAGGACCTTGTTGCCACCCTGGATATTGAGAGTATTCTGGAACAAAATGTCCAGACTTTAAGTGGTGGAGAAAAACAACGGGTGGCGATTGCCAGAGCCCTGCTCCCCGACCCCTGCCTAATTATTGCTGATGAGCCTACGGGCAATTTAGACATTCAAAACAAAGATATTATCATGGGACTGCTACGTAGCGAGCAAAAAAAGGGCAGAGGCATCCTTCTGATTACCCATGATGCTAGAGCCGCAAAGGAAGCCAACAGATGCTTGCGGCTTGAGGGGGGTGTTTTGCATGCGGAATAATCTATTTATGCACGCTATCTTGATGGTCAAGCGAACTCTGCGAAACTATGCCCTGCTGTCGGTTACTATTGTATTCTCATTCTCCATACTTCTTGGGTATTTAACTTATGTAGATGCTAATCTTTACAACGACTATAAGGAAATCTTCGCAACCTCGAGAGAAATAATCCGCGCTTATCACTGGGGAGATGAAGGGCATGCATTTAATGCATGGCTAAAACGGCTGGACAAAATCCCTGACACAGAATACTATACGTATTTTGAAACAAACACAGAGTTTATTGGATACGATAATATCGGCGTAACAATAAGCTTTCTGCCTACAGGAAATATACCAGTATATATGGAAGACAAAAATTCCCCAATTGCTAATGATGAGATTGTTCTATCGGCTATCCCCGAGAGACTGGTGTCCGAAAAACAGGATTTTAGTCTTAAAAAAGATGAAGCAATAATTAACGAAAGTCTCTTTTATGCAATTGCTCCCGAAGGGGCAAGCCTACCCATTTCAATCCGGGTTCCAATTCTTCCCAAGGGGTCTACTGTCCCAGTTCTTTGTGAATTGCAGGTTGTCGGCCTGTGCGCAGATGATGAGCATGGTGGGAACGAATTAGTTCTTACCCAAACTGGCACTGTTGGTGGATTTGGAAAAATATATGCCTCTCAGAGTCTGCTCAGTAAACTGGAAGTTGAGCTTGATTGTTACAGCACTGTAGCACTTGTAGTTACTGACAATCCAGAAGCAGTATATGCAGCTTCTGAGCCTTCGAAATATGTAGTTAGTTGCGTTTTTCTTGCCCAAAACAAGGCATTAGAAGTCATCAAGGCGCAAAAATCTGTAAAAGGGATTATTTCCATAGTTTTGTTTGTGCTTTTGGCCATAAACCTTTATAGTAGCTTTGCCAACGCATTAAATGAACGGAAGTTTGAAATAGGAGTAAAACGTGCTTTGGGTGCTCCTGCCCGTTCGATAGTTTTTCAATTTTTATTGGAAGCTATGATTATTATGGTCGTGAATATCTTGATTTCTATAGCTCTAGTCACTAATATCTTGTTGATTATCAAAGCGGTTTATCATTATATCTATGCGGAACAGTGGACTCTTTTCATTTCAAGACATTCCTGCTATATGTTCACTGTATGCAGTGTTTCTTTGACATTGGTATTTAGCTTGTTGTTTTCTTATAAAACCACCCAAGTTGAGATTGTTAAATACCTGAAGTCGGAATAGGTAAACCTTTATCACGTGATATTATCACAGACACTCAGCATTAAACTAAATTTCAGTTGACAAAACAGAGCTAAGTGAGTAAAATGTTATATGTTCGGGCTGTAGCGCAGTTTGGTAGCGCACTTGACTGGGGGTCAAGGGGCCGCAGGTTCAAATCCTGTCAGCCCGACCACTCCGAATATAAACCTCAGGTGGATCACCTGAGGTTTTTTTGTATTCAAATACAGTTATACGCGGAGTGAGTATGAAGTGAAATTGGTTCCCCATATTAGTATTTTACAAACTATTGTGTTTAACACCCCCATAGTGCCAATGTGCCGTGCAAGATGTAAGATTATACCAAACAATTGACAGGTGTTAATTGGCGTGATAATGGTAATAATGTTTAACCAAGCTATGATTTGGGAAGAAGAGGATGATTCATGATTCAATCTCATCGGGCAGCTCTGGGCCCACTTATATGGCTGCAATTATAGCACTGATAGGTACTATTTTGGTTGCAGTGCTTGAGTATAAACCGGCCCATTACCCGGGAAGTATACCATGATCTTAAAATTGTTGATGGTGACTCAGAACTCTTAAAGTATCCTACTGCATCTGCAGGCGTAAAGAGCGCGACTTTTAGTTTGAGGACTACTCCCATTAGTTAGGTAGGGAGGGTCAAGTGATTTTTACCCAAATCATAGCTTAAGGGGATGCGCTGCAATGGAGTTGCCCTATGATACATTAATTATCAAAAAGAAAACCATTGTTTTCGGTGGTTTCATCGAGGTAGATGGAACTGGGGTTTACTTGGTGCATGGTATAAACGGGAGCGGTAAAACTTTACTGCTAAATAATATCCATGCCAATTCAGGTGGCCATACAGTCCTTGTCCCTCAAGGTAATACCGAGCTTCTCCCTATGCTGACAGTGGAAGAGAATATCGCCATGAGGATAATAGATGCTCCCAACGAAGAAATAAGAGAGCTACTGAGAAGATATGGTCTATCTTATTTACTGGATCTAATTCCGGGGAAATTGAGCGGGGGCGAAAATAGAATCATCTCTCTGCTCCGTGGTATATTTTCTGCTGCTCCGGTAGTGCTCATAGATGAGCCAACTAATGATCTGGATTTTACCATGGTAAAAAAAATTGTTTCTATAATCTCGTATTTTGCCCATAATAAATGTTTTTTGATTGTAACTCATGATAGCAGATTAGAATCCATCGCCAAAGGCTCGATGACTATAATAAACAAACGCGTAACTGATGACGGGCGGGTAAGGGTAATAAATGATCCAGGAAGAACACCATCGAAATTGAATAGACAATCGTGGGCTTGCCTTGAAGCTGGCCTCTTAAATAAAATTTGGAAGAAGGCGGGCAATACCGTCGGAATCATCGTTCTCATAATGATGTGCATTCTATCAGCCTATAAAATATTAACACGAGATGATTTTGGCGACATCGAAGAGAATCTTCTGCCTAACAATCAGGTAAATTTATTGCGAGCTGTTTCCAATCAGGCATCAAGTTCCGGCCTGTTACCTCTTTCTATCATAGATGACATCTACTCAGGCAACCTCTGGTTTTCCGCCAAAAAGATTAATGATCTATTGAATAGCACCACCCTAACTATTGGCAAAGACCTACCGTATTTGCCAAGCTCGGTTAATTGCACTGTTTATCCGCTAGAGTATTTCGTGGATAGGCAATATCTATCAGTCTTAGATATATATCTATCAAACTTTATTGATGTTGATCACAAGATGGCATGGGTGGACACCAGGAATTATTTTTACTCGGAGCCTGGGATAGGCAGAAGAGCCTCTGTCTAATTTTTAGCTTACTGCCGATTCTTCCGAACAATGATGCACTGATGGTTTTTAAACTGTTCCGCATAAAGAGATCAAAGGGACTTCAGCAATAGATACCCGTGCTATACCTTCACCCCCTGTCAAGTTGACAGGGGGTGAAATCATTGATTTCGAGGCCCAGAAAAGTTCTACCCGGGCGTACGTAAAATATACTTTTCAAAGCTATTCTTTCCTAGCCTAAGCTCAAATTGTAGTTTTTCGTCGTTAATCAGTTTGCTAAATCAGGACTACTTGTTTCAAATAATTGGGGCTGTAACATAGTAAACGGCCACAAATAAACCCCGTAGCTCTTGGCTACGGGGTTTATTAATATGTCTTTCCTACAGAAACCTACTGACGACTTCCACTACATCCGGGTAGGCGATATCCAGTTCTTTCAGCTTTTCTAGTGTAGGGATTGCATTCAGGGTCCAGCCACGTCTTTTGTAAACAGCGTCCAGCAGTGTCTGGTATTGTTCTTCCCTGTATTTTCTCAGGGCTTGTATTTTGTCCTCTACCGTCAATCCTTCTGGATCTACGCCAACTTTTTCTATTAGTTGTTTGTCATAGAGTTCTTTTCGGGATTCGTATTCTTCAACAGTTACCGGTCCTACTGACCTGTAGGGCGGGTAGTCATACTCCCGAAGCCCCTTGCCCATTTTGAGGCAAAAAACTTTTTGCAGATTATACACCCGTTCGGATTGGAGCAGCATCTCTTCTTTAGAAAAATCCTTGCCGGTTACAGCAGTGAATAGGGCAACGTAGTTTTCTACATGCTCCGGGACCTTTGCCGGTTCGTCTGTCAGATGATTATCTGCCGGCATGATGTCATTCCAGGGAAGTTTGCACAGTCCCACTATACTGAACCAGGTTCTAAAGAGGGGGAAGTAGTGTAGGGCCTCAGCTTTGTCCTCAAAGGTAGGCATCTGGTTCCTGATCATATCCATGAATATCAGCCAGTTTTCGTCATGCTGGGGGCCTTTGTTGGCAGTTCCGTACCCTGCCTGTTGGGCCAGAGATTCTTTGGTAATGTACTCAGAAAACTCGAGGCCTTTCATTTCCATGCCGATATCTTCTAGGAAAGCTCTATCGAGGCCATATTTTTCAACAAATAGTCTCTTAAGACGGTGAATTCCCTGGCCGGCTACAACGCCGAAACCTTCCCCTCGGGCCATTTGATGCATCAGTTCCATTTGGGCTTCCCAGCTCCCAAAGCGCAGGTCCAATCCACCGGTGACTTCTTGATCAATTATGCCTCTTTCATAGCATTCCATAATAAAGGCGCAAGTGGTACCGAAGGAAATCGTGTCAATTGCATAGGTGTCACAGTAAAAGTTTGTCTCTACCAGAGCTACTGGGTCGAATATGCCGCAGTTTGAACCGCAGCCCGCCAGGGATTCGTATTCGGGGCCATCGGTAAACACTTTCTGACCTTTATAGGGCCCGGTCTTTATTTCAAAGTCCTTCAGGGCATGGGCACAGGCCAAGGTGCAACCATACCAGCAACCATCGGGTTTACCCAAGTCAAACATCTTTTCAAAGCTATTCTTTCCTAGCTTTAGTGCCTCCGGATGCTGTCCATACTGGAAATTGTTGACGGGCAGCAAGTCATGGGGAGTCATAGCATCGATGAGCTGAGTGGTGCCGTGGACCCTCATCCAACACTGGTCTTTGTCATTTTCGTATATTTCTCTGTGCAGCTTTAAGCCTAGCTTAACAATAGTATCCATATCGTAGGGGTTGTTCAAATCCCCTTTTACACCGGTCTTTTTAACTACCAGAGCTTTGATTTTTTTATTTCTGAATACAGAGCCAATGCCGCCTCGTCCAGCCTGCTTTAGTTTGCATTTTTTCCTTCTTAGGTCGTAATAAGAAAAGTTTAGCAACCCAATTCGGGAATTTTCTGCGGCCAATCCAGCGGATACAACCGAAACATTTCTTTTATCCTCTTCGGAGTCGGCATACATCTCTGTTAGTACTTCCGCTAGTATGTGGCTGTTTACGCACTCCTCAGGGGCTTCTTCAATAGTAACTTTATTGTTATCGCCGTCGATAAATATGATTACATCTCTTTTTGCCTTGCCCTGTACTTCCAAGGCATCAAAGCCACAGAACTTGGACAGGGGACCAAAGTAGCCGCCGACATTGCTGTCGATGGGGAGATCGGTAAGAGGAGATAGTGTAACTACATATGATTTGCCGGCTCCGGGGTACTGAGTTATACCCCCTATAGGGCCCTGAGCGATAATTATTTCGTTTTCAGGGCTGTCCCACCGGGTGTCTGGGTTTACTGCATCCCAAAGGTACTTCATTCCATATCCCCGGCCCCCGATGAATTTGTTCTTCATTTCCTCCGAAATTGGTTTAACCTTTACTTCATTAGTGGTTAGGTTGACGTAAAGGGACCTATCGGCATATCCTCTATAAATTTCTTTTGGTTCGAAGTTACTTTCGTGAAGAATAACATGCTTAGCTTTTAAAGCTTCCACGTTGACGTTGTTACTCAGTTTACATTCCACCGGTATACTGCCCTCCCTTACTTAATATATAATATCTTCCAAAAAGATTGCCCCTGTTCCACAGGCTCTTGTACATGCACCGCAAGAAATGCACTTAAAGGGTCCAACCACGTCTTTATGGTATCTCATGGCTAATAGCGGGCAAAAGCCTGCACAGGCGTAGCAATGAACGCATTTGTCCTTGTCAATCATCACAATGTCATTTTTGTTTCTATAAATGGCTTGGACAGGACAGATGTCGATGCATTCCCCACATTGATTACATACGTTAATATCATACCCTTCGCCATTTATTGGCGTAATCCTTATGGCCGACTTCTCGGCATCGGTATCCTTAAACAGCACCTTAGAACAGGCTTCTTCACATGCCTTGCAACCTATGCAAAGCTCAGGTTTTGAAGCAACTATCTTCAAGTCCCTCTCCCTCCTTTCGGTAAATAAATTATTTAAAGAAATGGGGGGCCAATGCCTGGGCAAGCCCCCGCTCTACAGGTGTTTTTCCACGGCTATGTTGGGATCTTGCCGAAAATGGCCCGAATAACTGAAAAATTATTCCCATACCTATTTATAGATTATCATAGGTGCAGGGCCTGGACAATCATATAATTTACTTCAAGCTGTTTCACAGGTGGATGCCATTTTTTTTAAATTGTGCTTAATTTATCGGCAAGCTAACCCAGGTAATTGAGGAATATACTAATTGACAAGCTCGATAACCAATGTTAGCATTTAGCATGGTAGAGCAGATAGGGGATGCATTTAATCTATATATATTCTCAGGAGGCGAAAGCATTGACTAACGGAATATTTAATGTAAGGACTCCCTTCAACGAACCCATCCAGGGCTATACCCCGGGAAGCGAAGCAAAATCTGCTCTTAAGAATGAAATCAAACGCCTTAAGGATACTGTGCTTGAGATTCCTTTATTAATTGGCGGCAAAGAGATTAAGACTAATAATATTCGTGAAATCCGCATTCCTCATAACCATTCTCATATCCTAGCCAAGTACTATATTGCCGGAGAGAAAGAGCTGGAGATGGCAATTGAAGCAGCCCAGAGGGCCAAGGAAACCTGGCTGCAGCTGGATTGGCATGACAGGGCGGCAATCTTTTTAAAGGCCGCAGAACTCATTTCTGGTCCTTGGCGTGGAACCATTAATGCCGCAACCATGCTGGGTCAAAGTAAGAATGTCCGGGAAGCTGAAATCGATGCTGCCTGCGAATTAATTGACTTTCTGAGGTATAACGCCTACTATATGGCGGAGATTTACAATGACCAGCCAAACTCCACCCAATTCGAGTGGAATAGGATTGAATACAGGCCTCTTGAAGGTTTTGTCCTTGCGGTTACGCCCTTTAATTTCACTTCAATTGGTGGCAACCTGCCCATAACCCCAGCCATGGTAGGCAATACCGTCATTTGGAAGCCTTCGAATAACGCTGTTTATTCTAATTACATCGTCATGAAGGTACTAGAAGAAGCCGGTTTACCAGCTGGAGTAATAAACTTTGTGCCCAGCCGGGGTATTGATGTGGACAGGGTGCTGATTCAGCATCAGGATTTTGCAGGAGTACATTTTACCGGTTCTTCAGCAGTCTTTGAAAGTATCTGGGCGACAATTGGCAGCAACATCGGCAAATATAAATCTTTGCCGCGGATAGTGGGGGAGACCGGCGGCAAAGACTTTATTTTCGCCCATAATTCCTGTGATCTCGATGCTTTGGCTACAGCCATTATTAGAGGTTCCTTTGAATTTCAAGGCCAGAAATGTTCTGCAGCCTCCCGGGCATATGTTCCCAAAAGCATCTGGGAGGACTTAAAGGATAAATTAATTGCCGACCTCAAGACTATTAAAGTTGGCGATATCGAGAACTTCACTAACTATCTTGGGGCAGTAATTGATCAAAGAGCCTTTGACAAGATTAAGGGGTATATCGATTATGTCAAGAACAGTGCAGATGCGGAAATTTTCTGGGGCGGAACCTACGATGATGCCAAGGGCTTTTTCATTGACCCAACCATAATTCTCACGAAAGACCCCAAATTCAGGACCATGGAAGAAGAAATTTTCGGGCCGGTAATGACCATCTATCTCTATGAAGATAGTCAATTAGAGGAGACTCTCAGGCTCTGTGATCAAACATCACCCTATGGTTTGACAGGCTCAATATTTGCCCGAGACAGAGAAGTACTAAAGAAGATGGACAAGGCCTTGTATTTCGCTGCAGGAAATTTCTATATCAATGATAAACCTACGGGAGCAGTTGTAGGTCAACAGCCCTTTGGAGGGGCCAGAAAGTCAGGGACCAACGATAAGGCCGGCAGCAAGCTCAATCTCTTAAGATGGATGAGTGTAAGAAATACCAAGGAAACCTTTGTCCCCGCAAAAGACTATCGGTACGATTTTCTTAAGGAGAAGTAATAAAAAAAGTCAGCTATCTATTAAGACAAATATGTACTACGGAAACCCGATATGGTTCAGACCGACTTACTTCATTGGAGTAGGTCGGTTTTTCTTGATCCTCACAGCCTAGGTAATTATTAAAGGATATTTGGCTTGTTTTGTCTAATACTAATGTGAAGATTCTATAGAGGTGAGGCAAGTATGGAGAGAACATTTCTCATGGTAAAACCCGATGGTGTCAGGAGGAAGTTGGTGGGGGAGGTTATCCGGCGTATGGAGCAGAAGGGCTTCTCTCTGGAAGCGGCTCGGATGTTAGTAATCCCCCGTAAACTTGCTGAGGAACACTATATAGAACATTGGGGAAAGCCCTTTTTTCAGGAGTTAGTCAACTTCATATGTTCTGGTCCTGTTGTCGCTATGGTCTGGAAAGGCCATGACGCCATTGCCCTTACCAGAAGAATGCTGGGACACAGAGATCCTCAGCAGGCGCTGCCGGGAACGATTCGGGGAGACTACGCTTACCTTAAGACGGAGAACCTGGTACACGCCGCTGACAGCCCAGATGCAGCAGCCAGAGAAATTGCTTTGTTCTTTAATGGGCAAGAGCCATGATTGATGAGTACTGGGAATTTGCTGATGATTTTTTGACACTAACTGACATTGATCTCTCTTGTTATAATAAGCCCCAAGTACTGCGTAGGCTTACAGCTTTTCGTCAAAAACAGCGCATTGATTCTTTGCCGCAACTATTAGAGGCCCTTAAATCTGACCCTGCTTTAGTTAAAGAATGTTTGGACAGGCTTACCATAAATGTCACCGAGTTTTTTCGGGATAGAGAATATTGGCAGGTATTTAAGGACAATGTCTCCCTGCTAGCTACTAAAAGGCTGCCTTTGCGCTTTTGGAGTGCAGGTTGCGCTAGCGGCGAGGAACCCTACTCCTTGGCCTATATGCTAATAAACATGCTTCCACGCGCCTGCTGGATGATCGAGGCATCTGATTTCAGCAATCGGGCACTGGTGGCAGCTCAGGAGGGAATTTATAACTCTAAGGCCTTTAAAAACCTCACTGAAGAGGAAGTATTGCTTTTCTTTAATTCTCTTGGCAATGACTTGTACCAGGTGAAAAAATCGCTACGCCAATGTGTTAACTTTTTTCGGCACAACCTTTTCACCGATCCTTATCCCACAAACTTAGACGTTGCGCTCTGCCGAAATGTTATTATTTACTTTACAGAAAAAGCTAAGAAGAGGTTTTTTACTGGGATTGCGGAGGCTTTAAATCCTGGTGGATTGCTTTTTTTGGGAGGTTCGGAACAGATAATCACTCCAAGCGTATACGGTTTGGAACGGGTGGACGTATATATTTATAAAAAAGGCTAGTTAAGCAGGGTTTTCTCCGTTGACAATTAAAGATGATACGAGGATAGTATTAATAAAACTTAAGTATCTGAGGGATTCGTCCCGGGTAGAAGGTTATTTATATTAAGCAAAAAAATAGACTGGCTCTGCCAGTCTATACTTTTTTTGGTGCGAGAGGAGGGATTTGAACCCTCACACCGGTAAGGGCACTAGGTCCTGAACCTAGCGTGTCTGCCAGTTCCACCACTCTCGCGGAAGGGGAGATTTATTTAAGCCTAAGGCTAGTAAGCGTTGGTGGGCCATCAGGGACTCGAACCCTGGACACCCTGATTAAGAGTCAGGTGCTCT
>DIOR01000006.1:0-12980 GCA_002423965.1 Firmicutes bacterium UBA5509 | reverse complement strand
CCCTGATTAAGAGTCAGGTGCTCTGCCAACTGAGCTAATGGCCCACATTATGGCTGGGGTGGCAGGATTCGAACCTGCGGATCCGGGAGTCAGAGTCCCGTGCCTTACCGCTTGGCCACACCCCATAGTATGGTGGAGAGGACTGGATTCGAACCAGTGAAGGCTGAGCCAGCAGATTTACAGTCTGCCCCCTTTGGCCAACTCGGGAACCTCTCCAATGGAGCCGACGGTCGGAATCGAACCGACAACCTGCTGATTACAAATCAGCTGCTCTACCGTTGAGCCACATCGGCAGGTGGCGGAGTTGACGGGAGTCGAACCCGCGATCTCCTGCGTGACAGGCAGGCATGTTAGGCCACTACACCACAACTCCATTGGTGACCCCTAGGGGATTCGAACCCCTGAATGCCAGCGTGAAAGGCTGGTGAGTTCAGCCGCTTCTCCAAGGGGCCGCAATTTAATGGTCGGGGCGACAGGATTTGAACCTGCGACCCTCTGGTCCCAAACCAGATGCGCTACCAAACTGCGCTACGCCCCGCGGACTTCACTATTATACTAGAGGTTTATTTTTTAGTCAAGATGAACCGGCTACTCTATCTTGTAAAATTTGAAGAATTTCTCTTCGTTCTGAATTGGAGTGACGCTTGGCTAAAATGGGGATAACCACATGGGCACCGTGATCCAGCCCCTGACATCCTCCCATGAGTACTACATCGTCGGCTTGAGCCGCCTGGATGATGGCCTGGATGGAATCAGTTAGTCTAGGGTAATATCGATACTTAACTCCTGCTGCATCCAGGGTATCAAGGACTGCTGCCCGTTCTTCGGAGCTGACTACGTCGTGGACCCCGACAAATTCTTCGCTGTCAGTGACCACCAATTCACCTACAGGCAACAGGGGAAGCCATTTGACCACCGTTTCAGTGTTTTCCCTGTTGACGGTGCTTCCGCGGCTACCTCGAATGGCAATAAGTATGTGGAGTCGGCGATACTCCATAAGCCCTAAGGTGGCTAGGGTAATATCGATATTGCCGGTATTGGCAAAGTGGTCATCGATTACCTTAAAATCCCCGTCATATATCAGCTGAAACCGGCGTTCAACGCCAGTAAACCTTTTCAAAGCAGAATATATTACTTCGTCGGGTACTTGGCAGAGCTTGCCGACAGTAATTGCCACAGTAGCGTTGTAGATATTGTGCAAGCCAAGTACTTTTAGCTTAAACTCCATATTACAGGGGGATAGGGTAAAGTTTCGAGAAACAATTGGTTTAGAGATTATATAGCGAAAGCTTCCAGAACCAGTGCTTAAATCTATGTCTTCAATCTGAATCTGTGCTGGATTGCCTTTGAGGCTATATGTGATGCAATCGGCCCTGGTCTGTTGACCGAGCTCCAGGATTAAGGGCTCATCACCGTTGAGGATTGCCGTAGATGTCGGTGCAAGGTTTTTTACCAATTTAGTTTTGTGATGCCAGTACTTTTCAAAGCTGCCGTGAAAATCGATATGCTCCCGGGTGACATTGTTAAAGGCGACAATATCAAAATCGATGCCATGCACTCGATGCAGTTCCAAGCCTGCCGAAGAAACTTCCATTGTTAAGTGAGAACAGGCATTGTCACGCATTCGAGCAAGAATCTCAAAAAGTTGTCTGGAGTTAGGGGTTGTCAAATCTGCCCCTTGAGTTATGCGACCATCCTTTACCACAACGGTGCCAATAAGTCCTGTAACAGGATAATGCTTGGAGAGGATACTGTCAATCATAAAAGAGGTGGTAGTTTTTCCATTGGAAGCCGTTACTCCAAGGACTTTCATTTTTTTACCTGGATATCCAAACCAGGCATTGCTGAGCTGGGCGAGGGCAATGCGAGAATCGGGGACAATAAAAATAGGAACCTCAGCGCTAATTCGCCTTTCGGCGATAACAGCTGCGGCTCCCTGTGCGATAGCTTGGTCAATATAATTGTGACCGTCAAACTCATAACCCTTGACTGCGACAAAGATGTTATTAGGCCTTACTTGGGATGAGTTATCGCTAATTCCGGTAATTTTCAATTGTGGGATTGGTGGTAAGGGCTCGTAAACCTCCAGCAAAGACAACAAGTCGGCAAGATAAATCGGCATTTAAATACCTCCGTCAAGTTTTCGAAGGGCACGAATCTGTTGAAAAAACCTTTGCCAAATCTCTTTGTCAAAAATATTGCTGCCAGGAGTTTTTGTGATAAACTGGTAGCCAACAGCGAGGCCAATGACCAGGGCTAGGATTAAAAGGGCCGGGATCCAAATAACCTTTAAAACTTTTATTGAGATTCTAAGTGCCTTTTGGGCAAATTCTTGCGCATTGTTTTTTTGAACAGGACTTTCAGTGGTCATAATATTTTATCCCTCCTTCGCTCTTAATATTACTATATTGTCCCCGTTAAATCCAGATATTTAAAAAAGACGCCGGTGGCGTCTTTAATTTTCTAGAGGTTGCTATTGTCCGCCATCATTTTTTCGGCATTTCGGATCATTATCTTGACCATATTGCCGCCGATTTTTCCCCCGATTTGGCCACATTCTCGGGTGGTCATATTTGCCCAACCCTGGGTATTGATTTTATCTCTGAGACCAAGCTCGTCGGCAATCTCATATTTAAATTGATCAAGTAGCTTGGTATCAATAAGGTTTTTGTTGCGATTGTTATTTCTGGCCAAAATATCTCACCTCCCTGTCTATATTTTTTACATCAGGGAAGCAGACTATGTTAATAGAAATGTGGTCTTCTTGGCCATAACAGAGATTGAGCCCAAGGTCTGTTAAGAGAATTTTTACAAAAAAATGGGACGGCTTTTATTTGTATTAGCATTAGGAAGAAAAAAATATCCTAAAGGATTTCACTAAGGGAAAGACGAATAATGTAAGAGAGGAAAGATAGTAGTATGGGTGGTTTTACCATTTTTAAAAATATCATAATAAGGGGTTTTAACTTTTGAACAGTATAGCGAAACTTATTGATTATACCCTATTAAAGGCCACTGCCATATCTGAGGATGTAGAAGGCATGTGCCGGGAGGCCCTAGATTACAAGTTTGCCTCAATCTGCATTCAGCCCGTTTTTGTCGAATTATGTGCCCGATTGCTGGCTGGGTCAGAGGTAGGAGTGACAACTGTTATAGGCTTCCCATTTGGGGCTACAAAACCAGAGACAAAGGCCTTTGAAGCTACCCAGGCTGTCTCTGATGGCGCTACTGAGGTTGATATGGTCATGAATATTGGGGAGATGCTGTCCGGAAATTTGGATGTAGTCCAGAAAGATATTGAAACTGTCGTCAAGGCTGTTGCCGGTAGGGCAGTTGTTAAAGTAATCATTGAGACAGCCTTTTTAAGCCCTGAGCAAATTGCCGCAGCCAGTAAAATAGTTAAGGCCTCCGGTGCAGATTTTGTCAAGACTTCCACCGGCTATGGCCCAGGGGGAGCAAAAATTGAAGATATTAGGATAATTCGAGAAGCGGTGGGTCCCGATTTTGGTATCAAAGCCTCTGGGGGCATTTCCAGTTATCAGACTGCCAAAGAAATGATGGCTGCAGGGGCGACGAGATTTGGCGCCAGCGCAGCGATAAAAATAGTCCAAGAAGAGAAAGCTTCCCTGGGATAGGCCTAGCTCCCTCTAAGTATCAATTCTTTTTTCCCGACAGGTATGGTAGAATGAGACAGGATGTGATTGCCGGTGTACTACGTACGTTACAAGGGGAAAAAAAAGAGGAGAAAAAGGCGTGCCTTTTTTTTAACTTTTGCTTTGGCCTGTATGGGCCTCTCTTTTGTCATGGCAATTAGTATGGCTAAGAACTCTGACTCTACGGCCTCAATTAAAGCCCATGCTATTGGTCAACCGCTGCCCCTGGTATCTATTCAGCGGCTGGAACACCCCTTGGTATACATTAACGTTCCCGTTGGCGAAAATGACTCCTGGAAAGTGCGAAAAAACAAACTGGAGTTATCTTTGTCCCACGAGGAAGCCTCAGCTGCCTTCCCTTCTGAGGGTCACATCGACCAGAACATAAGTTTTCGCCGGGAAGAGGGAGTAGTAGTCCTTGAGTTAGAACTAGAAAATCTCCCGCCTATTTTTCACTTTGAAAAAACTGAAACCGGCTATGTCATTAAGTGGTTGGATTCTGGCCTGGCAGGGAAACGCATCGCCATTGACCCTGGCCATGGGGGCCATGACCCCGGGGCTGAAGGGCGGTTTATTGGGCTCAAGGAAAAAAATATTACACTGGCCATCGCTCTTGAACTGCAAGAAATGTTGGAAAAGGCAGGGGCGGAGGTCTTTATGACCCGCTCTACTGACACTTTGGTGGATACAACTCTCCAACCGGGAAGACATATTCGACCTGACCTATGGATGCGCCATGATTTGGTTAGCGACTATTCTCCAGACTTCTTTATTTCCATTCACAATAACTCTTGGTCTGATACATATGCCCGGGGGTTAGAAACATATTACAATCCCATGTCATTAAATGGTTACCATAGCAAAGCTGCCGCCAAGCTCGTTCAAGACCAGCTGGTTGCTGAGATACAACGCTATAGCCGTGGAACCAAGTACAAACCAAAAAGCGACGCTGTGTTGCAGGTGGATGCTCCAGCTGTACTAGCAGAGATACTTTTTATCAGCAATAAAGAGGAAGAAGCAATGCTTGCGTCTCCCGACTTTCCAGGGAGGGCAGCAAAAGCGTTATATAAAGGCATTGCCGCTTACTTTCTCGATTATGGAGGTGAATAGGCCTTGAAATTCTCTCTTCAAGGCAGCATTCAACTGACGACAATACCACCAGAACTGATCGAGATTTATCAGCCGATAATAGGCTTTGAAGCTGTAGCATTGTGGATTAACCTCTACCATGCCTTGGTCAATGGCTACACCTTTACCGAAGGTGATATTCTGCAGCAAATGAATATCACTCAAAAAGCACTGCGAATATCTTTAAAAACCCTTGCCAAGTATGGTTTACTCCATGAAGATTCCAAGGAATACAAAGTCATCCCTCCCAATATGGAGGATTTACTGGAAGATATTAAGGCTAATACTTTTGCCTATGAGCAGCAACGTAGGTTTATCACTCTAGTTGAAACCTTTCACATAAAAAGGGGACAAGCTCCAAGCCAAATAGAGGTTGCTGCTGCTGATTCTGACTCAAACCAGCTCACTGAACAGATAGCGGATGAGTTTGCCACCAGATTTATTAAGGAGTGTAAGTTTATTCCCAGCCGCCAATTGCGGGAGCGCTTTGATATGTGGTTTGAGCAGCTTCAAGACCAGCGCCTGTTGGAAGAACTTCTGGAAAGGACCAAGCGCAAAGTAGAGATGGAAGGAAGCAAGGGAGGTTGTCCCAGCCGCTACGCCGATAAAATAGTGCGCCAGTGGCTTGTCCAGGGAATTAAGTCCTACGAAGACTTGCTCCGCTTGGATCAAGAATTTCAAGCCAGCTTCGAATTCTATCGGGTTGTGGAAAAGGAACTGGGACGAGGATATAATACCTTGACCCCTTCGGAAAAAGAGATTATCGATAAATGGGCAGCGAAGGTTGAAGACTCAGCTCAACTTGCCACCCTGTTAAAAAAGGCAATCCTATCCGGGGATTACCAAGGCAAGGGTGCTCCCGGCATTGCCTTTATCGATAAGTGGTTAGAGGGAAAGAACAAGAAGAAGTCCGGTAATACTGGGAAAACTGGCTTTACTCACGAACATAAATTGTCTGATCTTGAAAAGCTTGTTCAGCGCAAGACTCTGGGAGGTCGGGAGGATGAGGTTAATGAGGGATGATCTTTCCCACATCCGCAATCAAGAGGATGAAGAACGCAAAATCATCTTGGCGGAACACAAACACTATATGGACAGCCTTTTTGTACAGTATCCTCCATTAAAAGAGAATTTTGACCAGGCCGATCATATCCTAAAGCAGATTATTAGCGCCACCTTTAGCAAGTTTAAAGGAGAACCCCTGGGAGCTGGAATCGCAGCCCTGGAGACCCGCCTTGACGAGCTCATGGCTCAAAGACTAAGCTTGCTTAAGGAATACCAGCTAGATCCTGTTGCCTTGCAACCAAAATGGAATTGCAGTCTCTGTCAGGACACCGGCATGATCAATCAAGGGGACAAATACGTTGTCTGCCCTTGCGCCCAGGACAAGCGGGCTCAGCTATTTCGGGAGCGGGCAAATTTACCGTTGCGCATTGCCAATGCCACTTTTGCCAGCGCGAATTTTGACCTTTACCAGCCTGAATATAGAAAGCAGGCAAAAACTAATTACGCTTATGTGCAGGAGTTCTGTAGTCAACTTAGAACTGATTCCGGCCAGGGCTTGTTTATTCACGGCACCACAGGCTCAGGAAAATCTTATCTCTTAGGCTGTATCGCCAATAATCTTTTTGATAAAATGTCGGTGCGTTACATGGTCTATGCAGACTTTTTGGATTCCCTGCGGGCCACCTTTAATAGGGAGGCTGAGCATTCAGAACAACAATTGGTGGATGAGGTAAAAAACGTCGACCTGCTGTTGCTAGACGACCTGGGGATAGAGAAGCCTACCGAATTCTCCTTAAAGTACTTGGCACAGATAATTGATTACCGCTACCGGAATCTAAAACCACTAGTGGTGACTTCTAATTTTACTTTGACAGAACTAATCCGTCGCTTTCAAACGGATTTATATGGGGAACGGATTGTCTGGCGTCTGGGAGAGATTTGTTCAAACATCCTTGAGCTAAAGGGCAATTTGCGAATGATTTTATAAGGGAGAGGGGAGGAAGCTATGGATTACCAACAAGTTGTTGAGGATTTAAAGAACAAAATCGACATAGTGCAGTTTATCAGCCAGTATACCCAGCTAAAAAAATCTGGCCACATTCACCAGGGTATTTGTGTGCTTCACCCTGACAGTAGTACGCCCTCTCTGACTGTTTATCCTGATACCCATAGCTATTATTGCTTTGGCTGTAAAAGCGGGGGCAGTATTATTGAATTCGTCAAGGCCCATTATAACTATGATTTCTACGAGGCGATTAATTTTCTCGCCCAATATGCGGGCATAGATATTAAAGCTGAAGATACTCCCCAAGCTAAGGCCCGGCGGGAGAGGATTAAGACTAACGAGCGGGCAGTACTTTCCACTCAGAAGCAGTTGCTGGGGGCTGGGCTCGCCCGGGACTATCTTAAAGGCCGAGGGTTTAGCAAAGAGACTATTGATGATTTTGGCATTGGCTATGACTCTGATGCAAATAGCATTGTCATCCCCCTCAAGGATGGCTATGGCAAGACGGTAGGATTTAGCAGAAGATTTTTGGACCCCGGCAAGGGACCAAAATATAAAAACTCCAAGAATGACGAAGTGTTCAATAAGGGACAGCTCTTGTACAATTTGGATAAAGCCCGGAAACATGTGGGCAGTGACCTCTTGGTTCTAGAAGGATATTTTGATGTCCTTAGTGCCTGGCAAAGTGGCTATAAAAATTCCGTGGCCATCTGCAAAGACACCCTGACGGAAGATCAGGCCAGCTTAATTACCAAGATATGCAAGGGTAAAAAGGTCATTCTGGTGCCAGATAATGATGAAACCGGAATGCGCAGCGTTACAACCAATCGAGACCTGCTACGGGCAAGCGATCCTAGCATACATATTCAGGTAGCCCCGCCTCCAGAGGGGTGCAAAGATTTAAATGACGTGCTCCTGGCTGGCGGTGAAGCAGGTGTAAAAGAAACCATCGACAAGGCATTTTCTATAGATGTCTTTGCCGTGCGTCAGATACTGGCAACAGAGTCCAGTGTTGAAATTCAATATTCCTTAATCCGTGACTACCTGAAGACTGTAGACAACATTTTAGTTGTTGAGGATATAATTCATGAGCTCTCGGCCAGCTGGGATCATTCCCAAGGTAGCATTCGCCAATTCCTTGATTTGGGTGGAGGAAAAACAAGCTACTGGTTTCCCCATGATGCCACCTTAGAAAAAAGGCTGCTGGCAAGCGTTATGGCCCAACCAAAGTTCCTCGATATTGTAGCTGATAAACTTACAGGCGACTGCTTTTATAATCTTGAAAACCGCATTATATTTGAGTCCATGCTAAGTATCTATCAGAGCTCTGGCTCCTTTACACAGACTGATCTGTATATGACCCTGAAAGCTAAAAACCGCTTTGACAATGTAGAAGAATTTTTCGCTGGTTTAGGCCTTGGCTCCACCGATGATCTTGAGTTGGAAGCTATGTGGAAAAACCTTCTTGACTTGTACTACCAGCGCAAGTTGCTGACGGCTGCCTTGGAGATAGCAGAGTCAATTTCTCATAATAAAGAAGATAATTTTGACCGCATCCAGGCCAGGGCACAAGATCTGGTATTCAGTGCCACTGATGCAAGCACAACGACCCCGGTGCACAAGATGAATGATTTATTGGCCAATCGCTGGGAAGAATATTTGCGTCGGGCTGAAGGCATTTCCCCCCGGGGACTGCTTACAGGGTATTTTTCTTTGGACAATATCATTGCGGGCTTTCAAAATAAGCACTTAATTGTTCTCGCTGCAGCCACCTCCACAGGAAAATCTGCCATGGCTTTAAATATAGCTCGCAATGTCCTCAGCCGTGACCCAGCTGTGCCTGTGGCTATCGTCAGCTTAGAGATGAGCGCCGAGGAAATCATCGACCGCCTGATCATATCGGAACTATCTGTTGATGGATTTCGCTATAGTCAGGGAAACCTTACCGAAGATGAGCTGAAAAAATTTCAAACCAATATCAATGTCCTTCACAACAAGCCTCTGTTAATCAGTGATGAAAGAGGACTTTCTGTAACTCAAATCAGGGCCCGTCTGCGGCGCATGCGAGCTGAACTTGGCTCTCTTGGATTGGTTGTGGTAGATTACCTTCAAACTATTCAATTGGAGGGAAGTAATAATATTTCTACTGCGCGCGCCACTGGTGACGTGGTTCTCCAACTCCGTAACCTGGCTTCGGAATTGGATGTTCCTATCTTGCTAATTTCACAAATCAACCGAAACTACAGCCAGCGTTCCGACAGGCGACCGCAGCTTTCCGACCTACGAGAAAGCGGTAATATTGAGGAATTTGCCGATATGGTTATCTTCCTATATAACCATTCCCGTCAGAGTGCAGCCGCCTATGAAGAAGCGGTGGCTAATAATACCCTTAATGTGGTTGAGATAATTATAGCCAAAAACAGAACTGGCAAGACGGGGATTACCAAACTCACCTTTAACGATAATCAAATGCGTTTTTCCGATCCCCAGACTGATTCTCTGGAATCGACAACTCCAGGGGCATCACCTTTTGGCAATTAAGGAGGTAATTGAAGTGACAACAGTATTAATCAAAGATATAGGACAGCATAACGGTAAACAAGTTACCTTGAAGGGCTGGCTGTATAACCGGCGCTCCAGTGGCAAGATACAATTTTTGATCATTCGGGATGGCACCGGCTTTATTCAGGCCGTGCTAGTCCAGTCTGAAGTCTCCTCCCAGGATTGGGAACTGGCTACTGGCCTTACTCAGGAATCTTCTGTGGAAATTACCGGCATGGTAAAGGAGGATACCCGTTCTCCCCTGGGCTATGAACTGGCTGTGGAGACCTTTGCAGTAATCCACTCGGCTGAGGAATATCCCATTAGCTTAAAGGAACATGGGGTAGACTTTCTTTTGGACCATCGCCATCTTTGGTTGCGCACACCCCGCCAAGCGGCAATTATGCACATTCGCAATTCTGTGATTAAGGCAATGCGGGATTGGCTGGACACTGAGGGCTTCACCCTGATTGACGCTCCTATCCTGACCCCAGCTGCCTGTGAAGGGACCACAACCCTATTTGAAACGGAGTATTTCGGAGACAAAGCCTATCTCTCCCAAAGCGGCCAGCTCTACATGGAAGCTGCTGCCATGGCAATGGGGCGGGTTTACTGCTTTGGTCCAACTTTCCGAGCAGAAAAGTCTAAGACCCGGCGCCATCTCATCGAGTTTTGGATGATGGAGCCAGAAATGGCCTTTGTGGATCACAAGCAGAACATGGCCTTACAGGAATCAATGGTTAAGTATGTAGTCAAGGCTGTGCTGGATAATCACCTGAGGGATCTTGAGCTTCTGGAAAGAGATACAGCAAAACTAGAAAATATCCTGGCTAAACCCTTTGCAAAAATGACTTATGACCAGGCCATCCAGTACCTGCAAAGTCAAGGCCATGAAATCCAGTGGGGGGATGACTTCGGTGCCCCCGATGAAACTGCCTTAGCCAATTTGCATGACGGTCCAGTCTTCGTGGAACATTTCCCTACAGCCATCAAGGCCTTTTACATGAAACCAGTGCCAGAGAGGCCGGAAGTAGTCTTAGCAGCAGATTTATTGGCTCCTGAGGGTTATGGGGAAATCATTGGCAGTAGCCAGCGCATTGACGATTTAGATTTGTTGCTGCAGCGCATCCAAGAGCAGAAGCTTCCCGAAGAAGCGTTTGCATGGTACCTGGACCTTCGCCGCTATGGAAGCGTACCTCATTCGGGCTTTGGAATCGGTCTAGAACGCTTTATTTCTTGGATTTGCGGCCTCAGCCACCTCCGAGAGGCAATTCCCTTCCCCAGACTTATCAACCGCCTCTATCCGTAAAATTTGTTCTGCTCCCCTTTGCATTAATGCAAAGGGGAGTTTTCTATTAGATTCAAATATCCTACATCAGCTTTAGATGAGCTGGAAGTGAAGGGAGAAGGGCATGTTAAAGATTAAAAATATCAGTAAAGGATATCAGCAACAACATTTATTATAGTGATTTAGTATATCGACGAATTGAGGATAATGGCTTATAATGAAATGTGGTATTAGAAGAGACAGGGGAGAGGCACTTTGGAAATACTGACTATTATAATCGCTATTGCAGTCATATCTATTATGGGAATCAAACGCATCAATATTGGACTAGCTATGCTGGCAGGTAGCCTTGTCTTAATTATTTTGGCCCCAATGAGCTTGCCCCAAGTCATCAGTTCCGCTGTAAGCGCCTTGACTAACCCGAATACACTTGTGCTAATGGGTTCGGTTTTGTTAATTGGGGTACTAGGTTACATTCTAAAAAAAAGCGGTGCCCTGGAGGTCACGGTTGCTAGCCTGCTTGGCCTAGTAGGGGATTCGCGTTGGATAATGGCGTTAGTAACAAGTATATTCTCGACACTGGTAGTCCCTGGTGGGGCAATGCTGGCGGCACCGATAGTGGGTGAATTAGGTGATCAAGTGGGGATCGGACCGGAACATAAGACTGGGATAAGTATTATTTTCCGCCATGTTTGGTATATATCCTTGCCTATAATTCCAAGCTTGCTTACTGCAGCCAGTCTTGCAGGAGTGACACCGAAGGCCTTAGCAGCTCAAAGTCTTCCCGTATTAATTATTGGAGTTATTGCCGCCTGGTTTATTTTATTGCAACCTTTGCCCAAACAAGGCAAGGGGAAATGGAGCAATATCGCTTTCCTTAAGTTTCTGGAGAGCATTCTGCCCTTGCTTGTGGTGATTGCTCTATATGTTATTTGCGGACTGCCTTTTCTAGTGGCATTGGCCATAGGAGTACTCCTGGCTTTGATTAATCTGCCTGAGAAAGGGGAGTCCTCACTGTGGTCCAGGATTATTGGGACAATTATTTGTCGTGTAAAGACGATGATACTGCCTGGGCTCCGCTGGCAGCTTGCCTTGGCTATCGTTGGGGTAATGTTCTTTAAAGAACTCCTTGTTAACAGTGGTATTATCAATGGTTTTGCCACAGATTTAGTCACCATGGGTATTCCCATGTGGTTGTTAGTTACCTTATTACCTTTATTAATTGGGTTGGCCACGGGTTTTCATGAGGCAGCTACAGCCATTGCCCTGTCAATCTTTATCCCTCTACTACCCCGGGATGTACTCCTTCCCGGAGTCGCCCTTACTTTTGTAGCGGCAACGGTAGGGTACATGCTGTCACCTATGCACTTATGTGTAATCTTAACCAGAGAATATTTTGAAGCTAAGTTTGCATTGACCTATCGCTACTTGCTTCCAGTTCCCCTGATTATGCTGGCTACAGCACTTGTCGTTGGGATAGTTAGAGGGCTCTAAAAGCTAATTATTCTTTGTTACAAAAACGTAACATTCCGCGCTAACCCTTGATATCTATGGGCAGATTGCAGGTTTTATCCCTTTAGCAGGGTTGATTGCCACAGTAGTTGGTGTATAATAACTGTGTAAGCTGAAAAAAAGGGAGGATGTTTCTGTGACCGACAATGTCGCCTTTTTTTTGCTACCCAAGAAGGAAGTTGCATATCTACCAATCAACTGCACCATGCGGCAAGCCATGGAACGTATGGAAAACCGAGGCTTCCGAGCCGTACCAATCATTGATGAAAACAACAAATATGTCGGGACCTTGTCAGAGGGTGATCTTTTGTGGAAGTTTAAAAACACCCCGGGACTAACTCTAAAAGGGACCGAAAAAATTATGCTGAAGGACATTCCCCGGCGCATGGATAACCAGCCGGTTCGCATTTATGCATCTATTACCGATTTAATTACTCTAGTTATCGACCAAAATTTTGTGCCAGTTATAGATGATCATGACGTATTTATCGGCATCGTTCGCCGTCGAGAAGTTCTTGAGCATTATACAATGCTAAACCCAAATAATGAAAAGCAGGAGACACCCAAACCCTATAAATACTCCGGCACCGTCTTAGCTGACGCCTCAATTTAAAGCAAAAGAGCCCTATGGGCTCTTTTTTTAAAGGTATCTAGGGGAGTGGAGAGTACCAATCCATGTTCTCCAGGAGAAATTCCATGGTGTCGTCATCGATAATGTCACTTAACTCTTGAATTTCTTCTTGCGAAAGGGAATTGTACAATCTTTCTCCGAGAATACCCACCTTTAAGGGGTTGACCTTTTTTCCCTTGGCCTTAGCATCCTCATGTCACCACTCGTTTTCCTTGT
>DIOR01000017.1:207308-230883 GCA_002423965.1 Firmicutes bacterium UBA5509 | reverse complement strand
AGTTTTCAAAGAACTCCTATTCTCGCCCGGCTGAAAGTCTTCCGAACATTTCATCCTTAAGGCATTATCAAGCTCCGGCTTCACTGACCGGAGCCAACCGCCATGGGACGACGAAGATTATAATAACACAGCGGCCCAAAAGTGTCAAGCGAAAATTTAAATCCAAGATTAGCTAAACAAAATCTTTTTTTGGCCACAAAAATGAGTCTAATCTATATTCCTTTCCTTGTCAATACCAGTTTTTAAAAAACCGTTTTCATCCTTGAGGATTCATGATATCCTATAATAGAATATACACGAAAGGTGTGATTAGAATGTGGTGGATTCCGTTTGCAATAATCGGTGTCATCGTGCTTTGGGCCATTACTGCTTATAACAGCCTGGTCAGTGCAAGGAACCAAGTTAAGAACGGCTGGGCCCAGATTGATGTTCAGCTTAAACGTCGCTTTGACCTTATCCCCAACTTGGTAGAAACTGTTAAGGGTTATGCAAAACACGAGCAGGAAACTTTGGAGAAGGTCATTCAGGCCAGAAACGCCGCCATGGGTGCAACTTCTATTGAAGAAATGGCTGCTAAAGAAGGAGAATTGCGCCAGACATTGCGTTCTCTGTTTGCCTTATCAGAAAGCTACCCAGATCTAAAGGCAAATGAAAACTTTTTAAAACTACAGGATGAGCTGTCTGGAACCGAAAATAAAATTTCCTTCTCTCGTCAGTTTTACAATGATGTTGTCTATCGTTACAATACTAGGATTCAAAGCTTCCCTACCAATATTTTAGCGGGAATGTTTCACTTCACACAAGAGCCTTTGTTTGAAGTGGAAGATCCCGGAGAAAGAGAAGCACCGCAAGTAAAATTTTAGGGTGTTTTAAATGAAACCTACGATTAATCTATACCAGCAAATTGCCGCTAACAAGAGAAAGACAGTGCTAATTATGGTTGGCTTTGGCATTTTTGCCGTCTTATTGGCTTTAGCCCTTACTGCCTATTTTGAATTACCACCGGTAGGAACAGTAGCTATACTATCAGGAATGGCTATTCTCATGTTACTGCAATACAGCATGGCTTCTTCAATGGTACTGGGAATCAGCGGTGCCCATCCTGCCCGGCGAGAAGATTACCCCTTTATCTATCACACTGTGGAGGGCTTGGCAATTGCTGCTGGCATCCCTGCGCCGAAATGTTACATCATCGAGTCGCCGGCTATCAACGCATTTGCTACTGGACGTAAGCCCCAGGAAGGTGTTGTGGCCTTAACTACAGGTTTAATAGAAAGATTGAACAACGAGGAAATCGAAGGGGTTATTGCCCATGAGATATCCCATATTCAAAATTACGACATTCGCCTTGCTACAATTGCCATCGCTTTTGTAGGCATTGTCGCCGTGATTAGTGAATTCTTTTCTCGGAGCCTGTGGTTTGGTGGCGTAAGAAGTAGGGGGAGGTCAAGGGACGACAGGAATAAGGGTTCAGGAATTTTTGCAATAATCGGCTTGGTGTTTTTAATTCTTGCCCCGATCTTTGCCCGTTTGTTGCAGTTAACCTTATCTCGCAGACGGGAATATACCGCCGACACTTCGGCTGCCTGGTTGACCCGCAATCCCCAAGGCCTGGCCAACGCTTTACGCAAAATTGTCATTGATCCATATCCTCTTAAGCAGGCAACTAAGTCCACATCTGCCCTTTACATTGTAAATCCACTAAACAAATTAAGCAGTGCTGCAGCCAATTCTCTATCCACCCATCCGCCTATTGAAGAGAGGATAGCAATCTTGGAGCGACTTGCTTACACAAAATAAGGGGCTGTACCGACCTTGAAAAACCAAAAAAGACGGCTAGGAGCCGTCTTTATGCTTGTACACAGCCATTATATCTGCCATAATTCTTGGGGAAGTAATGGCATAGTGAAATCATTTCTTAACACCTCTGAAAAAAGGGCTATCGCCCTAATTATATTTTTGTGACAACCCTTACTAGGCGCGAATACCAAGGATTTCATACTTAAGAGTGCCGGCGGGTACGGACACTTCAACAACGCTGCCTACAGGCTGGCCGCTGATGGCCTTTCCCACGGGAGAAGTATTTGAAATTTTATTGTCGTTGGGGTTAGCTTCCGCACTAGATACAATAGTGTACTCTAGCTCTTCGTTATATTCCAGATCCCGCAAAAGGACGATAGAGCCAATGCCGACCTTTTCTGCAGAGATTTCGTCCTCTTCCAGGACCCGGGCGTTGCGCAGCGTTTTTTCCAAATAGAAAATACGGCCCTCCATAAAAGCTTGCTCTTGTTTGGCGTCGTCGTATTCTGAGTTCTCCGTAATGTCACCGAAAGAAAGGGCTTCTTTAATCCTCTCGGCAACTTCCTTGCGCCTAACTGTGCGAAGGGATTCTAATTCTTCCTCCAAACGCTTATACCCATCAGGCGTTAGTATTATTTCAGTGTTGTTCATGCCACTCTCTCCTTTAAACTCTTTACCTGTTAGGAAATCATATGTAAATTGCCGCTGCTTTATTCAGTAAGGCAGCGGCAATATATACCATAAGGTCTAAAACTTGAACCAATTATAATACCCTTAGCATGGTTTGTCAACAGTTCTCCCAGTTAATTGGCCTGCAAATTTACTATGCGAGGGACAAATTCCAACTCTGCTAAGAGCCGATTATAATGTTCCTTAGACAGGGCAGAACCAGCTTGAGCGTAGGCCACTAACAATGCCTCCATGACATTAGTTCCGAAAGAGCGGCCGCCCAATTCTGGGGTAGATGTAACCAGCATCTTTGCCCCCCTTTTTTTGAGTTCCTCAACATCATGGGCGGTAATAGTATTGGTGATGACGATTTGCCCTGTCATGTCTGTAGGCATATGTTTGTATATGTAATTAAAGTCACCGGCGATATAATCTTTGCCTCTAAAATAACGGCTAAACCTGCCATTACTGGTTTCTTGTTGTTTCCCGGTAGGATAGAGGACCGAAAATGGTAGTTTAACTGCCGCCGGAGCCAGCATCCGTGCAACCCGTTCCAAGGTCTTGAGTCGGTGCATGGAGATGGGAACACCTATGGCAAAGATCAGGTCTCCAATTTCCAGCTTGCAGCCAGCGGCTTCGAGTTCCTCTGCCATTCCCCAGCGGTCCAAGGCGCTGGTTAGCAGAGCAGTCTTGCCGGAAAAATCCCAGCCTAAATCTTTTTGAAGGTACCTAATTGTTTGGCGTTCTAAAGTATCTTTTAAACCGCTGCCGTCAACAATGGGGGTTTTTTTCGCCGCCGCAACCATTCTCTTGCCATCTCTGATGGTGTAACGATGTGCGGGAGTGCCCAGGTAGAGGTCGATACCACCTAAGCCAAAAGCATCAACCTGGCCGTCTAGTTCTGTAAGTAGGGCAATCATTTTATCCATATCTCCGTCGGTTCCTATGCGTTCCACCGAAAAAATCACGCCTTTAAATTCAACTTCGGCCTTGTGATTCCGCCTGCTGGAACCCAGACTTATACTGACTATCCTTTTCATAGGTCCTCCTTGCTACATATAGCTTGAATTATTTTTTCAAACTCGACTAAATCCACTACTACATCTTGTTGCAAGGGAGATTCCCCTAAAATCAGGGGAATGACATCCCTGTCCAGGAGCCCTTCAATTAGCTGAACCCTTTTATTAGATCCCATGACGACAACAGTATCAAAATCTCGCAAAGCAGCTAATATGTTCATGACCTCATTAAACAATTCCAGTCCATCCTGCCCAACAAAGTTTAGGCGCTCGGCCTCACTGAGCAGTAGCCACCAGTCTACACCATATTTCCGACAAATCTGTTCTAAGCTTTGGACATCAGCAACGGGGAAACCAACCACTGCAACCCCGCCACCTTTGCGCAATTCACCCAGACTTTCTAGGCGAGAAATAAAGGTACGGTCGATTTTTAGTTTTTGGGCAGCGTCCTGCTGGGATACCCCCTGAAGGCGTAAGTCTAATATCCTTGTAATCCAACGGTCAATTTGTTGGCGACTGATAACCTTGTCGCCAATACGCAGTAGTTCCACTTACTCACCTCTGTGCACAGTCTTGTATACAGTGTAATTAGTATACTCCTTCTGCCTTTTTGATACAACAAAACCGCTGGATTTTTCAGCGGTTTTGTAGAAGATATGCCGAGAGCATAGCTTCAATGGTCTGGGGGCAGGTCTCGGCAAAGATGCTTTTTTTAAGAGGGGCGGTTTCAGGCAGACCTTTCAAGTACCATGCCAAATGCTTGCGCATGAAAAGCACTCCCCTCTCCCTGCCTCGATAAGCCAGCTCCATATGAAAGTGTCGTAGGGCCATGGTAATCCGCTGTTGGAGAGAGGGCGGCTGGTAGTCTGTATCCCTAAAGGCAGCCTTGATTTCCGCAAATAGCCAGGGGTTGCCCATGGCTCCCCGTGCCACCATGATCCCGGCACAACCTGTCTGCTTTTGCATAGCCAAAGCTTCTTTCCCAGACCAGATATCACCGTTGCCAATGATGGGGATTTCTACAGCCTTGACGGTCTGGGCAATGATCTCCCAATTGGCCTTTCCGCTATACATCTGTTCCCGGGTGCGACCGTGAACAGTAATTGCAGCTGCTCCGGCAGCAGCGAGCCTTTTTGCAAGGGCGGGAGCAGTAATGGAATTCTTGTCCCAGCCTGCCCTGATTTTTACTGTAACCGGAATATCTACCGAGGCAGCTACCCGATTGACAATTGATTCAGCCAGCAGAGGCTGTTGCATTAAAGCTGCGCCTTCTCCGTTGCCGACTATCTTGGGCACAGGACAGCCCATATTTATGTCGATTATAGATCCCCCCTGAGCCTGTGCTACTTTTGCAGCTGCAGCCAGGACAGAGGGGGAGGAACCAAATAGCTGAATGCCAATTGGCGATTCCCCTTTTATATCTAGCATGTTCCATGTCTTGGGGTTGCCAAATTCAAGTGCCTTGCTGCTAATCATTTCGGTAAATGCCAAATCACAGCCTTGCTCTCCCGCCAAAATGCGGAAGGGTTTATCTGTCACGCCTGCCATTGGTGCCAGCCAAAGGGGGTTAACTATTTGCTGGCCTAGGTAAATTCCCGTATTGCTCATACAAGGGTCTCGCCTGAGCCCTTGGGCTGGTCAAGATCGAAGCCTATATCCAACGCTTTTACAGTATGGGTTAAGGCGCCCATGGATATATAATCAACACCTGTTGCCGCGTATTGAGCAAGATTGGATATGTCGATGGATCCAGAGGCCTCAGTGACGGCTCGGCCGGCTATAATGCCCACCGCTTCCGCCACTTGGTCAGGGGTCATGTTATCCAGCATAATAATTTCTATTCCCGCATCCAGGGCTTGCTGTAATTGGGTGAAGGTCTCAACTTCTACTTCAATTTTTAAGGTATGGCCAATATGTTTACGCACCTCTGCAACAGCTTGGCCAATGCCACCAGCTAATTTAATATGATTATCCTTTAACATTACTGCATCATATAAGCCCCAGCGATGGTTATACCCTCCCCCGGCTCGCACTGCGTACTTTTCAAACCAGCGTAGGCCAGGAGCAGTCTTGCGGGTATCTGTAATCCGAGTTGCCCCCCGGGCGCCGACAATTTCCACCATCTGATGAGTCTTGGTTGCAATGGCACTGAGTCTCTGTAAGAGGTTCAAGGCTAATCGTTCCCCCTGGAGCAACAAGTTCCCGGGGCCGTCAACATATGCCAAGCGGGTTCCAGCAGCTACAGCCTGCCCATCATCAATCAATGAAGTCCATTCTTTGACCCCCAGAAGCGCATAAATCCTCTGGGCGAAAGGAATTCCAGCAATAATTCCAGGAGCACGGGCGGTAAACCAACCTCTCCGCACAGGAAAATTGGCAAAGCAGGCGCTGGTCACATCCCCAGTTCCAATGTCCTCAGCAAGAAAGTCCTGCAGTCTTTGGTCCAGTAGGATATTTTTCATAAGCGACCCTCCTGAATGGCCCTAAATTTCGTTTGCTGCCCCCTTAGAAAAATCCAGTGACCTAGCTGGTTCCGCTGGGAACGGGGGTAGTCAAGGCGGTAGTGGCCACCTCTGCTCTCTGTACGTAAAAGTGCCCCTTGGGTAATCAATTTTGCCAGAGTGAGCATATTGGTTAATTCCATGCTGGTTTTGTCTCCATAAGTCCCCATAGGAGCTTTAGCCGTCAGGGCATCCAAAATAACACGAGCCTTTTCCAGCCCTTTTTCCTCCCTGCACAATCCCACCAAACGCCACATAGTCTTTCCCAATTCCTCAATGATAGCTGGGGCTTCAGTATTCTCTGGCAGCAATACAGGAACGGAAGCATCTACCCTGACGGGTTTTTTATTGGACATGACAATTGACTGAGCAATTCTGCGCCCAAAAACCAAGGCCTCCAGCAAAGAGTTGCTGGCAAGACGATTGGCCCCGTGCACACCTGTGCAACTAGCCTCGCCACAGGCGAAGAGGGCGGGCACACCAGTGTTTCCGTTAATATCGGTTATAATGCCCCCCATAAAGTAATGAGCTGCTGGAGCCACGGGAATTAAATCACCGGGAAGAGAAAGGCCATATTCGGTGCATCTTTGATAAATAGTTGGAAAGCGGTTGGGGAAGTCTTTATCCGCCAAGGGGGAGACATCCAACCAAAGGTTTTTTGTGCCGGTCTTCTCCATTTCCGCGACCATTGCTCTACAGACGATATCCCTAGGGGCCAATTCCGCCTGGGCATGGTAGAGGGGCATAAATCTTTCCCCGTTTTTATTAAGTAAAAATGCCCCTTCACCCCGAACAGCTTCAGATATTAAAAAATGGGGCGCTCCATCTAGCATCAGGGCAGTGGGATGAAACTGGACGAATTCCATATCCCCCACAGGGACGCCAGCTCGCCAAGCCATGGCAATGCCATCGCCAGTTGCTACCGAGGGATTAGTGGTAATTTCAAAAAGGTTGCAGGCACCGCCGCTGGCCAGGACTGTATGGGCAGCATATATGGCAACCAGCTCGCCACTTTGGCCTAGACAGTACAGTCCGGCACAGCCAAAATCTGTCATAATTAAGTCTAGGACAAAGGTGTGGGTCTTCACCGTAATGTTTGGGAAGAGGTGAAGTCTTGCTGTCAGAGCCTCTCTAATTGCTTTTCCTGTTGCATCTCCCCTGGCGTGAAGTATCCGGCGCTTGCTGTGAGCCCCTTCCTTTGTTAAGGCAAGGCCATAGTTGTTTTTGTCGAAATTTACCCCCATCTCAATGAGACTTTTGATGCCGGCGGGGCCCTCTTCCGCTAAGGTGCGAACTGCTTGATAATCACAAAGGCCCGCACCGGCGCTTAAAGTATCCAGCAGATGCAAGCGAGGAGTATCCTGTTCTGAAACCGAAGCGGCGATTCCGCCTTGGGCCTGTTCGGTATTACTTTCGTCCAACCCTGTTTTTGCCAAAAGCAAGATCTTCTTACCTGACTCTGCTGCTAGGAGGGCAGTATACAAACCTGCCACCCCTCCTCCGATTATAACTACATCCCAAATTTGGGTTTTTTCTGTCGAGGCAGAAAGCATATCTCTTCACTCCCTGCTATTTTACTGTCAGCATTTTCTCCAGAGCTTGGCGGGATTTAGCTGCAATATCCATGGGAACCGAAATCCTAGGTCGTAGTGTTTCCAAAGATCTTTTCACCTTGTCTAAGGTAGTTTGCTTCATACTTGAACAAAATAAATTTGGGTCGGGAAAGATAAATTCTTTACTTGGTGCTGCCTGTTTTAAGGCGTGGGCCAAGCCAATTTCCGTTCCCACTATAAAAGTACTTGCGTCAGCCTCACGGGCAATTTTAAGCATGCCAGTGGTTCCGATAACATAATCCGCCATTGCAGCGACTTCTGGAGAACATTCGGGATGGACCATGACCAGTGCTTGAGGATAGTCTTGTTTCGCCTTGATAATAGTTTCCGCCATTAAGCCATCGTGGGCATAGCAATACCCCTGCCAAAGGATTATTTCCTTGTCAGTTCTTGCAGCTACATACTGTCCCATGTTGCGGTCGGGAACAAAGATGATTTGATCTTGAGATAAGGAGTTGACCACTTTCAAAACGTTAGCGGATGTGCAACAGATATCTGATTCCGCCTTAATGGCTGCTGACGTGTTAATATAGCTGACAACAGCTGCGTCGGGATGCTGCTGTTTAACCTTCCTCAGACCCTCCACAGTAACCATATCTGCCATAGGACAGCCAGCCGTTTCTTCGGGAAGCAAGACTGTCTTACTGGGAGAAAGGATTGCGGCAACTTCCGCCATAAAGCTTACTCCACAAAAGACGATTGTATTCGCATCTGTTTCTGCCGCCTGCTGACTTAAGCCAAAAGAATCACCAACATAATCAGCTAGGTCCTGAATCTCTGAGGGTTGATAAAAATGACTTAAGAGCACTGCATTATTCTCTTGCTTTAACTTTTCAATCTCTGCCAATATTTTGCGGCCCATCTCTTTTCCCCCTTGAAAATGCTGTAATAATTATCCTTCAAATACTTGGCCTTGTCAATTTGTCACTCTAGGAAGGGATTTATGGACTTTAAGTCGAACTCTTTGAAGTCAGAGTGGAGGGAAAATAATGTTTAAAAAACTATTGTCCAATCCGGTTACCCGAACTTTTGTTGCTTTGATGATTGCAGTGGTGGCTGTCTTAGGTGTCTTTTTTACTTACGTCACTGCTCCAGAGGTTTTCGGCAATACCAGCGTCCAATTTGACATCGACACTGTTTATTATTTCGCTGACAGCTGGAGCGTAGCCTATGACTATGCAGAAATCACTTTTTCCCCGGGGACATTGGTCATCCCCGGTTATCATCGTGGCCGAGTGGTAGCGGTGCTACTAATTCCGCCTGAAGAACACCCTGGTGCCCTTAGCATGTCCTTTCCCTCTGATTACAGCGGAGATTTGCCGGATATTATCGAGGACAATTTGGACCAGGGCTTGATTTTACTGGACTATGCAGATTACACGAAAATCCTGCGCGATTTTGGAGACACCATCCTCTTACGGGCAGATGAAGTCACCGAAGCGGAAGTTCCAAATCATTATCTCAAGCGCCAGCTAGAACATGGCTATAATTTGCTTACCAGCTATGAAATCTTTGGCTATACCAATTGGCTGTTACCAACACCCCAGACCGTACTTCTTAGGATGTGGGGACAGCGGTTGGGGATGGTGACTTATTATGAAGACGCACAGGTTATCGTCAAGGCCCCAGATTTTTCTTTGAACTTTAAGCATCCTCAAATTGAGAAGCAGTTTTACCCTCCAGAAAGTTACAAGACCCGGGCTATAGTGTACATGGCTTTTCTGACGGTGGCCGCTATAAGTTTAATTGCATTTATCGCCGGGGGCTTGGAGGTCAGGGAAAAAGAAGTAAAAGGCCAGTATAGTATTTACACCACCATTGCCGCCCTTATCGGGGCATTGCTGTACGCGGCAGCACTTTCCGCCTTTGACCAATTCTTTCAGCCTTCCCCGTACGCCACAGCGGCCTTGTGGTTGCTTCCCCTGGTGGGTGTCATCATTTGGGCGCGAAAAGACCGTCTGGAGCCGAGTTTTTTCGGCCTCTCCTTCAAAGGCCTGGTCACAGGACTTATCGCTGCCGTCAGTGTATGCATATTTATTGCCCTGGGTTCAGCGTTTTCTTTGCCTGTGGGGCTGAATCTTGATTTTTCTCTCCTACCTATAGGGCTGGCAGTCCTCCTTAGAGTATCCCTTGTCCGGGGATTTTGCCAGAGAATAATCTCTCACTGGCTACATCCCCTTGCCGGCCTCTTCATTGTCTCAGGGGCATGGGCTGTGATTACAGTCTTTACCGGACCCGGTGCCATTGGAATCCTACCCCTAGTGTCTGCCCTAGGCATGTCCCTGGTGGTGGGCTATCTCTACTATTGTTCCAAGAATCTTATCGCCACCTGCTTACTGGCAGTATTGCTGGAGCTGGCACCGATAATAATTAAGTTTTGATAAATCAAAGGGGAGGCCATGAGCCTCCCCTTACTATATCTAGAATAAGCCTGTGATGACCCCTTCGCTGGTGATGTCCATATTGCAAGCGGCGGGTTTTTTTGGTAGCCCTGGCATCGTCATAATGTCTCCGGTAATGGCGACGACGAAGCCTGCGCCGGCTGAAACCTTGACTTCCCTAACAGTGACATTAAAGCCCTGGGGCCGCCCCAGCAAGCTGGGATCATCTGATAAAGAGTATTGGGTTTTTGCCATGCAGATGGGCATTTTCCCGAAACCATTGGCTTCCAGTGATTTTATTGCCTTCAGCGCATCCTTGGTATACTCCACCCCTTCTGCCCCATAGATTTCCCGGGCAATGATCCCGATCTTTTCTTTGATCGGCAGATTCTCCGAGTATAGTGGCTGGAAGTCGGCCTTTTCTGCTTCCATGACCTTCAACAATTCTTCTGCAAGGGCAATACCACCTTCGCCACCCTTGGCCCATACCTCAGAAAGGGCCCAGGGAACTCCCATCTTGCCGCAGAGCTCAGAGACAAGCTTGATTTCTGCTTCGGTATCTGTGGGGAAGCGGTTAATGGCTACCACTAAGGGAACACGGAACTTGCGAATGTTTTCTGCCTGTTTCTCCAGGTTGGTCATGCCTGCCCGCAGGGCTTCAAGATTTTCTTCAGCTAATTGGGCCTTGGCTGCCCCCCCGTGAAGCTTAAGGGCACGGATTGTCGCCACCAGGACGACTGCATCAGGCTTTAAGCCTGCTAGACGGCACTTAATGTTAAAGAACTTTTCCGCCCCTAGGTCGGCGCCAAATCCGGCTTCTGTCAGCAGATAATCTCCCAGTTTAAGCCCCATTTTTGTAGCAGCGACGCTGTTGCAGCCGTGGGCTATGTTGGCAAAGGGGCCGCCGTGAATAAAGGCCGGGCCATTTTCTAGGGTCTGGACCAGGTTGGGCTTAATGGCATCCTTAAGGAGCAGGGCCATTGCCCCATGGGCATTAAGGTCCCCTGCGGTAACAGGCTCTTTGCTATAGTTATAAGCTACGACAATCTTGCTCAAACGCTCCTTAAGGTCATCTATGCCTGTGGCCAAACAGAGAATGGCCATGACCTCTGAGGCAACCGTAATGTCGAAACCATCTTCCCTGGGATATCCATTGTTCCGGCCTTTTAGGCCAATTACAGTATTGCGCAAAGCCCTTTCGTTCATGTCCATGGCTCGCTTAAATACTATGTTTCTCGGGTCAATGCCCAGCTGATTCCCCTGATGCAGGTGATTATCCAGCAGGGCGGCAAGTAGATTGTGAGCGGTAGTAATGGCATGGATATCACCGGTAAAGTGCAAATTGATGTCTTCCATGGGCACCACTTGGGCATAACCGCCACCAGCTGCGCCGCCCTTTACCCCCATACAAGGACCAAGAGAAGGTTCCCGAAGGGCGATGATTGCATTTTTGCCCATTTTGCGCATTGCTTGACCAAGGCCCACTAGAGTTGTGGATTTGCCTTCGCCAGCGGGGGTAGGATTGATGGCAGTCACCAGAACCAAATTGCCATCTGGATTATTTGCCAAGCGCTTCGCAGCCTGCAATGAGGTTTTTGCTTTATACTGTCCGTAGAGCTCAATCTCGTCTTCCCGGAGGCCAATTCCCTTGGCAATCTCTTGTATTGACTTCATCTTAGCTTCCTGTGCGATTTGGATATCAGTCTTCAAAACAATCCTCCTCAACTTTTTTATAGGCAACCTTGCCTGATTTCACAACCAGCCAGGTATGATTGATGCCAAAGTGATAGGGAAGGTAAGCTTCATTATCTGTGTCGAAAATTACCAGATCGGCCTGTTTCCCTGCCTCCAGGCTGCCAATTCTGTCTGCCCGATTAATGGCATGGGCGGCGTTGATGGTTACGGCAGCCAGTACCTGGGAGGGGCTCAGTCCCAACTTGAGACAGCCTAAGGCCATTATCAGCTGGAGGTTTTCTGTGGGGCAGCTTCCCGGGTTGTAGTCAGTAGATAATGCAATTGCCACTCCGGCCTCCAGCATTTCCCTAGCAGGGGCGTAGTCACTCATGAGATTAAAGGATGTCCCCGGCAGTAGAACGGCAATTGTGTCCGATGCGGCTAAGGCAGCAATCCCGTCTTTATCGGTACAGAGAAGGTGGTCTGCAGACACCGCTCCCATTTCCGCAGCTAGCTGGGCCCCGCCGGTAGGAGCCAGCTCATCAGCATGCAACTTTAGCCCGAGGCCATGTTCCCGGGCAGCTGCCAGGATCTGCCTGGTTTGCTCAATGCTAAAGACATGGTCTTCACAAAAGACATCACAAAAACAAGCCAAGTCCTTCACCTGAGGCAGCATTTCCTCAATGACAATGCGGACAAATTCATCGCTATTATCCTTGTACTCCTCTGGAATTGCATGAGCACCCATGAAGGTTGGCACCAAGTCGACAGGTTGAATATGGTTGAGGATTTCCATTGCCTGGAGCATCCTCAGTTCACTTTCGGTATCTAATCCATATCCACTTTTGGCCTCTACGGTGGTGACGCCAAAAGACAGCATGCGGCGCAAACTCTTTTTCGTCTGGGCAACCATTTCGGCGACCGATGCCTGGCGCACCTTGCAGACGCTGTTGAGAATTCCGCCTCCGGCTTTGAGGATTTCAATATATGGAGTGCCTGCCAAGCGCATGCCGTACTCCATTTCCCTGCTACCGCAGTGAACAACATGGGTATGAGGATCAATCAAGCCAGGGGTGACCAGGCGACCACCGGCATCAATTATCTTGGCGGAATTTAGTTCCACCTGGTTAGACACCTGCTCCACCGGTCCCACTGCCAAAATCTTATCTCCTAGTATTGCCACTGCACCATCTACCATCCCAAGGCCACCGAAGTCCGTCCCCCTCTGGGGTTTGATGCTATACCCGCGTAAGGTGGCAATGCGCCCGTTGGTGACAAGTAAATCCGCTTTATTCTTCATGAGACCACAACCTGGTTTCAAGGACTTGATTAAGTGCAAACCCTTCGAGACCCAAGTAATAGTCGAGACTTTGCACCATGGCTTCTAAAGGCACCAGGCCAATGATTTCGCTGCCGATGATGCTGACTCCATATCTGCGGGCTTCAGCCCTGATGAGCTCCACCACTCTATAAAGTGGGGTTTCTTTATAGTTAACCATGTTCATGGAAACCTGGACTATGCCCCGGGCCTCAAGGTTGACACCCATTGCCTTCACGGCTTTGAGACCACCGCTGGCATGGCGGACATTGCGGGCGATTTTGTTGGCAATGTCCAGATTGTCCGTTCCTAAATTTACGTTAAAGGCAATGAGGGGCATCCTGGCACCCACGGCAGTAGCTCCACTTTTTGCGTTGAAAACCGTCGGGCCATAGTCTGGTTTGCCATTTGCCTTGGCCATCTTCGCTGGAAGCCCTTCATACTGACCCCTGCGCACAGCCGCCAGGTTTTGATTGGCAGGGGTGGTCGCGGCATTCTCGTATAGGTACACGGGAATTCCCAGCTCCTGGCCAATTCGCTTGCCTACCCGGTTGGCCAATTGGATGGTTTCCTCCATGGTTACCCCTTGAATGGGAATAAAGGGCACAACATCTGTAGCCCCCATCCGGGGATGCTCGCCGCTATGGACAGTCATGTCAATGAGTTGGGCTGCTTTGCTGCACAGGGCCAAGGCCGCCCCTTCAACCCCTTCAGGAGTACCCACAAAGGTAATTACCGAGCGATTGTGGTCTGTGTCTGAGGACCAATCCAAAACTTTGACATCTGCTATCCCCCGAATACTATCGACAACTGCATTCACTACATCCTGATTTCTTCCTTCACTAATATTGGGAACGCATTGGACAATTTTTTTCATGCTATTCCTCCTTAAGCATGGGGATTTTTATTCCATGCCGCCGGGATGCTTCAATAGCCTGTTGGTAGCCTGCGTCGGCATGACGGATTATGCCAGTACCTGGGTCGGTGGTTAGAACCCGTTCCAGGCGCCAGCGGGCGTCCTCAGTGCCATCAGCAACAACAACCATACCGGCATGAATTGAATAACCAATGCCCACACCTCCACCGTGGTGGACAGAGATCCAACTAGCTCCGTTGACAGCGTTAAGCAAAGCGTTAAGTATTGGCCAGTCAGCGATGGCATCACTGCCATCCAGCATAGCTTCTGTCTCTCGGTTGGGGGAAGCCACTGATCCGCAATCTAAATGGTCACGACCAATGACAATTGGAGCCTTGATTTTGCCAGATTTGACTAGGTCGTTTATAGCCAGACCAAATTTCGCCCTCTCCCCGTAGCCAAGCCAGCATATCCTGGAAGGCAGGCCTTGGAAAGCCACCTGTTCCCGGGCCATGGTAATCCAGCGCCTGAGATTGACGTCCTCAGGGAAAAGCTCTAGGACCAAATCGTCAGTTGCAGCTATGTCTGCAGGGTCTCCAGATAGAGCTGCCCAACGGAAGGGGCCGCGGCCCTCGCAGAACTGGGGTCTAATGTATGCTGGAACAAAGCCAGGAAAGTCAAAGGCGTTCTTCACACCTTGCTGGTACGCATTTTGCCTAATGTTGTTTCCATAGTCAAAGACAATTGAGCCTGCCTTTTGCATATCCAGCATTGCCTGTACGTGGATGGCCATACTTGCCATGGAACGGGAAACGTACTCTTCCGGATCAGATTCCCGCAAGGTAATAGCATCCTCCAGGCTTAAGCCTGCGGGTACATATCCGCCTAAGGGATCATGGGCAGATGTCTGGTCGGTGACAAGGTCTGGGGTAATCCCCCGGCGTACCATCTCCGGCAGCACTTCAGCAGCGTTGCCAATGAGGGCTATGGACAAGGGCCTCTTCTCTGAAAGGGCTTTCTCTGCCATCTCCATTGCTTCATCTAGGTTTTCTGTCAGACAATTGCAATAACGGGTTTCCAGGCGACGCTGGGCCCGATGGCGATCCACCTCGATAATTATCCCGACACCTTCGTTCATAGTAACTGCCAGGGGCTGGGCACCGCTCATACCCCCTAAGCCTGCACTGACAACCAATCTGCCAGCAAGGGTTCCGCCAAAATGTTGGCGACTGGCTTCGGAAAAGGTTTCAAAAGTTCCCTGTAGTATTCCTTGGGTCCCAATGTAAATCCAACTGCCTGCAGTCATCTGGCCATACATTGTCAGCCCCTTGGCTTCGAGATCCCAGAAGTTGTCCCAAGTAGCCCAAGCGGGAACCAAGAGTGAGTTCGCCAAAAGCACCCTGGGGGCACGCTCATGAGTGCGAAAGACACCCACAGGTTTTCCAGACTGTATTAACAAGGTTTCGTCATTTTCCAGCTCTTTCAGAGAGGTGATAATCGCCGTCAAAGCTTGATGATTCCGAGCAGCCTTGCCAGTACCACCATATACAATTAGACGCTTGGGATCTTCTGCAACCTCAGGATCGAGGTTGTTAAGTAGCATGCGAAGAGCAGCCTCCTGATGCCAGCCCTTACAATTCAATTCTGTGCCCCGGGGGGCGCCTTTTAATTCCATGGTTTCACTCTCCTAATAGAATAATATTTAGTTTCCCCTCAGCTAATAGCTGAGACAGTAACTTGATATCCTCATGGAAGACACGGTCCTCATCCATAAAGCTTACATATTTACGAACTAGTTGGTACATTTTGTGGCCATAGGGGCTTAGGAGTTCTGGCCCTCTGAAATCCAGGGCCTGACATGCTGCCAGCAGTTCAATGGCCAGTACATCTTGAAGATTTGTCGCCACCTGACAGGCTTTATTGGCGGAATTGGCTCCCATGCTGACATGATCTTCTTGATTGCCTGAAGAAGGAATAGAGTCGACACTGGCGGGGTGACAGAGAATCTTATTCTCCGATACTAGGGCTGCAGCCACATACTGGGCAATCATCAATCCCGAGTTTAGTCCCCCTTTGTTGGTAAGGAAGGGAGGGAGATCGCTGAGTTGGGGATTTACCAGGCGTTCCAGCCGCCGTTCGGAGATGTTTGCCAGTTCAGCCATTGCAATGGCAAGCAAATCAAAGGCCAGGGCCAGAGGCTGGCCATGGAAATTACCCCCGGAAATCACCTGATCTTCATCTGCAAAAACCAGGGGATTGTCTGTGGCAGAATTGATTTCCCGTTCCAAAACCTCGGTAATCCAGGCAAAGGCATCGTTGCTGGCACCATGGACTTGGGGTATGCACCTAAGGGCATACGCATCCTGTGTGCGCAACTCCCCCGGTTGGCTCACCAACTTGCTGCCTGCAAGAAACTTTTCCAGACGAAGGGCGCAAGCTTGCTGTCCTGGGTGGGGGCGAACCATTTGCACAAGAGGTGAATAGGCGGCAGGGATTCCTCTGAGGGCTTGACAGGTAAGGGAAGCAATGGCATCTGCCTCCAGGGCCAGTTTCTTGGCTTGAGCAAGGCAAAGCACCCCTCGGGCCGACATATATTGAGTGCCATTAATCAATGCTAAACCTTCTTTTGCCGCCAAGACTATTGGCACAAGGCCTGCCCTTTCCAAAGCCCTGCGGGCAGGAATTACTTTTTCATGATCCCAAGCTTGCCCCTCGCCAATTAAAAACAATGCCATATGGGCCAAGGGCACCAAATCGCCACTGGCACCAAGGGATCCCTTAGTGGGAATAACCGGTAGTACATCTTTGTTGAGACAGTCTATAAGCAACTGGACTAATTTAGGGCGAGCACCGGAATGCCCCTTTGCCAAGGCGTTGGCCCGAAGGAGCATAAGGGCCCGAGTCTCTGGTTTAGACAGGGGTTCCCCAACCCCACAGGCATGGCTGCGGATTAAGTTGAGCTGCAGCTGGCCAACATCCTCTGCTTCAATAACCACATCGCTGAAACGACCAAATCCTGTGGTAATGCCATACACCGGTTGTTTTCGTGTAATTAGTGCTTCTACATACAATCTTGCCTTTTCCATTGCCTTTACTGCAGAAGCTGTCAACTCTGCATTCTGGCCGTAAGCAACAGCTACTACTTGGTCAACGGTGAGGCTGTGTCCCTCGATTGGTACATGCATTAGTTCTTTCCTCCTTTAGCACACTCAAGGAATAAAGATAGGGGGTCGGCTGTGACGGACACAATACCAACCCCCTTTCAGTAGGAGTAATACTACTTTATAAGTATACTGAATTTATAGAGCCCTTGTCAAACTTAGTCTAGGGGCTTGCCGCCTTTGCCGATGCCCACAATTTCCACAAACTCGTCGGCATTCAAGGTTTCTTTTTCCAGAACCGCTTCCGCAACAGCGTGGAGCCTTTCGATATTGTCGGAAAGTACTTTCTCCGTGCGCCGGAAACACTCCTCAACCATGCGTTTCGACTCCCGGTCAATAGCGGAGGCAACTTCTTCGCTAAAGTCCCGCTCCCGGCCAAGATCCCGGCCAAGGAATACCTGATGCTGCCTGCGCCCAAAAGTCAGAGGGCCTAATTCCTCACTCATTCCATATTCCATAATCATCTGCCGGGACAAGGCAGTGACCCGCTCTATGTCATTTTGAGCACCGGTGCTTATTTCGTTGAGAACCAGCTTCTCCGCTACCCGACCTCCTAGGCCAAAGCAAATCTTATCCAAGAGCTCACTTTTAGTGGCAAAGTATCTGTCCTCGGTAGGCAATGCTAAGGTAAAGCCGCCGGTGCGTCCCCGGGGGATTATGGTGACCTTATGGACGGGGTCTGTCTTCTCCAGGAGGTGAGAAATTAAGGCATGACCTGATTCATGGTAGGCCGCCAGCCGATTTTCGTCCTCAGAACGCAAGCGGGACTTTTTCTCGGGACCGGCGATAACTCTGTCAATGGCATCCTCTAACTCTGGCATCGTTATAACCTTAAGTTCCCTCCGTGCGGCTAAAAGAGCTGCCTCATTAATTAAGTTTTCCAAGTCGGCCCCGGTAAATCCCGGAGTACGGCGGGCAAGGATATTTAGTTCTACCGATGCCTCCAAAGGACGGGTACGGGCATGAACTTTGAGAATTTCCTCCCGGCCCTTAGCGTCCGGCAGATCTACAGTGATCTGGCGGTCGAAGCGTCCTGGCCGCAAAAGGGCGGGGTCGAGTATATCTGGGCGGTTGGTAGCGGCGATAATGATGATGCCTTCATGGGGACCAAAGCCATCCATCTCCACCAAAAGCTGATTAAGGGTTTGCTCTCGCTCATCATGGCCACCGCCTAGACCTGCGCCACGTTGTCTGCCCACAGCATCGATTTCGTCAATAAAAATGATACAGGGTGATTGCCGCTTTGCCTGTTCAAACAAGTCACGGACCCGAGAGGCGCCTACCCCTACGAACATTTCTACAAAATCTGAACCACTAATACTGAAAAAGGGAACTCCTGCTTCCCCGGCCACGGCTCGGGCCAGCAGTGTCTTCCCTGTCCCAGGGGCTCCTACCAGGAGCACCCCCTTGGGGATACGGGCCCCTAACTGCATAAACTTGCGGGGAGTACGGAGGAAGTCTACAATTTCCTCAAGCTCTTCCTTGGCTTCGTCAATACCCGCTACATCTTTAAAGGTGACCTTTTGGCGGGTTTCTTGATGTAATTTGGCTCTGCTTTTGCCAAAATTCATCACCCGGTTGCCGCCACCTTGAGCTTGCTGCATAAAGAAAAAGAAAAACACAATGAGCAATAGCATTGGCACCCAACTGAGGAGGGAAAGCCAAAGCCCCCCTTGATTGGGGTTTTGTACCTTTACAGGGATGCCCAAAGCCGCTAAACCCTCTGCTGTGGCAGCTGGATCTAAGACCACAGCGGTAAAAGAAGCGCCATCGGTCAGCTTGCCCTTAACGGAATTACGGCTAATTTCGGCTGAGGCGATTTCTTTGGCTTCCATCAAGGCTACAAATTCATCGTATGTCAACTCTCTTTTCTCTCGAGCGGGAACTCCACCCCAACCACCCTGAATAACTACAACGGCGATTAAAATGATGAAAATAAAGATAACTATTTTGCGATAATTTTTCAAGGGCACCTGCCTCCTCCCAAAGTTTGTCTATTGTATCATAGCAACGCAGTGCAAACAACTAGGAATTACTGATAAGCTTCGGGCTTGAGTACTCCAATAAAGGGAAGATTGCGGTAGATTTCGGAAAAGTCCAAGCCATAACCAATGACAAACTTATCGGGTATCTCAAATCCACAATAATCAGGTTGTAGCTGTACCCGGCGACGGGAAGGCTTATCTAAAAGGGTGCATATCTTAATCGACGCTGGTTTCCGTGACCTAAGGTTTTCAATTAAGTACTTCAAAGTGAGACCAGTGTCAATTATATCTTCGACTATTAACACATGTCTGTTCTCAATTCCGGTTTCCAAGTCTTTTAGAATCCGCACAACCCCCGAAGACTTTGTCGAAACACCATAACTGGATACCGCCATAAAATCCACTTCTAAGGGAATATCCATGGCCCGAGTCAAGTCGGCAACAAAGATAAGGGCACCTTTGAGGACGCAAATGAGCAGGGGCCGCTTATCAGAGTATTCCGCAGCCAATTCCTTTCCTAGTTCTTGAACCTTGTCAGCAATCTCTTCCTTGGTTAATAAAACCTCCTGAATGTCTGCCATTAACTTGTTCATCTTTTTCTCCTCCACGTATTAACTTAATATAAACCGGCTTTTTCCCAGGTTCCGGTTGTAAAAATCGCTGGTCCCGGGCAAGGCCTAAAACCCAAAAAATATCGTTGTCACAGCGAAAGACGGGGTGCTGATCTCTGAGCCAACGTGAGACCTTGCGGTCAATCATGTAGTCTTTAAGTTTCTTCCCTCCCCCGGGAGGGTAAAAATAGTCTCCTGATCTTCGAGAACTAACAGAAATGTGGTCGGTAGCTTCCGGTAACCAGAATACAAAGCTGTCTGGAAGTTCTGAAGTAGCAACGGTAATGATGAGACTCCCCAGTACCTTGGTGCCGGGAACTGAAATTTGGGTATCAGGAATCTTTACTCCTGGAGGGGAATCGCCAATTGCAATCCCGTCGTGGAGGCGGTATGCCCGTCGCCCTCCAGGCAAGACTATTGAAGTCCCGGTTTGCCCGGCCAACAAAGCTAGGACGGCTTTAACATGCTTGATGCCGGCATTTTCCGGCAGCAATGCCAAGATAACACGCCTCTGCATGGCGGGGGCAAGTTGGGCCAGTCCTTGGGCCGAAAGGGCCTGAGGAGCAAAGGGCAAGGGGCTTTGAATTTTCAACAAGGTGGTGGCCTTTTCGGTGAGGCCGTCTAATAAAGCCTGATCACCCTGTAAAATTTCGATGGTATTGAGCAAGACACCATCGATGCCCGGGTTAAAGTCTCGCAATAGAGGAAGAAGCTCTAGGCGAATGCGGTTGCGTTGATAGGACAAGCTGTCATTGGTAGCATCAGTTCGCCAAGGAACTTGGGTTTGACGGCAATATTCTTCAATTTCCTTACGAGTCACCGGTAACAATGGCCGAATTAGGCTAGTACCAGCTGTCAGCGGACGCTCTTTAGGGATGCCCTGAAGCCCACGCCCCCCACTTCCCCGTAGGAGATTTAATAAAAAGGTTTCAACTTGATCATCTGCATGATGAGCAGTGATCAGTTTAGTAGCCTGAAATTGTTCACAGACCCGGGCCAGAGCTTTGTACCGCTTATTCCTGGCTATATTCTCCAGGGACTGGCCCCCTTCGCGCTGGATATTTACTCTTGTGACAAGCCTTGGAACTTTGTGTTCCCTGGCCCAGGCACAGACAAACCTGGCATCATCATCTGCAGCCTCACCCCGCAGCTGGTGATTGACATGGCCCAAAAAGATCTTTGCACCGCAATCGCCAGCAACCCGGTGCATAGCATGGGCAAGACACATGGAGTCTGCACCGCCAGAGACCGCTACCACAACCCGATCTCCCGGCTCCAGTGACTGTCGGCATAAGTTTAAAATCTTATCTGTCATATAATACCACCTACGAAGAATTGTACTTTAGTAAAATAATGATTGACTAAAGTCTTTCTCCAAAGAGGTCAAATATCCTTCCTAGACCTATAAAAACCTTACCCCGCTTTACCAGCGGGGCAAGGTATTTATACAGCTTGACTCCAATAAGGATTTTTCTTTGCCTCCCGCACCCGGACGACAATTACGGTGGCATCGTCGGTAAATTTTGCTCCTAACTTGTCCGCCCGATTAAGGAGCTGCTTTGCCATCACCGAAGCCCCTACATTGCCCATGGCCCGCAATTGGGTGGCCACCCAATCTTCGTTCCGATCATGGCCATCTACAATGCCATCGGATACTAGAACAAGGTAATCTCCATCTCGGATGCAACGAACTTCCTGACGTGGCTCAATGCCGGGGACAATTCCTATGGGTAGCCCTGCCCCTGAGATCTCTTCAACTTCACCGCCGCTCTTAAGAAAACTTGGCGCGGCACCCGTCTTGTATATGTCAATTTGGCCTTTTGCCACATCAACGACAGCCAAGTCCAATGAAGCAAAGCTTTCATTGCCCCGCAGAGCCAACAGGGAGTTTATCGCTTTAATTGCAGTTTCCGCCGAAAAACCAGCTTCCAGCATGTCCCTGGCAAGAACGAGAGCTTGATCGCTTTCTGCCCTGGCCCTATTTCCCTTGCCCATGCCATCACTGAGCAAATATGCATGCTTTCCTGTGGCTGTCTGCAGGTGGTTAAAGCAATCGCCACTGACATCATCCTTAGCAGCTTGGGCTACCCCCAGTTCCAGCTGATATTTTACAGGAATGGCAAAGGTCAATTTATTTGTCTCCCCTGTAGGCAAGTTTTCCACCAGTTGCAATGGTTGTCCCAGTACATCGGAGACCATGGCCTGAATTGCTCCTATGGGGTTCTCACCGGCAGGAACCTTTGCCTGCAAGCTAACTTGAGGCAAATTCCGTTCAGTTCCAAGTACCGAAAGGTCCAAGACCTCTACCCCCCAGCTCATTAGGCGCTGGGCCAGTTCTCCCTCTAAATCTTGCCTGCAATTGACATCTAAGCGCACCTGCTTTGACAACCCGGCCAATACATCGGACACCCCCCGAAGCTGTTCAGAAACCACATCCCGACATTCATTAACCTTTTCTGCCCAACGCCGCTCACTGGCATACTGCCGGTATAGGCTTTCAGCTTGGCTTAATAGCTGCTCTATGTTGTGACAGCGCCGGGAAAGCAGGCCATCAAAGCTACAATCTGTTTCCTGGGGGGATGTAAGATAGTCCATGAGCTGGCTGTAAGTGCTGTAGAGTTCTTTTTCCCAACAGCGTTTGTAGTTAATACAACCAACACACACCGAACAAGATAGTTGATCAAATACCCTAGACATTTGCAGATTGCTCCCCGCCATTCTTTCAACACCACTATTGTCGCGAAAAGATATGGCAAGGCGGGAAAAAATATGGGCCAGCTTTTGGAGTTTTAGGACCATAGCCCGACGCAACCGCAGCTGATATTCCCATACCCACTCGGCATTTTGATTGACCAGTAACCGCTTGACTATACCCCGGATACTTGTGGGAGTTAGCAGAAACAGCAAGCTGGCACTGCAAAAATCTGCTAAGCTCAAGGTCACAGCAGGATATCCTCCATAAACCAGCATTGCAAGGATGCCCACGGCAAAACCTGCCATTGTTCCCCATCGCCCCCATTGGCTAAAAATCCCGGCCAATAACCCTGCCACTCCAAAAGTAGCGACAACTACAGCGGGATAGATATGGCCATAACCGGCCAAGACTCCTGCGATAATACCTGCGCAGGCACCTGTTCCACTACCCCCAGCTGAAGCTGCCATAAGAATTAGCCAGCCAACGACAATTGCCAAGAGGCTAAAGGGGCCAAATTCGATCCCAGCAATACTGGTTAATGCCACTACAGCGGTAACTACTAATGCAAGAGGGCGCTCCAGACCTTCAGCGCTGGCGGAAGCTTCTTGGCGCAGAGCCATCCCTGCTTGGTTAAAAATCAGGACGCCGGTGGCGGCTAGACTCAATTCCATCAATAGCAGCATCCAATCATAGCCAATCATTGGCCCTGCTAAAGTAGGGATCCTAAAGGCAATCTGGCCGCCTATGGCCAATAGAGCCATCCCCCCCGCCCCCAAAGTAGGTGCCCTGATTCTAATAAGGAATATTGGTACTAAGGGCAACAATAGCCAGAGAGCACCCCCAGTACCAGCTGAAAGGTATCCCAATATCGTACTCAAACCGACTAACACCGGATGAACAGGAACCACAGCAGTAAAAAAGGGTATAGCAAAGGGTCTAAGCCCTTCTCCAATCACTACTCTAGCCAGTAATGCAGCCATAATAGTAGTAGCAAAGATGCCATTGCGAAACAGCTTGTCCAGCACAGTACCGGCCAAAGACCTAAATCCGGCTAGCGGCAGGCTTTCTTTATTTATCAAGACTGACCCCTCCCAGAAAAAATGGTAGGGTCATTATAACTCAGGGTAAGGGGAATAAAATGTTAGTTTTTGCAGGCAAAGCACAAGCTTTTTCCCAAGGAATCGACAGAAAAACAAAAAAGCCCTCAAGGGCTTTTAAAGAATAATGGTGGGCGAAACAGGGCTCGAACCTGTGACCCCCTGCTTGTAAGGCAGGTGCTCTCCCAGCTGAGC
>DIOR01000017.1:0-207122 GCA_002423965.1 Firmicutes bacterium UBA5509 | reverse complement strand
GCTACCAGCTGCTCCACCCCGCGTCACAAAGGATATTGTAACCTACCAAAGAGAAAGTGTCAAGTGTAGGGGACAGATAAACGCTACCAACCCCGCCTTCCTCCACGGCCTCCACGTTTGTTGTCAGTCTTGCGGCGAAGGTCCGTCTGTCGTTCCTCACTTTCTTTGATAAACTTGGATAAGCGATCTTCAAAGGCCTTTTGAATATCCCTTTGACTTTCATTGGCGCGACGTATAGAAAGGCCAATTTTGCCGTCTGAAATGGATATTACCTTTACTTTTACTTCCTGGTTAAGTTGCAGGTAATCATTGATGTCCCGAACATAACTATCGGCAACCTCCGAAATATGAACAAGGCCAGTAACCTTGTTAGGCAATAAGACAAAGGCGCCAAAATTAGTAATTCCGGTAACTTCTCCCGCTAATACCTGCCCCACCTGAAGAGATGACATCCTAGAGTAATTCCTCCCCTGTATATTTTAACTGCTGTCAATTATTTATAAGGCAAAATGTAAACGGTTTCCCCGTCCCGGACAAGACCAAGCTCCTTTCGGGCAAGACCTTCGAGGTATTCGGGATTGTTTTCAATAAGCTCAACTTGTCCTTTTAATATTTCGTTCTCGCTGGAGTATTTTTCGATATCTGCCTGGACTTTTTGTTGACGCCTATTGAGGTTGTGCAGGGAAAGTTGTTGGTTGATCATTATTACAGCAAAATAGACCAAAAATGCAAGGAAAAGGACAGTGAGCCATTTACCTTTGCGTGAGAAATCAACCCTTTTTATTTTACCTGAGACTTTACGAGCCATAAAAACACCCCCGCAACCATTACAATTCTACGTCGATGGCGGATAATCCTTCCTGGAACCAGTGAATTCTTTAACTTTTACTAGAGTTACCGCTGTTAAAGATAAAAAAATTAAGTTTAAGATATCCGGTAATGTCCCAATGGCCCTCAAGGCAGCTCGCAGGGGCCAAGATATACGCCATAACCATCTTAACACTTTTAAGAGCGTTTCGAAAGTCCAATGATATAATTTCAGAAAAATATTGCTAAGAAGGTAATAATAAAAGAAAGTCCCTAGCCCCATGCTGACAAATGCATACAAGCGCAATTCCAGGTAATTAAGCTCCATTAAGACGACAAAAACCAAGCATATAACTGATGCCCAAAATAGCAAATCAATAATTGCCGTTAAAAGCTTATTGCATTTTCCGCTAATAACCCTTAGCAGGTCCAGCCACATCCCCAGGAATAATCCCACAGAGAGCATACTGATAAATATCAAGCCTTGCATCGCCAAGGACACTGTCCTGTACCCCGTTATTTAAATATCTTCTGGAGTATACTGCGCCTGCCAGTAGCTCTTTCGCCACTATAGCGAATCTCTGTTATCACTCCCACTATCTCAACAACAGCCTGTTCTAAATTTAAATTGTGCATATCTAATCCTTCCCCCTTGACGTGGAGAAGGCCATGGCTGGTTTCCAGAAGAATTTCTTCCGGATTGAAGCTTTCGACCCGAGAAACCCCCGTTAGGTGCATTTGCTCTTGATTGCTTAAGATTAGCTTGTGCTCTGCCCCCGATAGCTTGCTCTCAACCATTAGTTCCACCTCCTAATGGATTATATGCGGTGGAGGTTGAATTAGAATAAAAAGCCGGTAGCCCCGGCTAATCCCATAGCTTTTGGATATTAACTTCCGGGAAAAATCCTTTGACGATCTCTTCCGCCGAACGTCCCTCCTCTGCCCAACCCTTTGCCCCCCATTGGCAGAGTCCCACTCCATGTCCGTACCCACGACCGACAAATTTCACTTCGTTCCCGGTGATAACCGGTGCCTCTACCCAGGTTGAACGCATTTCTGTGCTTCCCAAGGCCAGTCGAAGTTCAGGGGCTGGGACGCTGACGTCGCCAACTTTGAAGGTTATTGCTCTGCCGTTTTCGGCTTCGCTAATTTCAATACTTTTAAAATCACCGGGATCTTTATTGGCACTGGAGATTACTGCGTCCCGGATTTGTGCCTTGGAAAAGGTCTTGGACCAAAACTCTATTTCCTCATCTACGTACTCTCGACAGGGATTTTCTACGGGTTTGCAATAGGAAGGCTCTTCTCCTTGGTAATTTAGGCCCGCCTTTGGTGTCGCTGTCATCCCTCCACAATATGCGTGAAACCAAGCGCGGACAAAATCCCCCTGGTGTACTGCCACCATACCCTTGGTTGAGTTTACCGCTTCCCGGACATTATCATTTATTCTGGAAGGGTTGTAGGCTTGGAATTCCTCAATATTTGAAGAGGCATGAGCGTCCCGGCCAGGCAAAGTTCCCTGCTCTGCTATCTTCTGCAAAGTAAAGGTCCTTGCCTCAATAGATTGTGCCGCTAGGGCTTCCTGAGGCCAGTTAGGATCCATTTCAGCTGCTACCACCCCTTGAATGTACTCTTCCATACCCATAGTAACCACACTATCCTCATCGGCAAGGTATACCCGCAATTGTGGCTCAGTATTTTTACCTTGAGAGATTTCCCCGGGGATTTCTGCCTCTATTTCTTTTTCTTTTTCCCGAGTTTTTTCCTTGCACCCAACCGCTACCCAGGCAATCAGAGAGATGACAAGTACGATTACCAGCACGCGTCGCATTAGCTAACCTCCCATCTTGATATATTACTAGCTTTAGACGGGATAAATCAAACTATGCAAAAAAAATCAGGCCCACATAATGGGCCTGATTTACAACTATTTAACCAGTTCTTTGAAGCCCTTGCCTGCCTTGAATGCAGGAACGTTGGTGGCGGGAATTTTAATTTGCTCGCCAGTGCTGGGATTGCGGCCAATTTTGGCTGCCCGATTTCTCTTTTCAAAGGTGCCAAACCCAATAATCTGAACCTTTTCGCCTTTGGCGACGGTTCCCATGATGCCATCCAAAACAGCGTTTACAGCCTTTTCACTGTCCTTTTTGGTGAAGCCACTCTTCTCAGCAACCAGTTGAATGAGATCAGTTTTGTTCACGATATAACCTCCTTGGTTTTTTGGAAATAAGATGTAACTTACCTATTCTCCGTCCATTGTTAATCTCCTGCTAGAAACTCAATGATTTCTTAAAAAAACATTGAGTTTCTGCTCTTAGTACGGTTCTCCTAGGAAAACTGCTATGCTAGAGCATCTGATTGCGTAAAGCTACATGCAATAACAAGTCTCCCAATTCTTCAGGTATTTATACCTATGCCCCTGAGGGACTAGCGTTAAACTCTTCATGGGTTCCAGGGAATATCCAATCACTTCAATAGTTTTAGACGAAAGAGGATCTTTCCAATCTTGGGGCCTACCCCAGGAATGAGCTCGATTTCCGAGCGAGTAATAGTGCCGGTAGCAGTGGTAGCAAAGCCATAAACCACAAGACCAACACCGATTGCTGCAAAAACAGCAAAACCCACTGCAAGTGTGCCACTGAAGAGTGCTCCCCCCATTTTACTAAATAGCGGGTAGATAAAGTAAACACATATCCCCATCAAAATGGAGTTCAATGTAGGTTTAACAAAAGTGTCTAAGATTGAGAAGCCGCTACCTACTATCTTTTTAATTGCACGAAGGTTGAGGAAGGATGCTATGGCAAATGCTACAATTGTACCTGCTGCTGGGGCAAGGATGTTTATCGAAGGTATGGGTGTGAGGATATAATTTATGCCGACTTTTGCCAACAAGCCAAACAACATGTGAGTTACTGGCAGATATGTCTTGCCTACTCCCTGTAGTACAGGGGTCGTTATTTGGTTGAGAGTGATAAAGATTACTGCAAATGCCGCCAGGGACAGGGATCTAGCCACAGAAATATCGAAAAGAAATATGCTGATGGGTTCTGCCAAAACAAACAAGCCGATGGCGGAAGGCAGGGCAATGATCTGACCAACCCGGATTGCCAGGCTGCTGACTTTCTTAATAAAAGCATGTTGCTTTTGAGCGTATGCCTTTGCCACTGCAGGAAGCAGGGACGTCCCTAGGCCGATGGTCAAGATACCGGGAACGCCCACCAAGGCCATGGCTGCCCCAGAGAAATTTCCCAGCATGCCCAAGGCAGCATTTTCACTAAACCCGCCTGCCTGGAGGCGGGGAAGAATCAAAGTGGAATCTACCATATTGACTATCGGCACAACGATACTGCCAATTGTAATCGGCAAAGCCAAAGTAAAAATTTGTTTAATGACTGTCTTCGTTGGAAACAAAACATTTTGGTCGGATAGAGAAATCTCCCTGTTATACTCGGGCTTCTGTCGATAGTAAAATATAATCAGCAGGATCAGTCCAGCAGCCGCGCCTGTCACCGCGCCGAAGGCGGCACCAGCGGCCCCCAGCTCAAGACTTTGTTTTACTAAAATGCTGGATAGTAGAAAAATAGTTCCTACCCGGACCAATTGTTCTAAAATTGAAGCTAGTGCAGAGGGCTCCATCCGCTGTTGCCCCTGGAAGAATCCCCGAAAAGCGGATTTAACTCCATAGAAAGCTATAGAAGGGGCGATAGCCAATAGGGGGAACAGAGTTCTAGACACCTTGAGTATGTTTGCGGAGTAGTAAGGGGCAGCCAGCATCAAGACCCCGGTAAATAGCAGGCCAGATGCAAGCATCAGGATCAGGGATACCCGGAAAACTTGGCGGGCACCAGCATAGTTTTTAAGGGCCACTTTTTCCGAGACTAACTTGGAAACCGCCAGTGGGACCCCCGCTGTGGAAACAGATAACATCATTGAATACAGAGGATATACTGCCATGAAAAGTCCCATACCCTCTTTACCAAGAATACCCCGCAGGGGAATCCGATAGACTGCACCTAAGATCTTTACAATAATATTTGCTATTGTAATTATTATAGCACCCTTTATAAACTTGCCGTCTTCCTGCATCCAACTCTCTCCTCTCGCACTGGGCATTATTATACCAGACTTGGGAGTATCTTTTCCATTAAAAAAGGGACTTTTAGTCCCTTTTTACTGAGCCATTTGTTTTGCAAGGAATCTGGCGGCAGTTTCTGTAAGTTTTACCTCCATCTCTCCCATCTTTGCATCTGGTTCCCGTGAACAGAGGATTACAGCGCCAATGGGATCTCCGCCGGATATAATTGGAGCTATCACTTCAGAGGAAAACTTGCATTCCTCATCATCAGCCAGGCAGCTAAGGCACTCTTTTTGACTTCCAGGTTTGTCAATTTTTATTGTCCTACGTTCTTCCATAGCCATTTCTACAGCTGGCCCTACGGTCTTGTTGAGAAACTCTTTTTTGGGTGCCCCTGAGACAGCGATAATCATGTCGCGATCAGCAATACAGGATATATGTCCTAATGACTCATAAAGGGAATCTGCATATTCCTTGGCGAAATCCCCCAGCTCAGCTATGGGAGAATATTTCTTAAGGATTACTTCTCCGTCTCGATCGACAAAGATTTCTAACGGGTCTCCTTCACGAATTTTCAGGGTTCGGCGTATTTCTTTTGGAATTACAACTCGCCCAAGATCGTCAATACGTCTGACAATGCCCGTCGCTTTCACCGTCTTGCCTCCTTACTGTCAAGTAATTTATGTCCCGGTCATTGCTAGTATATATCCTGTAGCAGGTATTTATTCATTTTTTACCAGTGTTAGACAAAAGTCTTCGCTGGGAGCGAAGACTTGTTTGTTATTAAAATTTAATTTTTATATCGGCATCTTCTTTTAGGCCCAGGAGAAGATTCTCCACCAGTGTTTGTTGTTCTGTCTTGAGAAGGGAGTCGGCTATTTGCTCCCGCATGTCTTCGTCTAATTCATAATAGCCTGCCGCTTTGATTTCAGTAACCTCAAGAATGTGCCAGCCATACTGGGATTCCACAGGAGGAACCACCACATTGAGCTCAGCGGAAAAGGCGGCCTCTGCAAAGGACTGGACGACACTATCTTTTCCCACAAAGCCAATGTCACCGCCCAGGGTGGCACTGCCGTCCTGGGAATACTCTTTTGCAAGGAGGGCGAAATCTTCTCCGGCCTTCAGGCGCTCAAAAAGACTGGTAGCCAACTCCTTGACCTCAGAAGCGACATCTTCATCCTCAGAATCAGGGAAGTTGCCTCCGTTGACGAGAATATGACGCACTCTTCTTAGTTCATCATGAGAAAATGTTGTTTCTTTTTCTTTTTCGTAATATGCTTCGATGTCTTCAGAATCAGGGGCCTTGGCCTTTGCTTCTTCTGCATCAATCATAGCGTTGACTATCTGATATTCCTTATACAGCTGAATTATCCAATCTTCACTTAAGCCATACTCCTGCAATCTAGCATAAAAAATGGTCAGAGAGCCTGCAAACATTTCAGTTCCTAGAATTTGTTGGCGATATGCTTTGAAATCCGTTTCCACAAGGTCTATATCTGGCTCAAACCCACGTTTCTCCGCCTCGGCCACATACACCTTTAAATCCACTAAGTCCTGAAGGATTTGCTCTTGATCCTCGCGGGTTAATTCAACCTGCTGAGGGAGCAGCAGAAAGTTCTCATAAAGCTGGTAGTCATCCCGAGTAATATCTTGGCCGTTTACAGTAGCATAAACAGTTGGGCCCTTTGCTCCATTACAACCTGACAAGATTAAGGCCGCCACTAAACATGAAACTGCGGCAATTTTGATTTTGCCAAACATGTCAACACCCCTTCCTATCTATGTGATTCTATCAAATTAACGCTTGCTTCTCAATGGCTGTTTTCAGTTGATGGAGTAGGCGTTCTAAATCCTCAAGCATATTTGCCTTAGCTGTGAAAAGACTCACTGCTAAGGTGTTGTTACTGTTGCGAAAGTCGATTTTCCCCTTGTTAGCCAGCCAGATTTCTTGCATTGGTTTTGGGTGAGGTCCCTTGCCACCACGAAAAATCAATATTACCTTTTCTTTTCCAGTTAATTGCTCGGCACTCCAGCTGACTAATTTAATATCTAGACTTATCGCCAAGGAGCGAATCCTGCCAACATCCAGTAGGGTTTCAAGAGGTAGAGGCAATTGGCCAAATCTGTCCCCCAATTCGTCTTGGATGTCATCAATTACAGCAATGGTCTCGGCTTCCTTAATCCTGCGATAAACGTAAATTTTGTCCTTCTCCGGCATATAACCATCGGGAATATATGCATCAACAGGCAGCTCAATGTTGACTTCCGCGGGAATTTTTCTTTCCTTAGGCGTGTCGGTCAGTTGCGCCACTTGTTGCTCCAATAGCTGGCAGTAAAGGTCAAAACCCACCGCCGCAATATGACCGTGTTGTTCCGGTCCCAAAATATTGCCGGTACCCCGGATTTCCATGTCTCGCAGAGAAAGTCTATAACCTGCCCCCAGTTCAGTAAATTCCTTAATAGCACTTAGGCGTTTTTGGGACTTCTCCGTCAACACCTTGTCTTTTCGATAAGTAAAGTAGGCGTAGGCCAATCTCCTTCCCCTACCCACACGTCCCCGCAGTTGATAGAGCTGGGAAAGTCCCAGTCGGTCTGAATCGTAGACTATGACTGTATTGACATTGGGAATATCAAGGCCGTTTTCAATAATTGTCGTACTTAGCAGGACCTGGTAACTACCTTCGTAAAACTCCAGCATGGTCCGTTCTAATAGGGTATCTGCCATTTGTCCGTGAACCACGCCGATATTAACCTCCGGCAACATCCGGCGCAGGCGTGATGCCAGTGCGTCAATTCCCTGAACCCGATTAAAAATAACATACACCTGGCCACCCCTGTCTAGTTCCCTGCGCACTGCAGATACTACCAGTTGATCGGAATACTCCATTACATAGGTTTGCACAGGGTACCTGCCCTCGGGAGGAGTATTGATGACACTTAAGTCCCGAATCCCCAACAGAGCCATATGCAATGTGCGGGGGATTGGGGTAGCTGTCATGGTGAGAATATCGACATTAGCTTTGATCTGTTTAATTCTTTCTTTATGCTCGACACCGAAGCGCTGTTCCTCATCAACGACTAAAAGCCCTAGGTTGGGAATGTAAATATCCTTTTGGAGTAGACGATGGGTGCCTATAAGGATATCTACAGCCCCTTGGGCGGTAGCGGCAATGATCTTCTCTTGTTCCCTCGAGGTTTTTAACCGGGACAGCACTTCAACGCGAATGGGAAAGGATGCGAAACGCTCGCGGAATGTATTGTAATGTTGTTGGGCCAGGATTGTCGTTGGGGCAAGAATGGCGACTTGCTTGTTATCCAGCACAGCCTTCATAGCCCCACGCAGTGCCACCTCGGTCTTGCCATATCCCACATCCCCGCAGAGCAATCGATCCATAGGCCGGGGACTTTCCATATCCCCCTTTACTTCTTCAATTGCCTTGAGCTGGTCCCGGGTTTCCTGATAGGCGAAGCTGCCTTCCAGTTCTTGCTGCCAAGGGCTGTCTGAGGCAAAGGCATGGCCGGTAGCGGCCTGGCGAGCTGCATACAATTCAAGTAAATCAAATGCAAGCTTTTGAACCGATTCCCTAACTTTGGTCTTGACCCGCAGCCAGTCCCCGCCTCCCAAGGAATATAGCTTAGGCGGTTTATCATCACCACCCAAGTAACGCTGAAGCAGGTGGACTTGATCGGTGGGAAGATAGAGGCGATCCTTGCCCCCATACTTAATATACAGATAGTCCCGCTTGGCACCGGCAATTTCTCTAACCACAATTCCTAAATACTGGCCAATACCATGGGAAAAATGGACGACATATTCCCCCGGGGTCAGGGTTTCTAAATCTCCGAAACCCATTCCTTCTTGTCTTGGCTTTTTGATCCGGCGTCGCCTGACAGTCAGTTCATTGAGACTTAGTATTACCAGCCCCTGCTCCTGAAGTTCCAGGCCGGCACTAATGCCTCCAGGAACAAAATTTACATTACCAGGATGCAGGTCAGAAGTCTCTGCGATTCGAACGGGGATATCTTGGGCCTTAAGGGTCTGAGCCAGATGCCTTCCAGCTCCTACTGCCACCACAGTGGCTTCCCGCTTCAGCCAGGCCTTGATTTCGTCAGCAATCAACTGTTGCTGTCCATAAAAATTAGGTGCTTGGCGAAAAGACAGACTGCTAATGCCACTGAGCCGGAAATATTTCACTGTGCTGGCAAGCAAAGAAAAATGCAGAGTGGCAGGAGTCCACTTGTGCACCACGTCATCGACAGTCAGCCAAGGCTGCAAACCGGGAAGGAGTTTCCCTGCCTCCAGCATCGATTGATGCTTTTCCATCAACTCGCCGGCATAAAGCTCCAAGTGTTCAAAAATCACTGCTGCCTCTGTGGTCATCACTACACCTAGGTCAAAATAGTCCAGTAAATTACACCGACGGGAAAACATATATTCAATATAGTGCCTGGCCCCAGGCCAGGACTGTATGTTTTCAAAGCGTTCCCGGTCCTGAACAAGCTGAGGTAAAAAGATGGGGGAAAGGGTCTTCTCCCGGGAAGTCAGCTTATCTATTGCCTTTTGTCTCAGCTCTGGAGTGAGGGAAAGCAAGCGCACAGGGCCAACAGTCAGGCTGGGTAGTGTATGTTTTGAGCGCTGGGTGTCTATGTCAAAGCTACGCACCGATTCTATGGTAATATCGAAATATTCTATCCGGGCGGGCTCTCCCAATGGAGGGAATACATCAAAAATATCACCCCGTTGGCTAAACTGCCCAGATCCATCCACCCTTTCTACCCTTTGATAACCCATTTCTGATAACCGAGTCGCTAGATCTTCAATAGGCCGAAGATCCCCAGGGGCCAGGGTGGTAAAATTGGCCAGGAGAAATTCCGGCGGTGGAAGCAATTCCAGCAAGGCCGTCGCCGGGGTGACAATAAGGCAGGGTCTACCAGCAGCGACCTGCTGCAAGGCAAGGACCCTCTGGCTCTCCAACTCAGAGCTCTCGGCATCTACCTGTGCCCCCAAGGTTGGCAGGACAGGAAAAATGAACCCAGGGCCTTTGCTAAAGAACTGATAATCGGTCAACAAGGTCATGGCATCCTTGAGGGTATCGGTGACAAATAAAACCGGGCCCTGCTGGGCTTCTGCCACCAAATCCGCCATCAAGGCACGCTGACTGCCGCTAACGCCCTGAACAAGGTAGTGACCGCCAGACCGCAATCGGGAAAGGACTTCTGCAATTCCTTGATTCGCAGAGACAATCTGCCTAATCCCCATATCCAGCCCTCCTATTGCTGCTCACTACATTCTACCGGGCCATTATTTTGACTCATAGCCATTGTAATTCCCCTGTACATCCAAAGTCCGATTGCCCCGGCAGCTTTGGTCACCATCGCTTCGACCAGAGGGACTTCTTGGGTAGTAAATTGCTGCAGGACAAAATCCCGAGGAGGCAATAGACTATCTGCACCTATCCCAAGGCGCAGGCGCGGAAGTTCTTGGTGGCCAATGGCCTGGAGTATGGAGAACATACCTTTTTGCCCCCCGTCAGACCCTCGGCGGCGGAAGCGCAATGTCCCCAAGGGAAGGGCAATATCGTCAAAGACAATGAGGATGTCCTCCCACTGGGGATTTAACTCCCGAATAGCTGCGGCTACGGCACGACCACTGTCATTCATGTATGTAAGGGGTTTTAAAACATGTACTTTATCCCCTGCAAAGCTAGCCTCTGTCACCATTCCATGCCAACGGCGCAATTTGCTTTGCCCCCGGAGACCTTTGGTAAAGGCGTCAACTGCCCGAAACCCAATATTATGCCGGGTGTCAGCATATTCTGCCCCGGGATTGCCAAGTCCTACAATTAACTTCATTGCCTACCCCCCTGTCAAAAAAAGGGCGCCATGGCGCCCCCTTATTCAGCCTCAGTTTCCTCTGGTTTCTCTGCTTGTTCTTCTTCGGTTTCTTCTGTCTCGAGTTCATCGTCATCCTTTTCCTCAAGGCGTGGGGCGAGGACTGAGACTACAACTTCTGTAACCGGTGTCAACACCTCAAAATCTCCCAGGGTGGCTATATCAGCCACCGTCCTGGAGTCGCCAATAGCAATCGAACTTATGTCCAATTCAAATCCCTGGGGAATTTCTGTTGGCAGGCATCTTACTTCAATCTCCCGGGTCTGTTGCTGCAAGACGCCACCTTCAGTGACACCAGGGGATTCACCTACTAGGTGAATTGGAACGGTGGCAGTGAGCTTTTGCTCCAAGTCCACTGCATAAAAATCCAGGTGGAGGACATCACCTTTCACCCGATGACGCTGTAGGTCCTTTAACATTACGGTATATTTTTTCTTTCCCGCTGTTAAATCAATCAACATATTAGCTGTGCCATGTTGGGTAAAATGATTGACATCTGCCTCTGGCAAAGCTAGATGGATCGGCTCTACCCCTCGCCCATATAAAACCCCAGGTACAAGCGCATCCCTGCGCACCTGGCGGCCTTTATCGGTGCGGATTTCTGCTTTTAACGTATATCGCTTCATAATTTTTCTCTCCTTCTGCCCGATTTCCCAATACAGTATACTCTGACCCAAAAATCAAGTCAAACTAAGTAGCATCAAATAATGTGCTGATAGATAAATCTTCGTGAATCCTGACAATTGCGTCGGCCAGTAATGCAGCCACGGAGCATTTCCTAATTATCGGAAGCTGCTTTTCATCTGGCAGGGGTATCGTATCGCAAACTACCACTTCACTTATACAGGAGTTAACAAGACGCTCTATGGCAGGACCGGAAAAGACCGGGTGGGTGCAACAGGCAGAGACCTTTGTGGCACCATGGTCAATAAGTGCCTGTGCCCCTAGGACAATAGTACCGGCAGTATCAATAATATCATCTACCATAACAGCCTGTTTACCCCTGATGTCGCCAATTATATTCATAACCTCAGCTACATTTGCCTGGGGACGCCGCTTGTCGATGATAGCAATAGGCACCCCTAGTCGTTGAGCCATATCTCTAGCCCTGGTCACCCCTCCCATATCCGGGGAGACGATCACCAGGTCCTTTTTATCTTGTTGGGCAAAATGCTCTGCCAGTAAAGGCACGGCAGTCATATGATCAACGGGAATATCGAAAAAGCCCTGAATCGCTCCGGCGTGAAGGTCGATAGTTAATATTCTATCGGTGCCCGCCACTGTCAAGAGGTTGGAGACTAATTTAGCGGTAATTGGATCCCGGGGACGAGTCTTGCGATCTTGTCGGGCATACCCATAATAGGGGATGACTGCTGTAATTCTCTTTGCTGAAGCACGCTTAAGGGCATCAATCATTACCAGCAGTTCCATAAGGTTATCATTGCAGGGATGACAGGTAGATTGAACTATATAAACATCGGCACCCCTGACAGATTCATCAATGCGGACAGAGACTTCGCCGTCACTAAAGCGGATCACCTCACCATTGCCCAACGGGATTTCAATCTTTTCTGCTATGGCGGCGGCTAAGGGAAGATTAGAAGTGCAGCTAAAAATCTTTAGTTTTCGATCGTAGTAGTACATTTAATCCTTTTTCCTCCTCCAATCGGATTTGTTGGTCTGCCTTGCTCTGGCAATGGCCAAAGTCTTTGCAGGCACATCCTTGGTAATGGTAGATCCAGCCGCGACGTATGCACCATCCGCAACCTTAACCGGCGCCACTAAATTTGTATTGCTACCAATGAAAACCCCATCGCCGATTTCAGTCTTGCTCTTTTTGGTGCCATCATAATTGGCGGTAATGACACCGCAACCAATATTAGAATTAGCTCCCACCTGGGCATCGCCTACATATGCCAAATGGGGAACTTTGGATCCCTGTCCAACCGAGGAGTTTTTTATTTCCACAAAATCCCCTATCTTTACCTGCCGCCCAATTTGGGTGCCAGGTCTAAGGTATGCAAAGGGTCCAACGGTAGAATTATCATCTACAGTAGCCCCTTCCATTACTGCATAGCGGACGACAACTCCTGTCCCTAATAAACAGGAGTCAATTGTAACATTGGGGCCGATGCGGCAATTGCCGCCGATTTTTGTACCACCCTTGATAATAGTTTGGGGAAGGAGGATTGTCTCTGCCCCCACCTCTACATCAGCATCAATCCACGTCGTATCTGGGTCGAGGATTGAGACTCCTTGCCGCATGAGGTCGTGGCATATCCTTAGGCGCATTGTTTTTTCGGCCAACGCTAACTGCACCCGATCATTAGTTCCCATAATCTCCTGGTAATCGGATACTGAATAAGCGCCGGTTTTTTCGCCATTAAGAACTAGCAGGGAAAAGATATCTGTAAGATAGTATTCTCCCTGAGCATTATTTGAACTCAGGCTGTCTAGCAGAGGCTCCACCTTGGCCCAGTTTAAACAATAGGTGCCACTATTAATCTCATTGATTTTCTTTTGATTGGAATCTGCGTCCTTTTCCTCGGCGATGGCAATAACGCTGCCATTGCTGCCCCGGACAATTCTACCGTACCCAGTCGGTTGCGGAACCCGAGCGGACAGGACTGTAGCTGCGTTTTTTCCTAGGGTATGTTCCGCAACCAGATCCCTAAGTGTGGCAACAGTAAGGAGAGGAGTGTCCCCTGCCAGCACCAGGACATCCCCGGAATATCCCCTGAGGCTACCACCAGCCCGGGACAACGCGTGGCCAGTCCCCAATTGTTCTCTTTGCTCAACCCAAGTAATGGGTCCATTAATTGCCGCCTGAACTTTTTTAGCGCCATAGCCAACAACGGCGTAAATATCATCAATCCCGGCTTCCACCAAGATATCTACAATATGTTGAAGCATTAGTTTGCCGGCTACGGGAAACAATACTTTGGGAGTATCTGACTTCATCCGTGTCCCCTTGCCTGCCGCCAAAACAACCGAGGCGATTTTTCCCTTCACCAAGCATTCCTCCTTTGTCCTGATATGAATATACCGTAACCGCAGGACAAAGGTCAAGAAAACTTAAGGGGAGCCGTGGCTCCCCTTAAGCTTCTTCTGCTACTATTTGTTCATTGTATGCGTCTAGGATCATTGTTTGCATCATATTCCGTGTTTCAGTAGTAATAGGGTGGGCAACATCCCGGAATTCACCGTCTGCTCCTTTGCGGCTGGGCATGGCGACAAAATACCCATTGTTGCCTTCAACCACCTTGATGTCATGGACAACAAACTGGTTATTAAAGGTCACAGACACCACCGCCTTCATTCTTCCCGCTGAGCTAACCCTTCGAATCCTGATGTCAGTAATATTCAAACTTTCACCACCTTGATTGAATGCTATAGTTACTATTCTGCATACATTTCCTAAATCCTGCAAGTAAAAGGCATTATTTATAAGAATCTCGACTTTCGCTTGCCTTCAGGCTTTCCCGTCTATATAAATTTCAAGCACAAAAAAAGGCGTTGCTACGCCCTTTCGTAATTTTCACCCGGCAACACTAAATTCCAGGAGAAAGCAAGTTCACTAGCTGTTTCCCTTATCTTGCCTCCTTAAGCCCCGCGCTAATAATATTATAGTCACTTTCCTTATCTACGTCGGTACCTATTTCCGGATAAGGGGTAAGCACAGCTTTACATGTAATCCCCAGGATCTTTTCCATTTTTTCTTCCAGCTTATTTATAGTCAGTTTGTGCACCAGGAATTTAGCAAGGATAGGAACTCCAATTAGACCTGCTAACTGCATTGGACTTTTTCGGGCAGCAAAAAATGCTGCAGCGGGACCTGCCGCAATTGGGACTTTGCTGGATTTAATCAAAATAATATTGCCGCCGGTATACTCCCCATCTGCTAACTTTACCCATGTCCTTTCCATACCAGGGAAGACACGCTGGCAATCCTCTTTGGGGACCACAGGATAATACATATCTGCCCCCTGACATCGCGACAGCAGGTCTCTGATTGCTTCGGGAGTGATTAAGGGGATATCACAAGAGCTAAGCAATAGCCACCCCTCTGGGAAAACCTCCGCGGCAGCCTTTACATTTGTAATTAAATCATCCTTCTGAGGGATATGAGTCACACCGTCTATACCAGTTAATTCGTCTGCAGGGCCTATGATACCTACACCGGAAAGCTCCTTAACTGCCGTATAACAGTCAAGGACATAGTCTACCATCCGCCTGCCGTTCATAGGCACAAAGGCCTTATTTGCCACGACGCTGCCCCGTTTAATTTTATGGTCTTCACTGTCTCCAGCTAAAACAATTGCATATATTGGCTTCAATTTAGGGGGCCTCCTTTAAGGTTGTAATATGGGCGAAATCGACTTGATCCTTGAGACCATTGTAGATAGCCTCAGCTCGGCTACTGTCAGCAGCCAAAGCAAATATTGTCGGTCCGCTGCCAGTCATCTGGGAGGCAAAGGCCCCGTATTCCATAGCCCGTTGCTTAAGATCCCCCAATACCGGCAAAAGTGAAAAGGTCACGCTTTCCAAGACATTTGCCATAGCTTGGTAAATAGCTTCCTGTGAACCTGCCGTCAAGGCAGAAACTAAATTGTGGTTATTTGGACGCCGGAGAACAGAGGCTTCATTAAATCTTTTATATACATCTGCGGTAGACACACCTACATTGGGCTTTAATAGCACCACCCAAAATGGCGGCGGTGACGGCAGGGGCTGCAAGACTTCCCCAATTCCCTGGGCCAAAGCCGTGCCACCCATAAGGCAAAAGGGGATATCTGCTCCCAGCTGCAGGCCTGCCTGGGCCAGTTCCATGGGGGAAAGCCTTAAATCCCAAAGCTCATTGAGTCCTTTAAGGACAGCTGCCGCATCAGCACTTCCGCCCCCTAAGCCGGCGGCCAGTGGAATATTTTTAACGATAGTTATTGTGGCCCCCAGGCGATTGTTTTCGGTTATTTTCTTAAGAAGGCTTGCTGCTTTGTAAGCTATGTTCTCCTGAGGGGTAGGGATATTTGGGTGGGTACAGCGGACTAAGATCTTGCCGTCAGTTCGGGGTTGAAGATTGATGTAGTCACATAGCCCGATAGTCTGCATTACCATTTCCACTGTATGATAACCATCATCCCGACGTCCCAATACATCCAAAGATAGGTTTATTTTAGCTGGAGCAATCAAATTCAGAGTCATTACAATCCCCCTTAGAATACAATATACATTATTCTACTGGGAAATGTAAATTCCTGAACCTTATTGGCTGCTTACGGTGCTTAGATATTGCTGCAAGGGCTGGATATTTTCATAGAAAATGGCAATCAAATCTCCAGGCTGATGACATTCAATGGCCGCCTCCAGTGCCTTTATTTCATCATGTATTATCTTAACATCTACCTTGGGATGAGAATTGTTTACCCCTTGAGCCAATAATGTTGCCACCTCTCCGGGCTTTCTTCCCCGGAGATCTTTGTCCTCTTTTACATAGATTACATCAAAACCCTCTCCGCAAAGACCTCCCGCCTGGATAATATCCTGGTCGGAGCGATCACCCGGCATGCCTATGACCCCAACCTTTCTGGCCGGCTGCAAAGCAGCTACAAGTTCCAACACCGACATGAAACCAGCATAGTTGTGGCCATAGTCCAAAAGCACTTGAAAGGTACCAAAATCGTAGTGGTTTCCCCTTCCCGGGTTATCCTTCCAGTCAAATTCTCTCAAGCCAGAGACTATATCTCCAGGATCTATCTCTAGCGCCCATAAAGCCCCGGCAGCAGCCATACAATTGGCCACATTGTGCCGGGCGGCACCGGCAAAGGTTATAGGCAATGAGGCAATATCTGCCAGGACCAGGGACTTATTCCCCGTTACCAAGTAAATCTTGTCATCCATAAGCATTACCCCCCGGCCCCCGGCGGCCAGGTGACGGGTAAGGGTTTTATTCTCCGGTTGACTGCTAAAGTATATGACCTTTCCGGGACAGCCTCCCGCCATAGTAACTACCCTGTCATCTTCGGCATTGAGGACTGCAAAGCCATTTTCACTAACTGTTTCCACCACTATAGCCTTGACATGGCAAAGCTCTTCAAGGGTGTTGATGCCATCGGAGCCTAGATGATCATTGGCGATATTTGTCACCACCGCCACGGTGGATTCAGCATATCCCAGCCCCCTGCGCACCAAGCCTCCCCTGGCGGTTTCCAACACCGCTACCTCTACTGCTGGGTCAGATAGGACTGCCTCGGCGCTGATGGGGCCGGTATTGTCCCCTGCATTGATGCAAAGTCCATCGATGTATATGCCGTCGGTACAGGTGAGGCCTACAGTCTTTCCCTGCTGGGCCAAAACATGGGCAATTAGCCGGGCTACAGTGGTCTTGCCGTTAGTTCCCGTTACGCTTACCACGGGAATGCTATGAGGTCGTCCCCAAGGGAATAAGTAATCGACGATTGAGTCACCAACTTGCCGCCGCATCCCTTGGTGGGGAAACAAGTGCATTCTGATGCCAGGGGCAGCATTTACTTCGATTACAGCACCCTTTCCCTCTAACAGAGGAAGGGAAATGTCTTCGGTAACAATATCTATACCCGCCACATCCAAGCCCAGCAAGCGGGCAATTCTGCAGGCCAGTTCTTTATTGTCATTGTGAACATCATCAGTGACATCTGCGGCAGTGCCGCCTGTGCTTAAGTTGGCATTGTCCCGCAGATCTACAATCTCGTCGACGCCAGGGATATAATTCATCGTCAGGTTTTGCCGGGCCAGGACATTAAAGACAATTTGGTCTACTTTAATTTTAGTCAGGGGTTTCTCATGTTCTTCTCCCCGCAGGGGATTGCGATTCTCCATTGCAATTAGATCTTTAATTGAATTGATTCCGTCACCGGCAACTCTTGCAGGAAACCGCTCCGAGGCGGCAACGGCTTTATGGTTGACTACAAGAATGCGGTAATGACGTCCAAAAATCTGCTCCTCCACTAGGATTTTGCTGCCAAAGTTTTCTGCAACCTTATATGCCGAGCGCACTTGAGCTTCACTGGCTAAGTTAAGACTGACTCCCTTGCCCTGATTGCCATCGCAGGGCTTCACTACTGCCAGCTTCCCCATCTCTTTTGCAATAGCTACTGCATCATCCTCATCCCTGGCTATCTTTCCCGAGGGAGTGGGGATTAAGGCATTGGCCAGAATTGACTTTGTCTTAGTCTTACCACTGGCTATATCCACGCCAATACAGGATGTCCTTTCAGTGATAGTTGCCTCAATATACTGCCTGTAAATGCCTGTTCCTAGGCGAATGAGACTATCATGGCCCAGTAAATTTACCGGAATCCCCCTGCTGGTGGCAGCATCGATAATTGACTGGGTGCTGGGTCCCGGCATTTCTCGGGCTAGCTGATCCTCAAGTTTTCCAATGTCCGGAGCGTCAGGAACAAATCCCCGCACCAATTCTGATACCATATTCATTGCCAATTCAACTGCCAATAGGGCCGTCTTAGGCCAGCGGCACTGAATGACGATTTTATATAACCCTCCGTTAATTACGCGGGTTTTGCCATAGCTTGACTGGTAGCCTGCCATATTCAAGAGCTCAATAGCGGTATGCTCTACAACGTGACCAAAATAGGTGCCCTTTTGCAGCCGCAACACAAATCCTCCGGGGCGTCCAATGCCACAGACATGCTCCTTTAGTCCCGGTAATATTTTAATTAAGGCAGAGGTGAAATCAGGGAATTCACTGGTTTCTCTGCCAGCCAATTCTTCTAAGTCGATAACCACCTCCAAAGCCGGTTTAAAACAATGAACATTGATCCCAGAAAAGTGCCTGGACTCAACGAGCTTCATTTTTTTCCTCTTCCGGCACCAAGGCCTGCCTGTTTTGAAAGTCATACCCATAACCCCGAGGCAGAATATGGACAGTAATCGCCGTAATCCCTAAGGGCTGTTTCGGTTCGGCCTCAGAAACATTGGTATGTTCACAGTTGTTGCCATCTACCACAGTTACTGTCTGAGAACCGATGACCTGCATATGGTTGTTGCTATCAATTAATACTGCTGTGTCTTCATCAATGCCAACTCCTAATATGGCCGGTTGCTTGGCCACAGCCGAAACCAAGCGGCCAAGTCTTCCCCTTTGGGCAAAATGCTGGTCGATGACTACCTGGTGAACCAAGCCCATTCCTGGCCCCATGCTGATGGAGCCGGGGTAGGGGGTGCTGTCCTCATCGCCGCCAATAATCATCGTTGCGCTCATTACCGAGGCCCCGGCGCTGGTACCTGCGATAATCGTGCCCTTTTTGTATGCCTCATGGAGGGCAAGATCAACCTCAGTTCCCCCTAATAGGCTGGTAATCCGAAGTTGATCACCACCGGTGAAGAAAACTCCCCCGGCAGATGTAATTGTCTTGGCTGAACTGGATAACTGGGCATGCTCCCGGGATGGGATGTCAAGGCTAATCACTTCTTCGTCCCCTAGGCGACGGAATATTTTAAGGTATTCTCGGCTGACTTTTTGTGGATACTGGGCGGCAGCAGTCATTATTACCAAGGGGCCCTTTCTTTTACCTGCCAATCTGACGAATTCCCGCAGTATTTCGCAATCCCCTTCTTTATCCTCAGCACCGCCAATTATTAATAAAGTGCCCTCAGCTACATCTGTCATTTCATTACCTCCGCAAAGATCTCTCCCCATATTATTTGCCAGGATTTTACGATTAACCAAAAAACGAAACTTCTATTTCACTTAACACTAATTCCATCATGGAAAGCAAAAGCTCCCCTTCTTGGGGAGCACACTCTATGCTTGTTTAGCCGCAATGGGAGTAGCCACAATTGAGACAAATGGTGCAGCCGCCCTCATGCAGTATTTGGGTGCCGCATTCGGGACATTGTCCCCCACTTGTGGCTGGGGCAGGAGCCTGAGGCCCTTCTTTGGCAAACTGCTGCAGGGAGATGGTAGCAGGACTGGCGACACTCTTTTTTAGGGCTTTGGCAATGGCGTCGGGACAAGACGTTACATTGACGCCGGGACGGCGGATGCAGGCGGGACAACGAATCCCCCGAAGCTGCTCCACAAGGCTGTCAACAGAAATACCCGAACGCAATGCAATAGATACCAAACGGCTGGTAGCCTCGGATTGGGAAGCGCAACCACCATCACGGCCTGTGTTGGTAAACACTTCACATACCCCATGCTCATCAGAGTTTACAATAATGTATAGATTGCCACAACCAATTTTTACTTTTTCGGTTCTGCCCACAGTTACTTCTGGCCGAGGGCGAGGCACAATCCCACCAGCAGCTTGGCTGGCTTTTCCCTGGCCGACACTGAGGACCTGGCTATCCCTGCTGCCATCCCGATAGACTGTGACACCTTTGCATCCCAATTCATAGGCCAGGGTAAAGACCTTTCCCACATCTTGTCGGGTAGCCTCATGATTTAAGTTCACTGTCTTGGATACTGCGTTGTCAGTGTATTGTTGAAAAGCCGCTTGAATTTGAATGTGCCATTCCGGAGAAATATCATGGGCGGTGACAAAGACCTTGCGAACTTCCTCAGGGACCTCTGAAATGCCCTGGATGCTGCCCACTTGTGCAACTTGGTCGATGAGTTCTTCCCGGTAAAAACCTGTTTCTTTGGCAACCTGTTCAAACAAGGGATGAACTTCCACCAAATGTTGGTTGTCCAGGACATTGCGATTATAGCAAAGGGCAAAACTCGGCTCAATACCGCTGGATGTCCCAGCTATGATGCTGATGGTGCCTGTAGGGGCAATTGTTGTAGTTGTGGCATTGCGCATGGGTGGCATGCCCAGCTGTTCTTGACGACTGCCCTGGAAATTAGGATATGCGCCCCGCTCCACTGCCAGCTGGCGGGAGGCCTCCCGACTGGTGCGTTGAATAAATTCCATCAGTTCCTGGCCCATCTCTACAGCCTGGAAACTGTTATAGGGGATGGACAGCATATACAGGGCGTCGGCAAACCCCATTAACCCTAAGCCTATCTTGCGATTGCCCTGAACCATCTCCTGAATTTTATCTAAGGGGTAACTGCTCATGTCAATAACATTATCCAAAAAACGAACAGCCTGGTGGACAACCTGCTCCAGGCCCTTGTAATCTATTGCACCACCTTTTACAAATCGAGAAATATTAATGGATCCTAAATTACATGCCTCGTAGGGCAATAAGGGCTGTTCACCACAAGGATTGGTGCTTTCGATGTCCCCCAGCTGGGGGGTAGGATTATCCTTGTTGACCCGGTCGAGAAAGATAATTCCTGGCTCTCCGTTGCGCCAAGCAGAATCCACCAGCTTTTCAAACACTTCCTTTGCTGGCAAAACAGATGTAGGTTGACCGGACCTGGGGTTAATAAGAGTGTAGTCTCGATTGGCCTTGACTGCATCCATAAATTCTTCTGTCAATGCTACCGAAATGTTAAAATTGGTCAGCTCGCTATTATCCTCTTTGGCGGTGATGAAGCTGAGAATATCTGGGTGATCCACACGTAGCATTCCCATATTGGCCCCCCTGCGTGTACCCCCTTGTTTCACCGCTTCGGTAGCGGCGTTAAATACTTTCATAAAAGACACTGGACCGCTAGCGACACCACCGGTGGACATTACTAGATCGTTTTGGGGTCGGAGGCGGGAAAAGGAAAACCCCGTACCCCCACCGCTTTTATGTATCAAAGCTGCGTATTTTATGGAGTCGAAAATATCTTCCATGGTATCCTCCACTGGCAAGACAAAGCAGGCAGCTAATTGCTGTAAATCCCGACCTGCATTCATCAGGGTAGGAGAGTTGGGCATAAAGTCTAAGGAGGTCATTAATCGATAAAAAATACTCTCCCATTTCTCAGGATCATCGCCATATTTTTTTTCGGCCTGGGCAATATTTTGAGCAACTCTCCGAAACATGTCATCGGGGGTTTCCACTACCTTGCCCTCTTCTTTGACAAGGTATCTTTTTTCAAGTACCGTCCTAGCATTATCCGATAACGCAATTTCCATATTATACACCCTTCCACAATATGTTGTGTGTCGACAATTATACCACCACAACATATTGTAGTCTAGTACCATTATGGCAGAAATTATAGTCTTGCCATGCGCTATCTTTCTATTACTGGTTTTTACTACCTGTTTTGAAGAATAAAAAGGGCAGCTTTCGCTGCGCCTTATTGTTGACTAATTTTCTATTTGATAAACAGGAATTATTAGTTTCTCCCCCGGAACCAGGCCGTCATCCTCGGAGATTTTGTTATATCCCCACAGTAGCTCTTGGGTGGTGTTAAACCTCCTGGCTATAGAGAATAAATTGTCTCCATTTTTGATAGTGTAGAGAATGACGCTTGCATGAGCTGGGACCTGAGATGGATCGACCACATGCACATCAGTGATGGGATTGAACTCCATTTCTTCAAAGACCTCTACTCTTATTAGCACTGGCACGGTATAGCGGCCCTGGGAGCAATCGGCGCCTTCAGGCCAGACCCAGGGCCTGACGGCATATCCCCTAAGGCTCCCTGCCAAATCAAAGAACTGGCTGAATTCTTCTTCTTGGACCATTACCCGGCCCATTTGGTTATCATCGGTATAAAAGATATTTAAGGTAAGCAGTCCCCGAACTAGGATTTTCCCTTCTAGGGCTTGGGCCTCAATAATGCGTACTCTAGGCAAGACTAATTCAATATCTTGAGGTGTGCTGGCAAAGGGACAGTTGCCTTCTAGATTCACTTTATATTCGCTTTCACCTATGCGGTTCCTGAGCTGAATGTGTTTTTGCTGGCTGTCCGCTCCAGCAATGCCGGAAACATATTCTGCAATCTGCTGGCTGTATCCTTTTGCAGTTGCCTTAACCCCAAAGTGTAGCTCAAGGGCCGCCCCCTGGTCTACGGTAGTCATGGTGACCCCTTCAAAGGAGCAATCTAGTGAACTCTCCTTTACTTCTGGGGCCGCAAAGTCCATCTCAAAGCTAATGTCCTGACTGCCTGTCAAGAGAGCAATCTTTCCATCCCCGGTCAGGCAATAAACTTTTGCCAAGATAATTCCCTCAGCAGTCAGCCTTCCCTCATCAACCTGCCAGCTTAAATTACCAATGCAGAGCTCCGTTGCCGCAGGCGCCGTCTCCGGGGGAAGGGAAAGTTGCAAAGAGATGGCTTGCTGGGTTGCGATTTCCTCCAAGATGTTTTGCACCCTGACGCTATTTGTCTCCACCTGCAAATCGCCGCCATTGACAGCAGTGACAACCTCCATACCTTGGGTTTGCACCGCCCGCAAAGAAATGATTATATAGGCCGTAATGTTGGCAACACTGCCCTCACCCTGGTCTACTTCGACGCCGTCAAATTGCAGGTCCGCTTCAAGCCTGACCCCTGCCCCCAGAACCGGGGCGGTAAAGGCAGCCATGAATTCCAGGGCAGGCACCGCCAGGGTGCTAACTTCTTCGGCACTACCGACACAGGACAATATTCCTTCCAGCTCACCTTGAACCCTAATTTTACCTGGTCCCTGAATTATTGAGAGTCTGTCTTTGGGAAGCATTAATAAGGGCTGTAACATGTATTGGGTGCCTTCAGGAATCTTGATACTTGCAGGCACTGTTACCTCCTGCTGGGCACTAAAGACTACGGTCTCTAGGGTATATTCCCGGCGGCTAACTTTGGCCTGGTCCTTTCTTGACATTCCATAACCCCTCCCCCACTAGTGTTAGGACTATAATAATATATGCGAAAAAAGGATTTACATGCCAAAAAAAATAACCGCCTCAGGCGGTTATGAGGCGGTATAGCAGTAACGTTTGCCTCCAAAGGTAATTTCCACGGTCTTTGTTAAAATATCCGCATATGAAAATGACATCTTGCGATTAAAGTAATTCTCATCCAGTCTAATTAGAAAATGAGAAGGATAGGTTTTTTCAAGGACTCCTGTCCTTTCGATAGATTTTTTGCGTCCCCGATTGGCTTTAAGGGTGACCTCTTTTCCAATAAACTGGTCCAGATCTTGCTTGATAGTCGCCAAAGTGTTCTTATCTGCCAAATACATCACCCCACGCATTTTTATATCTGAATTATACCATGGTTACCACTGCATGTCAAACTGAAACCAATGATTATAACAATGCGCTTAATGGCTGTCAAGGGTTATTTAATAATTTAAACAAAATGGACCCAGAAATATCTGAGTCCATCTTTGTTATTGTTTAACTTTTGGAAGGCCTAGGCGAAATTTCCCCCGAGTTTCAATGCCGCCAATTCCTGATGGCCCGGTGACACTTTGCTGGAGGGTTTCCTCGATATTGGCGGTCCTGGCAACTGAAGTATACGCTACCTTTTGTACAACCATGACAGGGTCAAGGGTGTGAATCAAGATTCTTTCTGGGGAACTGGCGAAATTAGCACCAGCGGCCAGCAGGCCCTGGTACCATGATTGACATGCACCGGCGAAAATCACCAAGTCATCTTTACTGGGTTGGTAGCTGCGGGCGATGGTTACAGCCTCTATAAATTCAATTGAATTATGGTAGTTTTCCGGGCCATCATCACCGGATAGCCCTTTATTCATACCGTCATGGCCAGTTACAACCAGGATATCGGGATTATATTGTTTTAATAAAGGACCCACCCGACTGGACTGCTCTTTCTCGGGGATATAGAGGCAGGTATTGACAATCTTTAAATCATTATATGCCCTTCTACATGTATCCATATATTCCGGGTCTCCATCAAGGTGCAAGACTGTGCCAGGGATCTCCACAAAGTCGGGTTGTTTTTTTTTGCCGACAAACCTATTTTCTGCCCTGACCTGCGAAATAATTTCCGCCTGTAGTTTCAAGGATTTCGCTCTGAAATTGGCAATTTCACCGATGCCGGGCTTCACTAGATCTGAAAGGGGGGCATCTGCGCATAGACGAATATCTAGGCCCCGGAGCGACGCCGTTGCCGTTTGTTGATCTATAGATACTACTTTAAAAAAAATATCTTTCCCGTGGGATAAACGCAATACTATATCGCCTTGTGCAATTTCCATTCAACATGCCTCCTGTGACAGTATATGAACCTGTCTGCCAGGAGTAACTGGGCATAGTCAACCTCTTTTATATTTGACCCTCTAATAGATTAGTCAAAGCCACGAAATTCTCTATGGAGAGTCTCTCACCTCGAATGTCTTCTGTTAAGCCAATCTGCGTTAAGGCCCTACCTGCGTCTTCCTTTGCAAGATGTAGGGCAGACGCCAAAAGTCCCTTAAGCATTTTCCTGCGCTGACTAAAGGCAATCTTCACTATGCGAAACATAAGTCTTTCATTGCCAGGCTGAACGGGATAAGGGCGCCACCGGAGCCTGACAGCTGCTGAATCTACCATCGGCTGGGGGAAAAAGTTTCCAGGGCCCAATTTAAACAGCAACTCTGCGTGACAATGGTACTGAATAAATATTGTCAGAGCCCCATAATCCCGTGTTCCCGGTAATGCGGTCAGGCGCCGGGCAACCTCCAATTGGAGAAGAACAATTGCCCGAGTTGGCGGTTGTGGCTGTTCAATGAGTTTTATTAGTATTGGGCTACTTATATAGTAAGGCAGATTAGCTACAACAATGTAAGGATCAGAGACCAGCAGTGAAAAATCTTGGGCCAGGGCATCCCCCTGCACAAGCCGTAATTTTTCCTGCTGGGAAAAGCGGCGAGAAAGAAACTGGCCCAAGAAGGGGTCGATTTCCACTGCAACCACTTTTCCCCCAGCAGCTAAAAGTGGCTCCGTCATTACCCCCAAACCCGGTCCAATCTCCAAAACTGTATCGCCCCTTGTGAGCTCAGCAGCGGAAATGAGCTTCCCTACGGCTTCTCCGTTGACCAAGAAATTCTGGCCCCAACTCTTCCGGGCAGTAAAGCCCTTGCGCCGGAACAAATCAGTGATTTCACTAGGCCTTGTCACATCCATTTTAAATCAGCCTCCATTTGTTCTAGGGCCTTATCGAATTCATTCCTTGTAATCCCCAGTGCATTAAGCCGCCATAAAAAATTCTTGCTGTTTCCATACCCTATAGCCAACAGCTTCCCTAACTTTTCTCGGCGGCTAGCCGCCTGAGGTATTCCTGTAAGGCCACCCCGGATTAAGTCCTTCATGCCAAATATAGTGCCGACCTGGCCGCCGCTGCGAGCCTGCTTTAAGGCCGCTTGTATGGCCGGGATAGCGGCTGCCTCTACTCCGATTTTCCCCTTTTTTGTGGCCAGACTACGAGGAATAAAGGCATGACGACAATGGGGCAACAAAGCAGTAAGACGCCTACGAATCTGCTCCCCTGCATGATCGGGATCGGTGAGGACAATTACCCCCCGGCGCTGGTTGGCTGTTTGCAAAGCTTCAATCTGGCTGGCAGTCAATCCCCAGCCATGGGTAATCATAACGTCAGCTTCAGGGCATGCCCTGCGCACTGCTTCAGCATCATTTTTCCCTTCAACAACTATCAGTTCTTTCAACATGTTTCACTACCTTAAAAGGGACAGGTTTCCCTGTCCCTACAGATTATTCCGCAGTAACGCTCTCAACAACAAAGAGCCGAACCCCTCTTCGTCCATAGTACCAAGCGACCCAATGGTTGTCAAATAAAATGTCGATGCGGCTACCATTTATTGCGCCACCAGTATCTGCGGCAATGGCAAAGCCATCTTTTATGATGCGGCCGTGGCGGGTGGTGACGCCACCCCCCTTAAAACACAGATAACAGAGAGTTCCCAAAGGGATGACCTTCCGGTCAACGGCGATGATATATGGGTTGTTTCGGGACCCGTCCCCTGTTATGGCTTTGCGTCCTGAGGCGGTGTTGCCTGTGGCTTTTCCAGTACATTGGGAGTACCCCCGTGCATCAACGGGACATCCTGTGCCTTCCACTCCAGAACAATAGGCAGTGCTTTGCGTATCCAGGACACGACGGATGCCAATCTTTAGCCCCCCTCGGCTAATGGAAGATATGGTGCCGTACTCTAAAATTTTGTCCTGAGCTGCAACAAGTACCTCACTGCTGATGACCTTGCTTTCTACTAATTGGTTGTCGTGATATACATCTTGGGTTATGACCACCTGCTGGCCATTCTTGCCTGGTTGGACAAGACGCTCTTGACCCCGGTAAAGGGAATCGTTGGCAACTTTTAATACTAAGTAGGGTAATGTAACCATTTCCTGGCTAAGCTCTGAACTGACTCGGACCAAGGCAATTTCGCTATTAGCTTCTGCTTTGCTCTCCACAGAGGGAGAAATTATGTCCTGCTCTTGCCATTGGAGTCCAGCCTCTAACAATACATCCGCTACCTTGGAGCCCACAGACCAGATTTCTGTGCGGGTTCCATCGTGGTTGATTGCATAAGGCCGTGCCTTTACAATTGCAATCGATGCCAATCGTGTAAGCTTCTCAACTCTGGGCGGATAGACATAGTCTTCAGCCCTCAGCTCCAAGCCGATTTCTTCAAGGACTTCTTCAACGCTTTCTGCTAAAGTAACACACCGGTAAGTCTCGCCATTAACATACACTGTTGCCCACTTGAAGTTTGATAAGTACAAAATGGCTGTTCCTGTCATCATTAACATCAGAATGACAAAGGCCGTCACCTTGAAAAATTTCGGGCTGGAGGTAAACTTCCGTACCATTTTTAACCTCCCTGTGCCAACCAATTAGATTCGTTACATTCTACCATTTAAATTGTGTTTGTCAAACAGGCCTGTCCCAAGCAATAGTATTGACACATTCAGGTAATTTATTCCTGGACATGAAACAATGTCTTAGCATTCTGTGTACATGCTGCTATCAACTGAGCTGGGTCCGTACCCCTTAGGCGGGCAATTTCTTTGGCTATTATAGGCAGGTAGCCCGGTTGATTTGTCTTTCCACGATGGGGATGAGGAGTCAAGTAAGGGCAATCTGTTTCTAGCACCAGCCTATCCAAGGGGACACTAGCCGCCACTTCCTTGGGACGGACAGCATTGGTAAAGGTCACTGGTCCCCCTAAGCCGATAGAGAGATTTAAGTCAAGACATTCCCTCATGGTATCCGTTGAGCCGGAAAAACTATGCATTACACCCCCACGGGGCAAAGGTCCCGCTGCGGCCAATATAGACATTGTGTCTGCTGTGGCCTCTCGTTGATGGATAACTACTGGGAGTCCCAGCTGCAAAGCTAATTCCAATTGGGCACTAAAAGCCTCCCGCTGAATCTTCCGGGGCGAATAGTCATAATGATAGTCCAGGCCTATTTCGCCTATAGCAACCACCCGGGGGTCGGAAGCAAGTTCTTTCAGCAGCTGGATGCAATGTTTGTCCAGATCCTTGGCCGAATGGGGGTGGAATCCCACCGCTGCCCAAATGTTGGCATGGTTACTGGCCAAAGACACCGACGCGATACTTGATTCTCTGTTATGGCCAATGTTGATCATTTTAGTTACATTATTTTTCACAGCAAAATCCAAGACCTGTTCCAATTGACTGTAAAGACGCATGTCATCCAGATGGACGTGGGTATCAATTAATTCAGGCATGAGACTTCGCTCCCTTCAGGAATATCGTCATCAATGAAGACAGGTTTTAGATCTCCTGCTTCCGTTTCAAGGACAAGGATCTCGCCTTCATTCTTGAGGCCTTCGGTCTCGGAGGGCATGAGATTGGACAAAAGCACCACTTTTTTGCCTTGCAAAAACCCTGGCGGGCTTGACCTGGCCACAGGTGCCAGTACTGAATAGCGCTGGCGCCCATCGTAGAGAATCAAATGCAGTAGCCCTTCAAACTCTGCAACCAGTTCGGCAGATAGCACCCTTGCCACAACCATATTGATGCGAGCCAATTCCTCCCTGTGGATTAAATCCTGGTAGGGGCCAATGCCACCATACCCGGGGATTATCCTGGGGAATAACACTGACTGGGGTGAGATCTTGCTGTCCACAGGCAACAATCCCCATTGCCCCAGTGAGCTCCATGAGCTTAGCTCATTGTTTCCATCTATGCCCAGTTGTTCCATGATCCTTTGGGCGGCCTTGGGCATAATGGGCTTTAGGGAAACCGCAATGAAACGTAGGGATTCGCAGATATTGTACAATACTGTATTTAAGCGTTCTTGCTGATTGCCACCAGGGGCAAGCTGCCAGGGAGCAGTGGAGACAATAAACCGGTTTGTGACACCAATTAAGTTTTTAATCGCCTTAATAGCCTGGGATAGCTCTTGTGAACTAATGTATTTTTCCACTTTGCCCGGAGTATCCAAGGCACGTTCTCTCAACTCTAGGTCTGCATTCTGCCGGGTGAGAATATTGGGTGAAGGCACCATCCCATCGGCAAAGTGGGAAACCAAGGAAATGACTCTGGTGACTAAGTTGCCTAATTCATTGGCCAAGTCGTGATTAATTCTATGAATGACCTGGTCCTCAGAGTAGGTATTTTCTTCAATGGTGGCTTTAGTAGCCAGTAATAAGTATCTAATACTATCCGGACTGTAATTTTGGGCCAGCAGCAAGGGACTGACTTCCTGCTGGCGCTGGTCCAGGAGCTTAATGCCGCTGTGGCAAACAAACCCGCCAGGTTGAGGTATACTAAGGGCAAGGAACACACTACACCAAAAGTACATGTAGTTAAGGGATTCCCTGGGAAAAAAGAGATATGTATTGGGCCATAAGCGCTGAAAGCCTCCGTCATCTACAGAATAACCGCTACCTGAAAGCACGGCTGCCAATGCACCAAGACAGTCTGTAGGCATAAATTCCTGTTTAGCCCTGGAGATCTTTATGGCAATAAGGTAATCATCAATGGGCATGGTGTTAATGTTGTTAAGGACGTAAGCTTGCTGAAGTCTTGGCAGCACTAAGTTGTCACTGCCAAGGAATTCATGGATTCTTTCGCTATATTTATCTACGCGAAAATAATAGCCTTCCCTTTCTGCAGAAATTATTTTTCCGCCACATTTTTTGCATAGTTGTGTTGAATCAGGGTATCCACAGTCTTCACATACTGTAAAATGGCTGGTGCGTTTATATACCGCCCCGGCTTGTTGCAAGCGAGTTACCAGGTGAGAAACAACGCTGGCAGATCCGGAGTAGCCTTCCTCGGCAAAGCCTATCTTAAAAACTCTAGCGAACTCAGCGGGGGCTAAGTACAATTTAACATCCCAACCCAACAAGCCTTTGAGCCGGGCCAAAGCATCCGCCGGTAGCTGTTGCCACTCACTGGTTGGCCCTCCAGGCATAACCCAGATATTGGCCTGCTTTTTTGGCATTAATTTTTCCTCCTTTTTAACACTAAAATCTATTGACTATCATGGAAGTAATTGGTATACTATTGATGTACTATAAATTTAATATGGGAAGGGGATTCATAAATGAAATCCACAGGAATTGTACGCAAAGTCGACGAACTGGGCCGTGTTGTACTACCGATTGAACTACGCCGCACATTGGACATCAACCTTAAAGACTCTTTAGAAATCTATGTTGACGGTGAAAAGATTATCCTAAAGAAATACACTCCGGCCTGCATCTTCTGTGATGAAGCCGATGGCATTGTCTACTTTAAGGGCAAAAACATTTGCCCCCATTGCCTCAAAGAAATGCGAGATATCGACTAAAGGACACTTAGGTGTCCTTTTTTTTTATGAGGAGCTGGTACACTTCCCGACGGGGCAGTCCCGTTTCCCCACTAATCCTTTCTGCGGCATCCCTGACGGACATATCTTCCCTCAGGAATTTTTCAGCTAAAGTCAGCACATCTGACTCCCCAGGGGCTACTTTCCCCTGACCGGGACCAAGGACGACGGTATACTCTCCCCGCTCCAGGTTTCCTGTTTCCACTATCGCCAATAAATCCCCGGGCTTTCCTCGCAACAGCTGCTGGTGAAGCTTGGTCAATTCTCTGGCCAGCATAATCTCCCTTTGTGGCATGTGCTTATTCAAGGTGGAAAGGAGGGCGGAAATCCTGCGAGGAGATTCGTAAAGCACAACGGGATGTTCCACTGCGGCTAATGTCGAAACAGCTTTGTCAGTTCCTTTCCGAGGTAAAAAGCCCTTAAATGTAAAAGAAGCCAGGGGAAACCCACTGGCGGACAGGGCGGTAATTGCCGCACAGGGACCGGGTAGGGGGTCCACCTCAATACCTTGGTCAATGCAGGCTTTAATTAATGTTTGACCGGGATCTGAAATTGCCGGGGTGCCGGCATCGCTTATTAAGGCAATGTTTTTTCCCGTCAGGATGGTAGACAATAATTTCTCTGTCTGTCCGGGACTGCTATGTTGGTGGAAGCTAGTAACCGGTGTGTGGATTTCGTAATGGGTCAACAGTTTTCTGGTATGTCTGGTATCTTCTGCAGCTACTAGGTCAGCTTCCCGCAGCACTCTTACAACTCTGAAAGTGATATCTTCTAGGTTACCTATGGGGCTAGGGCATATGTACAGCTTGCCTTTAATTTTTATCATCTCCCCTGAGAATTAGTGGGGCCAATGTCCTTAGGCCGGGTTGGGCGCCTTTTTCGGCCTCAACCAGCACCATGTTCGCCTCCTGACCCGGTCTTGGGTACACAAACTGTAGCCTCTTTGGCTCCAAGCCATACTCCCGGAAGAGGCAAAAAATATCCCCCAGGCGTTGGGGGCGATGAACCAGTGCAGCCTTTCCCCCATATCGCACCAGCCAGGCAAAAGCTTTCATAACATCATCCAGTTGGCAACACAACTCGTGGCGGGCGATTGCCATAGACTTTGTTGCATTAATCGGGGAACCGGTCACAGGCATATAGGGTGGGTTGCAGGTAGCAAGGTCAAAGGACTCTGGGGGAAAAGTTTTATGGACAGTGCGGATATCCCCATTAATAACCTCTATGGTCTTCTCTAAGTTGTTTAATTTAATAGAGCGCCAGCATAACGCAACCAGCCCAGGTTGCAGTTCCAGGCCGGCGATATAATTCAGTTTTTTTCTTACAGAGAGTAACAGGGGTATTGCTCCTGTCCCCGTACCTAGATCAATTACCCTATCCCCGGGATAGAGACTGGCGAACTTGCAGAGAAGCACCGCATCGGTACCTAGGGCAAACATATCTTGCCGTTGAATGAGCTTAAGTCCGTCGCCAATATCATCAATGCGCTCTGTCATTTTTTCAACAAGGAAATGCAAAACAAGCAATCGCCTTCAGTCCGCAGATTGCCGTATTGCATATGGCAAATGTGGAACCCTTCATAATATAGCCTGGCCAGGGCGTCTTGGCCCTCTTTATAAGCAACGGGGGTGTTAGATTTTCCTGGCATCTGTTCCCGTAGCCACTTATTTTCTTTTTCCAGGCGTTGAACTTCCATACGCAGAGTTTCGCATTCTTTTTTTAGTTGGTTGATGGCTATATAAAAATGCTCAAGGGAATCCTCAATGGCCCTTACAATTTCTTCCACAGCCATTACCCCCCATACATGTCTCCACAGACAAATCAATGATGTCGCCGTCATCCAACAGCTGGACGCGAATATTGTCTTTGAGCACATTGACTTCTACAACTTTTCCAGGGCCCTGGGGGGTCTCTATAGCATCCCCAATATTGGGCATGGTTTTTTTTGCGTTATGGTAATGCTCCGATTCATAGCGTAGGCAACACATTAGGCGGCCACATAAACCAGATATCTTGGCTGGATTAAGGGATAGATTTTGATCTTTTGCCATTCTGATGGAAACTGGTTCAAACTCATTGAGAAATGTAGAGCAACATAAAGTGCGGCCACAACTACCCACGCCGCCTAACATTTTGGCTTCGTCCCGCACCCCTATCTGGCGCAACTCAATACGGGTTTTAAAAATTGAGGCCAAATCCTTCACCAAGTTGCGAAAGTCGATGCGACCATCGGCGGTAAAGTAAAAAATTACTTTAGAGTTATCAAACGTGTACTCGGCGTCAACAAGACGCATAGCCAAGCCGTGGCTTTCAATCTTATCAGCACAGATTGCCATGGCCTCTTTGGACTTGTCCTGATTTTCTTCCAGTTTGCGCAAGTCCTCTTCACCGGCTATCCTTACAACCCTTTTTAGCGGGAGGACCACCTGATCTCCCGGTACCTGCTTTGGTGGAACCACAACCCTGCCAAATTCCACTCCCCTGACAGTCTCGACAATTACCGGGGTTCCCTCAGCGAGTTCTAGCTGTTCCGGGTTAAAATAATATATTTTCCCAGCATCTTTAAAGCGGATGCCAGCCACATTGTATTTTTCCATATCTAAACCTCCCACATCTTTAAAGCCAGGCAATCAAAGACCAAGCGGGGATTACACCTTGCCTGCAAGCGTTCCCTGACCAAGGCACAATAGTCCAGCAAGGCAAGGCTCTTGTCTTCTGGGCAATGAACCATACTTTCATCCAAATTACTTTGTAAATCCTTATTTACCGGAATATAGGCAGGGTTGATTTGAGACATCAACATGTCCCGCAACCAAGATTCCAGCAAATCCAGGGCCTCCTTCGGCTGAGCTTGCCAATTGTCTGAGGACAGTAGGGGATCCCTGCGTTGGGCCAGGATTTCTTGTATCTCTGTGGCCATTTGTTGCCGCCTTAGCCAAAAGTCCTTGTCTTCAAGAAGTTTCAAGGCGCTGCCCAAGACTCCCTGGGAGAAACCCGCCAAGAACCAAGCCCGGTGTTCTGGAACCTTGTGCTCCTCTAGGACACAGGATATAACCTCTTTGGACAAGGGCGCCAATGCATACACCTGGCTACGAGAAACCAATGTCAGCAACACATTGTCTGCACTGTCGGCGGTAAGAATGCATACAGAGGCCGGAGGCGGATCCTCAAGGATCTTTAGCAGGCTGTTGCCAGCCTCCACAGTAAGATTTTGACAATCTTCCAGTACGGCAACTTTGTAAGTCGCCGTATTAGGCGATGCAGAAAGGAATTCCTTTAATTGGCGAGCCTGGTCCAGTTTAACCATACCATCAGATGTAATGAGCAAGTAATCGGGGTGTATTCCCCGGGCCAGCATTGTACAGTTGGCGCAGCGTTGGCACAAATCCGGGCAAAACAATTTTTGGGTCAGGTGGGCTGCTAGGGTTTTTTTGCCACTGCCGGCTGGTCCAGTTAAAAGCAATGTGTTGGCAAGCCTTCCGGTATTAATCCCATGAAACAGTGCCCCCACAATTCGCTCATTCCCCAGGAAACCTTTAGGGTTATTAAACTTGCTCAAACCTCTCCACATCCAGCACGAATATGGTAGCCCCGCCAACGATAACTTCAACAGGATAGGGAACATAGGACTCTATGGCCCCGCCAATTGGGGACATAGTGGTAACAATCTTTTCTCTGGACTGGCAGACGGTGCGAATAACCGAGACGACATCACCAACCTGCTCCTGATCTACGCCGATAAGCATTGTTGTATTACCGGCCTTAAGAAAGCCACCAGTACTGGCTAGTTTCGTGGCCCGGTAACCTTTGTTGACCAAACTCTCCATTAGTTTGACACTGTCTTTATCCTGAATGACGGCAATTACCAGCTTGTTCATCCCCGCACTCCTCTCAAAATTTTAGTTCTTGTTCTATGATGGTCACTACTTGCCGATGGATTTCTTGGATTGAAGCTTTTCCATCTAGCTTGATAAAGCCGTATTTCTTTGCCAGCAATTGATATCCTTCCACAACCCTCTGGAAAAATCCTTCATCCCGTTGTTCAATTCGATCTAACCCTCGCCGATTTGCCTGTCTGGCTAAACCAGCACTGGGATCAATATCCAGGAGGAAAGTCCAGTCAGGCATCAGACCGCCAACGGCCTCAAGGTTGACTTGTCTTATCAGTTCCACATCCTGCATCAGTCCATACCCTTGGTACGCCAGACTTGAAAATAAGTAGCGGTCGCAAACAACAATCTCTCCCCGAGCCAAAGCCGGCTGGATGACATCTTGGACCAGTTGGGCACGAGCGGCAGCCAGGAGCAGCACCTCACCCCAACGGGTAAGCACGGTGTCGGGATTCAAAAGAATCTGCCGCAACTTGTCCCCGACAACTGTCCCTCCAGGCTCTCGGACATGGAGATATTCTACCCCCCTACGAAAAAAGAAGTCCGCCAGCAGTTGAGCTTGGGTAGTCTTGCCACAACCGTCCAAGCCCTCGAATACGATAAAATGCCCTTTTAGATTACTTCTAACCATTGGGGAATCACCTTCTTAGCATGCAACTTTTGTAAATAATCCACGTGTTCACTTTCCAGGCGCTGTCCTGGGGCTACCACCATGGTTCCAGGAGGATAGGGGGCCAGCACCTGGCGGGCAATCCTTCCCCGGGCTTTGGCCAATGAAACTTTTTCCCCTGGCCGCTGCCAAGCCTCCCGAGGAGTAATCTCCTGTTTCGGCAAAGGGGGGAGAATTATTTCCTCCCCAGGTATTTCTGGTAACGCCTCAATAAGGGGAAGTAGACGGTACAGGGCCGCTATTCCTTGGGGCACAAGAGCGTCTGCCATTGTTAACATAAAGAGCACCTTGTCACCCTGAATTAGTTCGGGAAATATGCCCTGACTACGGAGAAGACCCACAAGGCCCCGGCGGTTAGGCAGAAGAAACTTTGTCCAATCTCTGTTAGACAAGGTTTGAGGAAAATCCAGATTGAGCTGCTTGCAGCGCAAATTCAGTACATCAGCAAGGATTTTAAGCCGGCGGAGCATGACAGAACCATAAGAACTGGCCCAGTCTCCCGCATACTCCAATGAACTAAGGAGTAAGTAACTGGGACTTGTGGTATGGAATAGATTTAAGGTTTCTTGCATCTGCTCCTCTAAGGCCAAATCCGTAATATGCATCCAAGCAGCCTGGGTAAGAGCTGGCAGTGTCTTGTGGGGGCTTTGCACAATAATGTCACAGCCAGCATCAATTGCACTTTGAGGAAGGCCAAGGGTTTTCCCCCAATGCAAATGAGCGCCATGGGCCTCATCCACGATGACGGCAATCCCTGCCTTCTGACATACTTGGGCCAGGGAGGTAATATCTGGAGCTAACCCATAATAATCAGGGTTAGTGAAGATTGCAGCCTTAATTGAGTATTTGGCAATTAACTCTTTGACTGCTTCAGTCGAAGGAGGTAGCCAATGGCGAAGGTTGGGACATAGAGACTGGTCAATCCACACTGGCATTGCCCCACTATGCACCAAACCTGCCAGCACCGACTTATGACAGTTCTTTACTACCAGGACGCAGTCCCCCGGTTTGGTCAGAGCTGCAATAGCAGCCATAATACCCACACTGCTGCCATTTACCAAAAAATATGTCTTTGCCGCTTTGTATATACCTGCCACTGTGTCTTGGGCACGGCTGAGGACATCCTGGGGGCAATGAAGGTTGTCGAGACCGGGGATCTCTGTGGTATCAAAATTTCCAATGAGGGAGGAAAACCGTCCTTTATGGCCTGGCATATGAAAGGGATACTTATCCTCATGTGATAATTGCGCTAGTCTTTTTCTCAGTTCCATAATAACTGTCCTTTACACTGTTTCTTTCATTATACATAATAAAAAAGGGGAAAGGCAATTGCTTTCCCTATCCCGCCTGCCATAATTCCTTGAGCTTGGCAACATAGTAAGAATACAATGTGTCCCCCACCTGGATGCTGCATATGAGCCTCAGGCAATCGGAACAGATATATCCTGCCGCCACGCCAACGCCGTCTGAAGAACTTTCCTGGCATATGTGGCATCTTGGGTTTGCGGTATCCATGTTCATCACCAACCTTACCCTGTAGTTGCCAATATTTTACCAATTTATCCTGGGCTTATTCTATTAACAGTCTATGTGAGTTTGCCGTAGTTTGGTGCTTCTGCAGTAATATGAACATCGTGAGGATGGCTTTCCTGGAGCCCAGCGTTTGTGATCTGAACAAACTGGGCCTTTTGTAATGCAGGAATATCCGGTGCCCCGCAATACCCCATGCCTGCCCGCAAGCCCCCCATAAGTTGAAAGATTGAATCTGCTGCAGATCCCTTGTAGGGAACCCGGCCTTCAATGCCCTCTGGGACCAGCTTCTGCTGATTAGATTGAAAGTATCTATCCTTACTGCCTGCTCGCATAGCACCAATGGAACCCATTCCCCGGTAAACTTTATAACTACGACCCTGGTAGATTTCTATGGCCCCTGGGCTTTCATCTGTTCCCGCCAACATGCTGCCGATCATGACGGTATCAGCACCGGCAGCAATGGCCTTGACTAGATCCCCGGAGAACTTGATGCCGCCATCGGCGATGATCGGCACTCCAGAGCCTTTCGCGGCCTGCACACAGTTTATGATTGCGGTAACCTGAGGTACACCTACACCGGCGACGACTCTAGTGGTGCAAATGGAACCTGGACCGATACCTACTTTAATAGCATCGGCGCCAGCAGCGATTAAATCCTTGGTAGCTTCGGCAGTTGCAACATTACCGGCAACGATGTCAACATCGGGCAGTGCCTTTTTTAGCATTTTCACTGTTTCCAGCACCCCCTGGGAATGCCCATGGGCGGTGTCGACTACTATTACATCTACCTTGGCTTCCACTAGAGCAGCAGCTCGTTGAAATGTGTCCTGGGTGACGCCAACGGCAGCTCCTACTAACAGTCTTCCTTGTTTATCCCGGGAAGAGTGGGGGTAAGTCTTTGCTTTTTCAATATCCTTAATTGTTATCAGGCCCCGTAGGTTGAAATCTCCATCCACTAAGGGCAGTTTCTCAATTTTATGTGTGGCCAAAATTCCCAGAGCTTGGTCCAGGGTGGTTCCAACGGGGGCAGTCACTAAATTCTTACTGGTCATGATTTCCGATACCTTACGATCAAAATTTGTTTCAAAGCGGATATCTCTGTTGGTGACTATGCCAACTAACTTTTGCCCACGAACAATGGGCACCCCGGATATGCGATACCTGGCCATTAGTGCATCGGCCTCCCGAACGGTAGCCTCTGGCTCCAGAGAAAATGGGTTGGTGATGACTCCGTGCTCTGAGCGCTTAACTGTGTCAACCTGCTTGGCCTGCTCTTCAATAGACATATTCTTGTGGATAATGCCAATGCCACCTTCTCGTGCCAATGAAATGGCCATACGATACTCGGTGACGGTATCCATACCGGCACTAAGCAATGGGATGTTGACACTGATATTCCTGGTTAGCTTAGATTTTAGACTAACTTGGCCAGGCAGCACCGTAGACTTAGCTGGAACCAAGAGAATATCATCAAAAGTCAGAGCAACATCTAATATCTTCTGCATCGCAATTCCCCCATCGTTTTTGATAATTAACGTATTATACCAGTTTGCAGGGCTCTTCACAACTTCGACAAATTCCAGGACACCCGAATTTGTGGCAGTCTATAATTTACCCCTTAGAAATATAACTAGCGTATAGGATTTCGAGGTGGTAATAATTGAAACGTGTAAAACTGATTTTTTTAAATCTCTTAACCCTAACTGGTGCGTCCCTGCTCTTGAGGACAATTGGCATGTCCTTTCAAGTATACCTTTCCCAAAAAATTGGCGCCGCCGGCCTGGGCTTAGTGCAATTAGTAATGTCAATTTATTACCTGGCTGCTACCTTTGCTATTTCAGGGAGCCGCTTGGCAGTCACGCGCTTAGTTGCTGAGGAACTTGGTACCGGAAGGGAAGCTGGTGCCAAGAGGGCTTTGAAATTATGTCTTGTTTACGCTCTGATTATCAGCACTATCGTCGCCGTGATCTTATTTATCACGGCCGGATTCATCGGCAGACAGTGGCTGGGGGAGGTCAGGACAATATTATCACTGCGCATTCTTGCCTTTAGCCTACCCTTCCTGGCCACCTGTGCTGTGCTGGGTGGTTATTTTACCGCAGTTCGCCGAGTCCTTAAATTGTCTGGGGTGCTAATTGCAGAGCAGGCTTTTCGGATTGGAGCAACAGTAATTTCCTTATTGGCCTTACTGCCAAGGGGGCTGGAGTATGCTTGTGCCGGAATAGCCATTGGTGCCTGTATTGGTGAGGTGACCAGTTGTCTATTTTTATTTTTTCTCTACCGGGCAGATAGCCGTATCTATACAGGCAAGGCCAGTAGCGAAGATCTGCCCCAGAGATTGCTGAAAATCGCCCTCCCGGTGGCCCTTAGTGCTTATGTAACCTCAATCATCCGCACTGTTCAGCAAACCCTCATTCCCTATGGGCTTAAAAAAAGCGGCGCCTCCGGAGAAACGGCTTTGGCTACCTATGGTACAATTCAGGGCATGGCCATACCCCTCCTGATGTTCCCCTCGGTTTTTCTCAATGCCATCTCGGACCTTATTGTCCCTGAATTGGCAGAATGCCAAGCCCAGGGCCGCCCTAACCGACTGAGCTATATCGTCAACCGGGTGCTAAATCTCGGGCTGCTATCCTCCGTGGGAATCTTTGGTATCTTCTTTCGTTTCTCTTCGGAACTGGGCACTGCAGTATATAATAGCAGCGAGGCAGGATATTATCTAAAGATCCTCGCCGTCTTAGTCCCCATTATATACATGGATTCACTTGTGGATGGAATGCTCAAGGGCATTGGCCAGCAGGTGTCCTCTATGGGCTACAATATTTTTGAATCCCTAGTAGGAGTTAGTCTCATTTACATACTGCTACCAAAATTTGGCATCCCAGGTTATATTTTTACCCTGGTACTTACTAGGACTCTGAACTTTGCCTTGAGCACAAACCGCCTGCGGAAATTCGTTCCCCTGAAAATAAGAGCGGGGGAAATAGGCAAACTGCTGTTCGCTATGCTCAATGCCCTGATTATCTCAAACATAATGCTCAATGCCCTAGGCTTCCAATGGCTCCCCATAAGCATTCTATTTGCGGCAGCAGTCTATTACCTGCTCCTGCGTTTGCTATCCAGTATAACCCAGGAAGACTTGACCTGGTTTAAATCAATATTTTAATAGCTTTTATTAAGCATCGCAGTATGCAAAAAGGGCAGCTTCCGCTGCCCAAAATCTTATTTTTCTTCGGTTTTTACAATGCGAATGGCCGCATCTGGACACACCATTTCACAATTCTTACAAGCGATGCACTTATCTTGGTCATTGGTGCATACTGCTGGAGTGCCATAAACGCCTAAGTCAGTGGACCAAACAATGATTTTAACAGGACATTTTTGAATACATAAACCGCAGCCTTTGCACAATTCGGGGAAAAGGTTGAAGCTGGCTTTTTTTCCGTCTTGGGTAAGAGCTGTCTTTTTTGCTACTTCTGCCAATGAATTCACCCCCTAAACTAGGCGCTCTACCAGGCTCATACCCTTGTCCAAAGCCTTGTAGTTGAGCTCTCTTAAAGCAGGATTCTTTTCGAATTTAGCCCCAAGCTTATCCTCAATGGCTTCTTTAATACGCTCCAAGGGGACCACCGCAGTGGCCTTAAGCAAAGTGCCAAGGATAATGATGTTGAAGACACGGGGGTGCAATTCGTTTTTTGCAATATCATTGGCAGGGATGCCAATGGTATTTGCGGCGTTTTCCGGAAGCTTTACCTGATCCTTCTTTTTAGTACTATCGGTAAGCTCTGTGGTTCGCTGGGATCTGGGATCTGCTTCAATGGCTTGGATCCCCATAGCCTCCTCAGCAATTTCCGCAGCAGAGATAAGAGAGGTATCATAAATAAAGGTGGTTCTTTCATCTACATATTGACGGGTGCGATCGACAGCGCGATTGCTCAGGGCAACTACGATGTCGGCTTTGGGGAATTTTGGCGAACCGATGCTCTTGTCATCTATCTGCACATAGGCTATAGATACTCCACCACGTTGCTCAACGCCAAAATTGGGGATATATACAGCTTCTTTGCCCTCTGCGTAAGCAGATTCAGCTAGCATGTTGGCGATAATCTGAACCCCTTGGCCGCCTTCACCGGCAAGGACAATTCTGATTGCCATAACTACTTCTCCTCCTTTAGGCCGGGAACTTTAAATTCACCGACGTGGAAGTACTCGGCCATGTCCTTTTCAACAAAGCTCCATGTGGCCTCGGCATTGGTCCTCCAGTTGGTGGGACAGCTAGAAAGCACTTCGACAAAAGAAAAGCCGTTGCCATCCATTTGATTTTGAATGGCTTTTTTAAGGTACTTTTTCAACTGCCGAAGATTGGAAATACTGCCACGAGCTACATATGCACCTTCCCTAGCTATAGCAGCTACCATTTCAGGTCCCAGGGTGGGGTACCCAGTTTCTTTTGGATCACGACCATAAGGGGTGGTTTCTGTCTTTTGGCCGGGCAAAGTAGTGGGGGCCATCTGGCCGCCAGTCATTCCATAGTTCGTGTTGTTGATAAGAATAGCTGTAACCTTTTCGTTCCGTGTGGCAGAATTAACCAAATGCTGAGCTCCTATGGCATAACCGCCGCCGTCTCCCATATAGGCGATACCGATGATTTCCGGGCGAGCCCGCTTTATTCCGGTAATAACTGGGGTGGTGCGGCCGTGATGAGTCTGAACGGAATCCACGTTAAAGAAGTCCCAGGCCAAAAGGGAGCAGCCAATGTCACATCCAAATACGACTTTATCCTGAATACCCAGTTCATCAATTGCCTCACCCAGCATTTTCAGGGCAAGACCGTGACCGCAACCGGGACAGAATTTATGGGGTTTGGTATCGGGGTTCCAGCATTTCGGCATATGAGGAGCTAAAGCAACTTTTTCGCGTGTCATAGCTCTTACCTCCCTTCCTGAATCCGGTGGACTATTTCTTCGGCGGTGACGCCGGCACCGGGACGCAACAGAGTATCTATGGGCTTATCCATTCCATAAAGGGCTTCTTTAACTAGTTTCAAAAACTGGCCATAAGCGGATTCCACTACCAGGATACGTTTTGCCTTGGCAGCCGCCTGGCGCATCTGCTCCTCTGGCATTGGCCTCAGGGTAATTGGCCGGAAATGACCGGCGTGAATACCTGCATCCTTAAGCAGGGGAAGAGCCCCTTGGGCAGCACGGGAGACAACTCCGTGGGCCAGAATAAGGACATCCATTTCGCCATCTGTATCGAAGTCCTGCCACTCCATAATTTCTGGGGCAGCCTTTTCATAATCTTTTGCGATTGACATTACCACATCGTACAACTCTTCTTCTGTATTATACGTGTTGCGTAGATATTGTACCGGCCGATCCACCCCAGGGGTACCCGGCAGTCCAACCAGGGGTTCGGTTTTCACCATCTCAATTCCACGTTCCGCGGGATCATAAATGGTCAGGGGTTCGCGCATTTTTGCCTGGTAGCCGTCCCCCAAGACAAAGGTGGGGAATCTGTACTTCCAAGCAGTGTTAAACGCCTTAATTGTATAGTCATATAGATCTTGATGGCCTGCCGTGGAATAGACAATCCGGAATCCTTCACCGTTGCCGCCAAAGGTGGTCATAGTGACTTCCTGTTGGGAATAAATTACTGTAGCGGTAGATGGGCCACCCCTTTGGGGGATGATGACCACTGTGGGAATGCGCATCATTTCCGCCATAGACATTGGTTCCTGGAACAAAGTGTTTCCAGGGCCAGTAGTAGCTGAGAACGCACGCTTACCGGCAATTACACCGCCAACCGTTGTAAACCCTGCAGATATTTCGTCTTCTGTCTGCAAAAACTTTCTGCCATACTTGGGTGCAAGGCGGGTCCAGTACTGCATGATATCTGTCTGGGGCGTGATTGGATATCCGTACATGATATCTGCTTCAGCTGCCAGGGCGGCCCAGGCACATACTTCGTTACCTGTCATGAATACACGCCTTGAACCTTTTACAGGCTTTTCACTCATGAATATCACTCCTCCTACTTATTTTACCCTCTCTAATTGTAAAAGACCGTATTACCGGTTCGTCTTACCAAAATGCTTGGGGCATAAAGCGTTTGATTACCTTAATGGGATTTCCCATTTTGTCTGTGCCAGGGAATTGGTGGGCAAGTTCTTGGCTTACCGCCGTATAAATAACGGGAATCCCCAATTCCAAGGCAGCTTCAGTAACAATCTGAGAGCCTTCCTCAATTACCTCTGGAGTAGTCTCATTGCCCAGATGAGTGTTGTTAATTAGGCCGTCTACCTTGCCTAAATCTTTAATATATTCGACGATATCTTCTTTCGTCGCCGTCATGGGACGGGCGGTGCTGACAACAGCATATACTTTTAAATCCGGATCGGAAGTGGCTCCCTCAATGAGATTAAAAATGTTTGCCCCATGGACTCCATAGCCAATATCCAAAATGATACTGCCTTCATTTTTCAGGGCCCAGATCATTTCCTGCCTGAGCAATGAGCCCGCTTCTCCTAAGCCCATGGTCTCCTCAGGAGACCAGGCAATTACATTAAGGCCCATCCCCTGCAAATCCTTTTTTAGAGGCCGCAAGGTGTAGAAGGGCTCAACGGTATCTAAATCCACCAAGGTGACTTTATGGTTTTCGGCCAACAATTCAAGGCTTCTATTAATTGCATTCTCGCTTTTGCCACTTGCATATTCACCGACAAACGCCTCCACGATTCTCACTGTCTTAATACAGCCCTCCTCAGCGGCAGCTGTTATAATACAAAGTAGAAATTCTATGCAACAGTCGCCGCGGATTCATTTACCCGCCCCCTGCGGGCTATAACACTGAAACCGTAATTAGTATAACAGAACATTGATAATTGCTCAAGAGAAAAAAAATACCTGCCAAGGCAGGTTAATCTTGTCGCAATTGTTTCAGTAAATAATTATAGCGTTTTTCAGCTACTTCCAAATTGTTAATTGCCAAGTCAACAAGATCCGGGTCCTTGACAAATTCAAAGTATTCCCTGGCCATTTCCCACTGATCTCTTGCCTGGCTAACTAAACCGTATAAAATTTGTTTATCCCCGGGCTGAGAGACTTGCTGGCCAAGTATCCCGGATCCATTGGATTTGCTGGCAGCATACACCGATCAACACCATCCTCTAGTTTCTACCAGATAGTATTGACTGTTTATGCCGGTTTAATCACTAAACCTGCTAAATTTGCTGCCTGCCCGCCAAAGCCCTTGCCAGGGTCATTTCATCTGCATACTCCAAATCTCCTCCCACAGGCAACCCATGGGCTATGCGTGTGACGGTAATATTCAAGGGTTTTAGAATTTGGGCAAGGTACATTGCAGTGGCCTCCCCCTGGACATTGGGATTAGTGGCAACAATTATTTCCTCCGGGGGAGAATTTTGAACTCTTTTGAGAAGGGATTTCAGGTTAAGCTGATCCGGGCCAATCCCGTCCAAAGGGGAAATGGCACCGTGGAGTACATGGTAACGGCCTCTGAATTCATTAGTCCGTTCCAAAGCCAGGATATCCTTGGACTCCTGAACCACGCAAATATACTTGTCATCCCTTTTGGGGTCAAGGCATATGGGACAGGGGTCACTGTCGGTCATGTTGCCACAACTACTGCAGGTGAGCAATTTTGAGCGAGCTTCTACTAAGGTGGAGGCAAAACTCCGCACCTCGGCTTCCGGCATTTTTAGAACATAAAAAGCCAACCTTTGAGCGGTCTTGTTGCCTACCCCAGGTAGCTTCTGAAATTGAGCAATTAGTCGGGACAAGCTGTCATAATAGCGCATCACTAAAACATCCCAGGTGGAAGCTGCAATCCCCCAGTGATTTTCTGCATTTCTTCTGCCACAAGTTCTTCAGCCTTACGCAATGCCTCATTGACTGCGGCCTGCAGCAAATCCTGCAAGGTCTCAATATCTTCGGGATCAACTACCTCTGGTGCAATCTTTATTTCAACGATTCTTCGATTGCCGTCCACAACAGCTTCCACCATGCCGCCGCCAACGGTAGCGGAGATCCTTTTGAATTCTAATTCGGCTTGCATTTTTTTCATGTCTGCCTGCATCTTTTGAATTTGCTTCATTGCCTTATTCATTCCCATATAATGGTCAGCTCCTATTCTCGTGTTCTCACGGTATATACATCTATTCCCAGGACTTGCCTAAAAGCCAGGACTAGTACTTGCCGATGTTCCGGTTTGACTATATTTTCGCAGTGAAGACCGTAATTCCCAGGGTATTCCAACACCAGGCTGTCTGCCTCAATGAATGGTGTAGCCTCTTTCAGCCAGGCGTAAGATGAAATGCTCTCTCCCTTTACTAAGCTCAGTACGTCATCCCACTTTTCCCCAGCAACCGGCTTCTCCTGTTTTACCTTTTTTGGGGATTTTACTGCAGGGGGTTGTTTTTGTTCCCTGACGGGCCCAGATTTTAAACTGTTGCAGATTTTTATCATTATCAATTCTGTAGCCAGACGAGGATGGGTCCAGCGTCGACTGTCTTGAAGACCAGAGGCCACAGAGTCCATCATAGTCATTATTTCTGGGGCAGTCTTAAGGCCCAGGTCATCACTGATCTTGGTCTTTCTGGCCCCTGTAACTTGTAGCAACTTTTCCCGCAGCAGCTCCAACAAGTCCGTCAGCAGTTGTCGAAAGTCAAGGCCCATATTGCCAAACTCATCCAGAAGCTTGAGTACTGCCCCGATGTCCTTGGCGGCCATAGAACTAACCAGTTCAACTAATCGGGCCTTGTCCACGGTGCCCAGGGCCTGCCATACCTGCTCCGGGGTGATATCCTCTTGGGCAAAGGCAATGACCTGTTCTAAGAGACCGATGGCATCTCGCATCCCACCTTGAGCACGAAAAGCCAAGATATTTGCCGCCTCCTGATTGAGGTTTACCCCTGTTTGTTGAGCAATTGATTGCAGGTGAGTAGCAATCAGGTCTTCAGTAAGGGGTCGGAAGTCAAAGCGCTGACAGCGGGATATAATCGTAGCAGGTATTTTTTGGGGCTCAGTGGTAGCCAAAATGAATATTACATGGGCAGGAGGTTCTTCCAGTGTTTTCAGTAAGGCATTAAAGGCCTCCGTAGTGAGCATATGCACTTCATCAATTATGTATACTTTGTACCTGCCTAGGGCTGGAGCGTATTTAACTCTGTCACGCAAATCCCGGACCTCTTCAATCCCTCTGTTTGTAGCAGCGTCCATTTCAATTACATCCATTGCGTTGCCCTGATTAACGGCCAAGCAGAGCTCACACCGATTGCATGGCTCCATCACAGGCTTGTCAGCGCTAAGACAGTTTACTGCTTTGGCAAGAATTTTTGCCGTTGTAGTCTTACCTGTGCCACGGGGACCTGAGAACAAGTACGCATGAGCAAGCCGCCCCGTCTGTAAAGAATTCTGCAGTGTCCTGACAATATGTTCCTGGCCAATAAACCCTTTCTGGAAACCCATAGGTCTGTATTGACGGTACAGGGACTGATAGAGCACAGTACTCCCTCCTCTCCCCTTTATTATACTTTATATATCTTCACCAATGCAAAAACAATCGCCTTTAGGCGATTGCAGTGAAAATCTTATTGGCCGTGCCCTACTTTCGACATTCAGCTCCAGGCGGCACTCCGGCAGTTAGCTCGAGCCAGGCGACCCTGGGGCACATCGACACTTCTGCTTACCGCTGCTTCCTTCCGGACCTGACGGGGTTTACAGAGATCGATTGCCCAGGACCCAGCCGTCAACACCACTTACCGGCACCAGGCCCCACAGCTGAGATGCCTCAACGTAGGTCTTCAATCCTGCTACAGCGGGTTGCAGGTTCCAGGGCACCGCTACCTCCCCATCTAGCACGGCCAAGATTAATTCTGTGGCGGAGAGAGAGGGATTCGAACCCTCGAGACGAGTTAACCCCGTCTACTCGCTTTCCAGGCGAGCGCCTTCAGCCAAACTCAGCCATCTCTCCATGTTTTTTTTGGCGGAGAGAGTGAGATTCGAACTCACGGGACGGGACTACCGTCCACTCGCTTTCGAGGCGAGCGCTTTCAGCCGGGCTCAGCCATCTCTCCGCATCATCTTAGTTGTTTAAAAAACTTTTTTAATAGTGCACTGGATTCCTTGGCCATAATGCCACCAAAGGCCTCCAGATGATGATTATAACCGGGTATTCGTCTTAGGTCAAGAAGAGAACCAAATGCCCCCGCCTTAGGATCCTTGGCGCCGTAATACACAGTCTTAATTCGCGCTTGCAAAATTGCACCAGCACACATGGGACAGGGCTCCAGTGTGACATAAATTTTGCAGCCATAGAGGCGCCAATCCCCCAGAACCTTTGCTGCCTGTCGGATAGCAAGGATTTCGCTATGGGCAACGGGATCTCTGTCTATCTCCCTGCGATTGTGGGCCACGGCCAGGATTTTGTTGTCATCACTAACAACAACAGCACCAATAGGAACTTCCCCGGCCTTATAGGCCTTATTAGCAGCAGCTAGGGCAACAGACATAAAAACTTTATGATTCATTATACATCACCAAATTATCAGTGGTGCGCCCGGGAGGAATCGAACCTCCGGCACACGGTTTAGGAAACCGTTGCTCTATCCCCTGAGCTACGGGCGCGAATTCTATAAACAAGACTGGCCTTTGACCTATTGTCTCCAGCCAGCAATATCGGCAATGGCGTGCCCGGCAGGATTCGAACCTGCGGCCTTTTGATTCGTAGTCAAACGCTCTATCCAGCTGAGCTACGGGCACATTATGGCGGAGAGAGAGGGATTCGAACCCTCGAAGCAAGTTTAAGCTCACTTAATCGCTTAGCAGGCGATCCCCTTCGGCCGGCTCGGGCATCTCTCCAGTCTGCTAAATGGCGGAGGGGGTGGGATTCGAACCCACGGCTCTCTCGAGTCACTGGTTTTCAAGACCAGCTCCTTCAACCTCTCGGACACCCCTCCAACAGGTGACGCAAAAAATTGTAACATACCATGCCGTCTAAGTCAATTAAAGCACATGGCCAGAATTGGGCAAAAGTAAATTTTCCATTTCTATATATTTATATTTTACCCTAAAAATCCGCCTTTGGAAACCACAAAATTATGGTTTTGTTTTAAAAAAGAAGGAACCGGGCATTTCAACCCGGTTTTTTTAAGTTACTCCGCAGAATCGTCTTTTTGTTGTTCTGCAATTATTTTTTCGGCTATATTTGCCGGCACTTCTTCATAGTGGGAGTACTCCATGCTATACTCACCTCTGCCCTGGGTCATTGAGCGCAGGTCTACAGCATAGCCATACATTTCTGCAAGGGGTACCTGAGCCCGAATAACCTGGGTTCCATCGTTTTGGGGTTCCATTCCCGCCACCCGCCCGCGGCGAGAAGGCATATCTCCCATAATGTCCCCCATGAAATTTTCCGGGACCTTAACCTCCACACTGTAGATTGGCTCTAATATAATCGGCTTGGCCTCCTGGACACCTTTTTTATAGGCAAGGGAAGCAGCAATTTTAAATGCCATTTCCGAGGAGTCCACATTATGGTAGGAACCATCTAGAAGGGTCGCTCTGATATCAACTGCGGGAAATCCCGCTAGAACGCCTTGCTCCATTGCTTCAATCAGACCCTTTTCAACCGCGGGAATATAGTTCCTGGGCACTGATCCTCCAAAAATCTTATCGACGAACTCAAATTGTTCACCCCGAGGCAAGGGCTCAAAATTAATCTTTACATGACCATACTGACCGCGGCCACCAGATTGCTTTTTGTGCTTTCCTTCTACCACAGCGGAGCCTTTGATTGTCTCTTTATAGGGAATCTTGGGCTTTGTAAGGTCAACATCAACGCCAAATTTTTTCGCTAAGCGGCTGACAATAATCTCTAGGTGAGTGTCACCCATTCCGTAAATCAATGTTTGCTTAGTCTCGGCATTGCGCTCAACCCTAAATGTGGGATCCTCTTCCAGGAACTTCGCCAAACCTGCACCGACCTTTTCCTCGTCATTTTTGGATCTTGGTTCTACTGCAAACGAAGCCATAGGTACAGGGTAGTCAATTCCCTTTAATTTATATTTATTGCCTTTGTCCCCTAAAGTATCACCGGTATTGGTCTCTTGGAGCTTGGCAACAGCGGCAATGTCACCGCGAATAGCCTTGGTTATTGGTATTTGGGTTTTGCCGCGGAACAAGAAAAGCTGTCCCACCCTTTCAGTCTTTCCGGTGTTAATGTTAATTGCCTGAGTATCTGATGCCAGCTCGCCGCTATAGACCCGGAGAAAGCTAACCTTCCCTACAAAGGGGTCAGCCATAGTTTTAAAGACCAAGGCCCGGAAAGGCTCTTCCTGGCCAGCGGAAATATTTATTGTCTTGCCTTCTTCATCTATGGCCAGGGCAGTGTCCCCAGGGGCTGGAGCGGCAAAGACGAGAAAATCTAAGAGTTGGGGAATGCCAATTCCCTTCGCTGCTGAACCGCACAGTAAGGGGAACAATTTTGCGGAATCAATAGCTTGTTGCACGCCTCTCTGGATTTCTTCGGGAGTAAGTTCTTCCCCTTCAAGGTATTTTAGTGTAAGCTCATCATCGGTTTCAGCGGCTATTTCTATTAGCTGTTCCCGGTATTGCTCAGCTTTGCTTTTAAGGTTGTCAGGAATTTCAACTGAATCAAACTTATTGCCTGAGTACATAAACGCCTTCATTTGTAAGATATCTACGATGCCTTTAAAGTCCTCTTCACTGCCAATAGGCAATTGGAGGGGAATGACGTTGGCGCCAAACTGTTGTTGTGCCTCCGCCAGGGTTTTCTCAAAGTTGGCGTTTTCCCGATCTATTTTGTTCATAAAGAAAATCCGCGGTAGATTCAGCTCGCTAGCCAATTTCCATACTTTCTCTGTGCCAACTTCTACCCCTGAAACGGAGCACAAAGTGACAAGGACTGCCTCCACCACCCGTAAAGAGCTAATGACTTCGCCAACAAAGTCAAAGTATCCCGGGGTGTCAATAAAATTTATCCGGGAGTCTTTCCATTCGACTGGGGCGATTGTGGCATTAATGGTTATCTGTTTTTTGATTTCATCAGCATCGTAATCAGTAGTGGTGGTGCCATCTTCCACTCTGCCAATCCTCTGGGTTGCACCGGAATAAAAGAGCATACTTTCTGTTAAAGTAGTCTTTCCGGAGCCACCATGTCCAATAATGCTAATATTACGCAGTTTCTCTGTGCTATAGTTCTTCACAACAATCTCCTCCTCACAATTGGTGCCAATCCTTCCTTTACTTCGACTTGGTATAAAAAAAATCCTGCATCTGTTTTAATATAGCATATTCTTAATCTGTTCTGCTGCATTCTCAAGGCGTTGCCCAGGTGTCTTTTCAACCCAGGAGGGAGACATCCCAGAGAAATCCAGGGTATGAAGTGAATATTCCCTTGGGTCAATGGATTCCTGCAAATCATCCCACTCCAGAGGAAAGGACAGTGTGGGAAGAGGCTGCGGGCGCAAACTAAAGGCTGATATAATAGTCTGTCCCATAGCATTCTGCATATAATCTAAATATATTTTCCCCTGCCTATTAGCGATGCTTCTTTCTAGGGTAGTCCAGTTAGCGAAGTCTTTGTGGATTATTCGGCAACAGGCATGGACAAAATCTCGGACTTGAATGTATGTATACACCGGCACCAATGGCACAAAGATTTGGAGACCGGTGGCCCCCGAAGTCTTTACTCGACCTAGTAGTTCAAGCCTATCCAACAGTCTTCCTATAGCTTGAGCCACCTGACGCACTTCGTCAATGCCATACCTCTCCATTGGATCCAAATCAAACACAGCATAATCAGGATAATTAATGCTGCCGATGCTGGATAGCCAGGGATGGAATTCGATTACCCCTGAATTAGCCAGCCATACTAAAGTTGGCAAATCTTCTATGAGGACCCAGTGGGTTTCTTTGCCGCTTTTGCCCGCCAGAGTATAGGTTCTCACCCATTGGGGGGCGTTGTCAGGACAGTTTTTTTGGTAGAATCCTTTGCCTTGAACTCCATGGGGAAACCTTTGTAGCGAAACCAACCTCCCCTCAAGGCAGGGAAGAAGTAAGGGAGACGCTTTAATGTAATATTCTATCATTTGCCCTTTTGTGGTGCCGGTTTCTGGCCAAAACACTTTATCGGGATTTGTTATTCTCACTTGTTTCCCCTGGATTTCAAGATAATGCAAATTCCCTTTCCTCCAAAAACAATAATTTTACCACCGGTGCTCTCAAGGTAAAGGTCTCCGTCCATTCCATAAACTCAACCTCAACTTGCAGTAAAGGCCGAACCCAATTTGACTGCTTATACGCTACCGGCACAGGTATCCCCTTAGCAATAAGCAAGGGATGTAAGAGTGTTTGAAGATCTCTTTTATTTTTCTGGCTGAGGCCACTTGCTGCTCCTCCACAAAATTTAAGCCCTTCACCAAAATCTTGGGCCAAAAGCAGAGATGCCAGGTTCCCTTGATTAGATGTATAGCCAACAATCCAAAACTTTTCCCGTTGTAGGTGCTTGATCTTTTGCCACTTGGATGATTTTCCACCGTGGTATGGACTGGATATTTCCTTCGCAACAATTCCCTCCCAACCATTGGCTCCTGTGATGGTATACAGTTTTTCCCCTTGAGTGAAGTTTTCTATGACTGACACCGGTCCCGGGGGAAATTTTATACTTTCCAAGACTTCTTGTCTGAGGCTTAAGGGCTCCCGGCGCAAATCTCGGCCCTCTATGCAAAGAATGTCAAAGATGACGTAGGAAATTGGTGGTGCTCCCGGCCCCGGCTGCTCCAGGAAATTACGCCGTAGAATCTGGGAGAAGTCTGGCTTGCCATTGCGCAGGGCTACAATCTCGCCGTCCAAAATGGCCAAGCCCTTGCTGATATTTCCCAGGCAATACAATTCCGGAAATGTCTTGGTTTTCAGCCTTCCCCTCTTATTCTGCAGGATGACTTCTCCCTGGTCAATAAAAGCAAGCATGCGCACTCCATCCCATTTTACTTGATAGACATAGCCTGGGCCCAGTGGAACCTCTTTAGCTAAAACCGGTTCCATTACACTGACTCCCCCGGGCTCCATTATCCCACCCGGCCCTTTTTCTTAGCCTTCTCTGGAGGGGCTGGAGTGAATCTTTCTTTTTCGATAGCTTCCAAACTTGCCCGCAGGGACTCCATTAAATCAGCCACTCCCTCTGGTGGTGGGGCAGAAGAGGGAAGGGGTTCTTCTCCCTGAAGCTTGCCTTGAATTATGTCCAGCAGTCCCTGGCGATAATCATCGGTATACTTTTCTGGTGAAAAATCTGCCGTCATATTCTCCACCAACTGGGTGGCCATTTTTGTCTCTCTTTCGCCAGCTAGTATATCTCTGTCAATCCCAGGCACCTCCTGCTGAGACCGCACCTCATCGGGATACTTCATGGTCTCCATAATCAAGACATTATTATAGATCCTCAGGGCGGCAAGGGCCTGTTTTGAGCGAATTACAACTTTCGCCACCGCTACTCTATTGGTCTCTTTAAGGGCACCAACAAGTAAATTATATGCTTTTTTTCCGGTTTCCTCAGGACCTAGGTAGTAGCTCTTTTCGTAGTAGATGGGATCAATTTCCTCAAGGCGACAGAAATCCAGAATGTCTATAGTCCTGGTCTTTTCTGTGGGTATAGCTTCAAAGTCTTCATCCTGCATCACTACAAATCTCTCTTTTTGATACTCATATCCTCGAACAATCTCTGCCCATTCTACCTCCTGTTTGCAGCGAGGGCAGGTCCGTTGATATTTTAATGGCGTATTACACTTGCTGTGTAGATATTTAAACTTTATGGATTTGTCCTCGCTGGCTGTGTACATCTTTACCGGAATGTTGACTAAGCCAAAACTCACTGCACCTTTCCAAACCGGTCGCATAATAATCCCCCTATCTTCTTTTCTATATATTGCCCTGGTTTTGAAAAAATAAAGAGTCCCTTTGGGGGGGACTCTGTTATTTTTATTTATTCATCTATATCTTCGGGAACCAAGCTGGCTACCGCCACAACTTCATCCCCTTGATCCAATTTAATTAATTTCAATCCTCGGGCTGGTCGGCGGAGAATAGAGACTCCGTCCATCTTTTGTCTAATGAGGACTCCTTTGGCAGTTACAATCATTAGATCATCATTAGGAGTAACCATCTTGCCAGCTACAAGAGTGCCGCTCTTGTCTGTGGTGCCTATGGATTTAACTCCCTTGCCTCCCCGAGCCTGAGCCCGGAATTCTGAGGATTCAACTCGTTTGCCGTACCCGGATTCAGTAATCAGTAAAATATGGCCTTCCCGGCCAAGGGCCACCATCTCTACAAGCTTATCCCCTTTGCCCAACCTGATTCCTCTTACTCCTCGGGTAACCCGTCCCATGGGGCGTAATTCGGATTCATTAAAGCGAATTGCCAAACCATCCTTAGTGAAAAGTATAATCTCTTGATCTCCGGTGGTTAGTCTTACGCCAATGAGTTCATCATTATCCATCAGCTTGGTGGCAATGAGACCAGAACGAAGATTGGTGTCGAATAGGTCCAGACTGGTCTTTTTAATAAATCCGGACTTAGTGGCCATAACCAAGTAGGTATCCGGCGAAAAATCCTGAATTTGAATAACTGTGCTAATTTTTTCTCCTGAGCGCAGGGGAATGATGTTTACCAGGGCTGTGCCCCGAGCATTTCTGCTGGCCTTAGGAATTTCATAGACCTTCTTTCGGTACATCTGGCCGAAATTAGTGAAAAAGAAGATGTTCTTATGGGTAGATGTAATGAAAAGGTGAGTGACAAAATCATCATCCCGCTTGTTTAACGCGGCAATCCCACGCCCTCCTCGATTTTGACTGCGATAGGTGCTGACTGAAATCCGCTTGATGTAGCCTTGATGAGTAATGGTAATAACCACATCTTCATCGGCTATTAGGTCCTCAATTTCCAGGTCCCCATCCCTGTTGACAAGTTTTGTACGGCGCTCATCACCATATTGTTTGCTGATTTCTTCAAGCTCTTCCTTGATTATCGCGCCGATTTTTCTCGGATCCGCCAAAATCTCAGTTAATTCCTGTACACGCTTGGTAAGCTCTGCAAACTCCTGCTGAATTTTATCTCTTTCCATGCCTGTCAGGCGATGCAGGCGCAAATCCAGTATTGCCTGGGCTTGCGTGTTGCTGAGGGGCAACTGGGCCATAAGGCTATTTCTGGCCTCTTGGGCATCCCGGGAATTCCGAATCAGTGATATTGCCAGATCAAGGTTGTCTAAGGCAATTATAAAACCAGCGAGAATATGGAGTCTTTCCTCTGCTTTATTTAAGTCATGGCGGGTGCGCCGGGTGATAATCTCTTCCTGGTGAGCTAGGTAATGATAGAGCATGTCCCGCAGCGTCAAGACCGTAGGGCGGTTGTTGACAAGAGCCAACATATTGATCCCAAAATTCTGTTGCAACTGAGTGTTCTTGTACAGCTTATTAAGGATAATATGAGGGTTTGCATCTCGACGCAGTTCAATAACTACCCGCATTCCATGGCGGTCAGTTTCGTCTCTGAGGTCAGTAATGCCCTCAATCTTTTTATCCCGCACCAGCTCGGCAATCTTTTCAATGAGTTTTGCCTTATTTACTTGGTAAGGCAACTCAGAAATAATCAGTATTTGCTTTCCGTTGGCCAAGGTTTCGATGCGCACTTCTCCCCGCAAGGTAATGGAGCCCTTGCCAGTGGTATAGGCTTTTTTTACCCCATCTCTGCCCAATATCAATCCAGCCGTTGGAAAGTCTGGAGCCTTGACATATTTCATCAGCTCTTCGCTGGTAATGTCCGGGTTTTCAATCATAGCGCTGATGCCAGCAACTACTTCCCCTAAATTATGGGGAGGCATGTTGGTGGCCATACCTACCGCTATTCCAGAGCTGCCGTTTACCATTAGGTTGGGAAAGCGGCTGGGCAAGACTACGGGTTCTTGCAAGGTTTCGTCAAAGTTAGGCATAAAGTCCACAGTGCTCTTTTCAATATCCGCCAGCATTACTGTAGCCAGCTTGGTCATGCGCACCTCTGTATACCTCATGGCAGCAGCAGAGTCCCCGTCAACAGAGCCGAAGTTTCCGTGGCCGTCCACTAGGGGGTAGCGAATAGAAAAATCCTGGGCCATTCTCACCATGGTTTCGTATAACGCCGCATCGCTATGGGGGTGATACTTACCAAGAACTTCCCCAACAAGCCTGGCAGATTTTTTGTATCCCTTTGTAGGACTAAGATTCAGATCGTTCATGGCATACAAAATGCGCCGATGAACAGGTTTAAGCCCATCTCTGACATCGGGCAGGGCCCGGGCGGTAATGACACTCATGGCGTAGTCCATAAAGGACTGTTTCATTTCTGTGCTTACTTCTCTGGGAAGAATTTTACCGTGGGTAAACTCTCTCATGCGACTCTCTCCTAGACGTCAAGATTTTTGACAATGTTTGCGTGTTTTTCAATAAACTCTCGCCGTGGTTCCACTTTGTCCCCCATGAGGACGTTAAACATATCATCAGCCATAATAGCATCCTCAAGGGTTACCCGCAGTAATGTCCGGGTTTCGGGGTTCATAGTTGTATCACTTAACTGGTCAAAGTTCATTTCCCCTAAACCCTTGTACCGCTGGATTATTACGCCGTCGCGCCCAACCTCATTGAGGGTGTTCTCAAGTTCTTTGTCTGTGTAGAGGTACTTTTCCTTTTTGCCCTTCTTAACCAGGAAGAGAGGGGGTTGAGCAATATAAACATAGCCGACATCCAGCAAAGGTCGCATATACCGGTAGAAAAAGGTCAGCAACAAGGTGCGGATATGAGCTCCGTCGACGTCGGCATCAGTCATGATGATGACTTTGTGATATCTGGCCTTAGATATGTCAAATTCTTCGCCAATGCCGGTCCCAAAGGCGGTGATTATGGTCCTAATTTCTTCGTTTGCCAGTATCTTTTCAAGCCGAGCCTTCTCGACATTGATAATCTTGCCCCTTATTGGCAGAATCGCCTGATTGCGCCGATCCCGGCCCTGCTTGGCGCTACCGCCGGCAGACTCCCCTTCAACTATAAACAGCTCCGCCATGGCAGGATCTTTGACGCTACAGTCAGCCAGCTTTCCTGGCAGGGCGGATACCTCCAGGGCACTTTTACGCCGTGTCAATTCTCGAGCGCGTCTGGCTGCCTCCCTGGCCCGAGAAGCAGAAACTGACTTGTCCAAAATTTTGCGGGCAACAGAGGGATTTTGTTCCAAAAAGAAATTAAGCTCCTCATTGGTGAAGGAATCTACAATCCCGCGGACATCGGGGTTGCCTAGTTTTGTCTTTGTCTGTCCCTCAAACTGTGGGTCATGGAGCTTTACGCTAATAATTGCAGTTAAGCCCTCGCGAATATCTTCACCCGTAAGGTTTGAATCGCCGTTTTTAAGAATATTGTTTTTCCGGGCGTAGTCATTGATAATCCTTGTTAGGGCAGATTTAAAGCCTATTTCATGACTGCCCCCTTCTTGGGTGTTGATATTGTTGGCAAAGGAAAAAATGTTTTCCTGGTAGCCTGTATGATATTGCATGGCGAATTCCACCACGACATCGTCCCGCATACCCTCAAAATAAATAATACCATTGTGGATTACGTCCCTATTTTTATTCAAAAATTCGATATAAGAGCGTAGCCCGCCTTCATACTTATATTTATTACTTTCTCCGCTATTTTCGTCGGTAAAGACTAGTTCCAATCCTTTGTTTAAAAATGCCAATTCCCTGATGCGCTGGTTGAGGATATTATAATCAAAAGAAATTTCTTCAAATATCTCAGGGTCGGGAGAAAATGTCACTTTGGTTCCAGTTTTTTTTGTTGCGCCGGTAACTTGCAACTCGGTGGCTTTGATTCCCCGCTCAAAGCGTTGATAATGAATTTTTCCGTCTGTGTACACCTCTACATCTAGCCACTGAGAAAGGGCATTAACTACTGAGACCCCAACTCCATGTAGACCGCCGGAGATTTTATACCCTGACCCTCCGAACTTTCCTCCGGCATGTAACTTGGTCATTACTAGTTCAAGGGCAGGAACCCCCGTCTTAGGATGAATGCCCACGGGTATCCCGTGTCCATTGTCCACAACGGAAACGGAATTATCTTTGTGCAAAGTAATGACTATTTTGTCACAGCGATCAGCCAAGGCTTCGTCAATACTATTGTCCATTACTTCGTACACTAAATGATGGAGCCCTTTAGAACCCGTAGAGCCAATATACATGCCCGGGCGTTTGCGCACTGGGTCTAATCCTTCCAAAACTTGAATTTGTTCTGCACCATATGTGTCTTTTTTCATTGCTGCACCTCCAACGGTAACTATATTTCCCACACAATTATTTTTTTCCTGCAGTTATTTTTGAGTAGTGCTCCCAGCGCCGAACCAGTGTGGATGGAGTGACGGGTGTCAGGTATATTTTCCCCTGACTTATGACGATGGATTTTGTCTTGCCTTCAAGGGTAACAATCTCACTATTCCATTGGGAAAAGGTAAGGAACTCCTGAAAGGATTCAAATTCAGAAAGCCGGTAATCAAAGATACCAACGATATCTCCTCCATACACAGATACTTCTGCACCCAAGTGCAAAAACATTTAATCATATCCTTTCACCAATTCTGCCTGAATCAATCCAATATGAGATTACTTTTGCCCCAGGCGGTAAAGCCTCGGCGCTGGAGATAAATGTCTGCACCCTGTCTGTCAAATACTCAAGGAGTAATGACTTTCTTTCATCATCTAGCTCGGAAAAAACATCGTCTAGTAGAAGCAGTGGATACTCATTTGTCTCTGCTTTAATGAGTTCAATTTCTGCCAGTTTTATAGCTAGAACTGCCGTTCTCTGTTGCCCCTGAGAACCAAAAGCCCTAAGATCTACTCCATTTAAAATAAAGGAAAAATCATCTTTATGTGGTCCGACTAGGGTCAGCCTATATTGCCTTTCCAAGGCGCTGGATTCTGCAAACCTTGCCAACACTTGTTGGCGTGAAAGGCCTGGCTCTATAGACCAATTATACCTTAAATTTAACTCCTCTATATTACCACTAAGCTTTCTATGCTTCAGCCTGGTAAGCAGGCTTAGTTTTTGTAGATAATCATTTCTTTCCTTGACTATGGGGCCAGAAAGATCTGCAAGTTTTTCTGTAAGGACCTGTAAGAGAATTTTATCGGGATACTTAGATTTTAATAGGGCATTGCGCTCTCTTAAGTATTTCTTGTAATTTCCCATAGTATAGCGATAGGCCGTGCTAATCTGACCTATCTCTATATCCAGAAACCGCCGTCTGGCAGCAGGCCCCCCTTTAACAAGGGTGAGATCTTCAGGCATAAAAAAGACTGCACTTAACAGCCCGGCGATCTCTGTCAGGCGTTGCAGGGGAACGCCATCAATTTTATTAACTCTCCTGCCATCCCTGGCGCCTCCCATTTCAATGATATTCTTTCTTTCACCTTTGTGCAGTTCTCCTTTTAAATAAAAGTACTGACTGCGCCAATTAATTAATTCTTCGATCTTGGAGGTGCGAGGGGACTGGCCTGTGGATAAAAAGTATATTCCTTCCAATAGGTTAGTCTTTCCTTGACCATTGTTCCCTAAAAACAGGTTAATACCAGGGTCAAAAGTCACTTTCTCTTCTTGATAGTTACGCCAGCCCTTTAAATTAATTGAGTTTAGATACATTTCATCTGGTTACCGTAAATACTTTCTTGTTGACCTGGACTACATCTCCGGGGAAAAGTTTCTTCCCCCTCTGTTCTGCCACTAAGCCATTAACCAAGATTGGATTCTGGGCAATAAAATCTTTTGCCTGGCCACCTGTACCTATTAGTCCCACTAGTTTTAAAAACTGGCTGAGGGTTATATGCTCAGTATTAATTTTTAGCAGCATCTTGGCTCCTAACTTACCCTTACAGGCAATACGAGATGTAAGTAATTGTGTTCTCCCACAGGTCGGATCATGCAGGGACTAAATTCTCCCGTTAAATCGATGTTGACTTCGCTGTCCTTAATGTTCCGAAAACAATCCAGAAGCAGCCGGACGTTAAATCTAATTTCCACAGGCTCGCCCTCAACACCACCGCTTATAAAATCATCGATGGATCCAATATCCTGACTGTAGGCGGAAAGCCTTATGCCGTTTTCCCCCACATCAAATTTGACTAAATTATTGCCCCCATCTCTAACCAGAATCTCGGCCCTTTCCAAAGCTGCTGTCAGTTCTGCTGAGTCGACAACCGCAGCTGTTTTGTAATCAGTGGGAATGATTTGCTGGTATGGGGGGTATTTGCCTTCCACCAACCTGGAGGACAAAGCTACACCTTTCACATCAAAGGCTATATTGGAGTTATCAACTTTTACAGTAACATCCTCACCCATGTCAGGGTCTAAAATCTTTATTAGTTCCTGAACTGCCCTGCCGGGAATAATCGCTTTTAGCTCTTGAGTTTCCGGAATTACAGCTTGCCGAAAGGCCAGGCGATGACCGTCGGTAGCTATGAACTTTAACTTGGTTTTTTCTACTTCCATGAGTAATCCCGCTAAAACAGGTCTGGTATCTTCGCGGGCTACTGCTACTTCCGTCTGTGTAAGCATTTCCCGCAACAGCCCTTCATTAACGGTAATGCTAATGGCATCCTCTTTTACCCTAGGTAAGTTGGGAAACTCGTCAGGGGCATACCCGGAAAGGTCAAATTTGATTGACCCGCAGGTAATATGAACCTGCAGGGGATTCTCGGGGTTTGTTTTAAGCTCAACAAGATCCTCAGGTAGTTTCCTTACAAACTCTGTAAGTATTTTTGCCGGTAAAACCACTGAACCATGTTCTATTACCTTTGTTTCTACTTGGCAGGTAATGCCGAATTCCAAATCTGTTGCGCTTAAAATTAAACCCTGTTCTCCAGTTTCAAGCAAGATTCCCTTGAGGTTAGGCAGTGGGGATCTTAGGGCAACTGCACGCTGTGTTAAACTCAAGGCTGCAGCCAGGACGCTTTTTTCGCAAAGGATATTCATTTCTTTCCCTCCACATGTAATTTTTTCAGTTTCTATATAATATATTAATAGTTTATAATCGTAGTCATACTAGTGGCTGTGAATTTGTGGACATGTAGGTTTTTTGACTTGAAACACTACCTGCCTACCTGGGCACAAACTGTGGAAGAAAGGAAAAAACTCTCCACAGTATCCACATATCCACAAAATTAACCCCGCAGAAGTTTTTTTATTGCCTCAACCTGGTGGGCAATATTTGGATTGGTTTCTATATTAGAGCTAACCTTATCCTGGGCATGCATCACTGTGGTATGGTCACGGCCGCCAAATTCTTCTCCGATTTTTGGTAAAGATAAGTCTGTCAGTTCCCGGCAGAGGTACATGGCTATTTGCCTTGGATGAGCTACAGCGTTAGTTCTCTTTTTTGTCTTCATATCCTCTATGCGCAAATTAAAATAATCTGCTACCACCCTTTGGATTTTTGCCACACTGATTGGATCTTCATCAGGGCTGGGCAAAAGATCTTTGAGGGTTTTTTCAATAAGAGCCTCATCGATGTCTTGGCTAGTTAGCGAAGAGTATGCTTTAATCCTAGTCAAGGCCCCTTCTAGTTCTCTAATATTAGTAGTGATTTTGTTGGCCACTAGGAGAATGTTTTCATCGCTAATGTTGATTTGCTCTATTGCCGCTTTTTTTCGCAAAATAGCTGCACGGGTTTCTAGATCTGGGGGTTGGATATCTGTAATCAATCCCCACTCAAAGCGGGAGCGCAGTCTATCCTCAAGGGTGGGGATTTCCCTGGGCTGCCGGTCACTGGAGACAATAATTTGTTTGTTGTTTTCATGGAGAGCATTAAAGGTATGGAAGAATTCCTCCTGGGTAGATTCCTTACCTGCAAGAAATTGAATGTCATCAATGAGAAGCACGTCAACAGTGCGGTATTTATTGCGAAAATCCACAGTTCGGTTATCCCGGATAGAGTTAATAAATTCATTGGTGAACTTTTCGGTGGAAAGATACACCACCTTAAAGCTGGGATAATGTCTATGTACAAAATGGCCGATAGCATGCATGAGGTGGGTCTTGCCTAGACCCACACCCCCGTAAATAAAAAGCGGGTTATATGCTTTGGCTGGCGCCTCTGCAACAGCTAAAGCGGCAGCATGGGCGAATCTGTTGCTGTTGCCAATTACAAAGGATTCAAAGGTATATTTTGGGTTGAGCTGGGCAGAGCTAACTTCATCATCTCGGGAAAATTGTATCATTTTTGAAGCTGAACCCACCGTAAAGGTCACTTGAATTCTCATTCCAGTGACTTCTTCCAGTACATCGCATATCAATGGGGAGTAGCGGTTTTCTAGCCATTCTTTAACGAAGTCGGTAGGTACGCCCACTAGGAGAATATTATTAACAAGACTGAGGGCTTCGGTCTCTTTTAACCAGGTTTCAAAACTGGGACCGCTTATGCGCTGTTCAATTAGGCCGAGGGTTTTTTTCCAGATGTTTTTAATGTCATTCACAGAAAAGACCTCCTATGTATGCAAAGAAATAAAAATGTGGATAACATGGGTGTGACTTATCCACAACGTCTGTGTATTAATATAAGATTTCACAAGAAGCCTCATAAAAGCTCAGAATATCAAGGCTAATTAAAGAGAAAGATATCCACATATTTGTCAACAGGTTGTTAATAACAAAAAAATATTTCTTCCCAAATAGCTCGTGTCCTTTAGTTTATCAAAATTATCCCCAGCCTGCAAGACAAATATCCACATATCCCCAAACACCTTTTTTTGTTTTTCTTGACGCTCCAAGGGTTTTAAGGTATAATTTTTTTCAGTGCAATTTTAAGGGGGTGGACTCTATGAAAATGACCTACCAGCCTAAAGTCCGGCAAAGATCCAAGGTCCATGGCTTTCGTGCTCGCATGGCCACAACCGCTGGCAGAAATGTAATTAAGCGCCGTCGTCGCAAAGGCAGAAAAATATTGACAGCGTAAAAGGCCCTCACGCGGCCTTTTTGCGCCATTATTATGCTACATAAAAGATATAGATTAACAAAAACCACAGATTTTAATAGAGTGTATAAGCACGGTGCATATGTTGTTGCCAGGCAAATGGTCATATACTATTACCCCCTTAATGATGATGCCCTGAGAGTGGGTTTTGTGGCCAGCAAGAAGGTTGGGAAAAGCACCGAGCGCAACCGCTGCAAGCGCTTACTACGTGAATCCATGCGTACTTTCCTCCCCAATTTGAACTCAGGCTATGACCTTGTGGTTGTTGCACGACCCTCTTTACTGGCCGAAAAATCTCAAGACATCAACAAGACTATGGCACGGCTTTTACGTAAGGCCAAGCTCATACGGGCAGAATAATGAGTCGGATTGCCATTCTCCTCATCAAAGGCTATCGTCGTTTTCTCTCTCCTTTGCTGGGGCAAAACTGCCGCTTTCGGCCAACATGTTCTGTTTACGCCATTCAGGCTTATGAAAAGTACAGTTTTTTTAAAGGATCATTCCTGACCTTGCGACGGTTATTGCGATGCCATCCATTTTGTGCTGGCGGCGATGATCCTCTAAAATAATTGGGGGAATTTAGAATGTTTAAAAGTATTTTTGCTGAAATCCTGATTTTCTTTTACAAAATGACTTCGGACTATGGACTGGCAATTATTCTTTTGACCTTGCTGGTCAAGCTCGTTACTTTGCCACTCTCTATTAAACAAATTAGATCTACCCAGGCCATGCAAAGAATTGCCCCGGAACAGAAAGCCTTGCAAGAGAAGTATAAGGACACCCCAGAAAAGTTAAACAAAGAGCTTGCAGCGCTGTATAAAGCTAACAATGTCAGTCCTTTTGGTGGTTGTTTGCCTTTTCTTGTTCAAATGCCAGTTCTTTTCGCTGTAATTGCATTGTTGCGGGATCCCCAAATTATGATTGATAGATTCCCGGACTTTAGTCCTTTATTTCTGGGCACAATCGACCTGCAACAAAGCTTTGCACAATTAATTAAGGGGGGCACCGGGGTTGCCGCCTATATAATCCCCGCTATTCTCCCGCTGCTGGCGGCCGCCACCACGTATTTTCAATCTAAGCAGGCGGCTTCAGGTCAAAATGCTCAACCCTCCGGTATGGGATCAATAACTATGCTCATGCCCCTGTTGATTCTAGTATTTAGTTATAATTTACCTCAGGGTTTTCCCCTGTATTGGGCGGCTGGCAATGCATTTCAAATTGCCCAAACCAGTATTTTTAATCGACCGCCTACCCTTGCAGATTCCGGAGGCGAAATAAAGTGAGAGAAGCAACTGGAACAGGCAAGTCTGTTGAAGAAGCAATTGAGGCCGCCCTTGTTGAATTAAACATAAACCGAGAAGATGCCGACATCACAATCGTCGAGCTTCCTTCAAAAGGGTTGTTAGGAATTCTGCCAGGGAAGGATGCTGTAGTTCATATTAAAGAACGGTTTGAACCGGCTTTATTCGCTTCTGAATGGTTGGAACATTTAATGCTAAAAATGCGGAATAATGCCCGTGTGGGCACTAAGTTCCAAGATGGTAGGATTGAGCTAAGTATCACTGGCAATAATATGGGCGTATTAATTGGCAGACATGGTCAAACCTTAGACGCTTTACAGTACATCACTACTTTAGCAGTTAATAGGAAGACACCTGATTTCGTGCCCGTTCATGTTGATGCTGGCGGATACAGAGAAAAGCGCCGTCAGATTATTGAAAGAAACGCTTTGGCCGCAAAACAAAAAGTCATATCCACTGGCCGACATATTACGCTTGAACCAATGACTCCTGCTGAACGACGCTTGGTGCACATGGTTCTTGGTGATGACCCGGAAGTGAGCACCTACAGCGTCGGAGAAGAGCCTGCTCGCAGGGTGGTCATAGACTTAAAAGGAGAATAACCGGCTTTGGCCGGTTATTGTTTTTTCAGGTTTTGTTATGCTAGTATACAGGCAAGGGAGGGCGGAAGATGTATATTCAGGATACCATTGCTGCCATAGCCACCCCCCCGGGAGTTGGAGGGGTAGGCATTGTTCGCGTAAGCGGTGACAAGGCCTTTCAATGCGCCAAGCTTTTTAAGTCAAAAGGCAAGAACACCCTTGCTCCCGGCAGAATGTATTATGGAGACTTTACTGACCTAAGGGGGAAACACATTGATACCGGTCTATTTGTCTGGTTTCAATACCCCCGTTCCTTTACCGGTGAAGACGTTGTAGAGTTTCACTGCCATGGAGGCATAGTGGTCCTTAACGGCATGCTAAGGGCCTTATTTGAGTTAGGAGTGCGGCTTGCGGAGCCCGGTGAATTTAGCAAGAGGGCTTTCCTCAACGGGCGGATAGACCTGGCCCAAGCGGAATCAATTTCAGATTTGATTAGTGCCGGCTCCGATAAGGCTGCGGCAATTGCCCGTTCTCATTATAAGGGTAGGTTGTCTGCAATAATTGAGGAGATTAGGGAACGAGTTGTTTCCGTCTTGGCCTGGATGGAAGCGGAGATAGATTACCCTGAATCTGATTTGGATGCCTTGGGCCAGGATGAGGCTTCCGCCACATTAGCCCAGCAAATTTCTGCCTTAGAAGAGCTTGAAGGGACTTATCGGGAGGGAAGAGTATATAGGGATGGCATCGTCACAGTTATTTTAGGGAGTCCTAATGTGGGCAAATCTTCTCTGCTTAATATTTTAGCTGGAGAAGAGCGGGCAATAGTAACCGACATTCCCGGCACCACTCGGGATGTGCTGGAAGTTCCTGTGACAATCCGAGGTATACCCCTGCGCCTTGCCGACACAGCAGGTATTCGAGAGAGTGGTGACTTTATTGAGAGCATAGGCATTCAGCGCGCCCGGAAACTGGCGGAAGAAGCCGATTTGCTCCTTCTGATTCTGGATACATCCCGTTCTTTGTCTAAAGATGACGATCTTCTTTTACAAAATGTCAACCAGGATAAGGTTCTCGTAGTCTTAAATAAGACTGATCTCCCCACGGTTATTGAGGGCGAAGACATTCGCACAAGGGGGTTTCACCATGTTTGTCAGATCTCAGCCCTTCAGGAAACAGGTATTGAAGATTTAAAAGATGAAATCGAAAGCATGTTTATTAGCGGCAGTGTTAATCCTGATACTACGTTTATTAGCAACCAGCGGCATTACCAGGCATTGTTAACAGCCCTATGCCTATTAGGTCAGGTTGCCGCCAACTGGGACACATTGCCACTTGACTTGCTGGCCTTGGACTTGCGTCAGGCCTGGCAGGTCTTGGGGCAAATTACGGGATCCGTCTGGTCAGAGGATCTTTTAAACGATATCTTTCAACGGTTTTGCCTAGGAAAGTAGGTGTGATCTAATGACAAGGGGACATCAATATGATCTGATTGTTATTGGTGCCGGCCACGCCGGCTGTGAAGCTGCCCTAGCTGCTGCAAGGATGAACTGTCAGGTCTTGCTTTTGACAATGAATTTAGATGCCGTTGCCCTAATGCCCTGCAACCCATCCATTGGCGGTCCAGCTAAAGCTCATTTGGTTCGGGAAATCGATGCTTTGGGCGGGGAGATGGCTAGGAATATCAACGAAACTTTAATTCAAATTCGCTTACTCAACACTAATAAAGGACCCGCCGTCCATTCTCTTCGTGCCCAGGCGGACAAGGTTGCCTATCAGCAGAGAATGAAGAGGGTGTTAGAGGAACAGGTTAATTTAACAGTGCGTCAGGCTGTTGTCGAGGATATTATTGCTGACAAGACTGGGGTAAAGGGGGTAACAACCCGCCAGGGAACGGTATTTCATTCCTCATGTTTGATTGTCACACCTGGAACATACACAGATTCCCGACTGATTATTGGCGCCAAGACTTGGTCTGGAGGTCCTAATGCCCAGGAAGGTCCTGCCGAACTATCGTCTTCCCTGAGAAAACTTGGCCTCAATTTGGTTAGGTTCAAGACCGGTACTCCTCCTCGCCTTAACGGCCGCACTTTGGATTTTTCAAAGATGAAAGCCCAGCCCGGGGCTGACATGCCCTTGAGTTTTTCCTTCTGGGAGAAGCCCACCGATAGAGAACAAGCTCAGTGCTGGTTAACCTATACGACTTCTGAAACCCATAGAATTATCAGGGAAAACCTCCACCGGGCACCTCTTTTTACTGGGGTTATCCACGGTGTTGGCCCCCGTTATTGTCCTTCCATTGAAGATAAAGTTGTGCGCTTCCCCGATAAAGAACGCCATCAACTTTTTATCGAACCCGAAGGGAGCAATACTAACGAATACTATGTCCAGGGGATATCCTCCAGCCTGCCCGAAGATGTTCAGGAGGCCTTTTTGCGTACCATCCCAGGCTTGGAAGGTGCGGAAATCCTTCGCCCTGGTTATGCTATTGAATACGATGTTGTTGTTCCTACTCAGCTACAACTTACTTTGGAAACAAAGGAAATTCCCGGGCTGTATTGCGCCGGTCAAATTAACGGTACTTCTGGATATGAAGAGGCAGCAGCTCAGGGTCTGGTTGCTGGAATTAACGCCGCCCTTAAAGTGCAGGGGAAGGATGAGATTATCCTCCAGCGATCCCAGGCTTATATAGGTGTTCTCATCGACGACTTGACCATTAAGGGAACAAACGAGCCGTACCGAATGCTGACTTCCCGGGCAGAGTTCCGTCTTTTGCTGCGTCAGGACAATGCCGACCAGCGCCTTTGTCCCATTGGGCATCAGGTGGGGCTTCTCGGTCCAGAACAATATAAGACTTTTCAAAACAAACAAAGCCTTATTCAAGATGCCTTGGCGGCACTAGATAAGACAACAGTTTCTCCAAAGGACATAAATACTATTTTGCTATCCAAGGGAAGCAGTCCTGTGACTCAATCCATAACTCTTAAAGAATTGCTTTTGAGGCCTGAAATTTCCTTAGTGGATCTGATTCCCTTGCTTTCTAGCCTGTCGATCCTAGATGGGGATATGATTCTGGCAATAGAAACGGAGATTAAGTACAAAGGATATGTCGTTAAGCAGCGGCAACAGGTGGAGAGGATGCAACGCTTAGAGACCACCGTGCTTCCTCCAAGCCTAAGATACCACGAGATTTCAGGCCTTTCTTCCGAGGCCGTCGAAAAGCTTAACAAATTAAATCCCCAGACATTGGGCCAGGCTTCCCGCATTTCAGGTGTCTCCCCTGCCGATGTTTCTGTCCTGGCAATCTATTTAAAGCAACAGGGGGGTAGCCATGCGCACTGAATTAGCTGCAGTGTTGGCGGACAATTTCCCGTGCACTCACTCTTGCCTAGATAAGCTATGTCAGTATTACGATATACTCCTTGAATGGAACGCCAAAATTAATCTTACTGCTCTTACTGAGCCCAAGGACTTTATTTACAAGCATGTATGTGATTCTCTTCTTCCTGGGAAGTTCTTTCCTATCTCATCTGCCCAGTCTCTGCTTGATTTGGGGACGGGGGCAGGTTTCCCTGGCTTACCTTTAAAGCTTCTCTATCCCCAAATCCAACTCACCTTGATGGAAGCTGCTGCGAAAAAAGCTGCTTTTTTGCGCCATTGCTGTCAAGAGCTAGCGGTGGAGGCAAATATTCTGTGGGATCGAGCGGAAAGCCTTGGCCAAGGCAGCAGGCGAGAGTCTTTTCCATTGATAACTACCCGAGCAGTTGCCAGCCTCGCCGTGGTATGTGAGTACTGTCTGCCCCTCTTAGAGATAGGCGGCTTCTTTTTGGCCCTTAAGGGACCTGGCGGGTCTCACGAGGCAGAGGACTCCCAACGTGCCTTGGAGCTTCTTGGGGGGAAGCTAAATCAGGTATATTTTTATTCTCTTCCCACTGGAGAACAACGCAGTTTGGTTGTGGTTGAAAAAATATTGCCGACACCAGCACAGTATCCACGCAGGCCGGGAGTTCCGACAAAGAAGCCTTTGTAAATTATCTTTATTCTGCAGGAGTTGGTTCTTTATATCACGAATACTCCTGTAACCTGGATTTAAAGAGAGGGTGATTATTTTGGGAGATGGTGTCAGCAAGATGTTTTTTGGCACAGAAGACTCCTCAATCGAGGAAACCAAGGAATTGATTTGTAGTAATATTAGTCCCAACCCATTTCAGCCAAGACAACACTTCGATGAAGATAATCTTGAAGAACTGGCGCAATCTATTCGCACCTATGGCCTACTGCAGCCTATTCTAGTCAGGCCTTATGAAAGGGGATTTCAGCTGGTGGCTGGAGAACGGCGTCTCCGAGCCTGCAAAATGCTGGGCTGGCTGAAGATTCCCGGCGTTATTCGTGAGGTCAACGATTCCGCCATGGCCGCCATTGCCTTAATTGAAAACTTGCAACGGGAAGATCTAGACTTTTTTGAAGAGGCCAAGGGCTATCAGCGATTGCTGGATGAGTTTGCCCTTACACAGGAAGTCCTCGCCCAACGAATTGGCAAAAGCCAGTCAACGATTGCCAACAAGATGCGCCTGCTTAAGCTGGCTGAATCTGTTCAACTAAAGTTGCTACAGGCCGGACTGTCCGAGCGACATGCCCGGGCCCTATTAAAGCTTCCTGACGGTAAGAGTCAAGAGCAGATTCTCGAAAAGGTCATTCGCCTCAATTTAAATGTGCGCCAGACTGAAGATCTCATTGAGGATTTATTAACAGACAATAAGGAAACTCCTGCAGAGGCTAAGGGCACACCGAAATTTGTCATTCGCGATTACCGAATTGTCCTTAATACCATTCGCCAAGCAGTCACCAGCATGGAGCAAATTGGCCTTAAGCCACAGCTTAGTCATCAAGAACATAAGGAATATTACGAGATTACTATTAGAGTCCCGAAATAGAAGGGGTATGCTTCCGAGGAGAGTGATAAGATGGGTAAAGTAATCGCTATCGCCAACCAGAAGGGGGGAGTTGGCAAGACTACTACAACTATTAATTTAGGTGCAGGCCTCGCCAGCAAGGGAAAGAAAGTGCTGCTGATGGATATTGACCCCCAAGGCAACACCACCAGTGGCATTGGCGTAATGAAGTCTGATATTAACCGGTGTATGTATGATGTTTTGGTTTCGGGAATTAATTTAGAGACGGTGATTGTCCCCACCGGGGTGGAGAATTTATGGCTTGCTCCCGCTTCGATTCAACTTGCAGGTGCAGAAATAGAACTAGTACCCTCCATGTCCAGAGAAGAAAAACTGCGGCAGCAAATGGAAGGCGTACGCCACCAGTATGACTATATCTTAATTGACTGTCCGCCTTCTCTAGGCCTGCTTACTGTCAATGCCCTTACTGCGGCTGACTCTGTTCTTGTTCCTATACAATGCGAGTACTATGCCCTAGAAGGCTTAAGTCAACTTGTAAACACCATTAAGCTGGTACAGCGCCACCTCAATAAGGCCCTGCAACTAGAAGGGGCTTTGTTGACGATGTACGACTCCAGGACTAATTTAGCCGCCCAAGTTGTTTCTGAGGTTCGGGCGTACTTTGGCAATCAAGTATATGAGACAATTATCCCCAGAAATGTTCGCCTCAGCGAGGCCCCTAGTCACGGGCAGACAATCCAGACTTATGATTCCCGGTCAAAGGGGGCCGAGACGTACACGCAGTTAACTGAGGAGGTGTTAAAGAATGAGTAAACGCGCTTTAGGCCGGGGTCTAGGAGCCCTAATCCCCGGCGCCGACGATTCCCCTCCTTCAGAAGTGGCTTTGGAGCACATTACCCCCAACCCTCATCAGCCCCGAAGAACTTTCGACCAGCAGGCTTTGGAGGAACTGGCCCAATCTATTAGCCAGCATGGCTTGTTACAGCCCATTGTCTTGCGGCCCCACTTTGGCCAATACCAGCTGGTGGCCGGGGAGAGGCGCTTTCGGGCTGCGAAAATAGCGGGTCTGACAACAATTTCTGCGGTGATTTTGGACCTAACAGACCGCCAGTTGGCAGAGATTTCCTTAGTGGAGAACTTACAACGGGAGGATCTAAACCCTTTGGAAGAGGCCCATGCTTACTCCCAGTTGCTTAAAGAATTTAACCTAACTCAAGAAGTTCTTGCTAACAGAATAGGCAAAAGTCGTTCGGCCATTGCCAATACCCTGCGCCTCCTTAACCTTGCTCCCACTGTCCAGGCTATGGTTTCTGACGGCCGCATTTCTCCCGGCCACGCACGCACGCTGCTATCCCTTGAGGCGGAGGAGCAACTTACTGCTGCCGAGAAAATTGTAAATCAAGGCATGACGGTGCGGGCAGCTGAGAAGACTAAGAAGGCCAAGAGCAAACCCCGCTCCAACCCCTTAAGTCCCAACACTGCTTACATGCAGCAGGAACTTATGGAACACCTGGGGACCAAGGTCATCTTGGAGGAAAAGGGTGACAGTGGTCGGATTATTATTGAGTTTTATTCATCTCAAGATGCCAATCGTATAATCGATAAAATTCTGCAATAAATTGTTTCACGTGAAACAATTGGGGGGAGGAAGGGTTTTGATATATCTAGACAATGCAGCCACCAGCTGGCCCAAGCCGGAATCTGTATATAAGGCTACAGACCTTGCCTTGCGACGGGCGGCAAACCCCGGACGGGGAGGACATAAGCTCTCCCGGGAGACCGCCGCTGCTGTTCTGGATGCAAGGGAGGGTGTAGCTAATTTTTTTGGCGTAGAGGATTCCCGCAATATTATTTTCACATCCGGTGCCACGGAAAGCCTGAACATCGTTATTTATGGGCTTATGCCGGCAGCTAAGTTAATTGTCAGTACGGGATACGAACATAATTCAATGTGGCGTCCCCTTAATGATATTGCAAAACGTCTTGGCTGTAGGGTGGTCTATATTAACCCCTTTAAAGAATTAAGCTTCGACTGGGAGGAGTACCGAGCCGCCTTGGATATGGGACCGGATTTAGTCACCATTACCCATGCCTCAAATGTTACTGGTCAGATCTACCCATTGGCGGAGATGGCAAGTCTGGCAAAAGCTTGTGGGGCACTGGTATGTGCTGATGTGGCCCAAACCGCAGGTGTTCTCTCCCTGGATTTTCAGGAGCTCAACTTGGATTTCGCTGCTTTCCCAGGCCATAAAGGCCTGCTTGGTCCTCAGGGCATTGGCGGGCTGTATATTGCCCCTAGGGCAGATCTGGTTCCCTTGCGCCTGGGGGGGACCGGCAGCCATTCGGCTTCGGAGAGTGCTCCTGCTAGCCGTCCTGAACGCTTTGAGGCCGGAACTTTAAATGTATCTGGAATTATTGGCCTTGCCACCGGCATCGAATATATAAATTCTAAGAGATTGGGGGTAATCTGCCAGCATGAGCTTGATCTTCGCCAACGGGCGGTTATTGGGCTCCGGCAGCTAGGGGCAGAAATTTATGGTCCCGACCACAGCATTGGGGTGCTGTCCTTCAACTTGCCAAATATGGATTCCAGTGAGCTGGCGTATATTCTCGACGATGAGCATGGCATTTGCCTGCGGGGGGGCTTACATTGTTCTCCCCGAGCCCATCAGTGCATGGGAACCATGGAGCGGGGGACTGTGCGAATGAGTCCAGGTTTCCTCAATACCGAAGAAGATATCGACGCTCTTCTAAGCGCTCTTGAACAGTTACGTGGGGTGGACTAGGGAATTGATTGCCACTGTAATCAATGCTTTAGCTATAGTTATAGGCTCTCTCTTAGGGTGGAAGGCAGGGAAGCTGCTATCGGACAAAATGTCCCAAACCCTAGTAACTGTCATGGCCATAGTGGTGTTTTCTATAGGGATAGAAATGATGTTGCAAGGAAGAGACCATATCCTCCTTGTTATTATCAGTCTGGTTATTGGCGGAGTGTTGGGCGAGTTATTAAATATTGAGGGTTTTATTGGAAAGATCGGCACCAAGTTACAACAAACTATTGGCTCCTACCTAAAGGGTGAATTGGCCAAGGGATTTGTATACGGGACACTGGTCTATTGCATTGGCCCCATGGCAATTATCGGTGCAATGGAAGCTGGGCTCAATGGCAACAACGAAATTCTTCTGGCTAAAGCGGCCATAGACGGGGTGACGGCAATTGCCTTCGCATCCACCCAGGGTTTGGGAGTCCTGTTTTCGGGGGGTGCAGTCTTCATATACCAAGGCTTGCTTACTTTGGGAGCTAAGCATTTGGCTGATGTCTTGGCCATTGCAGGCCCTCAGTTGACAGCTACAGGCGGCATTCTATTAATGGCGTTGGGCATAAAGATGCTAGAATTAAAACCGGTGTCGGTGGCCAATCTCTTGCCTGCTCTACCTATTGTTGCTTTGTTGGCCCTGATTTTTTAGGAGGGATAAAATGGAGACACCCTATGTGCTTATTGACACGGAAAAATTGCAGGTAAATATAGATGCCATGGCTACCTTTGCTGGTAGTACTGGAATTGCCCTGCGCCCCCATGTCAAGGCCCACAAGCTCCCTGAGATCGCACGAATGCAGTTAAAAGCTGGGGCAAAAGGAGTCACTGTAGCAAAACTCAGCGAGGCCGAGGTAATGTTTGCCGCAGGGATCAATGACATCCTGGTTGCCTACCCTATAGTGGGAGAGAGCAAGCTGGCCAGAGCAGCCAGACTAATGGACAGGGGATGTAATCTCTCCCTCTTAGTGGATTCACAGGTGGGTGCTAGGGCAATCTCCCAGATGGCCAGGAGTGGGGGAACAGACGTTCTAGTGAAGGTTGACAGCGGCCTTGGCCGTTGTGGTTTACTTCCCGGTCGCCCCTTGGAGGAGTATGTGCACTGGCTTTGTGGTCTGCCTCATCTTAATTTTCGGGGTTTGGTAACCCATGCTGGCCATGCTTATGGCTGTAGTACCCCCTCCGAAGTGGCAGCAATCGGCACCAGAGAAGGGGAACTGATGGTAGAGGCGGCGGAATCTCTTCGACGTGGTGGCATTAGAGTGGCTGAAGTTAGTATCGGTGCAACACCTACAGTGGCTTGGGGGGGCAAAGTGCCAGGGGTGACAGAAATAAGACCAGGGAACTACGTCTTTTATGACGCCACCCAGGTAGCCTTGGGAGTTGTTGGCCCAGAAAGGTGCAGCCTTACGGTAATTTCCACAGTTATCAGTCGGCCTACCGCCAATAGGGCGGTGATCGACGCAGGTTCCAAAGTGTTGGCTTTAGACCAAGGAGCCCATGGCAGTGGGACTGTGACTGGGTTTGGCTTGCTAGAAAACCCCTCATGGCGATTGTGCAGATTGTCGGAGGAACATGGCATAATTGAAGGTACGGCCTTGCCGGATATCGGTACTGCAGTCAAGATTATCCCCAATCATGCATGCACTGTAATCAATTTGGCGGATAATGTATCGACTAGCAACGGACTTCAATGGCAGGTGGCAGCTCGGGGTAGGGTTTGGTGAATATCTGGGGGCTTCTAAGGAGAAGCTAGTCCGGGAGGTTGGTCATGATTGACAGACAAGAACTGCGTTGCGGCTTTCCGTGGGTTCGCAATGGATTCGCAATGGACATTAGCAAACAAGAGTATTGCCTGTTAACCGGCCTGTCTGATGGCGAAGAGGTTTCCTGGAGCTTTTGTATAACCAAGGGGGACTGGGCAAATAACTGGGTCCCTGACTTTGATTCCCTTTGGGATGTCACAGTAGAAGAAAAAAGTTCACTTTTTAGGTGAACTTTTTAGTTTTTAGGGAGGAAAATAAAAAGTTTTGGCGAATAGAGGTGAAAGGCGATAGCGGGAGGAGTTACATATGGATTTTCTTATGGAATACTGGTTTCAAATATCTGCAGGCTTAATGGCATTAGGCTTACTTATTTATAATATTATTTTGTCCTGCCGGTTGCGATCTTATAAAAAACTGACCCGATTAATGCAGGGTGGCACTGTTGAAGAACATATTGTCGCCTTGGAAGAGCGGATTCGCTCTCAACAACAGGCCATTAGTGATGTCAAAGACACCGCTTCTGACATTCTAGAGCAGATTTCTCATTTTCCTCAACACTGGCATTTAGAGCGGTACAATGCATTTGAAAATACAGGCAGTGATTTAAGCTTCTCCTTAGCCCTACTCAATGATACTGAAGATGGCTTTGTCCTTACCGGCATTTTCGGACGAGAGGATACTCGCATTTACGCAAAACCCGTAGTAGCTGGCAAATCAACTTACTACCTTACTGGAGAAGAAATGCTGTCCATAAAAAATGCCATGAAGACTAAGAAAAATCCCAGGAAGAGGGGGTGACTGTTTTGAGCAGAGAAAACAAAAATATTACCATAATGGTTGTGCCTCATTCCCAGAAACCACCGGTTAGCTTTAAATTTTCCCTGGTTTCATTGCAATGCATTGGTTTTGTTCTCATATTTGTCCCTATACTCTTGGTTAGCTTTTTCAACAGCTATAATTCTGCAAAGGCCGTTTTCCCTGAATTAGAACAGTTGCGCCTGGATAATCAAATAAAAAGTGAGCTTATCGGGCAGCTAGCCAACGAAACAGAAATGATGCTAGAAAACCTCAAGCGGGTTCAGAGCCTAGAACAAGAGTTGCTGGACTTAAACGACATGGAGGGGACAGGCACTGAGCCAGTAACCCCTACCACTCAGAAAGATGCCCCGAATTTTCGCAGTTACCTGGCTACTCGTGAGTACACCTCCATTGATCGGACTTTTTCAGGCATCGAGGTTTTGCAGGACTCCTTACCCGGGCAAGAGGATCGCATGTCCAACCTTAAGGATGACATAGAGGAACAACAGCGCCGTGCTGCGGCAACACCTTCTCGCTGGCCTACTTGGGGAAGGATAAATTCAAGGTTCGGTTGGCGCACCCACCCAGTAACCCGGACCCGGGATTTTCATCCCGCCATAGATATCGCCGGACCAGGCATCCACGGGCGTCAGATATGCGCCACTGGCACAGGCAGAGTCACTTTTGCAGGCTCCCGTTCCACATATGGTAATTTAGTAATAATCAACCATGGCTACGGATTTGAAACATATTACGCTCACCAGAGCAGAATAAAAGTAAAGGTTGGCGATGTGGTAAAGGGTGGAACAGTTATAGGTTATGTAGGCAATACCGGCAGAACGACGGGCTCCCACCTACACTATGAAGTCCACCGCTATGGCACAGCAGTAAATCCAGTAAACTACTTACCCTAGGAGGGAAATAATGTTCAGCAAAAAAGAAGAGATCGACACCACCAAAATTGATACCATTATCGGCAAGGAAACAGTAATTAATGGCACTGTGGAGGCAAAAGGGATTTTGCGGATTGAAGGCAAGATTACAGGTAAACTCAACACAAGTAGCGATATTATTATTGCTCCTACCGGTTTAGTAGAAGCGGAAATTAAATGTCGTAGTATTTCCATCGCAGGGTCAGTTCACGGAAATGTTGATTCGAAAGGTGTTCTTGAAATCGAACCCACAGGCAAGTTGTTCGGCGATATCACCGTTGCCAAGTTGTCCATTGGTGATGGTGCAGTATTTCATGGGAACTGTCAAATGCAAGGTCAGAACCAGCCAGTACCTAGCAAGGCGAAACCAGAAAAATAAAAAATGGGGCTAGCGCAACTAAAAGCGGTAGCCCTATTTTATTTGCCATGACCCCTTGCAAACCAAGTTGGAAATTAGCGAAGTCCTGCTTGTTTTGAATTGGTGGCAAAAGCATTTATCAGGCCGGCACAAATTACATTGGCCATTTTTGTCACCAGAGAGAGGCGTGTGTTTTGCAGGACAAAGTATTCCATAAAACCGCCGACATTGACAATGCCTGTAATATAAACATCGCCTACCTGGGGCAGGCGTTTATTAACCCCGGCTCCAGGGTGCAAGGACCCCGCGCCGATGTTCAGCAACCCCACTCCATCCATATTGCCAAGGGACGCGTCGATGGCAACCGTCCATCTTGGAGGGCTTGCCTTAATACCGTCCAGAGTTTCAGCGAGATTGGCAGCGTGGACAGGATGTTCCAATGAACCGAGAACTTTAAAGGGGGGGTTATGTTCAAGAAGTCTGCTGCCTGTCAGTGGGCCAAGACTGTCACCCGTAGAGCGGTCAGTGCCAATACAGAGAATCAAAATATCTTCAGGAAAAAAGACTTGGCGAGATAGTGATATCAGAGCATCACTAATAACCTCTGAAGCACTGGGTTGATTGTATTTTATTTGCGCAAAGTGTTGGGTAGGGGGACTTTTTTTTACCATTACAGCCTCCATTACAGTGAGCTAATTCATATGTATGTGTTTTTGCCACATAAAATACCGGGGCATTGAATAAATTGCTTCAGGGGTGAAGTCATGTCGAAAAACTCATTTGCTGTAGCAATGACCTATTGCGGTGCAGTAATTGGTGCCGGGTTTGCCACAGGTAGGGAGGTGGTAGACTTCTTCACAGCATATGGTCTTGGGGGGCTTATAGGGGTAGTCATTGCAGCGGCGATGTTTTCTTGGATTGGCGTTGTTATACTAGATGTTACCCACAGCAATCCGGTTTATTCGTACATAGATTTACTGGCTGTGGTATTGCCTGGGAAGATGTTAATTCGACTTGCAGACTTAATGTTTATGGGGACCTTATTAACGGGAGTCGGAGTAATGGCTGCCGCCGGAGGTACGGTGCTGAAAGGTTGGGGCCTCCCCTATATGGTTGGCTGTGCGGTGTTTTTAGCTTGTTGTCTTTTGCTTTTGCGAAGGGGAGGAACGGGGTTTGTCAGGGCCAATTGCTGGCTGGTCCCCGCACTTGTAATTGCCATCGTAGTACTATGTCTTGTCCAAATCAGTACACCAGCTTCGGCGGGATTTATGGACAGCCCACTGAGTTCTGCCCTGTTATATGTATCTTTTAATATAGCCATTGCCGGGGTGGCCCTGAGCACTCTAAAGAGCAGATTAGATAAACCGGGAGTGATTTGGAGCGGTATATGTGGTGGATTGCTCATAGGACTTTTATTATTAGTAATATATGGTGCCACACGGGGAGTAGAAAATTACGATATACCACTGTTGCGGCTGGCAGAGATCTGGTTGGGAAAATGGCAATGGATTTACGCATTTGCCCTGCTGGCGGCGGTGTTCACTACTGCCTTGGCGAATCTACATGGCTTTGCTAGCAGAGTAGCTGGCGGCAAAAAATATTGGCCTTGCTTAATTGGAACAGCCATCGGTGGATTTATCCTTGCCCAGCGGGGATTTGCGTCCCTGGTTGCATTTCTCTATCCATTGTTGGGTTTGTGCAATATAGTCCTCCTGGCTGGTTTATGCTATTATAGTCTCAGCAAGTTATTCATGAAGAGGAGATAGGTGATGTTTCATGAGGAGTGAAGGAAAGCGTCGGCTTGGGTTGATATTGCATTTTGCAGGCTTGCTGGCCCTTGCCGCAGTAACGTCCTGGTTGCTCGGTCTCTTAAACTTGCATCCCTGGCTTAATGCCTTTTTGGTGTTTGCAGCCACAAAAATTCTTGCTGATATTATTGCCTTTCTTTTTAAAATTGGTAAAAACAAGTATATATTTTTTGAGGATTATGTCAGAGAAATCATCCTTTTCTTTGCCGTTGCAGTTATTTGTGTTCTTGCCGTTGCAGCCGTTCAACAGTATTTTGGAGGGGTAATTTGGTTGCCTCTATTGGCGGCCGCCATTGTAACGATCTGGCGGTGACTATCTTCCCGGTAAAAAGGGAGGGTTCCAAGATGTTTCCATGGCTAGACCTGTTGCTGGTGGGAGTAATTATATGGGGAGCCGTGACTGGTTATCTCGGCGGGTTGAGGAGAGCAATCATTCGTATGGGAGTCTTGGTGGGGGCCCTCCTTTGTGCCCTGCCCTTTGCCAGCAATTGTGCTGTCTTTTTGGCGCCAAGACTTCAATCTGTTTTTGAAGCAAATTATTATAACTCTGCTTTGCCAACGGGGGGGTCGCCCTTGTTAAATCCATGGCAAGAAGTCTTAACCCTTGAGGCTGTCGCAGGCGACCAGCATATAATTTCTATTGGGATCAATGTGGCGGCTTTGACATTTTTGATGTTGGCTGTGCTAATTGCATTTCGCCTTTTGGAAAAGCCAAAATTCTCCCTTTCAGCAGGAGGCTTAGCTGCAGGCTCGGCTTTGGGTATTCTGGCAGCAACATATTTCTTGGCCTTATCACCGGTTCTAGTTCTAGGCAAGGCCGGGATGGCATTGGCAGACGCTGCTGGACAATCTAGGTTGGTCCCCTTACTGCAGCCTATTGTCCAAGGGCTAGTGCAATTATTAGCACCTTTTGTCATGTAAGGAGGTGGTGGCCATTTTTACTCCCGGGGATATTGTCCAACTAAAAAAGCCACATCCATGTGGGACCAATAAGTGGAAGATTCTCCGTGTCGGCATGGACTTTCGGTTTCAGTGTTGCAATTGTGGCCGTAGTGTCCTCTTGCCTCGCAAGCAAGCAGAAAAGTCTATCCGCAAAGTACTGTCCGGCTAACAAGCTTGCATATGCAGGCCTTTATGTTATAATAATTATCTGTCCCCCTGCTTCAACTTTACGTTGAAGCCGCTAGTCCATAGGAGGAGGTGAAAGACATGCGCAAGTATGAAATGCTATACATTGTAGGACCTGACTTAGATGAAGAGCAGAGTAACAGCCTTCAGGAGAGAGTTGCCGCCATTATTACTGAACAGGGCGGCCAGGTTGTAGAAGCAAAACAATGGGGTAAACGGCATTTGGCCTATGAGATTGCTGATTTTAACGACGGAATATACATCGAGCTACATTTTGAGGGAACACCTCAGGTAGTAGCCGAGCTTGACCGGGTACTTAAGATTACTGATGGAATCTTAAGGCATATGATTGTTCGGGAAGATGAATAGTATGGAGGGGAGATGATTTTTTGTTAAACCGGGTGATTTTAATAGGCCGGTTAACCAGGGACCCGGAACTAAAGTACATTCCTTCAGGGACTCCTGTGGCATCCTTTACCCTCGCGGTAGACCGCTCTTTTACCAATAAAGATGGGGAAAGAGAAGCAGATTTTATCCCTATTGTCGTATGGCGGAAACAGGCGGAGAATTGCGCGAACTACTTGGGCAAAGGCAGTCTTGTGGCTGTGGATGGACGGATGCAAGTGCGGACCTATGAACAAGATGGGCAGCGCAGGTATATAACCGAAGTTATCGCCGACAGTGTCCGTTTTCTGGATCGCAAGGGCGACCAGGCTGCCCGCACTACTGATTCCAGCTTTGCACAATATGGCACTGATGCCAGTTCCGATGATGATATTCCATTTTAGATTGGAGGCAATTACATGCGCAAGGAAAGAGGCAGAAAGCGCAAACGAGTTTGCAGCTTTTGCGTAGATAAAGTTAAAGATATTGAATATAAAAGCCCAGATAAGCTACGGCGTTACATTTCCGACCGAGGCAAAATACTGCCCCGGCGTATAACCGGCAACTGTGCCGGCCACCAACGTCAATTGACCCTAGCTATTAAGCGCGCTCGCTACATGGCCTTGATGCCATACACAACAGAATAGTAAAACGGGGCAAGATATTGCCCCTGTTTTGTCTGGGAGGGGAGTAAATGACGGCCAACCGCGTTGACATTGCCCGCAGCCTTAAAATTATCGAGGGATTAAAGGTTCAATTGCTGTCGGTAATTGCCGAACTGTTTTCTGGCCTGTACAAGGGCCTGGAGGGCAACGTCCTAGATGCCCTCAGCGCAGCAATTGTCATTCTGTATAGCATGGCCGATCGCTTGGGAATCAGTATCCGTCAAATTGACATGGCTGTGGAGGAAAAACTGCAGGACAGGGTAGCCAATCCCGACAATAGTTTGCGACAGTTTGAAGGGGAGTTGTTAAATTACTGGCGGGGCAAGGGCAGTGGCAAGGAGGAGTAGCTTGCCAGGCGGGAAAAACATAAGGGGGAGTCTCTATGAAGGTAATCTTGAAGGCTAAGGTAAAGGGAGTGGGCAACCCCGGCGATGTCAAGGAGGTATCCGACGGCTACGCCCGCAATTTCTTGTTAGTCAAGGGACTGGCAGTGGTTGCAGACGCCAACTCTCTAAAAAAACTCGAGCAGCAAAAACAATCGGCAGATAAACGAGATGAACGGGAACTAGCCAGCAGCCAAGGCCTTAAAGAAAAGATTGAGAATTTAAAATTAACCTATAAGGTTAAGGCTGGAGAAGGCGGACGTTTATTTGGTTCAGTTACCAGCAAGGATATTGCTGATGAAATGTCAAGAGTTGGAGTCAAAGTCGACCGCCGTAAAATTCTCTTAGAGGAACCAATTCGCCAATTGGGAAAATACCAGCTGGAAATTCGCCTTCATCCCCAGGTAACTGCTACCTTAACCCTGGAAGTAGATAAGAACTAAAAATTTTTACAGAGAATTAGGGTTGACACAAAAAAATATCTATAGTATTCTCATAGATGTGTCTTGAGCCATTAGCTCAGTTGGCAGAGCACCTGACTTTTAATCAGGGTGTCGATGGTTCGAATCCATCATGGCTCACCATTTCATGGCCCCTTGGAGAAGCGGCTTAACTCACCAGCCTTTCACGCTGGCATTCAGGGGTTCGAATCCCCTAGGGGTCACCAAAGCGGAGCTGTGGTGTAGTGGCCTAACATGCCTGCCTGTCACGCAGGAGATCGCGGGTTCGACTCCCGTCAGCTCCGCCACTATTTGCCGCGGTAGCTCAGTCGGTAGAGCAGTGGACTGAAAATCCACGTGTCGGCAGTTCAATTCTGCCCTGCGGCACCACTTTGCTTTTTTGCCGGCGTAGCTCAATTGGCAGAGCAGCTGAATCGTAATCAGCAGGTTGCGGGTTCAAGTCCCATCGCCGGCTCCACATGGATGAAAAACCCCATGAGATCCCACTAGAGATTTCAGGGGGTTTTTGCTTTTTGCCCAGAAATTTAAAGCTTCATTAAATTCCCAGCAGGATTCACCTTCCCCAATAGCGAATTTATATAAAACACTAGTCTGATTAGAAGAGGTGAGCCTATTGAAGAAAAAAATCTGGCTTGGATGTCTTATCCTATTTCTTCTTATGTTAGCAACCGGCTCTGCTGCCTACGCTCTATACCAGCCCGGGTTTGTGTACAGAGTCTATATAGACGGAAAAGATGTTGGTACGGTAGCCAACCTCTCAGAATATACAAATATTCTGGAGGAAATGCTCCGCAAGGAAGAGGCCCAAGTTGGGCTCAGTCTTAAGTTTTCCCAGGATATTTCCGCAAAGCGGGAATTGCACTTAAAGCCTGAGACAGATCAATCCCAGGTAAGAGCAGCATTAGCTGCCAGGGCGTCCTATTCTACACTTGGTTGGGCAATTGTCGTCGACCAGGAGCCACTGCTGTGTATAGCTACTGAAGGACAGGCCCAGGAGGTTCTGGAGCAAGTGTCCAACTGTTTTGTCCACGATGCCAGTAATTACACTTTAGTTAGCACCGAAATTGCCGATCCCGTCGAAATTTATCCCGAAGAGGTGCTGCCGGAAGAAATATGGGAAGTTGAGGCAGCGGTAGATTATATATTACAAGGACGGGAGAAGACCGAGACCTATGTGGTGGCTAAGGGAGATAGCCTGTGGTCTATATCTCGTTCAGCCAATATTAGCCAAACCGAGCTTAAAAAGGCCAATCCCTCTCTGTCCAGCAATGTTTTAAAGACAGGTCAGGTCCTTAATTTGGTGGTGGCAGAGCCTAAGGTCAATGTTCAAACTGTCGAACAGGTTAAAGCCTACGAATCCATTGGTTACTCAACTTCCACTCGCTATACCGCTAAGCGCTGGTATTATCAGTCTACAGTAGTGACAAAAGGAATTCCTGGCAAGAAGGCGGTAACTTATGAAGTGGAATATCTAAATGGCATAGAAACCGGTAGAAAAGCACTGCATACCAAAGTTGAAAGCAATCCAGTGACCAAAGTTATCGAAAGGGGAACTTCTAAATGGCCCAGCGCTGCCTCCGGCAGGTTTCGCTGGCCGCTGAATACAGGGAGAATCACCGATCGCTTTGGTTCCTACAGAGGCAGGGGGCATACCCATGGAGGAGTTGACATCGGTGCCGGCGGTGGCACTCCTATATATGCAGCCGCCTCAGGCACAGTAGTAATATCTCAATACGGTCCCTCATATGGGAATTATGTCAAGATCGACCATGGCAATGGCTACGCTACCCTTTATGCCCACGCCAGTTCTCGTTTAGTCAACGTGGGCCAATGGGTTTCCAAGGGCCAGATCATTGCCAGAGTTGGCACCACTGGCAATAGCACCGGCAACCACCTTCACTTTGAAGTGCAGCGTAACGGTACACGCATCAACCCCCTTCAGTTTTTTAAACCATAAGCCTGCCAGTGCCGCAGGCTTTTTATTAACCTAGAAACAGCCCGTAGGGTGCTGTAGGTGCTAGGCAGTTTGACGGAAGCACATCTTCAGTTTATTATAAATTATATACAGAAAAATAAGGCACAAGAAAGTGTTGAGGGGGGCTAGTATGGCCAGAGCATACAAGATTTTAATTGTAGAAGATGAGAAGCCCATTGCTGATATTCTTGAGTACAATCTCGAAAAAGAAGGCTATGATGTGCGCGCAGTGTACCGTGGTGATGAAGCGGTTGACGTCGCCGGGGATTTTATGCCGGATTTGATACTGTTAGACATAATGCTACCAGGTATCGACGGGCTTAGCGTGTGCAGGCAGGTGCGTCAGCAGATGGATTGTCCAATAATCATGCTAACCGCCAAGGACGCAGAGATTGACAAGGTCTTGGGATTAGAGCTGGGGGCAGATGATTATGTAACCAAGCCTTTTAGCACCAGGGAACTTCTTGCCCGCATCAAGGCACAGTTGCGAGGAAGAGCTTTTGCCGCCAAGGAAAAACAGTCTTCCAAACAGACGGGAGATTCTTTAGAAATTGACCGGGACTTTTTTACAGTGAAAAGGCAGGGAAGGGTAATTGACCTGACCCAAAGGGAATTTGAGCTCCTGGATTTTTTGGCCAGCAACCCCGGGAAGATTTTTAGCCGGGAAGAACTTCTGAAAAAGGTATGGGGATATGATTATTTTGGCGATGTCCGCACTGTAGACGTAACAATTCGTAGGCTGAGGGTAAAAATCGAAGAAACTCCCGGGAATCCACAGTATATTCTTAGCAGGAGGGGGCTGGGTTACTATTTTAAGGGGTGAAAGCATTTGAAAAGCATCCAGTGGAAGTTGGTCTTGATCTATATATTACTGCTACTTTTTGCACTGGAGCTTTTTGGTGTGTACCTGCTTTCGTCTTTAGAGAATCATTACATGCAAGAGGTCAAGTCGGGCTTGCACAATCACGTGCAGCTCTTGGCATCTCTTGCCAAGAGGTACTATAGTCCTCTTCCCGATACCGCAGGCTTAAGGCATCTAGTCGCAGAATTTAGCAATGTAGTTGATAGAGAAGTATACTTACTGGACAATTACGGAAAAGTGGTGGCAACTTCCCCAGGACTGGAGTCAATGCTTGGCAACGAAGTGGTGCAACAAGAAGTCTTATCTGCCCTTCAAGGACAAGAGGCTGATTCTATACGCTATGATGAACTAACTGATCAGAGGTTTTACTATTATTCACTGCCGGTTTACAGCAACAACCTGTTGGCAGGGGTTATTTATGCCTCCACAAGTTTGGCCCAGGTAGATGCCACTATGGGCGAAATACACACTGCCCTCATTACTGGTGCAGTCTTTGCACTGGTGGTATCGGCTTTGTTGGGGTTAAGCCTGTCCAGGACTTTAACACAACCCTTGCGCAAGATTACCAAGCAGGCTGAAGCGATGCAGGCCGGAGATTTCCGTCCCTCCTTAGAAATCAGGGCAGATGACGAGATTGGTCAACTGGCTGGAACCTTTAATGAGCTGGCATCCCAGCTGCAATTGAGCTGGGATGAGGTTATCCAGGAGAAGGATAAGGTAGAAGGGATTTTGCTCAACCTCAGTGATGGCCTTATCGTCTTTGACCATCAGGACAAAGTGTTGCATATTAACTCCACTGCCTGTAGTTGGTTTGGTGTCAATAAACAAAGAATGTTGGCTCAGGGAACTGCAAAGGATTTTCCTCAGATGCAAGGGGATCAGGGAATAATCTATTTAGAAGGCGACTTGGGCTTGGTACTCCGTCAACAGAGGCTGCCATTTTTACAGGGCGGTGAAAAGCAGGGTACGATTGTGGTGTTATCGGATATTACCGAACAAAACCGCCTCAATCAGATGCGGCAGGAATTTGTCGCCAATGTCTCCCATGAGTTGCGCACCCCTTTGACCACAATAAAGACTTATTTGGAGACATTAATGGAAAACCCTGATGAAAAACCTGAAGTTCGCCAGCACTTTTTCAATGTAATTAATTCTGAGGCAGATAGAATGGTGCGGATGGTGGAGGATCTTTTGATCCTTTCCCGCAGTGAGAGCCGCGCTAAGGAATACAGCTTGGTACTAGTACCAGAATTATTAAGAGATATCGATGCGGTGCTACGTGGTCAGGCGGAGGCTAAGGGGCTGGCCCTGGAAATGCGTCTGCCAAGAAACATTCCCAAGGTCAGAGGAGACCGAGATCAACTTCACCGGTTGTTTTTAAATATCATCCAAAATGCCATTAACTATACCGCTGAAGGTAAGGTGACTGTGTCCGTAAGCAGTCGCAACAAATATTTAGAAGTTGTCGTCAGGGACACTGGCATTGGCATCCCTGCCGAGTCTCTGAATAGAGTCTTTGAACGTTTCTACAGGGTTGATAAGGCCAGGAGCCGTGAGGCTGGAGGCACTGGTTTAGGTTTGTCGATAGCTAAGCAAATTGCGGAGCAACACGGAGGAACAGTTACAATATTTAGCCAAGAAGGGGTGGGGACTGAAGTCACTATCCCCCTGCCTGCGGCGGCTACCGAAGCCCAACGGGGGCAGTCGGTTAGGAAGGGGAGTGATAAGCAGTGATCAGAGTTAAGACAGCCTTATTGTCCAGTTTGGTTATCTGCAGCATTGTCCTTTCTGCCCTCATCATTTTCGGGGAACCTATTTCAGAAGGCACTGACAAAGTTGGCCAAACATGGTTTGGGCCCAAGCCAGGGCTCCACGAAACCAGTCTGCCTGGGAGAATATATATCTTCAACCCCGAGGAAGAGGCCGTCTTGGTGGAAACTTTTTCCCGAATGTACTCACATCTCGTACTGACTATGGGTCAAATGGACTACAGCAGTGCAAAAGGCGGGGATGTCTGGGTTGCTGGCGAATACAATAGGAATTCCCTGAGCTCTGGAGTGCTCTTCCGCTATGACTATCAAATATCCCGGGGATTGTTGGCAAAGTGGCTGACCCTTTTTTACGAAACAGATTTCCCCTTTGCGGCCATCGATGGTATTTTTGTGCCCTTGGATGGTGGACCGGTTAAATTCATTGATTCTCACTCGGGCGTGCTTTGGCAGTTACAGGCAGATTTACATCTCTTGGTATTTCAACTGGCTGCAGAGGAATCACGCAATCCCAGTGCTGGTCCCATGGCTCTGCTAGAAAGTACAGAAGTTTATGATGTGGCACCGGGGGTTTTTGATCTGGCCGCAATTCAAAAAATATCCGTCCCCCCATGCTATCGGGAAGACGCCAAGACTGATGAGATAATTCGTTCATTCTTTTTAACCCATTCAATAATTCAGGAGGCTGACGGCGTGAAAACTTATACTGATGGTTTTGGCGCCTTGCGCATTTTTGCCTCTGGGATGATGGAATATACCGCTGGGACTCAGGGGAATGGAGCGGTATTTTTAGACCAGCCCCAACTCATGCAGTCCTCAATAAACTTCCTCAGCGCCCACGGTGGTTGGCCTGGCAGTATGCTGCCGGTAAATTTAAGCTACCTGGGGGATTCTGTGGGGCTGGAATTTGCCAGTTTTGCAAAAGGTTTGCCTATAGTTGGGGAGAATGTGGGAATCGCCATGGAGTTCCAGCAGGGCCAAGTTAGCAGCTATCAGCGTTATTTGGTAGTTGAGACTGAGACCGAGGCTGAGACCGAATTCGCAGAAGCAAGGCCCTTAGGCCAGCACTTGGCTACAGAGACTCAGGTTGGACAGTTCTTCGCAGAGGGAAGGAAGAAGATTTCCGATCTCGCACCCGTCTTTTACCTGCAGCAAAATCGCCTAATCCCTGCGTGGCGGGTAGCAACAGGGGATGAGGTTGTCTATGCGGCGGCCGGAGATGGCCGGATTTTGCATATTAGCACATTGGGAGGCCAATAAAATGGATTGGGAACGGACATTAAATATTTTTATTGTTGCCTTCTTAATTTTAAATATAGTCTTTGTTGTGGAATTGTGGCTACGGCCAATTATATTTAACCCCTCTAACTATATTAGCGCTGAGCAAATAGCAGCCACAAAAAATGAGTTGGAGGACAGAGACATTACCATCACTCCCAAAATCCCCAGGCGAGCAAAGTCCTTGCAATCCTTGGGGGTAAGCAAGACTCTCCTGGATGAAGGGGAAGTGGTGGCTGCCCTGCTCGGTTCAGAATATGAAAAGGTTTCTTCTGGTGTAAAGTCAGAATATCGCTCTATCCAGGGCAGGGTCGACATCTATGTAGATGGCCGTATATACTATTTCTCTAGCCTGGCACCCGGGGAAGGCAACATTTCCCAAAATAGCGCCCAAAGCCGGGCAGATGAATTTCTTGGAAATACTGTGGGGAGACCTAATGATGCAATTGCAGTTAGAACCGCTGTCCAAGAAGATGGCTCGTGGGCAGTAGAGTATAAACAACGGTGGAATCGTAAGAAGTTGGAGATCTCAAAAATCCTTGTGGTGGTTGACCAAGGAGGTGGCATCCTCCAGATGGAATATAATTGGGTGGAAGTAATCGGCTATGTCGGTGAAAAAGTGTTATCCATTCCAGCAACAACCGCTCTGAAAGTGGTTGCACGACAAATGCATGGAGGAGCGACTATTACAGACCTATACCTTTCTTGGTATAGTATACCGGTTCTGGCCGATCAATGGCGTGTCAGTCCCGTGTGGGTAGTGAAAACAGAGGAAGGCAATACGTATTATGTAAACGCTCATACAGGGGAACTTGAGGGGGAATAAGAGTTCCCAGCAGGAAAACCTCTTGCGGCGTTGAATAAGATAAAGACTACTATTTTCAATGGGGGTAATCATGGAAAATATAATTCGCATTAATCGCTCTAATCCTTTAAGAGGCAATGTCGGCATTAGCGGCGCCAAGAACGCCGCAGTGGCGATTATTCCTGCAACCCTACTTGCTCAGGGCACATGTATCCTGGAAAATGTCCCCCCCCTTACTGATGTGCGTACCCAATGCGAAATCCTTTCTGCTTTGGGCGCAGAAGTGCAGTGGCTTGACACCACAACTATTAGCGTTGACCCTACCCAGATTAAAAATATTACTCCCCCTGAAGGCCTGGCAGAAAAGTTGCGCGCCTCATACTATTTTATGGGGGCCTTGCTGGGGAGATTTTGTTCAGCTAGGACGGGAATGCCTGGCGGGTGTAAAATCGGTCCGCGGCCAATTGATCAACATCTCAAAGGGTTTCAAGCTTTGGGGTATGATTGGACGGTCATGGATGGTGAAGTGATTTTGCGTCCCGGAGGCAACGGCAGTGAAGACATATACTTTGATCTGGTCAGCGTTGGCGCTACCATTAATGTCATGCTAGCTGCCGCCGGAGTTAAGGGAACTACCACTATTGAAAACGCCGCTCGGGAGCCCGAAATCATCGATGTGGCAAACTTTTTAAATAAGATTGGTATTACCGTCCGGGGGGCAGGCACAGGTACGCTGCGTATTACCGGTACTAGTCACCGGGGTGCCGCAGAGCACAGCATAATCCCTGACCGGGTAGAAGCAGGTACCTTTATGGTGGCTGCCGCTGCTACCGGTGGTGATGTGTTGGTGAAAGGTATTATTCCTAGACATCTTGAATCTGTTACAGCTAAACTGCGGGAGTCTGGAGTGACAATTGTTGAAGGGGATGACTGGCTACAAGTTCATGGCCCTTCTAGAGGAAAAGCTATTGATGTCAAAACCTTCCCCTACCCAGGATTTCCTACCGACTTGCAGCAGCCCCTAGCTTCATACCTGGCAGTGTGTTCCGGCACCAGCATTATTACCGAGAATATATTTGAAAGCCGGTTTCGCTACGTCGACGAGTTAAAGCGCATGGGTGCAAACATAAAAGTGGAAGGCCGAGCCGCAGTTATCGAAGGTGTTGAAGAGATGTTGGGGGCCACAGTCCGCCCCTTTGATTTACGGGCCAGTTCCGCCTTGGTTATTGCAGGCCTCATCGCCCAGGGTGAAACCCGGGTCCGTGGTGTTGAACATCTCCGCCGAGGCTACCATGATTTTATTGGCAAGCTTCAGGGCCTAGGCGCAGACATTGAATTAATCGCGGGGCAGTAGCCCCGCTTTTTCGTGGAGGTGGAGAAAATGGAGATTCATTCCCTGGCCAGTGGCAGTAGTGGAAATGCGTATATAATTATCCACGAGGACAAGGCCTTGCTCCTGGATGCCGGCCTCAGCGGCAAGAGAACCATTGCCGGTATGGCTGCAGTGGGGATTAACCCCGCTTTGGTCACGGCAATTCTAGTAACTCATGAGCACAATGACCATATTGCCGGTGCAGGCATAATCAGCCGCAGGCTGGGAATCCCCTTGTATATGACTGCGGGCACCTGGGAGGGGGCAAGGGGCAATCTTGGCAAGCTATCTGAAGACAAGATTCACCTCATTAATCCCAAGGAAGACTTTGTGTTAAACGGCATCGAAGTCACGGCAATGCCTGTTTATCATGACGCCCGTGAACCGGTAAACTATATCTTTAATACAGGTAAGGGCAGGGCTGTAATTCTTACCGATACCGGCTGTGTCACCGATGCTATGGTTGCTGCTGTGAATAACTGCGATGCTATGGTCCTGGAGGCTAATCACGATATAGAAATGTTACAGCATGGGCCCTATCCATGGTCTTTAAAGCAGAGAGTAGCCAGCAACAAAGGGCACCTCTCGAATTTACAAGCTGCCCGGGTGCTGGCCAAGTTAGTTGCCGGAGGCAAGATCACTCAGGCTCATTTGGGTCATTTAAGTGCTGTAAACAACAGCCATGAAGTGGCCCTTGCCGCAGTAACTGAGCATCTTATTGCTCAGGGCATGGCTCTAGAACCCGTCTTTCACAGCCTTAAGGCTTTGCCCCGACACAGTCCCGGTCCGGTGTTGCAGGTCAAATAGAAAATCTGTTACAATTCATAGCAGAGGTGGTGTAGATAATGGAAGAATACTACTATGAAAAATCTCGTTCTTCCCCTGGGCGCCGGTTCTTAGGATTATTAGGTGCAGCACTGCTGGGAGGGTTAATCGTGCTTTTATTCTTGCCTGCACTGCTCCCCTACTTGCTGCCGGAAAGAATAGCAAACCTAGAATCAAAGGACCTAGTCTTGCCATGGAACTATGACAATCAAGATTCACTAAAGGTGCCGGATTTGGAATATCAGCAGACAGCAGTTGTCTCTGCAGTGAACAGGGTTTTCCCCGCTGTTGTTGGTGTAACCAGAATTTCTCAATCTCAGGACTGGTTTGGCAGGGTCACCCCGGCCGCACCTACAGGTTACGGTAGTGGGGTAATTATCAGCCCTGAGGGATATATTGTCACCAATTACCATGTAGTGGAGAATGCAGTATCGGTAGTCGTCACCCTGAGCAATGGCAAAGAAGTTGAAGCCACCATTGTCGGCCAAGATCCAGGAACGGATTTGGCGATTTTAAAGATACCAGAAATGACAGACATGCCCTGGGCTATACTGGGTAATTCAGAAGAACTCACAGTTGGCGAATTTGTCGTTGCCATTGGCAATCCCGGAGGTGTGGAATTAGAGCGTTCAGTAACCCTGGGGATTATCTCTGCCACAGACCGCAGCTTTGATGTATATGACTGGGTCTTTGGCCTTCTCCAGACAGACGCCGCAATTAACCCCGGAAACAGCGGGGGCCCCTTAGTTAACATGAAAGGGGAGGTCGTCGGCATTAACAGTGTAAAGATCACAGACGCAGAAGGCCTGGGCTTTAGCATTCCCAGCAACTTGGTCAAGAGTACCAGTGAATCCCTGATTAAGGATGGACGCGTTATTCGTCCCATGCTTGGTGTAACCATAGGTGAAATTACTCCTTCTCTAGCCGAAGCCTATAACTTAGACAGCGACTACGGCTTGTTGGTTACAGAGGCTCCCTCTGGGGGGCCGGCCAGACAGGCGGGAATATTGCCTCAGGACATAATCATTACACTTGATGACACGAAGATCGAAGGCCTTAGGGATCTGCGTCGCATAATTAGCAAAAAATCAGTGGGGGATACCGTCACTGTAAAAGTGGTTAGAGGTAAAACAACGCTAGATTTTGATGTTACTTTAGCCGAACTGGACATCAAATGACAGGAGGGAAGGTAATTGTATGTTGTCTGCCCCGAGCACCTGGACCAGGCCATAGACGAGTTCGTAGATATATATGAGATGCCACCAGACCTATATCTCTTGGACAAAGTCTCCTTTACCGATTGGACTGCTCCCCACTTCTGCGATTTTTGCTCTCACTCCCCGGTATACTTGGTGGTATAAGTGCAATTCCAGCTACTGGTTGTGGGCAAAGTCAGAGAGAAGTGGCTACAGCAAGGAATCAATGAATACAGCAGGCTCCTGAGTCGGTATGGGAAAGTGGTGGTTGTGGAAGTCCCAGATCAGCCATGTCCTAAAGGGGTCGTTTTGCAGAAACAAGCCTTGCAGCGGGAAGGGACTCAGATTTTGGCTAGGATTAAACCCAGGTCTTATGTTGTTGCCCTAGATATTAAAGGCAAGAGCATGGATTCTCTAGGGTTGGCAGCGCTCTTTCAAAGCCTTGCCCTGGGGGGGCACAGTGCAATTACTTTTAGTATTGGTGGATCAATGGGCCTTTGCCAGGAAGTGCTCCGTCGGGCAGAAATATCTTTAAGCTTTTCAGCCTTTACCTTTCCCCATCAGCTTATGCGCCTGATTCTTTTGGAGCAGATTTATCGGGCATGCAAGATAAATGCCGGCGAGACCTATCACAAGTAGTTAGATTAGCCTGCAGGAAAATTAATATCTTCGGCGAAGTAGCAAATGGAAGGGTGGGAGAAATGAAGGATTATTACAGAGTACTTGGTGTCAATCCAGGGGCTCCACCAGAGGTAATCAAGGCTGCGTACCGTGCCCTGATGAAAAAACACCATCCAGATGTAGGCGGCGACCCGGAAAAGGCAAAGGAAATCGAAGAGGCCTACAGAAACCTCTGCTTTGAACCCTCATTTTCTCGATTCCCTAAATCCAGTCAACCCCAAGTTGCAGCTGCTCAGGGAAGGGAAATCGTCTCCTTGTCCCCAGGTGACAGGTGTCTCGATATCCAGGTTGCCAACTTACAGCCCAATCAGGTCTTTACCTGCCCTCGGGAATGCAGTTTCTATCGCCGGGGTTGTCGCTATAAACAAGCGCTTTCCTTGGAAAGCAATGATCTGTATGCCCTCCGGGGGACCACCCTCCTTCTCCACGTGCGCAATCGGGCTACTTTTCCCCAACAGGTGGATTGTCGCAATGGCAGAGGGGTGTTAGTAGACCAAATGGGAGATTTCTATCACTGTCACCAAGTCTGCTGGTGGCAACATCCCCCCAAGTATAAAGAAACCGGTGTAGAGCTCTTTCCAGGCACCAGGGCCACAATTCAGCTTTGGTTTCCTCAGTTACCCTCAGGAAGATGGCCGGAAAGGTTTGTCTACAAGCATAAAGTGCTGGTCAGGGATGTCCGGGGAGATTGGATGCACGAAGAATTAATTCAACTGCAACTGCATTTATAAATAAGCCTCTGGTCTCCAGAGACTTTTTTATCCCCCTGAAAGGATTCTTAAGGGGGATAGTATGTTCGGTTGCCATAATGCTATAATAACATGCGGAGGTGAATCCCCGTGCATAAGTGGTTTTCGCCGGCGGCAGTAAGGTTACTGCGCCAAGAAATTGAGGCCGCCAACAATAATGAAGTGCTCTTTACCGCCATCCTGGAAAAAGATATGCTAAAAGACATAGAAGTTCTTGCCCGGGGGAATTCCACCATGGTGCCAGCGGCAGTCCATCCCCAGCCGGGAAAATGCCTGTTGGTGATTCACAACCATCCTTCAGGTGATTTAACTCCTTCAGGAGCAGATATATCTGTTGCATCCCGTTTGTCCCGGGAAGGTATTGGCTTTGCCATTATTGACAATAAAGTCAGCGAATCTTATGTCCTGGTTGAGCCGGTGCAAATACAACCGACGGCGGCGGTCCCAACAAAATTAGTTACCGCTGCTCTGGGCCCTGGAGGACATGTGGCTAAAATAATGCCCACATATGAGGACAGGCCCCAGCAGTTGGAGATGGCAATTAATGTTGCCCAGGCCCTCAACGAAGGTTCCCATGCCTTAGCGGAAGCGGGAACGGGGATTGGCAAGAGCCTTGCTTACCTGGTGCCGGTTCTCATGTGGGCCAGCGAGAATAACAGGCGGGTAGTTGTCTCTACAAACACTATAAATTTACAGGAGCAGCTCCTGTATAAAGATATTCCCCTTCTGCAACAAGCTTTGCCCTTTGGTTTTAAAGCAGTCCTTGTCAAGGGCAGGGCAAATTATCTCTGCAAGCGAAAGTTTCAAGAGTTCCATCAGCGGGGAGAGGACTTAATCGAGGAAAAGGATCTGCCGGATTTTCAGGCCATGATGAAGTGGGAGAAAACTACCCGGGATGGCACTAGGTCAGAATTGGGTTTTACTCCTTCCAGGGACCTGTGGGAAATGGTCTGTTCGGAATCTGACGCCTGTCTGCGTCTGGATTGTCCGTTTTTCCGGGACTGCTTTTTTCACCGGGCCAGGCGAGAGACTTTAGATGCCCAGGTGCTAATTGTCAACCATAGCTTGCTTTTTGCAGATATTGCCCTCCGCAGTAAGGGGGCAGATACTGGGGTGTTGCCGGAATACCATAGCATTGTCTTGGATGAGGCACATAATGTAGAAAGGGCAGCCACTGATTGGTTGGGTGCCCGGGTTACCAGACTGAGCTTTTCCCGGTTGCTGGCTCGTCTTTACAACCAGCGGGGCAATCGGGCCAAGGGCCTGCTGGTGGTCCTAGAAAACAAATTGGCAGCTGCCCTTGACTTGGACAAGGAGGTAGTCCGGGAACTGCTGGAGACATTACGGCAGCAGCTAGTGCCTGCTTGTGCCCGTGTAAGCCATGAGGCAAATGGATTTTTTGAGTCAGCTGTAGTTTTATTTAGCCAGCAAGGGGACAAAGAATCGAAACTGCGCTTGCCGGGGAATTTTTCTGACTCCTTGGAATGGAAAAAGCTCTTGGTCCAGGCCCAGGCCCTCTTTGCCGCCACGGGATTGCTGGAAAAATCTATGGATATCCTCCGCACTGGCCTGGAATACCTAGGCCCCCAGGGTTTTGAAGTTGTACTCCCCCAGGCCATAGAACTGGATGGAATCCGCTCAAGACTCAAGACCTTAGAAGCTGATTTGCAGGAAGTTCTAATGGGAGAAGAGGACTCATTGGTGCGGTGGACAGAATTGGGGACATCCCGTTGGGGTTCTCGGGCGGCCTTTAGCTACGCGCCTCTTACCGTAAGCCCAGTCCTAAAAGAAAACCTGTGGGAAAAATACCCTTCGGTGGTTTTGACCTCTGCCACCATGACGGTAAACAAGAGCTTTGATTATATTAAGGAAAGATTGGGGCTGGACAGAACATTTCGGGTCAAGGAATTGCAGTATCAGTCCCCTTTTAATTACAAGGAACAGGTGCGCCTGGGAATCCCAACAGATTTACCCGACCCTGCCCAACCTGGATTTCAGGCAAAAATAATCCCCGTGATCCGAGAGTCTCTCCTGGCATCCCGGGGAAGGGGGCTGGTACTATTTACCTCCTTTTATTTGCTTAAGGCTACGTCGGGGGCCCTGAGGGAGGATTTATCCTGCCAGGGGATTAGCATGCTCTGCCAAGGGGACTTGCCCCGCCATAGGCTGTTAGAAAAGTTTCGGGACGAAACCCACTCAGTCTTAATGGCCACCTCTTCCTTCTGGGAGGGCGTAGATGTGCCAGGAGAAAGTCTTAGCAATTTAATCTTAACCCGCCTGCCCTTTAATGTGCCTGATGAGCCAGTTTTTCAGGCGAGAATGGAAGAGCTGCGGAGCCAGGGTAGCAACCCATTTTACTCCTTCCAAATGCCTCAGGCAGTCTTGCGGTTTAAGCAGGGTTTTGGTCGCCTCATTCGCAGTCAAAGGGACAGAGGTGTTGTCTTGGTTTTGGATAAGCGCATCGCTACCAAGGCTTATGGGAGCTGGTTTTTGGACTCATTGCCTCCCTGCCCAGTGCGCAAGGGGCCAGCCAGTGAGATTTTGGCCTGGCAACGAGGATTTCTCGAAATAGATTAGTCTGTCTCTTCTTCCTCTGGTTCCTCCTCCGGCTCTACTGGATCTGTGTCTTCAGCTGGCACTTCCTGACCCGGCTCCTGGGTAGGACCATGGAGCCAGCACTGAAGATTGCGCATCCAGGCTTCTCTTTCTACTGTTTTGCGCAGCCCCTGAGGACAATACTGATTGGCAGGGAGTCCGGTGGATTGGCAGATTTCGATAGTCTCGCCAGCATGTACAGTACAATATTCCCTGGGAACCGTCCCTGGCATAAACAGTTCTATGATGGGATCAGGGCATAAATAGGTGGCCAATCGCCCAGTTTCCGAGCAAATTTCAGCCTCTTCAATTTCAGGCGGGCGGGAAAAGTCAGGAGGTGGCGAGTCCCCATAATACATGGCGGCAAAGTCCCGCCAGGCTGGGGTGGCAACTGCTGCTGCACTGCCGATAAAGCTGGCCTGGGCAGGGGTATCAAAACCAAAAAACGCAGTAGCCACCATGTCAGTGGTGAACCCGACAAATACAACATTTCTAGTATCGCTGGTGCCTGTTTTCCCAGCGGCGTATGGAACCTGGCTGATACTTTGTACCCCTTTAAGCATATCGGTGACAATATAGGCCAGTCGCGGGTCTAACACTGGCTGTCTCTTAGGCCATCCCTGGTAGATTATTGTGCCGTCCCTATCCCGTACTTCTGTTACCGTATAGGGTTCTACAGAGTAGCCTCCGTTGGCAAAGGGGGCATAGGCAAGGGTTAAATTCAGCGGGGAGCTGATAGGTCCCAAGGGCAGCTGCATGTGGGCGGCATTGCCGATTGGATTTTTCTCCAGGCGGGGATTGAGCCGGGCAGCCATGTCCAGGTGTTTGTCTAGACCCATTTCCACCCCCAGGCGCACTGCCGCCACATTACAGGAGACTTCCAGGGCTTCCCGGATACGCATAACTCGGTTGTGGAAACGGTCGCCGTAGTCACTGGGTACGTAGGGATTGGGTTTTCCCCCCGGGTTGGGGAAGGCTGTTTCGGTGCATAGCAGTGTACTGGCAGGGGAATAGCCGTTTTCCAAGGCTGCGGCATACAATACCCCTTTATATGAGGAGCCTAAATTGTACTTAGAGTCAGCACGGCGATATGTTCCCGAAAGCTCGAGACTTTCCACTAGAGCCATAATCCCACCTGTGGCGGGATCCAGGGAAACAAAGACTCCCTGAACGTTAGGGTTTTGCTCTCGCAGCTCCTGGCCCCTTTCAGTCATCACTTTCTCCGCTGCCGCCTGAGCCTCCAGGGATAAGGTGGTATGAATAGTCAATCCTTGGTTATAGATGAGATTGGTTATTTCTTTATCACTCATTGCGGGGTATAAACTGGAAAAGACAGTGCGGAGCTCTTTTTCTACTCGCTGGCGGAAATGATGGGAAGAGGCTAATTTTTCCTGGGGAGGAGCCGGCGTCAACACTTGGCCCTCCGCTTCCTCTCTTTCGGTAGCTGAAATGTACCCCAACTGCTCCATTCTGGCCAAAACCAGGTTTCTGCGGGTATGGGCATTATCGGGATAGTCCCGCAGCGAATATACGGCAGGGGCGTTGGGGATGCCTGCAAGCATAGCCGCTTCCGAAAGACTTAAGTCTGCAGCAGATTTACCAAAATAATATTGAGACGCAGCTTCAACACCAAAGCGACCGTGGCCAAAGTAAATTCTGTTTAGATAGCGTTCTAGGATTTCATTTTTTGTAAACGTCCGCTCTAGCTTAATTGCATAGACTGCCTCTTCTATTTTTTTTCCCAAACTACGGGCAGGGCCGCTGACGCCAATAAAGTATTCATTTTCGGCCAGCTGTTGGGTAATGGTGCTGCCTCCCTCAACGATTTTCCCTTTGCGCAAATTATGCCATAGAGCCCTAGCCAGGCCACGGGGATCCAGGCCAAAATGCTTATAAAACCGCGAATCCTCTATGGCTACAGCAGCCTGCAGTAAGTAAGGAGAGATCTCATCCAGGCTAACTACCTGGCGAATTTCAGATGAATACCTACTTACCTGCTTGCCGTTCCTATCCAGGATAATCGAGGGTTCTTCCAGTTGCCTCGTCAGGTCGATGGTGACGTAAGTGTAGACAAAGTAAGCGCCCCCTGCCAAGAAGAGAATTAAGGGGATTAGGATCAAAAGCTTTACTAGTCTTTTAGTGCGCTGGCGCAAATGTGCCACACCTCCTTAAGAGCCTGTTTTTAGTATTCCTATATTCGGAAAAGATATAGGCAGACGAGTTAATTCTACCGTGATATAATAAAAATAAGGATAAGTGCTATTGCTTATTGGCAAGCAACCAAAAGGTTGCTTTTCTTCCGCCTTCTGTGCCCACTAATGAGCAGGGAGAGCAAAAAAATATGCGGAGGGGTAGTATGCAACTCGAACATGCTTTGTTGGAAGTGGTTCTCAGTCATAGCAATGAGGGAATACACATGGTGGATACATCTGGGATAACAATGTACTATAATAGGACAGCGGCAACGATGGATGGGCTTGAGCCTGCTGAGGTTTTGGGAAAGCATGTCTTGGAGGTTTTTCCTTCCCTAGATAAGGGGACCAGCACCCTGTTGAAAGTGGCACACACAGGCAAGCCTATTGTTGACCAGCAACAAGTATATACAAATGTAAAAGGAGTAGAGATATCCAGTGTCAACACCACACTGCCCATTTTTGGGCAGGAAGGGGGACTGTTGGGGGCCGTAGAGGTGGCCCGGGATATATCTGGGGTCCGCAAGTTGGCAGAACAAATAATCGATCTGCGTCGCCGGCTCCACAGTGAGGACCCTGCTGCCAAAGGGGAGCAAGGAGCGCGGTATCATTTTAGGGATATTATTGGCGAGAGCCTGGTTTTACGAGAAGTCCTTGCCCGTGGAGCTTTAGCTGCCCACAATGCGTCCCCAGTAATGGTAGTTGGGGAGACTGGAACTGGTAAGGAGTTATTAGTTCAATCAATTCACAATGAGAGCATGCGCCGCAACAGGCCCTTTATCGCCCAAAACTGCGCCGCCTTGCCAGAAAGCCTCCTGGATGCCATATTATTTGGCAGTGTTAGGGGAAGCTTTACCGGGGCCCAGGATCGGCCGGGATTGTTTGAACTTGCTAATGGAGGCACATTATTTTTAGATGAACTAAACGCCATGCCTTTTCAACTTCAGGCCAAGCTGCTGCGGGCTCTGGAGACGGGGGAATTGCGTCGGCTGGGAGATGTGCGCAGCCGTAAGGTAGATGTGCGCATCATCGTTGCCATGTCTGCCGATCCTCAGCAGGCCCTGCGCCCGGACTTGTATTATCGGCTAAATGTAGTTGCCTTGGAACTCCCTCCTCTGCGGCTGCGCAAGGCAGATATACCTTTGTTATGTAAGCATTTTCTCAATCGGTATAATTCTCGTATAGGCACTAGGGTCCAGGGAGTCACTCCCCAGGCAGAAAAAATGCTGGCAGCTTGGCCATGGCCGGGGAATATTCGTGAGCTATCCAATTGCATAGAGAGCTGTCTTAATTTCCGCAGCGAAGGTTTAATTGAACCGGCAGACCTGCCGGAGCATTTTCATAAGTCCCCTGCAGAGAAATTGCTTCGTCCCGAACTAAATAGACTTGAAAAAGACATGATTTTTAAGGCCATGAACAGGACAGAAGGCAATACAAGTAAGGCCTCGGATATATTGGGCATCCCCAGGCAGACCCTGCAGCGCAAGCTGCGTAAATACAAGTGGCACGAAACTTGCATTAATAATGAACAAGAAAAGAAACAGGAGGGAAAGTAATTGACAAAAACAGGTGGAAATCGTTACGGAACACACCGCACTATTGAACCCAAGGGATCTTTGCCACAGCCAGCATGGAAGTTGGATAACTCTATGGAGATATGGGACAATGAGCTCCTTATCGAGGTGGAAACCTTGAATGTTGACGCAGCCAGCTTTAGGCAGATTTCAGAGCAGGCCAATGGCGATCCGGAACAAATCGGTGAGATTATCATGGAAACAGTGGCTAAAAGAGGAAAACAGCATAACCCCGTTACCGGTTCTGGCGGCATGTTAATTGGATCCATCGCTGCTATTGGCAAGTCCTTACAGGGCAAGCGGGATTTAGCTGTAGGAGATCGTATCGCCAGCATGGTCTCCCTATCTCTCACTCCTCTAAATATCCAGGAGATTATTGCTGTCCATCCTTCTACCTGCCAAGTAGATGTCCGGGCAAAAGCCGTGCTCTTCGAAAGCGGCATTTATGCCAAATTGCCTGCCGACATGCCCGATAAGCTAGCCTTGGCAGTGTTGGACGTAGCAGGTGCTCCTGCCCAGACTGCCAAGATTGTTCGCCCTGGCCAAACAGTGCTCATCATTGGCGGCGGCGGTAAATCTGGCCTCCTCTGCCTACATGAGGCAAAGAAACGGGCAGGCATCACAGGGAAAGTCATGGCTCTGTGTCGCTCAGATGGGGCAGCGGAAAGGGTAAGGGAAAGTGGGCTTGCTGATGTAATTCTCCGGGGAGATGCCAAGGATGCTGTAGCCGTACTGAAATTAGTTGAAGACGCCACTGATGGCAATTTGGCAGATGTGGTAATTAATTGCGTCGACATTCCCGCCACCGAAATGACATCCATTTTAGCGACTAAAGACGGGGGAATGGTTTACTTCTTCAGCATGGCCACCAGTTTTACCGCCGCAGCTTTAGGAGCAGAGGGAATTGGCAAGGACGTCACCATGCTCATCGGCAATGGGTACACAAAGGATCATTCTGAGATTGCCATCAATACATTGCGTGAAAACAGCATTTTGCGGGAAATGTTCAGCAAGCTGTACGCATAAAGGGGGTTAAATTTTGTCTACTTACACAAAGATAGACATATTTAAAGACGTAACGCCTGAAGAGTGGAATGACTGGCACTGGCAATTGGCAAACCGCATTACAGACGTAGATACCTTAAAGAAGGTCATCCTTCTAACTCCTGAAGAGGAAGAGGGTATACGCAGTTGTTTGGATACATTGCGCATGGCGATTACCCCGTACTACGCATCACTAATGAATCCCAATGACCCGGGATGTCCCATCCGCCGTCAAGCTGTCCCCACCAGCCGGGAACTATATCGGGCAGCCTCCGATATGTTGGATCCCCTGGCAGAGGACACAGATTCTCCTACTCCTGGACTAACCCACCGTTATCCAGATCGGGTCCTTTTACTAGTTACCGATCAGTGCTCTATGTACTGCAGGCACTGCACCCGGCGTCGGGTGGCAGGGGTCCACGACCATTCCCTGCCTCGGGAACAAGTGGAAAAGGCCCTGGATTATATTCGCAAGACTCCCCAGGTCAGGGATGTGCTGATTTCTGGTGGCGACGGCCTCCTAATTGCCGATAAGCAGCTAGAATGGCTCCTCAAGAGCCTGCGGGAAATTCCTCATGTTGAGATAATCCGCATTGGCACAAGGACACCGGTAGTTATGCCCCAGCGCATTACCCCTGAACTGGTTTCTATGTTGAAAAAATATCATCCTCTATGGATTAACACTCATTTTAACCATCCTCAAGAAGTTACCGAAGAGGCAACTGTCGCTTTAGCCAGACTGGCCGATGCCGGCATCCCCTTGGGTAACCAATCTGTGCTACTACGAGGAGTAAATGATTGCCTGGGAGTTATGAAGGCTCTGGTTCACGCCTTGGTAAAAAACAGAGTGCGGCCATACTATATCTATCAATGTGACCTTTCCCAAGGCATTGAACACTTCCGCACCAGCGTGTCCAAGGGCATTGAGATTATAGAAGGTTTGCGAGGGCATACCTCGGGCTTTGCCGTTCCTACCTTTGTAGTGGACGCCCCCGGGGGGGGAGGCAAAATTCCCGTCATGCCCCAGTACCTCATTTCCCAATCCCCGGACCGAGTGGTGCTTCGCAACTATGAAGGCGTTATTGCCACATACGCCCAGCCCAGTGATTATAAATCCCCTGACTGCAGCAATTGTACCTATTGTCAGGAATCCTTAGGGGTCCATGGGTTGCTTCAAGGACAGGAGATAAGTCTGGAACCTGCCAACCTGCAAAGGGGAAAGCGACGCCAGTGAAGGAACTGACTGCCTTAGCTCTCCGGCACCAGTCAATTGCTGTGGTTGGAATGGGCAAGAACACAGGGAAGACAGTGACAGTTAACTGCCTGCTGGCTGGGGCAGCCCCCAGGGGCATTGTCCTTGGCCTTACCTCTACTGGCCGGGATGGCGAAATGACGGATATCGTCAGTGCTTTGCCAAAGCCGCCAATATACTTGCCGGAGCAGGCAGTGCTGGCTACCTCTACCCTTAGCCTAGGCAAAGGAACTGCTAGGTTGGAGATACTAGGCACCACAGGCATCTACAATCCCTTGGGTGAAATTGTCATTGCCCGGGTAAGGGAAAGGGGCAGTGTTGAAGTAAGTGGTCCCGAGCGCACCGAGGATTTGCGAACAATAATCGGCATGCTCCAGGACTATGCACAACTGGTAGTAGTTGATGGTGCCATTGATCGCATGGCGGCCTCTGCGCCATCTGTGGCCGAGGCCGCAATTTTGGCCACCGGGGCCGTTATTGGCAGGGACGTGGAAAAAGTAGTGGCACTTACTATCCACGCCGCGGGAGTGTTGACGCTACCCACCTGTGCAGGTCTAGAAGAACAGGGAAAGAAACTGTTGGCCCAGGGGAAAACCGGTGTAATCAATGAGCACGGTCAGGTTAAGGAAGTACCACTTACTACTGCCGTCGATGCCCCTCCAGAAATTTTAGACTACCTAAACCCAGAATATAACAGCCTGTTGGTGGGGGGAGCTCTAAGCGACCCCCTGGCAGAGCTGCTTCTACAGGCAAGCTGGAAAATCCCCGGACTCTCTGTGGTAGTAGATAACGGGACGAAAGTCTTTGTCGAGCCCCAGCGCTGGCAGCGTTTGCGCAGGCGGGTTTCAATAAGCGCTGCCCGTTCCATTAACCTTATTGCTATTACCGTCAATCCTGTAGACCCCCGGGGTCGGCGTCTCCCCGGGAAGGAACTGGTGGAGAGCCTGCAGGAATTGCTGCCGAAAATACTGGTGGTGGATCCCATGGCAGAGGGAGGCATGGATAATGGCCTTTATTGAGCAGGCAACAGCAGAAAGAATCGGCCTCAATTGGGTGCTGGGGAAGCTTCGCCCCCTTAGCCCTTATGGAAAGCTCCTTAAGACAAGGATGACCACTGCCGGTCCCGGATGCGAAGAATGGCTGGCTGCCGAATGGCACTTGGTTTCAGAGCTCCTTGGCCAACAACAGGATTTATTTCTTGACATTGAAATGCGCCTGGAGGCCCTTCGGGAAATCAGAGGAACTGTAAAAAGAGCCTGCCAGGGCTATGTCCTGGAGGATATAGATTTTTTTGAGCTCAAACGGTTTTTGGATTTATCCAGACAGTTGGCTGAAAGGCTAGAGGAGATACAATCCCTGCCGTCTCGGCTGACCATACCTATTGCTGCTATAATGGTATCCGCTCTAGCCCCCGGTGGCGCAGGGGAGGGCTTTTATCTGGCTGACAGCTTTTCTGCCTGCCTAGGAAACTTTAGGGATGAGCAGCGGAAGCTCAAGGCCCGGCTTAGTACAGTTCGCCAGGAGCTCCAAGAAAGGATTACCCTGGAAACCGGAAAGTCATTTAATCACCTGGGTCATCTCCGGGTAAAAAAGCTGGATCCCCTGTGCAAAGACCTTGAAAACCGCAAGGATTTAATTGTGGCTGCAGAAGGGTATGCGGAAATAGAATTTATAGTCCGCGATAATGCCGCTATGGTGGGGCTGGCTTCAACCATCAGTGACCTAGAGGAGAAGATTCAAGAAGAAGAATACAAGGTCCGGGCAGAGCTAAGCAAAGTAGTTGTCAAACAACGCCGCCTTTTATTAGCTGCCTGCCGAAGGATAGGCAGGATTGATCTGCTTCTGGCAAAGTGCCGGCTGGCTAGGAAAACCGGCTGGTGTGTCCCGGAACTGGTGGACCAACCCCAGTTGGTCCTAGAGGAGTTTGTTAACCCAGAGGTCAATAGCTACTTGGCCCGGGAGGACAGGAGTTTTCAGCCCCTCTCCCTGAGCCTGCTCCGGTCGGTGACTGTAATTACCGGCGCCAACATGGGAGGCAAGTCTGTTGCTTTGCGTTCCGCCGGATTGGCTGTGGCCATGGCCCAAATGGGATTGCTGGTGCCAGCTAAGGCCTGCAGTCTTTCCCTGCGAGACTTTATCTATTACTCCCAGCAGGAAGAAAGCCCCCGTCAGGGCTTAAGTACCTTTGGCACCGAGATTCACGCCTTGGCCAAGGTACTGCCTTTGCGAGGGCAAAAGGGCTTGTACTTGCTAGATGAGCCTGCCCGGGGTACAAACCCCTGGGAAGGAGCAGCCCTGGTAAAGTCTATAGTAATTTGGTTAATGACAGGGGATAGCATTACTCTGGCTGCAACCCATTTCCCAGGTCTATCCCAGGTGGCGGGCATTGACCATCTGCAGGTGGCGGGGTTAACGGGTTTGGCAGCGAAAATCCAGGAAATAAAAGCACAGGACTTGAAATCATTGCATCAGCTAATGGACTATTCTTTGGTGCCGGGTAAGGGGGAAATCCCCCGGGATGCCCTAAGAGTTGCAGCCTTTCTTGGTTTGGCACCGGAAATCGTGGAAAATGCTTCACAAGAGTTGGGGATCGCTCCCCAGGAGGTGTTGGATAAATGAAATTGCAATTGGATACCAGCTTGGTCAAGGAATGCCGTCAGGCAGCTGGCAAGATTGCCGATGAAGTTCAAAGGTTTATTGGCCCTCGCTCCACCCAGTCTGTTGAGCGCACAGTGCTGCGTCTGATGGGGGTCAACGATGCTATTGACGGAGTTCCCTTGGCTAATATCATAGTAGATAATCTTGCAGCCAGGGGAGAACTGGGACTTGGTGCCGCATATTGGCTGGGCAATGCCTGTAAGCAGTTAGGACTTTCTCCCCAAGAGGCTGCAGCAAAAGTTGCTGCCAACGAATTGGATTTACTGGCCATACCTCGAGAAGAACCAGGAGTCTTGCGTCCTTTTCTCCAAGAGCTGGCGCAGCCGGGACTAAGGAAGATTGTTGATAATCGCCGTCAGCGTGAACAAATGCAGCAAAAACTCAAAATGGGCCCTGCCCCACTCCTCTATGTCATCGTAGCCACAGGGGATATTATGCAGGACGTCCCCCAGGCCCAGGCCGCTGCCGAACAGGGCGCGGATATTGTCGCCGTTATCCGGACCACAGGCCAAAGCCTCCTGGACTATGTTCCTCATGGTGCAACCCGGGAAGGCTTTGGCGGGACTTACGCCACCCAAGAAAACTTCCGGATTATGCGTAAGGCCTTAGACGAAACAGGAGAAAAATTAGGCCGCTATATTATGTTAGTCAATTATTGTTCCGGGCTGTGCATGCCGGAAATCGCAGCTCTAGGTGCCCTAGAGCGCCTGGATATGATGCTCAATGATGCTCTTTACGGCATACTGTTCCGGGATATCAATATGGAGCGCACCCTAATTGATCAGAATTTTTCCCGAGTGATAAATGCATATGCTGGGATAATTATTAATTCCGGGGAAGACAATTATTTAACAACTTCGGATGCTGTGGCCGAAGCTCATACCGTAACGGCCTCACAATTCATAAATGAACAATTGGCGCTGGCTGCCGGCTTAAGCCCCTGGCAAATGGGATTAGGCCACGCTTTTGAAATTGACCCGGACCTAGAAGACGGACTGATTATGGAAATTGCCCAGGCCCAGATGGCCCGGCAACTTTTCCCTGATGCACCTTTAAAATATATGCCTCCCACTAAGTACATGACTGGGGATATCTTTAAGGGGTATATGCAAAACGGTCTGTTTAACTTAACCTCTGTGTTGACAGGCCAGGGAATCCATCTCTTGGGTATGCTGACAGAGGCCATTCACACTCCCTACATTCAGGATCGCTACTTGGCAATACAAAACGCCCGCTACATCATGAACAATGCTAGACATCTCAAGGAAGAGCTGGAGATAGTCCCCAATGGCCGCATGCAGCAACGCGCTTCTTCTGTCTTAGCAAAGGCAGCTGAGCTCTTAAGTCAGGTGGCGGAAATCGGGCTATTTTCCGCCTTAGAACGGGGAATGTTTGCCGACGTCAAGAGGTTTAGGCAGGGAGGTAAGGGTCTGGAGGGGGTATTTATTAAAGCAGCTGAATACTATAATCCCTTCCTAGACCATATGAAAGCAATGTTGCTGGACAGGGGGTTGAAAAATGACTGAGGGGAAATTAATCAAAGCCTACGGCGATGCCTTAGATGATGGAGCAGCACAGGTATCTTTTACTCTACCTGTGGCTGCGGGCCCTTTGGCAAAAGCAGCTGCTGAAAGTCTTGCCCAATCTATGGGCTTAGATCAGGCCGAGGTGGTGCATATGTCCAGTCAGGGAGAGGGCTTTAGCTTTTTTGTCGTCTATGGTCACTGCCATCATCAGATAGATTTAAGTAGCCTCCAGTATACAGAATTAGAACTGGGGGACATGGATTTTTACGAGATAAATGACTACATCCGCGACAATCTAGGCCGTAAACTCACCGTAGTGGCTGCCTGTACAGGCACCGACGCCCACACTGTTGGAATTGATGCCATTGTTAATATGAAGGGCTATAACGGCGAGTATGGACTGGAGCGCTACCCCTGGATTGATGCCTACAACCTAGGTAGCCAAGTAGAAAACACATTCTTAGTGGCGGAAGCCCGCAGATTACAGGCCGATGCAATTTTGGTTTCTCAGGTAGTTACCCAACGGGATGTGCACATTCCCAATCTCACTCGCCTGGTTGAACTCTTGGAGGCTGAAGGTATTCGAAGCTCAGTGGTTCTTGTGGCAGGTGGGCCACGCATCAGCCACCAACTTGCTTTAGAGTTGGGATATGATGCTGGGTTTGGAAGTGGCACTACACCTCGCCAGGTGGCCAGTTATATTGCCAGGGAAATGGTCTCCCGCAAATTGGGTGCAGTCTAGCTTGTGCTCTTTGATTGCCTCGCCCAGGGAAAAGAGATACAATAAGAACCGAGAATCCAAGACAATGCGGGAGGTAGAGGAATGACAAAATACATCTTTGTGACAGGCGGCGTAGTTTCATCCTTGGGCAAGGGAATCACTGCAGCCTCTCTGGGGCGTCTGCTAAAGTCCAGGGGGTTTAGCGTCACCATCCAAAAGTTTGATCCCTATATTAACGTCGACCCTGGCACCTTGAGCCCATACCAACATGGCGAGGTCTTTGTTACTGACGACGGGGCCGAGACCGATTTGGATCTGGGACACTACGAACGCTTTATTGATATCAATCTTTCCAAGACCAGCAGCGTGACCACCGGAAAAATATACTGGTCAGTGATTCACAAAGAGCGTCGTGGAGAATATTTGGGCAAGACAGTCCAAGTCATCCCGCATATCACTAATGAAATCAAACACCAGATTCAAAGGGTAGGGGCTGAAACCAGCGCCGACATAGTCATTACTGAGATCGGCGGCACTGTCGGTGACATTGAGAGTCTGCCCTTTTTAGAGGCAATTCGCCAACTGCGCAGCGATATAGGCAAAGATTCCATCCTCTACATTCATGTCACCCTCATTCCCTGGCTGGAAAAATCCGGTGAACTAAAGACCAAACCGACTCAACATAGTGTCAAGGAATTGCGGAGCATTGGGATTCAGCCGGATATTATTATCTGCCGCACCCAACAGCCTTTAAACGAGGAAATCAAGGCAAAAATTGCCTTGTTCTGTGATATAGACCAGGAGGCGGTCATCGAAAACGCCGATGTGGATCATATATACGAAGTGCCCCTGCTTTTAGAAAAACAGGGTTTGGCGGAATTGGTCAGCAAAAAGCTGGGGCTCAGCCTTAATGACCCGGATTTGTCTCAGTGGAGACAGATGGTAGAAAAGGCTCGTGACTTAACAGGTACGGTGAGGATAGCTTTAGTAGGCAAGTATATTTCTCTCCGGGATGCTTATCTCAGCGTGGTTGAAGCATTGTACCACGCCGGGATTGCCAACGGAGTCAAAGTGGAAATCCAGTGGGTGGACTCCCAGATGCTAGAAGAGGAAGGATGTTCTGTTCTTGAGGGGGCCGCAGGAATCATTATCCCCGGGGGATTTGGCAATCGCGGCATTGAAGGTATGGTGGCCGCATGTAACTATGGGCGTACCCACAATGTCCCATTCTTTGGCATCTGTTTAGGGATGCAATGTCAGGTAGTGGAGTTTGCCAGGAATGCAGCTGAGCTGGCTGAGGCCAATAGCAGTGAGTTTTCCGACACCTGCCACCCCGTTATCAGCTTACTGGAGAATCAACAAACAGAAGAAAATCTTGGCGGCACTATGCGTTTAGGTCTATATCCCTGCAAGGTATTAACGGGAACCCGCCTTCATGAGGTTTATCAGGCTGAAATTATTTATGAGCGCCATCGCCACAGATATGAGCTCAACAATGCCTATCGGAAACAGCTGGCAAGCAAGGGTTTGGTTTTCGCAGGTGTTTCCCCAGATGAAAACCTTGTGGAAGTAATTGAACTGGCCAATCATCCCTGGTACATTGGGACTCAGTTCCACCCAGAATTTAAATCTAGACCAAATCGTCCTCATCCGTTGTTTTTGGATTTTGTCGCCGCTTGTATTAATGGAAAGAACACAGGTGACTGTTAGTAAACTTGCAATTTCAACCAGGCGGGACTGTCAAGTCATTGTTAAGACTGAAGTCACTATATAATAAAGGAGAGGGTAAGAATGGAATTTGTTTTGCGGGTACGCATGAGCACCGGTGATGCTCATTACGGAGGCAATCTGGTAGACGGCGCCAGGATAATGGGGTTGTTTGGCGATGCCGCCACTGCCTTATTAGTATATTCTGACGGGGATGAAGGTCTATTCCTGACCTACGAAGAAGTTCTCTTTAAAGCACCTGTCTACGCAGGAGACTTCCTAGAAGTCACTGGCCGGCTTGATAAAGTAGGCAATACTTCCCGGATAATGTCCTTTACTGCATACAAGATAATCGCAGCTAACAGTGCTGCAGGTGATTCTGCAGCGGATAAGCTGGACCCACCCCAGTTGGTGGCCAGCGCCAAAGGAGTATGTGTTGTTCCCAAAGATAAACAGAGAAAGGTGGTTTAAATGGATAAGTTAATTATTACAGCTGCACTTACAGGTGCAGAGACCACAAAAGATGCCAACCCTGCGTTACCTACTTCTCCGGCAGAAATTGCCGAGGCGGCTTATCTCTGTCGGCAGGCGGGGGCAAGTATCGTTCATCTTCATGGCCGCCAGCCCGACGGCAGTTCCACTCAAGATCCCAAGGTCTTTGGTGAATTCATCTCTGCCATCCGCAAGGGCAGTGATGTAATTGTACAGGTGTCAACTGGCGGTGCGGTGGGTATGACTCCCGAAGAGCGCCTGCAGCCGGTGCAACTTAATCCCGATATGGCCACTCTTTCTACTGGCAGTGTCAACTTTGGCGACGACCTATTCGTCAACACTATGGACGATATCCGTACTTTTGCCAAGATCATGATTGCTAAGGGGGTCAAGCCGGAAATCGAAGCTTTTGACAGCGGTATGGTACAAAATGCTCTGACCCTGGTAAAAGAGGGAATCCTTGAGCTCCCCCTCCACTTTGACTTTGTCCTGGGGGTGCCAGGGGCAATGCCAGGCACTCCGGAGGCATTAATGTACATGAGAAGCCTCTTGCCTTCTGGCTGCACATGGACGGTGGCTGGCATAGGCCGCACTGAACTACCCCTTGGAGCAATGGCAATTGTGCTAGGAGGCCATGTCCGGGTAGGTTTTGAAGATAATATCTATTATAAAAGAGGACAAATAGCGGAAAGTAATGCACAGCTGGTCCAGAGGATGGTGCGGCTGGCTGAAGAACTGGGTAGGGAAGTAGCCACCCCTACAGAAGCAAGGGAAATATTACATCTTTAAGGAGTGTAAAAAATGGCATTAGTTCCAATGTCCCTTCTCCTGACCGAGGCAAGAAAAGGCGGTTATGCTGTTGGAGCATTTAACGCCAACAACATGGAGATAATCCAGGGAATTCTCAAGGCTGCAGATGAACTGCAGTCACCGGTAATTCTTCAGGCAAGCCAAGGAGCGATCAAGTATGCTGGCTTGGAGTATATTGCAGCTATAGTCAAGATTGCCTCGGAACAAGTTTCCGTGCCGGTGGCCCTGCACCTGGACCATGGCACAAGTTTCGAACAGGCGGTGCAATGCATTCGGGTGGGGTTTTCTGCGGTAATGTTTGACGGCTCCAAGTACCATCTGGAGGAAAATATTGCCAAGACCCGAGCAGTTGTTGAGGTGGCAAAGCCTGTGGGAGTATCTGTTGAGGGAGAACTGGGAAAAATAGGTGGCACAGAGGATGACATCAGTGTCCCTGCTAGAGACGCAATGATGACTGTGCCAGAGGAGGCTCAAGAGTTTGCCAGGCGCACGGGTATTGATGCTCTGGCGGTGGCAATTGGAACTGCCCATGGACCCTATAAAGGGGAGCCTCACCTGGATTTTGCTCGGCTGGAAGAAATCCGCCACTTGGTGGATGTGCCCTTGGTATTACACGGAGCCTCAGGAGTTCCCGAAGAGGCGATAAAAAAGGCAATCAGCTTAGGGATATGCAAGATCAACATAGATACCGACTTACGCCAAGCTTTTACCGCTGCTGTGAAGCAGGTACTGGCTGAGAAGCCGGGAGAATTTGATCCCCGCAAGCTCTTGGGGCCTGGTAGGGAAGCCCTTAAGGAAGTAGCAAAACAAAAGATTAAGTTGTTCGGCAGCGCTGGCCGGGCTTAAGGAGGGGTAACTTGAGATTCTTTATCGATACTGCCAATATAGAGGAAATCCGGGAAGCTTGGGCCCTTGGTGTAATCGAGGGCGTCACAACCAATCCCTCCCTGGTGGCCAAAGAGGGCAAGGACTTTACTGGGCTGTTGCAGGAGATTATTTCCGTGGTGGATGGCCCCATCAGCGCTGAAGTTATCAGCTTGGATAGTGAAGGTATGGTAGCTGAGGCTGAGCCCCTTGCCGCTATGTCTCCCAACATCGTCATCAAGATCCCCATGACTGCAGAGGGACTGAAGGCGACGAAAATTTTGACGGCCAAAGGTATAAAGACAAATGTCACCTTGATCTTTTCCCTTAATCAGGCAATGATGGCGGCCAGAGCAGGGGCAACTTATGTCAGTCCCTTTGTAGGCAGGCTGGACGATGTCGGTGCTAATGGCATCCAGTTGGTTCAGGATATTGCCGAGGCCTTTAAGTGCTATGGCCTGGATACCAAGATCATTGCCGCCAGCATTCGCAACATCAACCATATAGCCCAGGCTATTAAAGTAGGGGCCCATTTTGCAACTGTGCCCTTTCCGATATTGCTAGCAGCCACAACCCATCCCCTGACAGACCAGGGAATAGAACGGTTTTTACGGGATTGGCGGAAACTAAAATAAATTATTTAGGCCGGATTATCCGGCCTTTTTGCAGGAATTATCTACAGAGATGCCGAATAAGTATGTCATATATGCTAAATGTGTCATACCAAAGGGGGGGGTTGGATGGACAGGGAACTTGCCCTGGAGTTAGTCAGAGTCACCGAGGCTGCTGCAATGACTTCAGCTCGCTGGATGGGGCTGGGCAATAAGGAAGAGGCTGATGGGGCCGCGGTGGATGCAATGCGGAGAATGTTTGATACTGTACAAATCCGTGGTACGGTGGTTATCGGCGAGGGGGAAATTGATGAGGCCCCTATGTTGTACATCGGCGAAAAGGTGGGCGGAGGCGGTCCGGAAGTAGATGTGGCTGTCGATCCAGTTGAAGGCACCAATTTGGTTGCTAAGGGGTTGCCAAATTCTATCGCTGTAATTGGCATTGCTCCCCAAGGTTGTCTCCTTCATGCCCCGGATATGTATATGGAAAAGATAGCCGTGGGACCTTGCGCTGCGGGGAAAATCCATCTGGACTTGCCTCCGGCAGAAAATCTCCAGGCTGTGGCGAAGGCATCTAATAAGGATATTCGTGACCTAGTAGTAGTGATATTAGACCGCCCCCGTCATGAAAACATTATTTATCAGGTGCGCCAGACTGGCGCCCGGGTAAAACTGATTACTGACGGCGATGTGGCTGCTGCAGTCTCTACGGCAGTCCCTGGCTCGGGAGTAGATGTGCTGCTGGGCATTGGCGGTGCTCCAGAAGGTGTCTTAGCTGCGGTAGCCCTAAAATGCATGGGGGGGGAAATTCAAGGCCGGCTACTTCCAGAATCTCCAGCTCAAGAGGAACGCATTATCTCCATGGGGATTGCCCACCCCCGGCAACTGCTGATAATGGATGATTTGGTCCGGGGTGAAGACTGTTTTTTCGCCGCTACAGGCATCACTGACGGCGACTTAGTGCGAGGGGTGCGTTTTCACGGGCATGTTGCCCGCACCCATTCCATTGTCATGCGATATAAAAGCGGCACTATCCGCTACGTAGATGCTACTCACAACTTAAAACGTAAGCCATATGTTTTTTAAGCCTTCGAGAAAAGGGCATCGCACTAACGTTATAATTTAACGGTAGTACGATTGCCCTTTCATTTATTCTCGTCCAGTTCTATGTCCGCTTCCCAAAATACGAGTCTCCATTTCAACCTACTCGCCAAACTGCGAAAAATATTAGAGATTTTCCCCATGTTGTTTTCAGGCGTAGTTGGGGAAACAGTATTTATCGACGAAATTGACAATGGAGTACACGACCTCCTAATGAGGAGCTTGCTTTACCGTATACCCTACTAATCATGGAGACCTAAATCAGTTTAGTGCAAGATAGGGAGCTGTAGCAGTAGCTCTGTTTTTTTTTTGCGGTGTCGCCCCTGAAGGAGGATGGGATCTAAAAACGCATATTTCCAGTACTTGCGGATATAATAATGAGCACTCACTTTGGTAAAAATCGTCAGTAGAGGTGATAATTCCATGAGAAAGTTCATTCTGTCCATAATGGCATCAGTGCTATTAGTCTTGCTTGTTACCGGAACAGCGGCAGCATTTTCCGTCGAAGATGTAAAAGCAATGACCACTGAACTGGCTGAATCCGAATACTACTCACCGGAACTTTGTATGCGTTACCTGGAATATAAGCAGCAGAGAGTAGAAGTTATTTCATATACCGTAGTCAAGGGGGATACCCTGATTGGCATTTCCGGTGAATTCGGAGTAAGTCTCGCCACGATTTGTGAAAGTAATGACATTGAAAATCCTAATTACATCAAAATCGGTCAGCAACTGCAATTTCCTGAGGTATCAGGATTGCTCTATACCGTCCTTCAAGGAGATGAGTTAGTTGCCTTGTCGGAAAAATATCAAGTGGATTATGAGGTCATTTGGTTGGCAAATTCTTTAGACAGTGAAGCATTAACCCCCGGGACAAAATTGGTTATCCCCGGGGCTGAACTACCGAATCCCATGTTGAGGGGAACTTCAGTAAGCCGGGGAATCGCCAAAGTGAACAGTGGTTTTATCTGGCCACTGCAAGGAAGACTGTCTTCAACCTACGGCATGCGCAAAGGTTCTTTTCATTGGGGAATTGATATTACAGGTCGTAGAGGGACTCCCATCCGTGCCGTGGCCGCAGGTCAAGTAATCAGCGCCGGCTGGTCTGGGACATATGGTTACAGGGTGCAAGTTCAGCACAAATCAGGAATCAGCACCTTATATGCTCACGCCTCAAAGCTAAATGTAGCCAAGGGAGATCAAGTAAGCCAGGGTGATATTATTGCCTATGTGGGCTCAACAGGAAAATCTTCCGGCCCTCATTTACACTTTGAGGTAAGGGTAAATGGTAGGCATGTAAATCCTCTTTCCAGGTTGCCGTAAAAAACAGCAGGGAAATCCTCTCCCTACAGAGAATATATAGCTGAAAGAACTGTGGTGGGAGAGATGAAAATTGCATCTAATGAAAGATATGGGATGGCTAGAAGTAGTGTGTGGCAGTATGTACAGCGGCAAAAGCGAAGAGCTTATCCGCCGGGTAAAAAGGGCGGAGATAGCTCGTCTCAAAGTCCAGGTTTTTAAGCCCCGGTTAGATGTCCGCTACAATCGGACAAATGTAGTGGCTCATAATGGAGCTGAGGCAGAGGCAATTGCCGTAGATGATTCCGGCGTGCTTTTTTCCAAGGTGGCGGAAGACACCGAAGTGGTAGCTATTGACGAAGCTCAATTCTTTGACAATGGCCTTGTTGACGTCTGCCGCCGTTTGGCAGACTTGGGCAAGCGGGTTATTGTCGCTGGCCTCGATTTGGATTTTCGCGGCCAGCCTTTCGGGCCAACACCTGTCCTGATGGCCATGGCCGAATATGTGGACAAGCTTCAAGCCATCTGTATAAAATGCGGCAACCCGGCCAACCGCACCCAGCGCCTGGTAAACGGTCATCCCGCCAAGGCTTCGGAACCAACAATTTTGGTGGGAGCCTCTGAAAGTTACGAGGCCAGATGCCGACGCTGCCATGAGGTGCCCAGATGAAGGGCGGGGATATTGGAGGGCAGGCAGTACTAGAAGGGATTATGCTGCGCAGTCCCCGGCGTCAGGCAGTTGCTGTGCGGGCAGCTAAAGGTGAAATAATTACCCGGGTTACTCCGGTGACATCTTTGACTAAAAGGTGGCGTTTTTTAGGCTTTCCTCTAATTCGAGGCATGGTTGCACTTTTTGAATCTCTGCAGGCCGCCATTTCAAGCTTGACCTTGTCTGTCAATCTTGTAGAACCTGAGGAACAAATTTCATCAGGGCAAATGGTCTTGGTAACAATAGTCTCCTTGGTGCTGGGGGTCTGCCTCTTCTTTTTGTTGCCTGCAGTGCTGGTAACCCCCCTTGCCAGATGGCTGGGCTCCTCTAATATCCTATCTAACTTGGTTGAAGGTTTGGTAAGGGTGCTAATCTTTGTCAGTTACCTAGTTATAGTTGGGTTATCCAAGGATATCAGGCGAACCTTTGAGTATCATGGTGCCGAGCATAAGACCATAATGTGCTGGGAGGAGGACAAGCCCTTAACTCCAGAGGCTGCTGCAACTTGTTCCCGTTTTCATCCCCGGTGTGGAACCAGTTTTCTCCTCCTAGTGGTAGTACTAAGCATAATTATTTTTTCTTTCTTTTCTCCCACTAATCTCTTGGCAAAGCTGGCTCTTCGACTGGCCCTGCTTCCCTTATTGACTGGACTATCTTATGAGCTAATCCGGTGGACGGCAAAGAGCTCTTCCCCCGTTGCCAAGTTGCTGGTGACTCCGGGCCTGCTTCTGCAAAAGCTTACCACCCGAGAGCCAGACTCCAGCCAGTTGGAGGTAGCTTTGGCGGCCCTTGCTGCCGTTGTTGACCAGGAAGGAGAGTAAAGATATAATAATTTAAGGAAACTCAGGGTAAAAGGTGTGATACCATGATTGAAAAATTAGCAGCCATAGAAGAGAAATACAATCAGTTGGAAAAGAAGATTTCTGATCCTGAATTAGTTAATACTGATCAAAAGCTGTGGCTGGAACTGACAAAAGAACACGCTGCGCTGATGGATACCGTTGAGGCTTACCGCCTTTATAGGCAAACCCATAAGGCATTGAGGGAGGCCAAGGAATTAGCAGCTGCAGAAACTGACCCCGAATTTGTTGAAATGGCCAAGGAGGAGGCCGCCGAGCTTGAAGCCACGTTGAGTACATTGGAAGAAAAGCTTAAGCTTCTCCTCATTCCCAAGAATCCCAATGATGAAAAAAACGTCATCATCGAAATTCGCAGTGGTGCCGGTGGCGACGAGGCGGCACTTTTTGCCCTGGAAGTATTCAGGATGTATTCTCGATACGCCGAGGCAAAGCTGTGGAAAACGGAAATTCTCAACTCCAATTATTCGGATATCGGCGGCATCAAAGAAATCACCTTTGTCCTTGAAGGCCGGGGGGCATTTAGCCGCTTTAAATATGAAAGTGGCGTTCACCGGGTGCAGCGCATTCCCGCCACGGAATCAGGGGGCCGCATCCACACCTCCACCATCACAGTGGCTGTGCTTCCCGAAGCCGAAGAAGTAGAAGTAGAAATCGACCCCAATGACTTGCGCATCGATATTTTTTGCTCCACGGGACCCGGAGGGCAAAGCGTCAACACTACCCAATCGGCAGTGAGAATTACCCACAATCCCACCGGGGTGGTCGTTTCCTGTCAAGATGAAAAATCCCAGTTGAAAAACAGGGACAAGGCGATGCGGGTCCTGCGTTCGCGGCTTTACGAAAAGCTTGAATCTGAGCAGCATGAGGAACTTGCAGCCCAAAGGCGTAGCCAAGTGGGGACAGGGGATCGCTCCGAGCGAATTCGCACATATAATTACCCCCAGTCCAGAGTTACCGACCATAGAATTGGACTTACCACCCATCGGCTCACTGAAATCCTTGCTGGGGATTTAGATGAAATAATCGATAGCTTGACTACCGCCGATCAGGTGGCCCACTTGGCCCAGACGAACTAAGCTATGCAAGTCAAAGACTTAATCCTTAATGCTGCAGCCCAGTTAAAAGATGCCGGTATTCGGCAACCTTGGTTTGAATCCCAGCTCCTTATCAGTTGGGTACTGGGAAAGAACCAGGCCGCAATGCTAGCTCATGGAGAATACATCCCCACTGACCAGCAGATCAAGCAATTCTGGGATTCGGTGGAGCAACGAAAAAGGCGGAAACCCTTGGCATACATTACCGGTATAAAGTCATTTTTGCACTGGGACTTCTTGGTCACTGAAGATGTCCTCATCCCCCGCCCGGAAACAGAAACTCTGGTAGAGTTGGCTGTGGAACAATTGACGGAGAAATTTTCCGGTGATTCTATCATGATTGCCGACATAGGCACTGGTAGCGGAATCATTGGTCTCAGCATGTTGATGTTGCTACCCTTAGCAAAGTTGTTGGCTGTTGACTCTTCACCTGCCGCCCTGGCAGTAGCTCAAAAAAACGCCGCCAGATTTTGCCTCCACCAGCGGGCGTTTTTTTTCCGGGGGGATTTGTTATCCCCCTTGGAACAGTACCGAGGTAAACTTACATGCATTGTTGCCAATCTGCCTTATATTCCCCAGGGGGAATATATTGCTTTACAGCCAGAAATCACCAACTACGAGCCTCAAGGGGCTTTGGTATCAGGGGATGACGGCTTAAGTCACTACCGGAGATTACTTTCCCAGGGGGGCGATTACTTGATGGCAGGGGGGCTTTTGCTTGTGGAAATTGGTTGCACCCAGGGCCAGGAAGTACAAAACCTCTTTCGTCAAGGCGGACTTTCTCCCCGGCTGGAAAAAGATCTCGCTGGGAAAAACCGGATTGTCTGGGGAATAAAACAATAATAGGCTACTACCTTATGATTTAATGGGTATAAAAATGTCAATACTATGGGTCAAAGGAAATTATTGGCCCAGGAGGTATTGCCATGCTTAACAGAAGGGTAACTTTAAGCGGAATAGACACATACAGCTTGCAAGTTTTGACTGCCAAAGAGATGGACAACTTATTTCAAAAAAAGCTTCAGGGATGTAAAGAGTCCCGGGAAAAAATTATTTCCGGCAACTTACGCCTCGTTCTCAGTGTCTTAAAGCAGTTTCACAACAGAGGAGAAAACATTGACGACCTCTTCCAAGTAGGCTGTGTTGGCCTGGTCAAGGCTGTAGACAACTTTGATCCTAGCATCGGTGTAAGATTCTCCACATATGCAGTGCCGATGATTTTAGGGGAGATCCGCCGCTATTTGCGAGACAATAACGCCATCCGAGTTAGCCGTTCACTGCGGAAGACTGCACATAAAGCACTACAAATCCGGGAGAGGTTGGCGAAAACCTTTGGCAGAGAGCCATCAATTGAAGAAATAGCATCTGTCTTAGATTTGCCTTCGGAAGAGGTGGTGCAAGCCTTGGACGCCAATTTTGAGCCCCTATCCCTTCACGAGGCAGTGTTCAGTGACAGCACTGACCCCTTGTACATCATGGACCAAGTGCGGGATTTACAAAATGATAGTAATAGCTGGTTGCAAAAGCTCCTATTAAAAGAAGCCTTAGAAAAACTTTCTCCTCGAGAAAAGGAGATTTTACATAAGCGGTTTTTTGTCGGCCTTACCCAAATCCAGGTAGCGGAGGCTATTGGCATTTCCCAGGCCCAGGTCTCGAGACTAGAAAAAGGCGCCTTAAAATTTATTAAGAACCACATGGGTAATGTCTAATGCATGGGCATACAAGGATTGCCTGCACTATTTTCATGCTTTTGCTTGTGTTTGCCCAGGGGACTGTGCTGGCCAACGGGAATGTCATCCGTCTACATGTAATTGCTAATAGCAATAGTCCCGAGGATCAGCAGCTAAAGGAACAGGTCCGAGATCAAATTATCGCTGAACTGGGGCCAGTATTTGCAGAAATGGAGCAAAGGCAAGTAGCGGCCTGGCTTGAGGAGAATCAGGATGTCCTGGTTAATCTTGCATCTGCAGTTGTCATGGAAGCCGGAGCAGATTGCCCTGTTCAGGTGCACTATAAGGTAGAGGATTACCCCCTCCGGGCATACCGGGAAAAGATATACCCGGAGGGCAAGTATCGGTCCGTTCAAATAGTCCTTGGCAAAGGACAAGGTCGGAATTGGTGGTGTCTCTTGTTTCCTCCCCTGTGCTTTGTCTCAGAGACTGTGACTGAGGAGCTCAGTGACGACCAAGAAATCCAGGGGCGAATCTGGCTATGGGATCAGATAAAGGAATTATTTCAGAGACTGTTTTGCTAGGCTGGCACCAAATTTTATAGCTGTCCCGGGGGGGGCAGCTTTTTGTTTCTTAGAATTGACAATGAGTAGAATGGGGTGCTATAATAATCCCGAGTAAAAGACTAGGTTATGGTAAGAGGTGAGGATATGCTGATTTCTACTCGGGGAGAATATGGATTGAGGGCAATGATGATGTTGGCGGCAGAATATAGTGGCGGTCCTCTTCCCCTGCGGGTTATTGCGGAAAAGGAACATCTTTCTGCGCAGTACTTGGAACATCTATTTCGGGATCTCAGGAATAATGGCCTGGTAGAGAGCTTTCGAGGGGCCAAAGGTGGATACAAATTAGCCAAATCCCCTGAAGAAATTACCGTAGGTAATGTCTTGTGGGCATTGGAGGGCACCTTGGCCCCCATGGAATGCGTGGCAGGGGAAAAGGAAGTCCAGTGCAGGCATACTGACGGGTGTCCAACGAAATTTGTTTGGGAGAAGCTAAAGGCGGCAATGGATGAAGTGCTGGATACTACAACCCTGGCAGATATACTTACACAAGCAACAGAGGAGTGAAAAAAATGCGCAACATATATTTGGATCACGCCGCTACAACGCCAATGCGGCAAGAAGCATATGAAGCAATGATTCCCTATTTGACAGAGACTTTTGGCAACCCCTCCAGCATTCATGCCTTTGGTCGCACGGTGCGCAAGGACTTGGAGGATGCCAGGGAAAGGGTGGCCAATGCCCTTAATGTCCATCCCCGGGAAATTTATTTTACCGGGGGAGGAACAGAAGCAGATAATATGGCAGTTTTAGGCATCGCCGCTAAGCTGCAAGATAAGGGCAAACATATTATTACCTCCGCCATAGAGCACCACGCCGTTCTCCATACCTGCGAAGCCTTGGCAAGGCAGGGTTATTCTTTGACAGTATTGCCGGTAGATAAATTCGGAATGGTTTCACCTAGCGAGCTGGAAAAGGCTATTCGGTCAGATACAATCTTGGTTTCCATTATGCAAGCAAACAACGAAGTGGGGACAATTCAACCTATTAAGGAGCTAGCAGCTATTGCCCATGAAAAAGGAGTCCTTTTCCATACAGATGCTGTGCAGACTGTGGGCAATATTCCTTTAGATATCAAGGGCTTAGGGGTGGATTTCCTTTCTGCCTCTGCCCACAAACTGTACGGTCCCAAGGGGGTAGGACTCCTTTATATTAGAAGGGGCACTAAATTAGCAAGCATTGCTTATGGGGGAGCTCAGGAAGGGAGTATGCGGCCGGGGACGGAAAACGTGGCAGGAATAATAGGTTTTGCCCGGGCTTTGGAGCTGGCTATTACCGAACAGCCGGAGACCAGCCAGCACCTGATATCCCTGCGGGATAAGCTGATAAAAGGGCTGACTGCATTGCCGGATGTTAGCCTCAATGGCCATCCCCAACAGCGCCTGCCCGGAAATGTCAATGTCAGTGTGGAAAGGGTTGAAGGAGAAAGCTTGATTCTCAGTCTTGACATGGCAGGGATTGCAGTTTCCAGCGGTTCCGCCTGCACCTCCGGTTCCCTGGAGCCATCCCATGTCTTAATGGCTATGGGGCTGAGCCACCAAAGGGCCCATGGATCACTGCGCTTTACTTTGGGAAAATCCACCACCCAGGAAGATATCGACTATGTCTTAGAAGTAATGCCGGGAATCATTGAGCGCCTGCGGCAGATGTCACCGGTTCAGGCAAAAGAGGACTAAGGGGGAAGAGCGATGTATTCAGAAAGAGTTATGGATCACTTTACTAACCCACGCAATGTTGGTGTTCTTGAGGATGCCAATGGGGTAGGAGAAGTGGGCAACATGCGCTGCGGCGATATTATGAAACTATTTATTAAAGTAGGCGAAGATGAGGTTATCCAGGACATTAAATTCCAAACCTTTGGCTGTGGGGCGGCTATAGCCACCAGCAGCATGATAACCGAAATCGTCAAGGGCATGACCTTGACAGATGCCGAACAGGTGTCAAACCGCCAAGTAGCAGAAGAATTGGACGGTTTGCCGCCGGCCAAGATGCACTGCTCCAATCTGGCGGCTGATGCTCTAAAGGCCGCTATAGCCAATTACCGCGAGAACAGTCAAGGATAAACTTGCAGGTTCAGGGCTGCGAAAGGGCCCGTTTTTTTTTATTTTATCAGCCTCCAATGAGTTGACAAGCCTGTCTGGCTCAGCTAGGATATTGATTAGCAGGTGCATTTAGTCGAAACGGAGGTATCCCAGATGGTTTCTAAAATTATCATGGGTGTCATTGGTGGTTTGGGCTTATTTCTTCTAGGCATGAATATGATGTCTGAAGGCCTGCATAAACTTGCCGGTAGCAAGATGCGCCGTTTTCTGGAACTATTGACCTTTAACCGCTTCGTCGCGGTTCTTACTGGGCTTGTAATCACTGGCGTCATTCAAAGCAGTAGTGCTACTACCGTTATGGTTGTGGGCTTTGTCAACGCAGGGCTGATGACCCTTACTCAGGCAGTGGGTACCATCTTTGGCGCCAATATTGGCACCACCGTCACTGCACAAATCGTCTCCTTTGATATTGCGGGATTATCCCTACCGATAATTGCCATTGGGGTGGTATTATACATCTTTGTCAGTAAACGCCGATATCAGAGCATTGGGGAGACTCTCTTGGGCTTTGGTATTTTGTTTTTAGGCCTTAGCATTATGGGGGAGGCCTTAATAGATATTAAAGAGTATCCTCAGGCCCTCAGCCTCCTTGCCCAGTTTGGCCAGCGGCCTCTATTGGGAATGTTAGCAGGAGTACTGTTTACCAGTATCATTCAAAGCAGTTCTGCCACTACCGCTGTGGCCATTACTATGGCAGGTCAGGGGATGCTTGATTTATCCGGAGCTATAGCCTTGACCCTGGGGGCCAACATCGGCACATGTGTCACCGCTATGCTGGCTAGCATTGGCACTGGCCTTAACGCCCGGCGGGCGGCAGTGGCCCACCTTATGTTTAATGTCCTAGGGGTCGTGATTTTCATGGCAATTCTCACACCCTTTTCCAATTTAGTGGCTACCCTTAGCTCGTCTCTGCCCCGGCAGGTGGCTTGGGGTCATACATTGTTTAATATAACTAATACTCTATTGTTTTTGCCCTTTATCAATCAGTTTGTGACTTTAGTTACGAAATTGGTCCCTGGCACCGAAGAAGTATTTGAATCCGGGCCAATCTACCTAGAAAAAAATCTTCTGGAAGCACCGTCCTTGGCCTTAGCGGCTGCGGAGCGTGAGATCAGCCGCATGGCGGATTTAGCTTTAGAGATGTTAGACACTTCAATGACCATGCTGTTTAATAATGATCCTGCCTTGAAAAAGAATATTGAGCGCAATGAAGATGTAGTAGATGAACTAGAGCAGCAGATAACTGTCTACCTGGCAGCCTTGGCCCAAGGGGGTCTCAGTGAAGAACAGGGCCTCTTATTGGCGGGCTACATGCATGCGATTAATGATATAGAACGCATCGGCGACCATGCCGACAATATTTCCGACTTAGTTATGGAAAAAATAGAAGATAAATATCCTTTCTCAGAATCGGCCACGGAAGAACTTAGGGATATGTTTACTAAAGTTCGCAACATGACATCTAAGTCCATTGCCGCCTACCGTTCTAAGAACAAGGCTCTGGCCCGGGAGATTGTAACTGAAGACAATGAGGTTGATCGGCTGGAAAAGAAATTGCGCCGTGGACATGTAAAGCGAATCAATGAGGGCCGGTGTTTTCCGCCTTCCGGCGTTCTCTTCCTGGACATTATTGCAAACTTTGAACGGATTGGCGACCATGCCACCAATATTGCCCAGACAGTGTTGGGAGATTATTAAGGGCCTACAAGCCCTTTTTTCTTGTGTTTGACAGTCATTCCAGCAACTAAGTATAATAAATGTAATGTAGTTAAAACTTGTTCATGATCTTGCTGAAGGAAAGAAGGGTGGAGAGGTGAAGAAAGCGCCATGGCTGGCACTATTACTTACGGGGATTTTGTTGCTAGGTTCAGCATCTGCCTACAACAATCAAGAAAACGATGAGGATTGGGTTGAGGAATATACATCTGTAATTGCCCGGGCAAAGGTCTTGGCCGTGTCGGAATATGAAGAAATTAAAGACGATTGGTACTACACCGGCAGGCAACAGGTAACAGTGGAAATTATGAGGGGACGCTTTCAGGGACATATCTTTGAGACAGATAATTACTTTACTGGCATCGCATATCAGGATATGCCTGTTAAAGAGGGGGACCAAGTCCTTCTAATCCTGGAGTTAGATGGAGCACGGGTGCACAGCGTCAATCTATACGAATATGGCCGGGATAGGTATTTGTATATCCTAGTTGGCTTATTCATTGCCGCGACAATATTAATAGCCGGGACCAAGGGCTTGAAGGCCTTGCTGGCACTGCTCTTTGCCGGAGTTGTAATTATATGGGGGATGTTGCCCCTAATGCTCCAGGGTCATAACCTCTACACAATGGTGCTGCTTGCATCGGCCCTAATTTCTATTGTTAGCTTAATTATTTTTGGTGGTTTTAAAGTTAAGACCCTAGCGAGTATTATCGGTACATTCGGGGGTATATTGGGTGCGGTCCTTACCGCCGTCTTATTTGGTAACGCCACGAGGCTTACGGGTTTCAACGCAGATGTTGAGATGCTTTTCTCCCGGGGCATGCCCACAAGCTTAGACCTGCGGGGATTGCTCCTTGCCGGGTTCATAATTTGCTCCCTAGGGGCAGTTATGGCGTTAACTCAATCGATTTCTTCCTCGGTTTTTGAAATCAAAAAGGCAAATCCACTCTTAACTTATAAGGGACTTTTTATCTCAGGGTATCGTTTATGCCGGGAGAGGCTGGCTAGAATTATTGTCGTGGTAATGCTGGCCTGGGCAGGAGTTGCCCTGCCATTTTTGCTGCTAATTGCTTCTAAAGATATGAGCTATTTAAATATAGTTAACTTGGATATGGTTGCATCGGAAATAGTCAGGGCTATGGCCAGTGGTTTCGGTTTGCTGGCGGCGGCTCCTGCTACCGCTGCCATAGCTTCACTTCTGGCTAGCAAGGGTTTTGGGACAAAAAAGACTGGCAAAGCGTAGTAGGGGGGGAACTCCTTGATTCACATCACATTCCTGGGATTAATTTCAATCTTAGCCCCTTTCAATTTTGCCGCCTCCGGCCAAGTCTTAGCCTTGCTTTTGATGGCAGCCGCACTGGGCACCGATGCTATGACTTTGGCAATAGGCATAGGGCTCAGGGGAGTTTCTTGGCGGGAGGGGTTGAAAGCCAGTCTCGTTATCGGCCTCTTTCATGTCATTATGCCCCTTATAGGCTCATGGGCAGGGGGATATTTAAGTAGGGTAGCAGGGGAGATTGCCAGGGCGACAGGGGCGGGCATTGTGGCCATCATCGGCATTAGGATGATCTGGGGTTGCCTAAGAACTGGAGATGAGGGTCAGGACTTCCAGATAAAATTATCAGGACTGCCTTTGCTTCTCTTAGCACTAAGTGTCAGCATGGACGCCCTGTCAGTGGGTTTAGGCCTGGGTGCCTTAGGCTATAACATCTATCTTACCGCTATGCTCTTTGGCGTTTTTGGAGCCGGAATGACGGCAGCAGGACTTTTTATGGGGAATAAGATGGGAACCTTCCTGGGCAAGTATGGAGAAGCCGTCGGTGGCGGAGTGCTGATAATAATTGCCATTAAGATGTTTTTGGAGGGATAGCAAATGGATATTCTTTTTGTATGTACCGGCAATACTTGCCGCAGCCCTATGGCTGAAGTCTTGTTAAAGAGGGTATTAGCGGAAAGAGGAGTCCAGGGCATTAGGGTGTCTTCCGCTGGGATCGCAGCAGAAGCAAATAGTCGCGCCTCTGAGGGGTCCCGGATGGTGCTGCCAGGGTGCGAAGACCTTTCTGCCCATCGGGCCAAGCAGGTGGATGCAGCTATGCTGACGGGAGCTAACTTAGTTCTCACCATGACTGCCAGCCACAAAGAGATTCTCCAATCTCAATTTCCCCCTTTCGCAGCCAAGATCCATACTTTAGAAGAGTATGCCTGGGGGCAGGGAACAGACATTGCTGATCCCTATGGAGGCGGTAAAGAAGAATATCTCCTTGCTCGGGAGCAAATTGAGGCTGCTGTAATTGAAATTGCCGCTAAACTAGCGGCTCAAAGGGTAAAAGGAGCTGACGGAATGAAGATTGCCTTAGCCAGTGACCACGGCGGGATGCAACTAAAGGAAGAGCTTAAGAATGTTGTTCACTCTCTAGGTCATGAGTACGTGGACTTTGGGTGCAACTGCTTGGACTCGGTGGACTATCCCGATTTCGCTGCAGTGGCAGCCAAGGCGGTAGCTACAGGGGAATGTCAGCTTGGTATTATTGTCTGTGGCACCGGGCTGGGGATGGCAATTGCCGCCAACAAGGTCAAGGGTATCCGTGCTACTAGCTGTCATGACTGTTATTCTGCTGCCATGGCCCGTGCCCATAATAATGCCAATATCCTCACTCTCGGTCAAAGGGTTACAGGCTCTGGGCTGGCAGAGATGATCGTCAATACCTTTCTAAACACAGCTTTCGAAGGGGGAAGGCATCAAAGACGGATCGAAAAAATATCAGCCCTGGAGGAGGATTTCGGACTGTGATTGAGGAAATTAAACAAGGGATCAGTCTGGCCCTGCAGGAGTTGGCTGAACAGTCCCAATTGCAAGCAGGGGATCTCCTTGTAATTGGCTGCAGCACCAGTGAGATCTTGGGTAAAAAAATCGGCACTGCATCCAGCATGGATATCGCCGAAGGTCTCGTAGCAGAAATATTAGCCTTTTGCCGCCCTAGAGCAGTTGAGCCTGCCTTCCAATGCTGTGAGCACCTCAATCGGGCCTTAGTCGTGGAACGGGCTGCTGCCAGAGCTTATGATTTAGACCAAGTCACCGTCCTTCCCGCCCCCGGTGCCGGAGGAGCTGTAGCGGCCCAGGCTATGGAGCAACTTAATGATCCTCTTGTCGTTGAGCACTTAGCTTGCCGTGGGAAGGCCGGCATTGACATTGGCAACACCTTAATTGGCATGCATCTGCGCCCAGTAGCGGTGCCTGTGCGCATAAAGATACAGTGTATCGGTAAAGCAGCGGTTGTTTGCGCCCGTACTCGCCCAAAACTGATTGGCGGAAACAGGGCAATTTACTCATAAGGAAGGGGAATCATATAATGGAAAAACAACTTTCTAATGTGGATCCGGAAATCCACGCTATTTTAGACAGGGAGCGTGCCAGGCAAGAGCAGCATCTAGAATTAATCGCCTCAGAGAACTTTGTCAGTCCAGCGGTCCTTGAGGCACAGGGCTCAGTGCTAACCAATAAATATGCCGAGGGATACCCAGGGAAACGCTATTATGGTGGTTGTCACGTGGTGGATGAGGCGGAAAACTTAGCTCGGGATCGGGGGACTGATCTTTTTGGCGCCGACCATGCCAACGTCCAGCCCCACTCAGGTGCTTCTGCTAACTTAGCGGTATACTTGGCTACTCTTAAGCCAGGAGATCTGGTCTTGGGTATGAACCTCTCTCATGGAGGTCATTTGACCCATGGCAGTCCTGTAAATATCTCCGGGTTATATTATCAATTTCATGCTTACGGAGTAGACTCTGTCACGGGCCGCATTGACTATGATCAGGTTGCCAAAATTGCCCGGGAAGTTAAACCACGGCTTATCGTCGCCGGTGCCAGTGCTTACCCCTATACCCTGGATTTCCCCCGCTTTCGGGAAATAGCAGATGAAGTCGGCGCATACCTAATGGTGGATATGGCCCATATCGCCGGTCTAGTGGCTACAGGCTTGCACCCAAGTCCTGTCCCCTATGCGGATTTTGTCACCACTACCACCCATAAGACCCTTCGCGGCCCTAGGGGTGGGATGATCTTCTGTAAGGCGGAGTTTGCCAAGGCCATTGACAAGGCTGTATTTCCAGGTCTTCAGGGTGGCCCACTAATGCATATCATCGCTGCAAAAGCTGTAGCCCTTAAAGAAGCCAGTCAGCCGGAGTTTAAGAAGTATGCTGCCCAGATAATAGCCAACGCCAAAGCACTGGCGGTAGCCCTTACAGAAAATGGGCTCACCTTGTCCGGTGGGGGAACCGACACACATTTGATGCTGGTGGATTTACGGAACATCAAGATTACTGGCAAAAAAGCAGAAAAGCTATTAGATGAAGTTGGCATTGCTGTCAATAAGAATACCATTCCCTTTGATCAGGCTAGCCCATTTATCACCAGCGGTATCCGCATCGGCACCGCGGCAGTCACTACCCGGAATATGCAAGAGGCCGACATGGCCATTATCGGCAAGCTCATTGCCGATGTACTAAAAAATCCTGCAGATGAAAAAACTCAGGATGCCGCCAAGGTCAAGGTTGCGGAATTATGCCGCCGCTATCCTTTGTACAAATAGGCAGGAGGTAATTCTAATGGGCAAAGTTGTCGTAATTGACCATCCTTTGGTTCAACACAAGCTCAGCTTTATCAGAGATAAAAATACCGGCCCTAAAGAATTTCGGGAGCTGGTAGAAGAGGTCTCTATGTTGATGGCTTATGAAGTCACCAGGGACTTGACCTTGCAGGATACTGAAATTGAAACGCCGATTTGTTCGACGATGACCAAGACCCTTTCCGGCAAAAAGATTGGGTTGATTCCCATCCTTAGGGCAGGATTGGGTATGGTAGATGGGATGATGAAGTTAATCCCAGCCGCCAAGATTGGACATATCGGAGTATATCGGGACCCAGTGACATTCCAGCCTGTGGACTATTATTGCAAACTGCCAGGAGATATTGCCGAGCGGGATTTGATTCTTGTCGATCCCATGCTGGCCACAGGTGGTTCAGCTTGCGCGGCAATTGATTTCCTTAAGGAAAAGGGGGCGGTCACTATTCGTCTGGTGAACCTTATTGCTGCCCCCGAGGGGATAGAGCAAGTGCAGAAATTACATCCCGATGTCCCCATCTATATTGCGGCCATTGACCAATGTCTTAATGAACATGCGTACATTGTTCCCGGTCTCGGCGATGCTGGCGACCGTCTCTTTGGCACTAAATGAGCAGGCCCAGCTGGGATAGCTATTTTATGGAGATTACCCAGGTGGTGGCTACCCGCTCAACCTGTTTGCGTCGCCAAGTGGGTGCCCTCATCGTCAGGGATAGGCGCATTCTCAGCAGCGGTTATAATGGCTCTCCGCGAGGACTGGGGCATTGCGCCGACCTGGGGTGCCTTCGGGAGGAGTTGGGTATTCCTTCCGGCGAACGCCAAGAACTTTGTCGGGGGCTCCATGCCGAACAAAACGCCATTGTTCATGGGGCTTACCACGGGATAAATATCGCTGGGTCAACACTGTATGTTACCCATCAGCCTTGCATTACCTGCGCAAAAATGACTATCAATGCCGGCATTGTCTCGGTGATCTTTGCCGGAGAATACCCTGACCGGTATAGTGCAGACTTGTTGGCACAGGCAGGAATAGAGCTTAAGCCCTTTTCCAGCCTTTAGGAGGGAATTGCTGATGCATTTTAATTGGCGCCGAGGCTTAGTGATTTCCGTAGGCATTAGTATTTTCGTAGCATTAATCCTTATTTGGAAGACTCTTGACCTCCAGGCACTGAACAACCTGGGATTCGTTGAATCTGGCTTTTTGGCCTTGGCGGTGGTAATGCTCTTTATTGCCATTGCCATAGAAGGTCGAAGGATTGCTTTGGTGGCAAATGCCATGGGAGGAAAGATCAAATGGTTAAAGGGGTGCACCATCTTTCTCAGCTGTACCTTTGCCCAACTGGTTACCCCCATGGGCTTGGGTGAGATTCCCGCTGTGGCCTATATGTACAACAAAAACGGCTTAAGGCTTGGAATTTCCCTGGCTGCTGCCATCCTCCGCAGTTTTGTCACAAAACTGGTTTTTTCAGCGGGAGTGATTTGGCTTTTTGTCTATGCCCGGGGGAAAATGCAGTTTGGGCCGGTAACCGATGAACTATTTACTGTGGTCGCCTTGGTCTTTGCCGCTACTTTGTTGATTAATGCCGCCTACGTTCTCTTTCCCGAACTTATTGAAAAGATATTTGCCAAACTTCCCCGGCGCTGGCGCAAGGGGAAGTTTGGTCAATGGCAACAGCGCCTTGAGGTGGAGGCTTCGGAGTTTGCCGTGGGAATGAAAATTCTCTGGACCAGGGGACCATGGATGTTGTTGCGTATAGTAATACTCAGCCTTCTATTTTGGCTAACATGGTTTGGCATGCTGCCAGTCTTGGCTAGAGGATTGGGTGTAGTTGCTGACCCTGTCACACTGGTCAGCAGTCAGTTCGTCCTTACTTTGGCCTTGCCCTTTATTCCGGTGCCGGGGGCCAGCGGAGCCCTGGAGCTGGCCATGGCCGCTATGTACAAGGGAATAATACCAAAGGCTATATTGGGACTGTTCATCCTATGTTGGCGGTTATTTACATACTACCTACTCCTTATTCTGGGGGCAGTTACTGCTTTAGGCTCCCTATGGGGAAAACCCCGGGAAAAGGAAAGCGTTATTGAACCCAAGGCCGACTAAGAGGGGGTGATTGAGATGAATAAGGATTTTATATTTGCCCTTGATATTGGCACCAGGACTGTTATCGGGCTTTTATGCCGCTTGGCCGCTTCAGGGGAAGTTGTAGTAGAACATTACCATGTAGAATGGCATCCCCAACGGGCCATGCTAGATGGTCAAATTCACGATGTTGAGCAGGTCAGCGCAGTTATCAGGCGGATCAAAGAGGCGCTAGAAGAAAAGGCCGGGGTTCCTCTCAAGGGCGCGGCAATAGCCGCTGCCGGACGTGCCCTTACTACCATGCGCGTCACAGAAAGACTGGAGTTTGCCGCCCCCCAAGAAATTGGCCTTGAGGATGTACAGAGCCTAGAAGTAAAGGCCCTGGCAACAGCCCGGGAAGAGATGGCCAAAAAAACCACATCTCTTCACTGTGTGGGATTTAGTCCGGTGAGTTATTATCTCAACGACTTAGCAATTGCCAATCCCAGGGGACAGCGGGGAAGCTCAATTGGTGTCGAAATAATTTCTACCTTCTTACCAAGGGTGGTTGTAGACAGCCTCTTTAGTTCTCTGGCCAAGGCGGGGTTGTCAGTAGAAAGTATGACCCTTGAGCCAATTGCCGCTATGGCAGTAGCGATCCCCCCCCAGCTGCGCTTGTTGAATTTGGCCTTGGCAGATGTAGGTGCAGGCACTTCAGACATTGCTGTCAGCAGAGATGGTACCATAATTGCCTATGGCATGGTGGATATGGCTGGAGATGAAGTCACCGAGGCAATTGCCCAGCATTACTTGCTGGATTTCAACAGTGCAGAAAAGGTAAAAATTCAGCTTGGTAATCACGAGGTAATCGAGTTTACTGACGTCTTAGGCAATAATCTCCGGGAGAGTCGCGAGGCTATCTTGGCTGTCATCGAGCCAGTGGTGGCTAAGTTGGCCAAAAAACTTAGTGAAACCATAAAACAAAATAATGGCGGCATTTCTCCTGCAGCCCTGTTTTGCGTTGGAGGAGGTAGTCTCACCCCGATGCTTCGGGAGGGGCTTGCCCAGAACCTAGATCTCCCCCTGGAGCGTGTTGGCATCAGAACCCGGGAGCATCTTGAAGGAGTTCGCTTCCAAAGCAATGAATTTAAGGGACCGGATATCATTACACCCCTGGGTATTGTCATGACAGCTATAAAGCCCCGGGAAGACAATTATATCCGCATATGGCTTAATGACCAAGGGGTCACCTTATTTAATGTGCAAAAGGCCACTGTTGCTCAGGCATTAATGCATGGGGGCCTCGATGTCAGTACTATTGCTGGCTCCGGTTCGGTAATTACCTTTGAAATTAATGGCAAATCCCGGGAAATTACAGGAGACTCCGGCCGCACCGGTAAGATATTGGTTAACGATGTTGCTGCTACCCTGGACACACCCCTTATTAATGGAGATAGGGTTGAGGTAGTCCCAGGAGAAATGGGGGATGCGCCAGAGGTGACAATCTCTCAACTGTCCGCAGAATTCCAGTCTCCCCAATTTGTAATTAACGGCTCCCTGCTGGAGTTGCCATTAATCCAAAGAATAAACAACCTGCCATGTCAGCCCAGCACAATAATTCGCACTAGTGACAAAGTTGAAATCCGCCCTCCGAAAAGCGTAAGCGAACTGGCGACTCTTATGGACCTAGACCTTAACCAGGTGACAGTTATTGTTGATGGCGTTGCAGCTAATTCTAATACGACTGTTCAAAAGGATTCCCAGGTGAATATTACGGTGGAAAAGGGGAAGCAGACATCAACTGCCCCTGAGGAAATCCCTGCATCAGCCCCGAATACAGGTGTAATCAATGTTACTGTCAACGGGACTGGAGTAGCATTACAAAAGGACAGGTCAATTCTGGCGTATGCCCTGGCCCAGGCAGACATCAAACATACCGGGGAGGCCAGGGGTAACCTTGTAGTTACTGTAAATGGTAAAGAGGCAGAATACACCGCTTTACTAAACCCCGGGGACAAAATAGAAGTGTTCTGGGCCCCAAAAGAATGAGAAAAGTGCGACACGGGGGACGGACCCTGGTGTCGCACTTTTATTGTAGCTTCAAGAGGGTTCCCCAGAAAAACCTACCATGACTTGACAAGAACAAGTAAGGAAAGTTGGTTGCATTAGCATTGAATTACTAGTATAATTACCCCTGTGGGGTGGGACAATGAAGGCTGCCGACTGGTTGGAGATTTTACGCTATCTGTCGTTAGTTACAGGTATTGGCTTAACATTTAGCGTTTCCCTTCTCATAGGTTGGTACTTGGGCTCTCACTTGGGAGGTGTCTGGCTGCCAATTGGTATCCTAGCTGGGATTTTTTCGGGATCCTTGACTGTGTATACCATCTTTAAGAAAATTTTGCCCCGGGAGTGAAAAAGGTGGACGAGGTCGCTGTCGTGCAACGTCGCATAATAATCCAAGGGGCCGTCGTTTCCTCGACCTTAGCAGGGTTGGCAATTCTTTCTGGGCGATGGCCGGAAGCCTGGGGTGTTCTCTGTGGGACTCTTGTTGCTATATTAAATTTTTGCATGCTGGCTCGGAACATTCGCAGCATCTTCGCCTTAGACCCCCGGCATGCAAGGTTCAAAGGTGGATTTAACTACATGGGCCGCTACTTTATGTCGGCGGCAGTACTTTTCTATTCCTTTACGTCGCCCTTTCTCAACATGTATGCCGTGTTGGTGGGCATGCTGATGATTAAAGTTGTTATCCTTGCGGGGGCGATTATCACATATTGCAGAGAGCGGTTATCCCTTATGCTAAATTCTGCTCACCAGGAAAGAGGTGATGGGTAGCTTGGACGAAGTGCTAGAGGGCGCAAAAACTGTATTTACTATTTTTGGCGTAGACATTACGGAATCGGTGGTCAATACTTGGATTGTCATGGCAGTGCTAGTAATCTTAGCACTTGTCTTCAGTCGCAATCTAAAGCTGTATCCTGATAAACGGCAAAATATCGTCGAGATAATCGTCGATGGTCTGACCGGCCTAGTGACCTCAACAATGGGTGCTAAGAATAGGAATTTTACCCCTTTTATCGGGACAGTCTTTTTGCTTATTGCCTTTTCCAACATACTGGGTATTTTCGGGTTGCGCTCCCCCACGGCGGACTTTAGTGTCACTTTAGCTTACGGCATTGTAACTTTCTTCTGCATCCACTTTTTTGCCCTCAAGGCAAAAGGTTGGAGTTATATAAAGGGTTTTGGCCAGCCTTTTATTTTCTTGCTGCCGATTAACATTATCGGTGAAGTCGCAAAACCTTTTTCCCTGGGGATGCGTCTATATGGCAACCTTCTGGGGGGATCGGTAATTATGGCAATGATTTCCGGGGCTATAGCCTTATTTGTCCCGGCAGTGGCCAGTATATACTTTGATTTGTTTTCCGGCTTCTTGCAGTCCTTTATTTTTATCATGCTTACCATGGTATTTATCACTATTGCTAAGGATGACGAGGATTAAATAGTTATAGGAGGAAAGTAAAATGGGATGGACTGAATACGCAGTTGCAGCTTTTGCAGTTCTTGGGGCAGGTATTGCTATGATCGGCGGAGGCTTCGGCCCTGCTATTGGCCAGGGGTACGCCGCAGGGAAAGGCGCAGAGGCCGTTGGCCGCCAGCCTGAAGCCCAAGGGAAAATTATGACTACTATGCTTTTAGGTCAGGCTGTGGCAGAAACTACCGGCATCTATTCTTTAGTTGTCGCACTACTGCTCATCGGCATCGTCAACAAAATTTTATAATTTGCAGATGGGGAATGGGGTGGCCCATTTCCCTTTTTCCATTACTCCGGAAGGAGGGAACGATATGTTAGGTTTAGATTTAGGGACGGGTATTATTACCATAATCAATTTAATCGTCTTGGTTATTGTTCTTCGCTTGTTGCTTTTCAAGCCCGTCAACAACTTTTTGGAACAAAGGCGTCAAAAAGTCCATGATGACTTGGATAATGCCCAGCGGGACAGGGAAGAGGCCCAGAGGCTTTTAGAAGAACATCGTCAGCTTGTTGCCGACAATAAGGGAGATGCGGCAAAGATAATAGATAACGCTGTGCGCCAGGCGGATGTGCGGAAAGAAGAGATTATTGCCCAAGCAGGCCAGGATGCTGCAGCCGTACTCCAGCGTGCAAAAGTTGAAATCGCTCAGGAGCAGGCCAAGGTTCTCCAAGAATTGCGGGCTGACATCTCTGGTTTTTCTGTGGCTATAGCGGAAAAAACCTTGGCACGGACTTTAACTCCGCAAGACCAGCAGGCCTTTTTCAATGCTGTCCTAGAGGAAATGGATAGCTATGCAAACTAGAGCCGCCAAGCGTTATGCAGCCGCCCTTCATGCCAGCGCCATCCAAGCAGGTATGACAACAGAGATCTTCCACCAATTAGAAGCTTTAGCCGGGCTATGGCGCGAAACTCCCGAACTCAGGGAAGTGATGAATAACCCCAGAATCGAATGCCCCCTCAAGGCAGAGATCTTGCATACAATAAGCAGAGAACTGGACTCTCCACAGCTCCTTACCAATTTGCTAAATTTATTGTTGGACAAGGGACGTCTGGAAATCTTGCCTGCCCTGTATGCAGAATTTGAGACTTTGGAAGATAAGGCCGCGGGCAGGGTTAGGGCCAAGTGCATTGTGGCTCATCCCTTGACAGAGGAACAATTAGGGAAATTGCGCCAGCGCCTGTTAACCATTAGCGGGGCTAAGGATATATTGATTACTTTGGAAACCAATCCGTCTTTACTGGCTGGATTTACTGTCAGCATTGATGGCAAGATAATTGATGGCAGCCTACAGGGACGTCTTCACCGCCTGGGGCGCGCCTTGGCCCAGAAATAGGATGAGAGGTGATACCCTGTGCAGATTAGACCTGAAGAGATTAGCAGCGTTATAAAAAAACAGATTGAGAACTACCATTTAGACCTGGATATATCTGAGATGGGAACAGTTGTCTACATTGGTGATGGCATTGCCCGGGTTCACGGCGTGCAAAATGCCATGTCCGGTGAGCTCTTGGAGTTTCCAAACTCTATCTTTGGCATGGCCCTTAACCTTGAGGAAGACAGTGTCGGCGTCGTCATCTTGGGGGATTATATTGGCATTAAAGAAGGTGACACCGTAAAACGGACTGGTCGCATCACCCAGGTTCCAGTAGGGGAAAGCCTAATTGGCCGCGTAGTTAACGCCTTAGGCCAGCCGGTGGATGGCAAAGGCCCCATTGAAGCTGACATTTACCGCAATATCGAAAGTCCCGCTCCTGGTGTGACGGAAAGAGAGCCAGTGCATCAAGCTTTGCAAACTGGCCTCAAAGCCCTTGACTCTATGGTTCCCATCGGCCGTGGCCAGCGGGAATTGATCATTGGCGACCGGGGAACTGGCAAGACTGCCATTGCAGTAGATACCATCATCAACCAGAAACAATCTGATGTCTATTGTATTTACGTAGCCATTGGCCAAAAGGCTTCTACTGTGGCAGGAGTTACAGAGACTCTTCGCATAGCCGGGGCCATGGACTACACTACTGTAGTCATGGCTTCAGCCAGTGAACCTGCCTCCATGTTATATATCGCTCCCTATGCTGGATGTGCCATGGGAGAACATTTCATGAACAAAGGCCAAGACGTGCTGGTAATTTATGACGACTTATCTAAACATGCGGTGGCTTATCGAGAGATGTCCCTGTTATTGCGTCGTCCACCGGGCAGAGAGGCCTATCCCGGCGATGTCTTCTACCTGCATTCCCGTCTTTTAGAAAGGGCGGCTAAATTAGATAAAGACCGTGGCGGCGGCTCTTTAACAGCCCTGCCAATAATTGAAACTCAGGCGGGAGATATATCTGCCTATATTCCAACCAACGTAATCTCCATTACTGACGGGCAGATTTTCTTGGAAACCGACCTTTTCTTTGCCGGTGTTCGCCCTGCTATCAATGTAGGCTTTTCAGTGTCCCGGGTTGGTGGCAAAGCTCAGGTTAACGCTATGCGCAAGGTGGCAGGCCGTCTGCGTTTGGACCTGGCCCAGTTCCGGGAATTGGAGGCATTTGCCCAGTTTGGCACCGACTTGGATAAAGCTACCCAAGCCAGTATTATTCGGGGACAGCGCACCGCTGAGATCCTCAAGCAGGATCAATATATGCCCCTGCCTATAGAAAAACAGGTGATGATCATCTACACTGCCATCCACGGTTACTTGGATGACGTAGCTCTCGATGGAGTGGCGAAATTCCAGGAAGAGTTCTTCCGCTACATGGATCAACAGCATCGAGAGATTGGGCAGCGGATTGCAGATACCAAGGAGTTTGACGATGACACCGAAAGCAAACTTGGACAGGCGATATTAGATTTTAAAGAGCAGTATGTTAGTTAGGGGGGATCAAAGTGGCCAATACCCGAGACATTAAAAGGAGAATCTCCAGTGTTAACAGCATCGGGCATATTACCAAGGCCATGGAGATGGTGGCCGGTGCAAAGTTGCGCAGGGCCCAAGCCAATGTAATTAACTCTCGGCCCTACACCCACCACCTTGCCCAGCTAATTAGCAGGCTCCAAAAGACCGGCCTTGATAATAGCAATCAGTTGCTGGAGCCAGGGAAGGGGCCTGGGGCATATATTGTCATCGCCGGCCAAAGGGGATTAAGCGGGGCTTATAATGCAAATACCCTCCGCTTCGCTCAGGGGATGGTGGGTTCGGGACAGGTAATTACAGTTGGCCGCAAGGCAAAAGACTTTTTTGTCAAAAGTGGACAGCAAATCATTGGCGAGTACAGCCTAAAATACGAGGCACCTACCTATGCAGACGCTACTAACATATTAAAGCCCCTGATTGACTTTTTCCGCGATGGTATCATTGGTTCTCTTCACCTGGTATATACAGAGTTTTTAAGTGTCCTCAATCACAGGCCTACTGCAGTGCAGCTACTGCCAATTATTGGCTTAGTGGACGCCGATGATTCAGGTCCCTATATTTATGAGCCTTCTCCTCAAGAAGTGCTGGAGAGGCTCCTGCCCCGCTACTTAACAGCCTTGGTATATCAAGGGCTGTTAGAGGCAAAGGCATCGGAATATGGCGCCCAAAGGACTGCAATGAAATCGGCCACAGATAATGCATCTGAAATGATTGAGCAGCTTACTTTAACATATAACCGGGCCCGCCAGACTGCTATTACTCAAGAAATACTGGAGGTAGTTAACGGTGCCCAGGCTCTTGAAGGATAAGGAGGAAGCCTTTTTGAATACTGGAAAAGTTGTTCAGGTAATTGGTCCCGTGGTGGACGTGAAGTTTGAAGGTGAATTGCCACAAATCAATAATGCCCTGGAAGTTCCCCTTGCAGATGGCGAGGTAATTGTGCTGGAGGTTTCTCAGCATGTGGGCAGTGACATTGTCCGTTGCGTGGCCATGTCCTCAACTGATGGCTTGATTCGGGGGGCACAGGTTAAGGATTCCGGCGGTCCAATTACTGTCCCCGTGGGCCCAGCCACCCTTGGTCGTTTGATCAATGTCTTAGGAAAGCCCATCGACGATGGCGGGGAGGTCCAGGGACAAGAATATTGGCCAATTCACCGCCCTGCACCTAGCTTTGAAGAGCTACGTCCAGCTACTGAGGTGTTGGAAACTGGAATTAAGGTCATTGATTTGCTTCTCCCTTATTCCCGTGGAGGGAAGGTAGGGCTTTTTGGCGGCGCCGGAGTTGGAAAAACTGTCTTAATTATGGAACTTATTCGCAATATCGCTTACGAACATGGGGGATATTCTGTCTTTGCTGGTGTCGGTGAAAGAACCCGGGAAGGCAATGACTTGTGGAACGAGATGCGAGAATCTGGTGTAATCGATAAGACTGCCATGGTCTTTGGTCAGATGAATGAACCTCCAGGAGCTAGGCAAAGGGTTGGTCTTACAGGTTTGACCTTAGCAGAGTACTTCCGGGACAAAGAGGGCCAGGACGTCCTCCTCTTTGTAGACAACATCTTCCGCTTTACCCAAGCTGGCTCTGAAGTCTCAGCTCTACTGGGGAGAATGCCCTCAGCTGTTGGCTACCAGCCTACACTACAAACAGAAATGGGCAAGCTTCAGGAGAGAATTACTTCTACCACTAAAGGTTCAATTACTTCGGTGCAGGCAATCTATGTTCCCGCCGACGACCCAACGGACCCTGCCCCTGCCACTACCTTTGCCCATTTGGATGCCACCACCTATTTATCACGGAGCATTTCCGAACTGGGCATCTATCCTGCCGTCGATCCTCTGGAATCTTCTTCTAGGATTCTTGACCCCCAGACTCTCGGCAAGGAACATTACCAGGTAGCTAGGGAAGTACAGGGCGTATTGCAAAGATACAAGGAACTTCAGGACATAATTGCCATACTTGGTATGGATGAATTAGCCGATGAAGATAAAATGGTAGTCTCCAGGGCAAGGAAAATCCAGCGCTTCCTGTCCCAGCCCTTTTTTGTTGCCGAGGTGTTTACAGGCACTCCTGGGGCTTACGTCCCTCTCAAGGAAACTATCCGCAGTTTCCGAGAAATACTGGATGGCAAGCATGACAATTTGCCGGAAGCTGCTTTTTACATGGTTGGCACCATTGAGGAAGCTATCAAAAAAGCAGAAACGCTGTAAGGGGGTATTGTCATTAGCGACAAGACATTTGTTCTTACCGTCGTCACTCCCGAACGCCGGGTTTTTCAGGACTCCGTGCATATGGTAATAGTGCAGACTGTAGACGGAGAAATGGGAGTGCTTCCGGGGCATATTCCCCTGGTGGCACCCTTGGACATTGGTCCAATGCGCATTAAGATAGGAGATGATGAGCGCCGCGCTGCTATCAACGGCGGGTTTATTGAGGTCACAGCCTCTCAGGTCATCGTCCTATCCGAATCCGCCGAGATGGCGGGAGAGATTGATATTGCTCGGGCGGAATCCGCTCGTCAGCGGGCTTTGGCCCGGTTAGAAAAGAAACAGGCAGATATAGATTTTGTCCGAGCCCAGGCTGCACTTCAACGGGCCCTAATTCGCCTTAAGGTTGTGGGCTATGAAGGATGACAGTTTTAGCAGCAAGTCTGTTCTTGAAAGGACTGTATTGGCTGGAATATACGGTCCCCCAGAACTAAAAAGAGAAGAGCGTCGCTACTACCTTGGCCAATTTCGGGAAAGAGTTATCAAAGTCCTTACTTTTGAGCAAATTGCCGAACCCGGGATTTATCCGGAAATTAGGGATGCAATGGTTCACCCCCTGGCCAAAACATTGATTATCAGCCGCAGGGCCATTTTGTCGGCGGCCAAAGACTACGTGCATTTGGCAAGGAAACGTCAACTGGAGTTTACAACTGTCGATAGCCCAGACTTTAAAGGACCTGTGGGGTTAGTGGTGGCAGCGGCAAAAGCCGCAGACGAAGAGGTAATCTCCATCCCCAGCCGAAGGGAACGCCTACTAGCCCTTGGCATTCCCCAGGAAGTTATTGATTCTCCTGGGCAGAACCTATGCAAGACTTGTATGGACTTATTGCGGGAAAAGGCCCCTGAGGAAGTACGAAATTATCGTCGGGAAAACCTTATAGACCGTTTCCTAGGCAATCAGTGCCCCTGCAAAAAATAAGACAGGATCGATGGGATCCTGTCTTTCGTCCCCTTTGGGAATATTTTGGGAGATATATGTCAACCATTATAGACAAGGAGGGGACGAACTTGAAGAAGATCAGTGCAATTATTTTAGTTGTTATGTTGGTGGCAGGCTGGTCCCGCTGGGGGGCGAAGGAGGAAGCCATACCGCCAAGTTCAGAGATTGAAGTGTTGGAGTCGGCATTGTCGGCGGCAAGAGCTCAGCCCTTAAGGGGAGAACTACATGCCTGGGCCGAGATTAATGGGGACGGCTCCTTGCTGGAATTAGAATCAGCTGTGGCAGTTATTGTCAAGGAATTCGGCCTCAATCGCCAGGAATACGACATCAATTCCCGTTCCAACGGTCAATATGCTTATGCTCACATGGAAGGGGACTTGGCCGATGGAGTCTTAAAAGTTACAGCAACGTCAGTGGCTATGGAAACCACAGTGGAAGTTAGTATATTTCAAAATAGGGCTGAAGGATTGGGACTTCATGTTTCCCGCCTCAAAACCGCCTTTACCCTCCTGGGGGAGGAGGGGAAAAACGTTAAAATTACCACTTGCCTAGAAGGCACTCTAAATGCTAGACTAAAAGACAGTGACAAGCTAAATTTTGTATATGTAGTTTTTAATTCCATTAACGCCATATATCGTGGAGCTGTGGAAGCTAAAGGTATTTCCCTATGGAGCGGCTGGTCTCCCCTTATTTCCGATGCAGTCGATGCAGGGGGAAAGCAGGTTAACTTTTGTCTTTCCCTGCGCTGGGATGCCGATGTCTGTAAGAATATCATTCGCGTAGCCACGCCGGTTATGCCGTCAAGCTACTAGTCAGCATAGCAGCCCATTGCAGTAGGAGGAATCATATGGAAAAGATATTTGTCCGGGGTGGCAACACCCTGAAGGGAACAGTAAAAATAGACGGGGCCAAAAACGCCACTTTGCCGATATTGGCGGCTTCATTGCTGACATCTGGACCCAATCTCTTTGAGGATGTGCCTCCACTGGAGGATGTCAATACTATTTGCCAACTTTTAGAGCAGCTTGGTGTGAACGTATCCTGGTTGGGATCAGGAACACTCCAGATCGATGCCGCCCACCTCAATACCTGTGAAACTCCCTACGAATTAGTGCGCAAGATGCGGGCATCTTTTTTGGTGATGGGTCCCCTCCTTGCCCGCACTGGCCGGGCCCGGGTCTCTTTGCCCGGGGGGTGCAATATTGGCACCCGCCCCATTGACCTGCATCTCAAAGGTTTTATAGCTTTGGGGGCAGAAGTGGTCATGGGTCATGGCTATATTGAAGCAAAGGCTTCTCGACTCACTGGCAGTAGAATCTACCTGGACTTTCCCAGCGTTGGAGCCACTGAGAATATCATGATGGCAGCATCTTTGGCCCAAGGCACTACTATCATTGAAAATGCCGCTGCCGAGCCGGAGATTGTCGACTTAGCAAACTACCTAAATTCTGCCGGTGCTCATGTCAGGGGTGCTGGAACTAGTTTAATTCGCATCACAGGTGTGGAGGCCATGGCTGGAACTAACCACACCGTCATACCTGACCGCATTGAAGCAGGTACGTATATTGCCGCTGTGGCTGCTGCCGGAGGACAAGTGCACCTATCCAATGTTGTCATTGACCATCTCAAGCCAGTAATAGCTAAATTCGAAGAAGTGGGCGTTACTATATTGGAACATGAGGATGGCTTGTTGGTGATTGGCAACAAATCTCTTAGTGCAACCGACATAAAAACCTTACCCTATCCCGGTTTCCCAACGGATATGCAAGCTCAGATGACAGCAGTCCTGACTACAGCCCGGGGCATCAGCCTAGTGACAGAGACTATTTTTGAAAATAGATTTATGCATGTGGATGAACTCAAGCGAATGAACGCCAAGGTAAAGATAGACGGGCGCAGCGCAGTCATCCAAGGGGTCGAAGTCCTTACCGGTGCTCAAGTTAATGCCAGTGACCTTAGGGCGGGGGCGGCACTAGTTGTCGCGGGGCTGGTGGCCGATGGCGTTACTGAGGTAGGTAATATTCATCATATCGACCGGGGGTATCACGACCTGGTGGGAAAGCTAAAAGCCCTGGGGGCAGATATCTGGAGAGAATAGCCCAAAGGCTATTTTTTTTTACAGTCTATATTCCCTTATCCTGACATATTATGGGGCAGGAGGGATGAGGATGCTGAAAAAAATAGGCTTGGTTCTTTTGGTAATGCTAGTGCTCTTATTGGTACTGCCCGCAATAATTGTAAAGAGCTGTAGCGGCAAAATATTGCCTGATGTAAAGGTCGACCCCTATGAAGTATCAGTCTGGAACCACAAAACCCAAGAATTAACTACCATGCCTCTGGGCGAATATCTTGGGGGGGTGGTAGCAGCAGAGATGCCGGTTCAATTTCATCTTGAAGCTTTAAAAGCCCAGGCAGTTGTTGCCCGGACCTATACCATAGCGAAAATGAGAGCCAACGGAAAAGGGGGGTGTGACCGACACCCTGAAGCGGATATCTGTACTGACCACACTCATTGTCAGGCATGGACCTCTAAGGAAGATGCAGTGGCCAATTGGCCGTTCTTTCGGCAGAGGTCCTACTGGCGCAAAATCATCCAGGCAGTTTCTGAGACACAGGATCAGGTAATTACCTATCAAGGGAAATTAATTGACGCAGTGTATCACTCTACCTGCGGAGGCAGCACTGAAAATTCCGAAGAGGTCTGGTCAAACCAGGTGTCTTACCTGCGTTCTGTTCAGTGTGAATTTTGCAGCTCCTCCCCCCGTTATACAGAGACAGTGCAATTAAGTGTGGCCCGAGTTGCGGAAAAGTTAGGAGTATCCACAGCGGAACTAAATATCAACGTGTTAGAACGCACAGCCAGCGGACGCATTATTAAGGTTAATACCGGCAAGGAAATTATCCGTGGCCTGGAATTCAGAAGTCGTCTGGGGCTTAGGTCCAGTAAAGTATCCTGGCTACAAGAGGAGACAGATTATAGCTTCACAACTGTGGGTTATGGGCATGCTGTGGGCATGTGCCAGTATGGAGCTGATGGCATGGCCCGACAAGGGTACACCGTCCTTGAAATAGTCGACAAATACTATACGGGGGTCCAGGTAACGACAGTGCAGATTGGCGAATAAACAGGCATGTCCGGGGTAGAATAAGCCTCGAGGTGAAGGACTTGTTCCCGAAAACAAAAAAAATCGTTGAACAAATTAAAGTTGCCCTATCCAATTCAATCAACTGGACTAGCCAGCGCTGGAAGGGAATGTCCCCGGGGTTTCGTTATGCCCTGGTGTATTTTGTGTGCGTGCTGGTGGTCGCTGGACTGGTCTTCTGGCAATATAGCCCAGCAAGGACCCTGGTATTCGACCCCAGCAAACAAGGAGAGATTCCCAGGGATCCTGACGCTGAAGATGAAGACGTTCCAGGTAATGAGGAGTCACCCTATGTCTCCCTGGCTGCCATCGAAGAAGGCAGAGAAACCTTAGCGCTTCCGGTCCAAGGAGATATTATCCTAAGCTGTGGCGAGGTGTTTTCAACTGGCTACCATAGGATTACTGACGGAATTCACATTAGCGGCACCCGAGGGGATTCTGTCTATGCTGCCTTCCAAGGGCTAGTAGCTACTGTAATCGAGCCTGGGGAAAATGAGGCGGGGGAAGTGTGGATAGACCATGGGGATTTTCAGACCCGCTACATAAATGTGGAGTTTATTGAGGTAAAGACGGGGGACTATGTCAGCACCAATCAAAAAATAGGGGAGTTGGCAGCGAAAATGCAGGGAAACCATACTGAAGATTATTTAGTATTTGAAGTATGGGATGCAGACGGAGAGCCTTGGGACCCGGAGCGGTACGTTGGTCTGGATCGGTGAAGGCTTTTCCAACCGAAATGGTCTACTACATTCCCCGGGGACATATAAATTGAACAGTAATAAGGTTAGGAGGCCGAGGAATGAATGATTATATCTGGCAGCGGGTAATAGATATTGCCAATCACGTTCTCACCACCGGCGATACCGTGCGGGCGGTAGCTGAAGCTTTTGGCGTTAGCAAGAGCACTGTCCACAAGGATATAACCGAACGCCTATACCAAATAAACCCGGGGTTGGCCAGGGAGGTAAAAGCTGTTCTGGAGACAAACAAGGCTGAACGTCATTTGCGTGGAGGAGAAGCTACCAGAAGAAAGTATCGCGGAAAAGAAGAAAAAGTTGGATAAATAAAGGAGTCTAACATACCTTTGTAGAATTATACTTCAGAAATATGTAGCATTTTATAATACAAAGGGGGATTTCTTAGTGCTTGGCTTCTCCAGGGACATAGGTGTTGATCTCGGAACCGCCACCGTATTAGTGTATATTAAGGGTAAGGGCATAGTATTACATGAACCTTCTGTGGTAGCGCTTGACAGCCAAACCAACCGTGTTTTGGCTGTGGGGCATGAAGCCAGCATGATGATTGGGCGCACCCCAGGGAATATCAGGGCGGTTCGCCCCCTTAAAGAAGGGGTAATAGCGGATTTTGACGTTACCGAACTAATGCTGAAATATTTTCTCTCCAAGGTTTGCCGAAATGTCCTGGCCAAACCCAGGATAATGGTATGCGTACCAGCGGGAATCACTTCCGTTGAGGAACGGGCCGTCCTTACTGCTGTAAAGCGTTCTGGAGCTCGGGAAGTATACCTTATTGAAGAACCCCGAGCCGCTGCATTAGGAGCTGGGCTGGAGATATTTCAACCGGTAGGCAGCATGGTAATTGACATTGGCGGCGGCACTTGTGACGTAGCTATTATGTCTATGGGAGATATTGTGCAAAGCGCATCTAATCGCACCGGCGGTGACCGCTTTGATGAGTACATTGTCCGCTACGTCCGAGATAAGTACAATATCATGATTGGCGAACGCACAGCGGAAGAAGTCAAGGTCAAAGTCGCATCTGTCCATCCCCAGGGGCGCAAAGAAAAGATGGATGTACGGGGTAGGGATCTGGTTACTGGTTTACCTAAGAGCCTTCCCATTACTTCTAAAGAAGCCGGGGAAGCTTTGGCCGATCCCGTCAACAGCATTGTTCAAACCATCATTCAAGTCTTGGAATCCACTCCACCAGAATTACATTCAGATATAATGGAAAAAGGCATTGTTCTTTCGGGTGGTGGGGCTCTCCTTCACGGACTGGACGTATATCTTTCCCAACGTTTGGGTTCTCCTGTAATTATCGCTGAGAATCCAATTTCCTGTGTGGTGAATGGCACAGGCAGGGCCCTGGAATTATTGGATTATATCAAGGATTCCTTAATCAACGACAAGATGATTAGCTAGACAAATCTGAGGAGAGCTATGCAAAGGGGGTACTATATTGCTTACCGGCAAACAGAAATCATATTTACGCTCCCTGGCAAATACACTTGAGCCAATTATCCAAGTTGGCAAGGGCGGAGTTACTGAAACAGTGACCACTGCAGTAGATCAAGCTTTAATCGCCAGGGAAATTGTAAAAATCTCCGTACTCAACAATTGTCATGACCCTTTGGATGTAGTGGCCCAAGAGTTAGTAAAAGCTACTGACAGTTTCTTAGTGCAACAGTTGGGAAGGAAAATCCTCTTATACCGACCCAACCAGGAAAACCCCGTGATTCAGTTTCCCCTTGGCCTCTAACTCTAAGTAAATAGGATTAAACCAGGATTCTCCTGGTTTATCTTAGTTTATTGAGGGTTATTTCCAGGGTTTTATAGGTAGGGATTCTTATGTCGGAGAAGGAAATAGGCAGGGGTTTACAGAATATAAACATTGAATACCAAAAAGCAGGGGGAATCGGCATTGGGCAATATCAAGATTATGCATACTTCAGGCCTACATCTTGCCTCTTCTTTTAAGGGGCTGCCTTCTCACATGGGGAAGTTGCGACGTCGTGACTTGACTCAGACATTAGGGCGGCTAACCGATATCTGCAGGGAAAAACAAACAGACTTGTTGTTAATAACCGGAGACATTTGGGAGCAAGGGAATGTCACCAGGCCCCTTGTGGACTTTATCGCCGACCAGTTCCGAAAAATACCTGCCACCAGGGTCTTGATTGCCCCCGGTAAATCCGACGGCAAGTATCAGGACAGTTTTCTTTCTCATTATCCTTGGCCAGAGAATGTTCACATCTTCTCAGGGGAGTTGTCCGGCATTGAGATGCCACAACTTAACTTGCAGATATATGGAATGTCCTGGGAGGCAACCGCCGTCACCGCTCCCGACTGGAGCCAACTTGTGGAACAAGCCACCAACGGCAGGCAAGTCCTCATTGTTGCCTATGGCAATCCTGAGAGCTTGGCAATTCCCCAATGGCTTCTTGGCTTAAAGAACCTATTATATATCGCCCTGGGTGGTGAAAAACACCATACTGACTGGGGAGAAAAGGCCTGTGATCCAGGCCCGCCTGAACCCCTTGATTTTTCCTGTTCCGGAACTTTCGGAGTGTTGACGGGGACCATTGGCAGTACTTATGCCTTGGAATTGATGCCCACCAGCAGTCGCAACTTTCATCGATTGGACACTGACGTCAGTCATTGTAGCAATCTTGAAGAAGTTGCCCAGGAAATAGAAAAGCTCCTTTCCGGGTATGAGGCCGATAGAGATTTATTTGAGCTTACGCTGATAGGTACTCGTCCCCAGGGAGAATGGGAACTATCGAAGCTCCAAACCATGTTGACAGCATTGTATGTATCCATACGGGACGAAACAGATATATTTTATGACCTCGAGGCCCTGGAAACTGAGCATAGTCGCGGTGTCTTGGGCAGGTACATTACTGCGGTAAAGGGTACTGACTGCAATGATAAAATCATTAAGAATGCCCTGGCTCTGGGCGTGGATGCATTATTATCTGGGAGGGTGCCCCATGGTAACAGTAGATAAACTAAAAATAAAAGGATTTGGCCGCTTTAGCAACCAGGAATTTGCCCTGAATAAGGGGGTAAACGTCGTCTTTGGAGGCAATGAAGCTGGGAAGAGCACAATTCATAGTTTCATTGAAGCAATGCTCTTCGGCTTTTGGAAACCCAATTTACCACAGCAAGAATTGGAGCCGGGCTATGAAAAATACCGGCCTTGGGTTGGGGAAGCCTATGGTGGCGAGATGGAATACAGTTGGCAGCAAGGTAAAGTCAGGGTAGAGAGGGACTTTTTTAACCACACTGTCTCCTTGCGTGATTTGTCCACAGGGGACATTATGGAGGGACTCCCCTTGAACAGCTGGGGTGAGCCAGATTTTGCCCGCCTCCACTTCGGCTGTAGCAAATTGGTCTTTCGCAATACAATAAGTATCAGTCAGCTGGGTTCTGCCACTGATTCCGCTGTTGCTCTTGAGGTGCGGAACTTGCTGAGCAATTTAGCCCAGTCCGGGGGCAGCGGCATCTCAGTAAAACAAGGAATGGATATTCTGTCCGGTTCTCGTCGCCAAATAGATTTCGACCTTATCAAGACGCAAGCCCTGTTGGAGCAAACCCAGACTCGCTTAGCTGAAGCCAGAGAACAGATAAATGAGTCAGCCCGTTTGGAGATTCAGCTGTATCAGATCAGCAAGGAGTTAGTGGCCTTGGGAGAGCAGCGCAGGAATCTTAAAACTTTAGCTGCCCAGGCCCAAGGCCAGGCAGCATTATCCAAACTCAACCGCCTTGGCCAATTGCAACATAGTCATGACTCATTGAAAAAGGAACTAGCGGAGCTTGGTGAAGCTAGTCTGGATTCTGGTCAACAGGAGGCTTGGCGGCAGGCACAGGCAGAATTGGACAAGGTGCAGGGAATCAATAATCTACACATAAAGGCCTTGGAAGAGATTGTACAGCAAAGACAGTTCCATGAGAAGAGTCTTGAAGAACTAGCACCCTATGCCGATTATAGTCAGGATACGTTAATTGCAATGAGCTCTGCCTGGCAAATGCAGACCAAGGGCCAACAGGTTATAGACGAAATGCAGGCAGAACTAAACAAACTGGGGGGGGAAATTAGGGAGGTCACAACAGAACTCTCCAAACTCCCCTACTTTCGCCCTGACGCCCTTGAGCAGGCATCAGCTATGCAATCCTTGGCTACTAGCATGGAAGTCAAGGATTCTCATGAAGAGCTTGAACAAGAGTTAGAACAGCATCAGCGCACTGTGAATTCCGGAAAGACCCTGCGCTGGTTTCTCATCTTTACTTTGCCAGCGGTAGCAGCAGTGGCGGTTTGGTTGGAACCGCTATTGGGACTTGCGGCCATTCCCGTCTTTGCAGGACTCTTTTCGGTGGGTAAAAACATAAAAAAATACAACCTTCAATGCCGCAACTTGCGGCGGGAAATCTATTCCTTAGAGTTGGAGTTTGTCAATAACCAGCGGACCCGGGAACATGCCCAAAGAGAATTACGTGCTTTTCTTGCCCGCTTAGGAGTAACAGATATGCTTGAGTTAGATAATAAGTATCACGCTTTTACTTCTCTCAGCGATCGCAGCTACGAGCTAATGCGGGAGCAAAAATTTATCAGCGGCAAGTTGGAGGAGTATTACCAGGAAACCGATGCCAAGTCTCAGGAACTTCAAGAGATACTCAACCGGGTTGGCCTAAGTGAGCTACCCGTTGAAGAGGCTCTTGCCTGCTTCCGGGTTAACCTAGACAAGTTGCTGGATACCAAGGCGATTTTAGAACAAAGCCGTCTCCAGGAAGAGGCAGCACGGCAGCGAACAGACCAGTCTCGTGGTGAAGTAGCTGCCGCAGAAGAAGTGCTGGCCCAGCGGTTACAAGCAATGGCAGTTAGCAGTGCAGAAGAAGTGACAGAGCTGGCAGCGAAAACAGAGCGCCGGGAAAAGTTAGAGGGAGAAGTCACTGGTATTGCCCAGCGCATCCAGGATCTATTGGAGGGAATTTCAGAGGAAGAACTAAAGCAACAGGCTGAAACTGCGCTCCAAGGAGAAGAAATTGAAGATCCCCAAGGCCTGCCTGAAAAGATAGAGCTTTTGGACCAAGAGATTCTCCGCTTGCAATCCCAAAAAAGCGAAGGTCAGGGTCGTTTGGAGGGTATATATTCCTCTCTGCCTTCTCCGGCAGAATTGGAGGAAGAGAGCTGGCAACTGCAGGAACAATGCCAGTCCTTAAAGGACAACTTACAGGCTACGGATTTGGCTATAGAGACAATAGCTGGACTGGCTGAAGAGATGAAAAATCAAATTGCCCCAGAACTCAATGACATGGTCTCCGCCCTGGTTGGGAGAATCACTGGAGGCAAGTACAACCACTTGCAAGTGGACCAAGATATGTCTATAACGGTGGCATCGCCTGGAAATGCTGATGATGTGGCCCTGGAGAAGTTAAGCGGTGGCACTATAGACCAGTTTTACTTTGCCTGCCGGGTAGCTATCGCCGATTTGGTTACAGGTGGCGGGCTCCCCTTATTCCTGGATGATAGTTTTGTCCAATATGACGACAAGCGCTTGCAGCACATGCTGTCATTATTGTTGGAACTGGGGGAGAGCCGACAGATTATCCTTCTGACCTGTCAACAGCGGGAAGTAGAACAACTGGCTGCTATGGCACCGGGGCGTTATTGCTTAATCAATCTTGAAAGCTAACAGGAGTGAAGAGGGTGCAAGTTGCAATATCCAGCGCATGTCTTTACCCTCAACTGCCCACTGAAACCGCGTTGGTAAACATTGCGGCCTTAGGCTGCAGGTCAGTGGAAGTTTTTTTGCAGACTCGGAGGGAATACAAATACGCATACGTTTCTATGCTGGCTCGGTTATGTAAAAATCTTGGGCTTACTGTTCATTCCCTTCACGCCGCCGCAGCACAGTATGAACCCATGCTTTTTTACAAGTACCGGCGTCAAAATCTGGATGGTTTTGAAATTCTCCAGGAAATACAGCAAGGAGCTGCGGTGCTAGGGGCACAATGTCATGTATTCCATGGCCCCCTTAAGACTGAGAATATTGCCTTTTCCCAGCTAACCCAGGGACTTTGCCAGGTGGCAGAAGCTGCGGCCTCTTGGGGCATCAAATTAGCTCTTGAAAATGTCTCCTGGTGTGCCGGCTGGTCGCCAGAGATATTTAAGCAACTTAACACCCTGAAAATTCCTAACCTCTATTATACCTTTGACAGCAAGCAAGCAATGCGCAGCGGGTTTGCCCCCAATGAGTTCGTTGAGGTTATGGCTGAACGCCTGATAAATGTTCATCTCAGTAGAGACAACGGGTACTTGCCAAATGAAGATACAGATTGTTCAGAGCTAGCTACCGCCTTGGCTAGGGCTGATTACATAGGACCTATTGTCCTGGAGGTCTATGGTTCAAAAGTGCCGGCAGTCAGTTCTCTTAGGCATAGCTGGGATGCAGTGAACAAAAAATTTTAAAAAAAAGTGCCCCATAGGGGGCACTCATTTTTATTCTTCTTCGATTTTGAACCGCTGCATCATCTGGTCTAGTCTTTGGACCAGCTGGGTCAGTTCAGCAACAGTATCTTCAATGTCCGCCAGGATTGCAACCTGTTCTTCCAGGGTTGCTCCAAGTTCTTGAGAACCTGCAGACGTTTCTTGGGTAGCGGAGGCGATGTTGGTAACAGCCTCCCTAATGGCGTTACTGTTGACGGCCTGTTCTGCAGCAGCTTCAGCAACTTGACGAATTCTGATTTCCACGTTGTTTATACTGGCTACCATGCTATCAATAGTGGTTAAGGTAAACCGTGATTGATCTTCAGCCTGATGGATGATGGTATTGCTTTGCTGGACGGCCAAGCTAGTGCTGTTAACCTTGCGCCGTATGTCTTCTACCAGCTCGGCAACCTCTTCAACGGCGTGGGTGCTTCGGGTAGCAAGCTTGCGGACTTCACTGGCAACAACTGCAAACCCTTGACCCATTTCTCCCGCCCTGGCAGCCTCAATGGCTGCATTAAGAGATAGGAGGTTGGTTTGCTCAGAAATCTGAGTAATAAGTTCCAGCATGTCTTCAATACGTTGAGCTGAGTCGATAAGGTTGTCAACCAATTGGTTGACCTGCTCAGAAGAAGTGCTGATCTCGGTCATGGCGTCAGCAACTTCAACAACGGCCTGACTGCCGGTATTCGCTTGTTGCACGGCGGTGGAGCATTCCCTGGCAGCTTCACCCGTTAACTGGGAAACTACCTGGGCGCTGCCCGCCACCTGCTGGGCGGAGTTTTTAGTCTGATCAATAGAAGCGGCATTAAGTTGCATGTTGCTGCCGATCTCTGTAGCCAAGTTACTAGACTGCTCCAGGCCACCGGTGCTTTCCTCAATGGAAGCGGCGATTTGTTCCCCAGAGGTGACAATGATATTAGCAAGGCCTTTTAGCTGTAGAATTATGCCTGCAAGTCCATCGGCCATAAGGTTTGCATAACGGGCAGCTTGACCGACCTCGTCGGCGGAGACAACGTCAACACGTTGGGTTAGGTCGCCGGTAGCTATGTCTTTCATAACCCCAACCATTTGACGCAGGGGACGGGTAATAGTTTCGGTAGCAAGGTAGATAACGCCTGCAACCAGGGCCACGGCTAATAAGTTACTGAAAATCAGCCAGGTTCTTGCTTGGACTAAGGGCGCATTAAAGGCTGTCGCGGGAGCGGTGTATACCAAGACCCAACCGTCTGTATCAGCTAAACGGCGGAAGTAAGCGTACTCGGTACCATGCTCTCCCATATAGGTTACTGATCCTGATGATTCGCTCAATATAGTCTCCGCTTGAGTGTTAATACCAGTAATGTGGTTAGTGCTTAACTTAGCGATTCCAGGAAATGAGGAAGATGGGTGGGCAATGATGATCCCTTGGTTATCTGTAAGAAAGGCGAGGCTGCCGTTAGTGCCAACCAGGTCTGCTAGCAAGGTGCTGAAGTCCTTCATATTTAAACTGGCTGCCACAATGCCAATAACTTCATTCTTAACCAAGACCGGACTGGCTATCAAAATGATGTACTCATTGGAGATGTCAGACTTAAATGGGCTACTGGTCCTTTGCTGCCTGGAATCTGCAGCGTTCTGCAGGGTGGTCAAGCCTGAAAAACCAGAATCAAGTATAACCGTCTGATCTTCCAAGTAAGCTACATAGCCATTTTCAGAGATGTCCACATAAAAGATGTTTTCATAAGAATCTAAGCTTTGTTCATGCTGTAAGTTAAGAAAGGCTTTCCGGGATTGAATGTCCTCTTTGGGGGGTGTAAGGAGTTGTGGATTGGATGATAAGAATAGAGTCTCTTGGCGCTTGCTAGAGAGCCACAGCTTAAGGTGAGTACTGCGTTCTTCAACAAGAGTGGTGCCATAGTTCTCAATTTGATCTTCAACGTTCCCCCCAATAATCCGGACGTTGGCCCAGGTAGAGATTAAAAAGATACACACCAAAGTAGCAATAACTGCGACAAGCAATTTTGCACGAATGGATTGCATAATACCGCCCCCTTGTGTACTACTGATTGTGTCTATGCCTGGTTTAACAGGGGCATAATATGTATTAGTTTTTTTGCCCCAGTTAATCTCGTATTTAATATAATTCTTGATAGAGACCGGAAACCCTTTTTTTCTCGGTGGTATCAGGAAATTTCTTGGCATTCTTCGTGGGCAGGGTATTTGGAGGGCAGGACTTTCCTCTTACAAGAGAGAATAGATTATTTAGTTAATGAAAAGGAGGTTCCCCTATGGAACTATTGAAAACACTATCCCAAACTCCTGGCATATCAGGTCGGGAGGAAAGAATACGCGCTCTGATCAAGGAAGAGATGGAAAAAGTCGCTGATAAGGTCACAGTTGACGCCATTGGCAATGTCATTGCCTATAAGAAGGGAAAATCCGGCAATAAAAAAGTCATGATTAGTGGGCATATGGATGAAATAGGCTTTATTGTCAGCCATATTGAAGATAAGGGATTCTTGCGGCTTAGTCCTGTGGGTGGCCTCGATCCCCGCAACTTAGTAGCCCAACGGGTGGTCGTTCATGGCCGCGAAGATTTACGGGGAATTATGATGCCTGCTAGCAAGCCAGTCCACATTATGTCTGCCGAAGAAGCCAAGGCCCCACTGAAGATCAGCGATTTTTATGTAGACTTGGGGTTGGGGAAAGAAGACACAGAAAGACTGGTGCGGGTTGGCGATCCCATTACCATTGACAGGGAATTTATGGAGTTTGGCTCAAATGTCTCCGGAAAAGCCATGGATGATAGGGCAGGGGTATGGGTAATGCTGGAGGCTTTAAGGCAAATTACAGACCATGAGGTGGATATCTACGCCGTTGCATCCGTCCAGGAAGAAGTGGGTCTCAGGGGTGCTACAACAGGGGCATATGGTATTCGTCCAGATATAGGGGTGGCCTTAGATGTGACCCTAGCTGTGGATGGTCCCGGCAGCAGCAAACAATTTCAGATTTCTGCCCTAGGAGAGGGGCCAGCAATAAAAATCATGGATAGTGCTTCCATTTCCAACTACAAGCTGGTCGATTTTATGCGGACTGTAGCTGAAGAAAACCATGTGAAGTACCAAATGGAGATATTACCCCGGGGAGGAACCGATGCCGGTGCCATTGAACGCGCCCATACAGGCTGCCCGGTAATAACCCTCTCCGTTCCCACCCGCTATGTCCACAGTAATGTTGAGACCATTAACAAAGAGGATGTTAAGAATACAGCCCTTCTACTGGCAAAATTCTTAGAAACTGCCCATAAGGGAGACTTTGCCCTTTAAGAATGAGCCCGGGTTTTCCCCGGGCTTAATATTATTATTTAGGAGTGTCAGCATGTCCAAGGCAAAACAACAGCGTAGAAAAGAAATTAAAGCGGAAATGGCCAAAGGGAAAAACCGCTATATATTGCAGCGGGGCTTTTTGGCTTGGGGAATTCCTGTTTACATCTTTTATCTCCTGCTTACTGCGGGAATTCAGGCCATATGGGAAAAAAAGACTTATGCCCAGTCCCTGAAGGCATTGTTTCCTGTCACCGTCATTTTGGGGCTGGTTGTCTTTGGTATTGCCAGTTATTTTATAGGTAGACATCATTGGCGACAGCTTTTAAAGGAAGCCGGCCCAAAATACAGGGACAAAAAATAGCGTTGCTTTTCCCACCTGAGGGTATCCTTTAGTGGAGGAGTGAGGTGTTTCCATGAAAAAAGTAAATTTGCTGCCCTTTGGGGACCAGAGGCATATCCAGGAATTACTCTCCCAGCTAGTGGAGTTGGTGGTGGAGGGCAGGGAAGAGGAGTTTGCCCTGGTATTGCCTACCAGCTATCTCCTTCACCAATACCGGCAGCGTTTGGTGCCCAAGGCCTCCCGGCGTCTCAATTTGGTGACCTTTGATGAGCTTGTGGCCTCGGCAATTGCTGCTGTCCAGGGAATCAGTGAAATTTCAGGCTCTCTTGCTACAGAAATCATCAGGGACATCCTGGGGGAAAATGCAGGGAACCTGCCTACCTTGGGATCCATGGATACTCGGGAAATGGCTGCTGAATTGACATATGCTTTAGGCCAGTTGCGCCGTGAGAAACTGGTTCCTCAGGATTTAGAAAATGATAAAGGTTCTCAGGTAGTATTAGACTTGGCAGTGGTATGGCGAGAATATCTTGCTTTTTTAAGGAGTCACCGCCTTGCCGATATTGAAGAACAATACACTATAGCGGCTAAATCCTTGGCAAAGTTGCCATGGCTGGCTAAGGTGCGCCAGCTCCACATATGCTGGTTTTTTGATTTTGAGCCTCTTCAGCTGGAAATCTTGCAGGCAATATGTGCTGTGGTGCCTGAGGTTAGTATTTGGTTGCCCTATGAACATACTGCCCATGAAGGTTACATGGAAGAGACTTTAGACTCATTGAGAGATATCGGCTTTCACATCCAGTGCCAAGAAGGGGAGAATAGCCCGCTCACCGCCAGCCTCTTTCACCGGCCTCCTAAGCCGGCCAAGGACCCTCCTGTCCATGGTTTAGGGGCCCCCCGACTCCGACAAGAGCTGGAGTTGGTGGCCAAGGAAATCAAAGTCTTGGCAGCCGCAGGGGCAAAAGCCACGGATATCTGCCTGGTTGTTCCCGATAGAAATAAGTACCTGCCACTAATGGGGAGCATGTATAAAGAGTGCGGTATTGATATCTCCTCGCCCCTTAGCACCGATCTTCTTAGGGTGCCTTGGGTTAGGGAAACCCTCAATGTCTGGCAGGGGGCTGCCAGGGGCTGGGATCGGGAAAGTTTACTGTCTGTTGTAGGTAATGCGTATATTACCAACCACCTACCGGAGGATTATGACTCAGATGCAATAGAATGGACTCTATATAACCTCAAGGGGAATCTTCGGGGGAGACAGTGGCTGGACAAGCTGGACCTGGAGGAGCAAAGGTTGTCCCAGCAATGGGAAAAAGAAGATCGCTGGCTCCACAGGGACGCTGAGCGGTCCCTCGTTCGGTATAAAAAGGCCCGCAGAGGACTTGAAGCTTGGGTGCAGCTTGGAGGCGTCCTGGCCCAAAGCTGCGGCCCTGTGAACCATTGCCAGGCATTGCGGCACCTGCTCCAGGAAAATCAGGACAGGCTAATTCCGCAAGGGGATTCCTTGCCCGCGGCCCGGGACAGGGCTGCTTGGACCAAGCTGACTGCCTGCGTTTCCGATTACCTTTCCTGTTGTCGTCTCTTAGAACGAGACAGGACCATGACCCCAGCTGAGTTTATAGAGGACATCCTACCTTGGCTGAGACAGAATCTAGCACTGGAACGCAGTAGCCTCAACGCTGTCCAAGTGCTGTCCCCGTCTCAGATCCGGGGTTTGCAGTTTCCCTGGGTATTTATCCTGGGCCTAAACCAAGGGGTGTTTCCTCCCCAGGGCCAGGAGCATTGGCTGTTGGCACGGGTGCCTGCAATGCAAACCCGGGGTGGTGTAAGGGCTTTGGCCCAGCAAAAAATATTCTTTCACAGTGCAGTAGCTGCCGCGGCAGAAGGTCTATATATTTCTCGGCAGTTGCCTGGCATCGATGAGGGGGCGGAAATCTCCGGGTTTTGGCGGCAAGTTGAGGCCTCCGCAGAGGCAATGTCCTGCCAATACCTGGATAGTTCCAGTTTATTGCCCCCTGCCGGGGAAGCCACTTCTAGAAATAAACTAGTCCAAACCCTGGCATTTGATCTGGCCCGGGGGCAGCAACTACCTACCTCGGCTGTCAACTGGCTCCGAGGAAACAAAGACTATCGTCACTTGCTTACCGCCAGTCAAACTGTCCAAAACCGGGAAAGCCCACTGCCAGCAGATAGCTATGACGGGGCTTTGGTTGCTAGCTCTTCGCCTTTGGAAAAACGCTTTGGTGCCGGGATATACTCCATCAGCCGCCTGGAGCTCTATTCCCGCTGCCCCTTTGCTTTCTTTGCCCGTCATTGCTTGAGATTAGACCCAGCCCCTCGCGATCAGGAAGAATACTCACCATTGGACAAGGGAACACTGCTCCACTGGCTTTTGGAGGCCTTTTATCAGGGAGGATATATTGACAATGCGGACCTGCAACAGCCCTCAACCATCCGTGAACCTCTGGAGGTCCTTGTCCGGCAATGGCTGGAGCAAGCCGGCCATGACCCGGAAGACCCTGTCTGGCGCATTCGGCTCCGGGATGCAGTGGATATGGTGGGCGCTTTGGTGGAAACAGACCTTGTCTGGCTACAGCGAACCGGCTTGAAACCCGTTCTCTTGGAAGCATCCTTTGGTTTACCTGGTTCGGCCACAGGGATCGTGTCTCCTGGAGAGAACATGTTTTTCCATGGCAAGATTGATCGCATCGACGTCTTAGAGCACAATGGGGAGACCTGGGCAATTGTCTATGACTACAAGACTTCAAATGAAGTAACCAAGGGAAAAATTCTCGCAGGCAGGAGCCTGCAGATTCCCGTATATCTTACCGCAGCTACCCCTCTTCTGGAGAAATTGGGCTATAAGAATATAAAGATTATGGGGGGCGGCTACTATGTAATAAAAAAGGCCAAACTGGCTGGGGGCATTTGGAACAAGGAGTTTACCGGTCTGGTAAAAAGCGGCCTCGGGTCCCTGGAACAAGAGGAATTTGCCCAGTTAGAGCAAACTCTTGCGCAAGTATCTAAGGGGATGCATCAGGGAATCCTTGCCGGAAAATTTGTCCCCAACCCTGATGGAGATGCCTGCAATTACTGTGATTTTTCCCGCTGCTGCAGGTATGATAAATACCGGTTTAAGCTAAAGGGAGGTGAAGGCCGTGGAGCTTAGTGTAGAGCAAAAAGAGGCTACGGTAATTGGTGAAAATCTATTAGTCAACGCCGGGGCCGGCTCGGGAAAGACCACTGTCCTTACCGCCCGCTACATACGCCTTCTGCAAGAGGGAGGGCTTTCTCCCGGGCAAATTGTCGCCATAACATTTACGAAAAAAGCCGCCAGGGAAATGCGAGAGCGGATCGATGAGGAATTGGCTGCCTTGAGCCTGTCTGACCCACAGTGGGAGGATATTCGAGAGCAGTTGATTTCCGCACCCATAGGCACAATTCACTCTTTTTACGCCCAGGTGTTGCGAGCCTTTCCCGTTGAAGCCGGCATAAATCCCGGATTCCGGGTACTGGATGAACTTGAGGCCGGAATGCTGCTGGATAAAGCTATAGCTGCTACTTTTCAACAGGCAATCGCTGAGAACAGCCCTCACTTAGCCTTGCTTACTGAAGTCTTAGGGGCCCAGACTGTTGAGGAGGAGGGAAGTTTCTCGCGGCAGATCCGGCGCATCTATAAGACCTTACTAAACCGCGGAATTCCATTGTCCGAAGCCAAGCTAAGCCAGTTGTATGAAGGCCTTCCATCTATGGAGCAGTGCCGGGAGAGCATCCTTGCATTGGCCTCCGGGGAAGCCGAGCTGGCTGCTGCTCTTGAGGGCAAGGATAAACCGGAAATGGCAAGGACCCGGCGGGCTTTCATTTTGGCTGCCAAGGATATAGCCGGTGCAGAAGCCCATGATCTTATCAAGCTTTACCCCTCCTTGCTAGCTTTGACGGAGTTAAAGGGAGGACGGGTCAAAGGCCACAAGGAATTTGTCAATAGCAGCGTTAAGGCCGTCCAGGGCCTGTTATCCCGGGGATTGGCCCCCTTGCTGGGACAGGCTGTCCTTGCCCTGCTCAAGGGAGTGGATGAAACTTTTGGGCAATTAAAAAACCGGGCAGGGGGCCTGGACTTTTCCGATCTACAATTTGTCATGTGGCGTCTACTGGAGAATCAACAGGTGGTAGCAGTCTTGGACAAAAAGTATTTAACTTATATGATCGATGAGTTCCAGGACACAGACCGCCTCCAGCACAAGATCATCGCAGGGCTGGTACAGAAGGGTGAAGTTATTCCCCAGGGAAGGCTCTTCATTGTCGGCGATGAAAAACAGTCTATATACCGTTTCCGAGGAGCAGATGTGGAGATATTTAATGAAGTCCGCTGCCAGCTTACTGGGGATAACTCTAAGGCAGAAAAGCGGATAACCTGTAACTTTCGCTCTCAGGAGCCCCTGATTGCCCTGGTTAATGCCCTTTTTTCTCAGCTAATGGCTGGTGAGGCAACTGAGTATATCCCCCTTAGCGCTTACCGTGGTGGCCAGGCGCCCTGTGCTGAACTCTTGATTTGCCCAAAACAAGAAGATGTCGCTGCAGGCGAGGCCGCTGCTATGGCTACCAGAATTCGGGGTATGGTTGAGGGAAATGAGCTTCTTATTGATGATGACCCCCCGAGGCCAGTTGGATACCGGGATATTGCAATCCTCATCCGCAGCCGCACCCATATAAAAGAATATGAACATCACCTGCGTTTACAGGGAATTCCCTACACAGTGGTAGGAGGAATAGGTTTTTATGAACAGCAGGAGGTTCAGGACATGCTGAACTTGCTGCGCACAGTGAGGAATTGCTGGGATGAAATATCTCTGGTGGCGGTCCTGCGCTCTCCCCTCTTTGCCCTGGATGATGACAGCATCTATGCCTTGGCGCTAAGCAGGGAAGAGAATGGGGGCAGTCTTTTGAATCAAGACACCGCCCTAGAAGGGGAGCAAAGAGAGCGGCTGTTGCGAGCTAATGAGATCATTTCTCAGCTAGTGGCCGCAGAAGGACGCCTGGAATTGCCTGATTATCTGGAGCTTGCTATGGAATTGACCCAGTACCGGGAGGCGGTTCTCACGGGTTATGGTGGCCTCCAGCGCTTCGCAAACCTCGAAAGGCTTGTAGATATGGCTGAGTGTTTTGCCGCCTCTTCCCAGCAAGATTTTCTCACTTGGGTGGATTACGCGGCCTCCCAGGACGAAGCAGAGGCCCAGGTGGACAGTGAACAGTCTGACTCAGTTAGGATCATGACCATACATGCCAGCAAGGGCCTGCAATTTCCCGTGGTTTTTTTACCGGTGGCAAACGCGGGAATGCGCCTACGTCTTGGTCCCATGCTGGTAGATAATCTTGGGGGACTGGCCTTTCGCCATCCTTGGCAGTGCCCGGTTTGGGAAGAGGAAAAAGAGCAGGAGCGGAGTCGGGAGCTTAGGGAATATAAACGCCTGCTCTATGTGGCTATGACAAGAGCCCGGGACAGGCTGGTGTTTTTGACCAAGGAAGCGGATAAAGAGGAAGGATCCTATAATTATTGGATATCGGAGTTGGCTGCCCGTGAACCAGAGCATTTTATTCTAAAAGAAGCTGGTGATAGCCACGGTGCCATGGAACGTCCCTTAGCCTTGCCTCAGTTGGGTTCCCCAGAACCTAGTTCCAGCCAGCTTTTTGCGTCTGCCCCTGTGGGCGGTGGTGCCAGCACAATTAGGTATTTCAGTATCTCTCAATTCCTCCTTTGGCAAAAGGATAGAGAGGAGTTTCAGCGGCGATATCTCTCTCGCTGGAAACATGTAGACCCAATTCAAATCAGTCTGCAGGATGATTGGCAGCATGAGCCGGGGGGGGCCAGTTTCGGCACATTGCTTCACAGTGCATTGGAGATATTAGATGTCAGCTCTTCCATGGATGTAGTGTTGAAGAAACTGGTACCTGTCTACTTCCCCGACGGTGACAAGGAACAGCAGGACAGGGTGTTATACTCTGCCAAGACTTTGTTAAAGGGTTATGTCCGGGATCCCGGCCCCCAGGGAAACTTTATTGGGGCCGCCAGGGAGCAGGAGTTTTATTACAGATTAGATAATGTGCTCTTCTATGGAATAATCGACCGGCTACTTTTTGCCCCAGACCATGTGGCCATAGTGGATTATAAGACCAACAGAATTCCCCCTGAAGGCATAGGACCTCTGGTGGATGCCTATGAATCCCAGTTGCGTTTCTATGCTTTGGTGGCTAAGGAATTATATAAGCAGCCTGTGCGAACATACCTGCAATTGCTCCGCCTGTCTCCCGGCCAGCAAACGGTGGAGATTGAGCTTTCCGTAGAAAAAGAGGAGGAATTATTATCTCAGCTCCGGGATTTTGTCGCCGATGCCTGCTAGATTTAATGTGGGGGCATAGGTTCTTAAATAAAAAATAGAGCTGTGTCCAGCTCTATTTTAAGCTTTTAATTGAAGTTTCAGCCAGGAATACAATTCTGGGACCCAGTTAAAGTCCTCTCTTGATGACTGAGGGATTTCTATATAGACAGGTTTAGCCCCTTGTTCCCCAAGGGCGGCTACAAGTTCTGCCATCCCCCCGGAGGACTTGTCCTGAGCTCCTTGAATCATTAGGATGGGGAGCATCGGGGCTGCAGGAGGTAGATCTTTGAGGTTAAGATCAGGCCTTTGAGTCTCGCCGCAAAATGGCTGGCAAGGAGTACCGGAAATCACTGCCAAACCGGAAAAATGTTCTGGATGTTCTAGGCCAGCAGTAAAAGCATTATGTCCCCCGGCGGCGACTCCGCCAATAAAGACCTTGTCCCAATCTAGAGGCAGGCTTTGCTTTGCCGCTGCCAGGGTTTCCATGATGTCGTCATCCCTTGGGGAACCGCTGCCATCTCCAGCAGGGGGAAATATTAAGACCAGGCCCAATTTGTCCGCTGCTTTGTAAAGCTCAGGGTTAGTGGAGGCCCCTTGCTCATCGCCCTCACTGCCATGGAGCAGTATCAAAAGGGGCCATTTGCGTTGAGGCCTAAAGCCTCGGGGTAGGTAAAGGCCATATTTGCGGAGGGTATCGTCGGTCTCTGAGCGGAAAGCCCTTAGGGACAGTCCGGGCTTATCTTCAAGGGGATTGTTGCCATTTTGGAGGGAGTCACGCATTTCCCTTGCCAAAAGAAAGTCCTTGTACTTTGGTTCTTCAAGTGAGCAATTGGGGCATTTTTCCTCCATCCAGTCTAGATGACCAAGGGCGGTTTGCACCGCCACAGGATGGCGACAGTTGATGTCTTCTTCTAGTTTCAATAAGTCCCCTTTCAATGCAGAGAGTTCAGAGGGGTTAATGACAAAGAAAGGATGCTTTTTGAGATAAGTCTTCCCACAACCTTGCCCGCCCAGCTCCATGACATATTCGCCGCTGGGCAGGGGGCGCTGGGGACTCCAGCGCAGGGTCCAGTGGTGACAGCCTGAGCCTAATTCCATAGAAGAGCTATGGGCTTCCAGACAGGAGTCTCCTTCCTTTATGGATAAGTCTAGTTTTGCGGGACAAGTCTTTGGATTAAAGAGGCCAAGGTTTATCTGCAAGGGTTTGTTGCCCTGCCAAAGATTGCTAGTTAAAAAGGATTGGGCATAGGGCTCACTAAGATGCTCTGTACTAATCCCCATAGGATAAAGATGGCGGCTGCCGGCAGAAACATAACCATTATCTTCAACTAGCTGATAAAGGGACCTTCCCTCTGGGGTTTCCCAGGGAATGCTGAGATTAATGGCAATAGTTTCGTAGAGTAGCGGTCGCACTGGTTTTAGTAGTGCCCAGGGCACAGATATTGCAAACACGGTCTTGGAGTGATCTGACTCCAAGACAAATTTTATCTTACTGCAGTCCAGCTGGAGAAAGGGCCCGCCGTGCAGGCATATAGAAGTAACCCGGGGGTGCTTGCTGGTACCGGCAAATCCCAGGGATGTAAAGCAAGTAGGGGAATCGGTGTGGTGAGAAACTGTGAGAACCAAGGCATCGTCCCAGGAAGGGATCTCTGCCTGCCAAGGAACCTCTAAGGCGAAAAAGAGGTTTATGTTGTCACAGGCCCAATAAGAAGTAACCTCATGTGGTGAGGATTCTGTTGCCTGCAACATTTTAGCGACCATGTCATTCTTCCCGGGAAACTTTTTAAATTCCGGATGCAAGGGAATGTAAAAAGACGGCCGGGGCCATGACGGCGTAGGGAACAATTCTAAGGCCATGGAGGCCACCTCCTTTAGCGATATACTTCTACCTCCACAGGTGAAACTCCTGCAAGAGGATAGGTGGCGGAATATGTCAGATAGTATTATAATAACTAGTGTTAGGACTGGCTTCTCCATAGGTCTTTGACTGCGGACAGCAAGCGGTTGTGGATCAATTTATCCATTTGAACCTGTCCTGCCAGCATGTCCTTGACGGCCTGGCGTTTGCTGTTGCCGTTAGCAGGGCAAGGGTTGGCAATTACCGGCAACTGTAGCTTTTGTGCAACATTGCGGGTAGTCCTTTCGCTGACATAGAGCATAGGTCGGATAAGGCGGAGGTTGCTGCGGTCAAGGATACTCACCGGCTTAAAGCAAGCAATGCGTCCTGCATAGAACATGTTGAGAAAGACTGTTTCAATGGCATCGTCGCTGGTATGCCCCAAGGCTACCACATTGCAGCCTGCTTCCCTCGCGCTACTGTTGAGAATGCCGTGGCGCAGTTTTGAACACAGGGAGCAGGGATTGGTTTCCTTGCGAATATCAAAGAGTATTTCTGCCAATTGACTGGGTACTATGGTAAAGGGAATTTCCAATGCCCGGCAAAATCCCTCCACCTTGGACCATTGGGTTTTTGGCCAACCCATGTCCACGGCAATTGCGTGCAGAGAGTAGCTAACAGGAATCATCTGTCTTAAGTGGGCTAGAGTATAAAGGGTGGCTAAGCTATCCTTTCCCCCGGATACCCCCACGGCGATTTTATCTCCCTCTCTGATCATGTTATATTCCCCTACTATTTTCTTTGCCGGCGGAAATAGATGCTGGTGAAAGGGTAGACCCATAGAAACACCCCCGATGGTATTTGTACACAGTGTTATCTTGCCTTTGCAAACTACTATAATATTACTGGAGGCTTAATTATGCGCTATGCAGAACTTGGAAAAACTGGAATCAACGCATCAGTCATCAGCTTTGGCGGCATTCCCATCCAGAGGGTAAGCTCCGAAGAGGCTGTGGAAATTCTCTTCGCCTGTAAGGACGGGGGAATCAATTTTATTGATACCGCCCGTTTGTACACAGACAGCGAAGAAAAGATTGGCCAGTATTTTAAAAGTCATAGCCGTGAAGATTGGTATGTGGCTTCGAAATCCCCGGCCAGGGACCGTGATGGCATGCTTAAAGATCTAGCTAAGAGTATAGAAAGTATGGCCTGTGATTACATTGACTTATACCAGCTTCACAATGTCTCTAGCCCTCAGGATATGGAAAGAGTGCTGGGGCCGGGTGGTGCTTTGGAGGCCTTGGAAGAAGCCAAGAAGCAAGGGCTCATTCGCCATATTGGTCTTACCGGCCACAAACCGGAAATCCTGGACCCCGGTGTCAGTTCCGGACGCTTTGAAACCCTACAGGTTCCCTTCAACGCCATGGAAAAACAGGCCCTGCCCCTGCTAAAAAAGGCAAGGCAGAAGGGTATGGGTACTATTGCCATGAAGCCTTTGGCAGGAGGGGCCCTTACCGTTGCCGCCGCAGCCCTGGACTACATCCTCAATAGCAACTGGGTAGATGTGGCCATACCCGGTATGCAATCAGTAGCAGAAGTGCAAGAGAACTGCAGCGTTGTTGATGGCAAGGTAACAGATAAGGAGCGCCAGCAGCTTGAAAAGCTCATTGCCGGACTGGGAACACATTTTTGCCGTCGCTGTGAATATTGCCAGCCATGTCCCAAAGGCCTCAATATCCCAGCCATATTCTTGTTTGAAGGGTATTATTCAAGATACAATCTCAAGGAGTGGGCCATGGAGAGATATAGCGGCTTGCCAATAAAAGCTTCTGACTGCAGCCAATGCGGAGTATGCGAGAGCCGCTGTCCCTATGAACTGCCCATTCGCCAAATGTTAAAAGATACAGCTGCCATCATGGAAAAATAGCGTGCTCTCTGGGAAACGGGGTCCCATATCTATATTTAGGCGGCCGGGCTGAAAGCCTGGCCGCTGCCTGTATTCAGCTAACTATCTAGCACATCTGCATAATCCAATAATGCTTGATATCCTTGAGGGCTGAGGCAGTAAACTCCCTTTTCTACTCGCTGGAACCAGCCATAAAAGTTTTTTTGTAGGATTCCCGGTGCAGTATCGATTCCAGTAGCTGCAATAATGTCTTTTGGTCGCTGCTGACTGTCACCGATAAAGTTGGCAATCTGCAAGGCCTGTTCCCGGTAAACGGTGACCAAGGGGCAACCTCGACTGCCTCCGGTATTATAATCTCCAGAGCGCCCATGGAATTCTTTGAGAAGCAGATCCCTTTGCTTAGAGCTCTTGGAGGGGGGACTAATCACCGGGTGACAAAGGGGTTGGACTAATCCCCCAGGGGATACCACCAACAGGCCTAGGCCAAGGGCCCGGCATAGACGGAGGATTTTGCGCCAGCGAGGGGTCTGTAAATTTTTTGGCTGGGGGATGGCCAGGTAGACATTGTTACAAATCCGCTTGCGCTCATTGCCCTGTATAACTAAGTCTAAGTTGAAGGCAGTTTTTAATTCTACTATTAGGAGTTCTCCATCTATCATTGCTGCTAAATCACAATCCAGGACTTCACCCCGGACGGAAAAGCCCTGTTTCGTCAAATATTTTTTTACCGGCAGGTACAAGTCTGTTTCCCTAGGCATCAGGGTCTTTCCCCCTGGCGACGGTTTGTAACCCAATAATCCTGCTGGTATACTGTTTTTAAAAGTGAAAACATAGACACTCCCCCTAAAAAGACTATCCCATATTTAAGCAGGAGGTGCAAGCCATGGAAAGCTGGTCCGGCAAGGGATACCATAGTTGGAGCTGGCACCTGCAATCGGTTTTTGGTGAAAAAGTAGCGAAAATTTCTCTGGATGCTGGCTTTGGTTGCCCTCATAGAGTTGGCAGCTCTGGGGGCTGCATTTACTGCAGTCCGAGAGGCAGCGGCGATTTCGCCGGTAAGACTGGAATAGCAATACCTGTGCAATTTCAGGAGATGGTGGCAAGGGTTAAGGAAAAGTGGCCGGGGGTCAGAAGATTCATTCCATATTTCCAGGCATACACCAATACACTGGCACCGGTTTCTCGGCTGGAAAGCCTGTACAACCAGGCCCTGGAGCAAGAGGGTGTGGTGGGGTTGTCAATTTCCACCCGTCCCGACTGTCTGCCCCAGCCAGTCTTGGATTTGCTGGCAGAACTCAACCATCGGACTTGGCTTTGGGTGGAGCTGGGCCTGCAATCAAGCCATGACAGCACATTAAGAGGGATAAACCGCGGTCACAATTACGCCAGTTTTGTCCAGGCAGTGGAAGAATTAAAAAAGTTGGGGATCAAGACCTGTGCCCACATTATTCTAGGCCTTCCCGGGGAGACAGAGGAGATGATGCTGCAAACAGCCCGGGCCTTGGCAGCTCTGAACCTGGAAGGGATAAAGATTCACCTCCTCAATGTAATTAAAAACACCCCCTTGGCGGAGATGTGGCAGCGTGGTCAGGTGCCCCTTCCTGATATGGCCACCTATGTCCGCTGGGTTGTAGATATTCTGGAGCTCTTGCCTCCAGAGATGGTAATTCACAGACTCACTGGGGATTCCCCTGCCCCCTTGCTCCTTGCACCTGCTTGGAGCCTACGCAAATGGGAAGTGCTAATGGCCATTGAAGCTGAGATGAACCGACGCCAAACTTGGCAGGGGAAAAAGTACCAACCATAATAAGTAGATTTAAAAGGCAAAGGAGAGATCTTTATGAGGATACTTATAAACTCCAAGATGAGCCAGGAACATGTGGCAAAGATTCAGTCTGGTTTTCCTTCGGTAGAAGTCCTTCAATTCGAAAACCTTCATGAGGTTGAAAAACTGGTCCAAGATACAGAAGTCCTCATCACTTGGTGGAGCAATTTTCAGCCCGCTTTCCTGGACAGCCCAAAACTTCGCTGGGTTCATACCCTTAGCGCCGGAGTTGATGGGTTCTTGCTTCCCCAGATCTTAGAGGGAAAGGTGTTGCTGACTAACTCTAGGGGAATCCATGGCATCCCGATTTCAGAACATGTCTTTGCCCTCATGCTGGCCTTCAGCCGGGGACTCAACCAATTTGGAAGGAATCAGGCTCAAAACAAGTGGCAGCGGACCAATTTAACTGAACTCAGGGGGAAGACTCTGGGGATTGTAGGTATGGGTAGCATCGGCAGCGAAATTGCCCACCTAGGGACAGCCTTTGGCATGCGGGTGATGGCTGTCAAGCGCACCCCCGTCTCTGCCCCAGAGGGAGTTAACAGGGTGGTAGGTATGGAGGGCCTGGAAATGGTTCTCAAAGAAAGTGACTACCTGGTGATTGCGGTTCCTTTGACCCCTGAGACTTATGGTTTGATTGGTTCCGTTCAACTGGAGCAGATGAAGCCCACTGCCGTTCTTATTAACATTGCTCGGGGGGAAGTCGTCCAGGAGGAGCAGTTAGCAGAGGCCTTAAGGAAGGGTGTCATTGCTGGTGCTGGCTTGGATGTCTTTGATACAGAGCCCTTGCCTCAGGACTCGCCCTTTTGGGAGATGGGAAACTGCATAATTACTCCCCATTGCGCCGCCCTATCCCCCCAGTACATGACTAGGGCCACAGATTTGTTCTGCCGGAATTTAGACGCATTTCTACAAGGGGAGCCAATGCCCACATTAGTTGATCCCGGTAGGGGCTACTGAGGTACTTGCTATGAGCAATAAAGGGATTGTTGTTGTCGGTAGTATCAATATGGATATGGTTTTTAGTCTCCCCCGCCTGCCCCTAAAGGGAGAGACTATCAGCGGTGGCAGTTTCGCTGCTCATCCCGGAGGGAAGGGGGCCAATCAGGCTGTAGCTGCGGCGAGGCTGGGAATGCCAACTACTTTCCTGGGTTGTGTTGGAGAGGACAGTTGGGGAGATCTCCTCCTGGCAGGGCTCCAGCAAACAGGAGTTGATTGCGCCCATGTGGAACGGGTTCCAGGTCCCAGTGGCTGTGCCGGCATTTATGTTGATGCCCGAGGAGAGAATATGATCGCCGTGGCCACCGGGGCGAATTCTCAGATTAACTCTACAAAGGTGGGAAAGGCTCAAGAAGCATTTTCCACATCCAATGTCCTCATGGCCCAATTGGAAATCCCTGTAGAGGCAGTAGAGGCAGCCCTTGAGCTAGCTAAGGGTGCTGGGTTAATGACGATCTTAGACCCGGCCCCGGTTAAGTCCTTGCCTCCTTATACACTATCTCTTGTAGATTATATTACTCCTAACGCCCCAGAGGCTTCTGAGCTTACCGGCATTGATGTCCATTGCTGGAGCACAGCTGCCAAAGCCGCCCACAAATTGCGAGCCATGGGGCCAAAGAATGTTGTTATTACCATGGGCAAGTTGGGGGCATTTTTCAGTAGCCCCCAAGGACAAGTGCGCATTGCCGCTCCTGGGGTAGTAGCAGTGGATTCTACCGCGGCGGGAGACGCATTTAATGGTGCCTTTGCTGTGGCCATTGCCCAGGGCGTACAACCCGATATTGCCGCAGATATCGCAGCAGTAGCAGGTGCTTTAGCTGTCTCCAAGGCTGGAGCGCAGCCTTCTCTACCAACCTTAGCTGAATTGGCACAGGTGGTGAGTCTGCCATGGTAAAGAGACTTATTATCGATACCGACCCCGGCATTGATGATGCCCTTGCCTTAATTGCCGCTGTCCGCTGCCAGGATGCGGAGTTATTAGGGGTAAGCGTGGTGGCTGGCAACCTGCCCCTGGAAACAGTGAAGACAAACGCCAGCGCTATCTTGGTAGCCTTGAATAGCCCTGCCCGGGTTTACCCCGGTGCCAGCGGTCCCCTTTACGGTATGTTGCAGGATGCCTCTGACATCCATGGGCCCGGCGGTCTGGGTGGCTGGCAGCTTCCACCGGATCCCCGCCGGATTGACAGTTGCCACGGAGCGGAATATATTGCAAAAACCGCAGCTACCTTCCCCGGCGAAGTAATCCTTGTGACCTTGGGGCCTTTGACAAATCTTGCTCTGGCCCTAGAACATCATCCTAGGGAGGTAGAAAAATTAGCGGGGGTAGTGATGATGGGTGGGGCCCTTGGGGTGCAGGGGAATGTCACCCCGGTGGCGGAATTTAATTTATGGGCAGATGCCGATGCCGCCCAGGTTGTTCTTGACTCAGGCTTGAATCTATCCATGGTGGGCCTCAATGTTACCCGGGACATGGTGCTGGAACAGACAAGCATCCCTGCTCTGGCCCAAGGAGATCATATTGCCCAGGGAGCGGCCCGCATGATTAAGTATATTGTAGCCAAGGAGGGAGAGTATCCCTTTCATGATCCCCTGGCCCTAACAGCTGCTCTTAGACCAGAATTCTTTACTTGGAACACGGTGCCTATTGCCATTGAAACTCGGAGCCCCCTTTGCAGGGGCCAGATTATTGCCGGCAGGGACGGGGAACAGGGAGGCAAGGTCAAAATGGCCACAGCGGCAGATTACCGCCAATGCAGAGATTTTCTCCTGGGCCTCTGGCAATCCCTAGAGCAATAGCATCAATGCCCAGGGTATGATTGCCCGCTACAGGGCATATACTGTACATGGCTCGGATTAGGGTCCAAGTACAGGAGTGATGAGTTGAAAAAGTCGCTGCTAGTCCTATTACTATTATTCGCTCTATCCGGCTGCGGCAGTCCCGAGGTTTGGCGTAGCTATGGGGGTGATGGCAGCCGCAGTCTCTGTGCCCAACAACCAGGTCCTAACCGCCCCCGCCTGGCTTGGGTGACGGATTTGGAAGGAGTTAATCCCGGCTCACCGGTGGTGGACAGCACAAACATTTATGTGCCTCATTCCGGGGGCAGTGTGACAAAGCTTAGCCTCAGCGGAGAGGTGGAGTGGCGATTTGACAGCTGGGTCGGCCAAGGAGGGGATTTGCCCCCCCACCTATCGCTACTGCCGGAAAAGAAAGTCTTGGTAAGCTGCCAAGGGGCTCAGGAAGAGACTTTTTTATTAAATAGCGACGGCGCAATTATCGTGGGATCATCTTGGTTACGCTGGACCGCAGCAACCAGTCCTGCTGCCAACAGCAAGGGGTATTTAGTGGTATGCCATCAGTATATTCACGATGGCGCCGTGGGCTTGCGCATCTATGGTACAATAGGGGGCGAAACCCTGTGGCAGTGGGATTATGCTGAGGCGGACCAATCTTATTTTGGCAGCAACCCTGTAGTCCTTGAAGATGGAAGAGCCTTTGTATTTATAGAAACTACTGGGGACCACAATATTCTCCTGGCCCTGGATGCTGCTGGTAGCTGTCTATGGCAACAGGAGTTTCCCGCCGCCGAGACCAGGGGGGTAGGTAAGGCTATTGGGGCCAGTCAAAAAGGTGTAGTAGTCTTTGGCACCCCAAGGATTGAGGACATCAGTAGGGTGTATAGTCCCGGCAGCGTATACGCCGTCGACGATAGCGGTGAGATATTGTGGATGGTTAATGCCGGTGAACGTGTGGAACAGATCTTTATCGCTCCGAGGTTGGTAGTGGCCAATCTTTTGCGCTCCAAACTGCTGGCCCTTGATTTCCGGGGCAAGGAATTGTGGCAGTATCCCCTGGCCGGGTGGGAAAGCAATGGAGTTATGGATAGCCGGGGACGGATCTATCTTGCCGGGGTTCACGAAGATACTGTCTGGTTGCGGGCAGTGGATTCTAAGGGTAGGGATGTATGGAAGCTAGATACAAAGCAACGTGCCCAAGCCGTCTCTTTTCTGGCCCTGGCCAATGGCACGATCTACCTTTCCACAGATAATGGCAAGCTACTGGCAATCACTGATTAGATGTGGGCAAAATAAAATTATGTTAGCGATGCTGGCAGGCCCAGCATTTTTCTTTATAAAAAGCAGGGTAGTTAGGGGTGGACTGAAATTGGGCATTGTGACATAATATACAGGAGAAAATACAGGGAGGTATACATAAATGACAGTGAAAAAGATGCCCCCACCTTGGCGCATCAAGATGGTCGAGATGATCAAGATGAACACCAGGGAAGAGCGCGATGTTCTTTTAGAGAAAGCGGGTTATAATTTATTTAACTTACCTTCAGATGCTGTATATATCGACCTACTTACCGACAGCGGCACCGCGGCTATGAGTGATGTTCAATGGGGAGGAATGATGCAAGGGGATGAAGCCTATGCTGGTAGCCGCAGCTATTATCACTTGCGTAGCACGGTTGAAGATCTGATGGGCTTTAAATATGTCATCCCTACCCATCAGGGACGCGGAGCAGAAAATATTTTATTTCACCACCTAGTAAAGCCCGGCCAATATGTCCTGGGAAACATGCATTTTGATACTACTAAGGCACATATTGAGTATAATCAAGGGCGTGCGGCTAACTTGGCTGCAGAAATCGCCAATGATACCCAGGCGTACCACCCCTTCAAAGGGAATTTCGATTTACAGGCTTTAGAGCAGTTTATTAATGAAAAAGGATCCCGACAAGTCGCCTTTATTCTTGTAACGATTACCTGCAACAGTGCCGGCGGCCAGCCGGTATCTATGGCCAACATGCGGGGAGTCAGGGAAATTGCCGATCGTCATGGTCTCCAGGTCTTTTATGACGCTGCTCGTTTCGCAGAAAACGCATGGTTTATTCAGCAGCGAGAAGAGGGATATGCCGATACGCCAATAATAGATATTGTCCGGGAAATGTTTAGTTTCGCCGACGGTTGCACCATGAGCGCCAAGAAGGACGCCATTGTCAATATTGGCGGCTTTGTTGGCCTTAAGGATGAAGCCCAATACAAAGAAGTATCTCGCTTAGGGGTCATCTTCGAGGGATTCCCCACCTATGGTGGTTTGGCCGGCCGAGATATGGAAGCAATTGCCCTGGGCCTCAAAGAAGCTGTGCAGAAGGATTACCTTGCATATCGTGTTGGCCAGGTTGAATATTTGGGCTCCCTGCTGCGGGATGCAGGTATTGCTATTGTCGAACCTGTGGGGGGACATGCCGTCTTTGTGGACGCCAGCAGGTTCTTTCCCCATATTCCCAAGGAGCAGTTCCCTGCTCAAGCTTTGTGCATTGAGCTTTATCGGGAAGGAGGCGTCAGGTCCGTTGAAGTAGGAGGAGTGCTGGCAGGAAGAGATCCTGAAACCGGCGAAAATATCTTCCCGAAACTGGACCTTTTGCGCCTGACAATCCCCCGCCGGGTCTACACTAATGAACATATGGACGCCATTGCCGATGCATTAATTAAGGTCAAGGAGCGAGCGGCTTCTGTTCGTGGCGTAGGTTTTGTGGACGAACCTCCGATTTTACGGCACTTTACCGCCACTTTCAAGATAGTCTAAGAAGGTTGAAAGGAGAAAAACTCATGTCTAAAAAAATCATCCGCACAGAAAACGCCCCTGCCGCCATTGGCCCCTATTCCCAGGCAGTGCAGGTGGGCAACCTACTCTTTACTTCCGGGCAGATTCCCTTTGTCCCCAGCACAGGCCAATTGGTATCAAAGGATATCCGGGAACAGACAAAACAATGCCTGGAAAATATCCGAGCAATATTGGTCCAAGCCGGCACTGGCTTTGAAAACTGTATTAAGTGCACAATCTTTATCAAGGACATGAACCAGTTTGGTCAAATTAATGAAGTATATGGCTCCTATTTCCCAGAAAATCCCCCGGCTCGATCCTGTGTAGAGGTGGCTCGTTTACCTAAGGATGTAGATATCGAAATCGAGGCAATAGCCCTAATTAAATAAAAGTCCATGTCTAACAAAAAGGTAACAAAAAAACCGGATATTCATAAGCCGGTTTTTTGTTGCTTAGAGTTCATTTATAAATCTTGTTTCATATAAATTCCACAGGAAACAGCCAGCAAGAAAAAAGTTACAATTAGTGACCATTGCACGCCATAAACGGGGGCAGTTTCTAGCATATACTTCTCCATGGCCATCAAAGTATGAGTTTCATAAAAAGAAAGGGGGAGTACAACCTCAAAGGTTTTCCTAAAGAACGCCATAATGCTTCCTGTAGTGTCATTGTTGGCTACGATAGCAAATATGTAAAGCAGGGGGGCAATAATCCCAGCCAGGGAAGATTTTAAAGTAACTGAAAACAGGATTGTCCACGCTACAAGCACGAAAAGGTTTAGTAAGACCTTTGAATAGGCCAAAATTATATGAGCCTTCCAGATGTTTAGGTCGAAAAACATTGTCGCTATCTCCTGTAAGGTAATATACAGGAGTAGAGATAAAGCAATTACGACAGATACCGCTAATACTTTAGACAAAAACAATGTAATTCGAGTGCCTCCGCCTACTAAGCATATATAGTCCTCGCTGTTTTTGTTAGGGGAAGACATATACGCCCCGACAAAAATACATAGGGTAAAGGCCAAAAAAATTGGCATCACTAGAAAGGACTGGTGGAAAAACCCTTCAACAATAGCATTGTAGTATAAGTCAAATTGGTCTCCCTTTAAATCGAGGGCTTGGGAGCCCGCGAGACTGAGAAAACTAAGCACCAGCGTGATTCCTAAAATAATGAGGAACATTTTTCGGTTAAACATTATCTTGAAAGTGTAATTTGTCAGATGCCAAATGTTTTTCATATTGCTCTCTCCCCGGTTCCGGAAATAATATCAAGGAAAGCTGTTTCAAGACTTAAGGATACGGTATCTATGCTTTCAATCTTTACTCCTAACTGGGTCAAGGCTACTATCCACTGGTTGGCGTCTTCATCGACTCCTTTGGCTAAATAACAACAGTGATGATCGATTTGTTGCACCGGCATGGTGTTTTTTATATAAGTACATTGTTCAGGGGTCAATCCTTCAGTAAAAACTACTTTGACTCTACCCCTTCCACTTAATATTTCATTAGCTGCGTACTTGCCTATGCATATATTGTCATGGAAGACGATGATTTCATCTGCCAGCCTTTCAATCTCATCAAGATGATGGCTGGAAATGAGAATAGTCTTTCCCCGATCTCTTAGCTCAGATAGTTTTTGGAACAGCTTTTTTTTGGCGATAGGATCAAGAGCGTTGGTTGGCTCATCCAAAACGATGCAATCTGGGTCGTGTATTAATGCTTGGATAATTCCAGTCTTCTGGGCCATGCCGTGGGAAAGATTAGAAGACTTTAACCTTGTCCCAATATCTAGTTCAAAGTAGTGGCTAAGTTCTTTCAAAGTTGCGAGACAGTGTCCAGGTTTCAGCCCTCGTGCCATGCCTAGGTGCAGAATTAAATCTCTAATAGAAATGGAGTTAGGTAGGGTAACTTGTTCCGGTAGAAATCCAAACCCAGGGAGCCCCCTTAGAAGGGGATTATACCTTTTCCCATTCACCCTGCACCACCCGGAAGTCGGAGAACATAATCCCAGAATAATTTTTAAGACTGTGGTTTTACCGGAGCCGTTTTTCCCCACTATTGCAGTAATCTTGCCTTGGCTTACCACTGTGGTGCAATCTATTATTCCAGGCCGTTTGCGGCCATAGAACTTTGTAAGCCCCTCAATCTGTATTTCAATTCCCGACACGTTCAGCCAGCTCCTTTACAGCATCAACAGTCCAAAAAAATTCGTTAAACAGCAGTTTTTGAGGTACGAGGTGATTCTTTTCTATCCCGTCTACGGTATAGGTCAATTTAGCCCCAGTCTCTATTATTGTGTTATAGTTGGAAACCGAGGACACTAAGGGCAAAATAACTAAGTTATCACCCTCGGTTAGTAGGAGTTCACCAATATCATAGGAAGGAGCATTGGTTGTGGCAAGTGAAAAGTGCGAAGGGTAGTCCACAAATATTGATTTGTTTCCTATTGAATCCTCGATTTTCTGGATATCAGCCTCCTGATTAAATACAAGTATCTTATTTTGATCTATTCCGTACTTTGAGAGGGCCAAATCAACTTTTGTTAAAAGGATGTCTCTACTTACTGCTACTCGCAATTCAAGGGCTGGCAAACTGTAACAATCTCTTTCTCCAATGTGCCCAATAGGATTCACTACACAGAAAGTAATTTCGGCATCCTGGATAGGCGTGTCATCTACCAAGACAAAGGAAATGTCCCCTAAATATAGCTCTTCTGTTTCGCCGTTCCTCCATTGTATAGCTAAATAGGCATCAGACATCTCAAACCCTGCCCCAACTCCAAGAATCAGTGGTAAATCAACCATATATATGTCCCGCTTATTGATTTTCCCCAAAGAGTTATCAAGAAAAATTTCTCCGGAAAGCCGAACCTCTAAGCGATCATTACCAGAAACTAATTCTAGGCGGGAATAGTTGTCTGGGTTGGTGAATTTGCTGTCCTTACTCCCTACAAATAAACGTAAAGTAAGGGTGTTGCCATCGATTTCCGTCAAAGAATAACTATAGGGTACAGCAATGGGGTCAAAATTCCCGACTGTGCTAGTTGCCCTGCAAGATACTAACGTGAAAATGCCTACTACAATAACTATAATAAGAATGAGGCTGTTTCTTCGGATCATGATTGCTCCTCCTTAGAATAGAAAGTTGGGTATAGGAACTACCTTCTCTTAAGAACTAGTATCGGCGACTTACGTACTCAAAATATCGCGGTGTGTAAATATTGCCGCTTACCTTTTTCGTTGTTACCCAAGCAACAAAGTGCTTAGCATAAGCATTGATTCTGTCACCATAGACATTTCTAATTTCCTGTATTCTAGTTCCCGGTGGGGCAATTACTTGAATTTGGTCAGTAGATCTACGGGTATAAGCATAATTAAAACCTACAGAGGTCCGAATTTCCCCAGCTAAGCCTCCCCCGATAGATCCGACACCTGTAATACCAACCTTTAAAGTAATATCGCTAGATATTGAGGAGCTTATTGAGCCTGACCACTCAGTTCGTTTTTCCGTGGTCACTGTCCTTGACCATGTTTTATCTTTAGAACCATAAAGATTATCGAGCTTCACTATTGTTTCGCTGTCAATAACCCGGTCACGATAGGTAGTGGTTGATGTACCCCAGCCAGCGAATTTTCGAGGAACCTGATCATAAGAAGCTGAGCTAGCGGGTAAGGGAATGCATATTAAAATTAGAAGGGCAATTAGCAAACCTTTTCTTATGTTAGTCTTCAAGAGAGAACACATCCTTTCCGTTCCTATATCCCAACTTTACTATATAATACCACATCTAATGTTCAAATCAATAGGTAAAGGCATAATGTTCCATTGGTTTGCATCTGAAACCCTAGAGAAAAAAAACTTCCATATCTAAATATTCGTGTGACGTAATACTTGTATACAGGGGAAACGGAAAGTCTACATCAAATAATTACCTACTATAACTCATTTTTATTGTGGTAGATAAAAGTGATAATTACAGCAATATGAACGGCCTACCTACCTGCTGGGCTTCCAAGCATCCTTAGGTAGCGAATTTCAAAATCTATGCTATACTCTGTAGGGATTACAACAAAACGGGAGGAATCATCTGTGCAGCAATACTTTTTGCCTGTAGCAAATTTCGTTCGAGAATATATGCAGACCACCGAAGGCCCGGAAATGGGGCATCGGCGCACTGCCAGCTTTCGCTGGCGTCATACCTTGCGAGTATTGTCAATGGCCCGGGAAATCGGCTTGGCTGAAGAGGCAGATATGGAGGTCTTGGAGATTGCAGCCTTGCTTCACGACGTTGCAAAATTAGATCCTCGCTCTGATGAAATCCATCACGCCGTCTTGGGCAGTCAAATTGCAGAAGAATTTTTACGTAAGCTCAATATTCCTGAGCAGCCAATGCAGATGATAATTGAGGCAATAAGGTTTCACTCTTTGGATACCAATCAAGATGACTTAGGTCTTGAAACTCTGGTTTTGAAAGACGCCGACCGCTTAGATGAAGTGGGGGCTTTGGGGATTATTTCCGTGGGGATTTATGCTGGGCGAGTAGGTATGGACTATCGGGGTTCCTTGCGCCAAGGAATAAAAGAACTCAGTAATCTTGAAAACCTCACTTTTTACACTAAGACTGGCAAAAGCATTTTCAGGCAGAGACTAAAGCTGACACAGGACTTTTGGCAGCAGGTGGCAACGGAGTTGGCGGGAGAAAACCTCACCAGCTACACTGATTTATAAGTTTGCATATTTTTTCAACTCGCGGACATAATACTTGACAGCGGCTAGCGGAAGCTGTTAACACGGCAGGCTGAAAAAGACTACATAAGTCACAGCTGGGAGGAAAGTTCCGCCTGCCGTTGCACCAAAAAGTGGCAGCATAAAACACCATTTAATAAGGGCAATATAATAGTGCGGCAGACAAAGAGCTCTTCTATTAGGGCAGGCTGAAAAAGGCATTCTGTACTTAGCCACAGCTGAACGGAAAGCTTTGTCTGCCGGTATTTTTTTGTTTTTTATCTGAAAGTACAGTTATGATATAATGAGAATAATTCCCAAGAAAGAGGAGGCTACTTATGGCAGTATTTAAAGTTGTACCAGACATATGGTCAGTTGGTGCTGTTGACTGGGATGTCCGTTCTTTTCACGGACCATCTTATTCAACATACAGGGGAACAACATATAATGCATACGCTATCGTGGACGACAAGACAGCCCTTGTAGACACCGTTCATCGCCCCTTTGCCCAGGAGCTAATCCAAAACCTCAAACAAGTTGAGGGCCTGGCTAATATTGACTATGTCATTGTCAATCACATTGAACCGGATCACTCAGGGTCTCTTCCGGAAATCATGAAACTATATCCTCAGGCAACCATTGTATGCACCGCAAAGGCCCAGGAAGGGCTGAGACGGTACTATGATGGGGATAGCTGGAACTGGCAGATTGTGAAAACCGGTGACAGCCTAGAGCTAGGGCATCATACCCTGCAATTTATTGAAACGCCAATGATGCATTGGCCGGATAACATGGTTACTTATATCCCTCAAAAGCAAATCCTCCTATCCAATGATGCCTTCGGCCAACATTTTGCATGGTCCCATCCCTTTGATGATCAAAATAGCCTGGAAGAAATCATGGTGGAAGCCACAAAGTATTATGCAAATATCCTTACTCCCTTTAGCAAGATAGTGGCGAAAAAACTTTCAGAGATCTTGGCAATGAATCTGGACATTAAGATCATCGCCCCGGGCCATGGCATTATCTGGCGCTCCCATCCCGAAAAAATTATCGAGGCTTATAGGCGGTGGGCAAATGCAGAGGCTGACCCCAAAGCCCTCATTGTCTACGACACAATGTGGGGAAGCACAGAAAAAATGGCTCGTGCTATTTTAGAGGGCATTGCCCGGGCCGGGGTCCCAGCTATCTTGTACAAGGCATCTGCCAGCGACTCCAATGATATTATGGCCCAACTCCTAGAGTCCAAGGCCATTGTAGTAGGTTCTTCCACCATCAACAACGACATGCTGGTACCAGTGGCGGCCTTTTTGGATGAAGTAAAGGGCCTTAAGCCTTTGAATAAGTTGGGGGCAGCTTTTGGCTCTCACGGCTGGCGGGGTGGTGCTGTGGAAAGCATCGAAAAGCAACTGACAGAAGGCAAGGTTCAGTTAGCCATGGATTCTCTCAAAGTCCAGTGGGCACCCGATGAGGATTTCCTAGAAGAATGTCGTGATTGGGGCTTTGCCCTGGGAGCAAAAATAAAAGGTTAATATGGCCCATAGTGGGCTTTTTTTTTGCTATAATGCTGTTAAGGAGGGAAGGAAATGGTCATTTTTACTGGTCTATTCATTATTTTCTTTATCATTATCCTGGGGGGAATTCTCTTTGTTGTCATCTGGGGCATAGGACAGCGGACAAAAAACAATAAGCAACAGGTTTTCAGCGATCCAGTATTAGTGAAGGATAAGCGCACCCATGTCTGGGGAGGGACTGATCAGACCAGCTCTCAAACTAGCTACTATATTACCTTTGAATTTGAAAACGGGGAACGTCAAGAATTTATGGTCGCGGGCAGGGTTTATGGGGACACTGGGCCTGGGGACAAGGGAACACTTACTTATCAGGGTACCAGATTTCACGATTTCCAACGAGTGCGTCTATAATCAGGGTTGGAGGGAATATAATTTGAACAAGTTGCTATTTATCGTCACCGGGCCTTCTGGGGCAGGCAAAAACACCGTAATGACTCATATATACCAGAGCTTTCCAGAAATCAAAAAGACGGTTACTTATACTACCAGGGCACCACGTCCCCATGAGCGGGAGGGGGTAGATTATCGATTTGTCCGGGAGGAAGAGTTCTTCGCAAAGGTGGAAAGAGGCGAGATCCTAGAGTATGAGCAAGTATATAATGACTACTATTACGGTTCTCCTTCCGACCTCTTCTCTAACGGCAATATCAAGATAATGGAGATGGACTGGAAGGGCCATCGCACCTATCGCAGCGTGTATAAGGATATTAGAATCGCCTCCTTTTTCTTGGTCCCCCCCTCCTTAGAAGAGATTAAGCATAGAATTTTAGGCCGCTCTCGTGTAGACAATCTACAATCCCGTCTGGCCAATGCCCTGGAACAATTAGAACATGCCAATGACTACACTTATATAATTGTCAATGATCGCAAAGACCGCGCCCTTAACGAAATCGAAACCTTAGTCGGGGCAGAACTTACTAACCTCCACCGCAATGAAAATTTAGAGCATGCCCAAAGGATTATCAATGCCTATAAAAAAGATTGCCAATAAAGGGAATTAGGGATTAAGCGGCGAATACTTGGTTGGGAAATCTTGCATCTTTCCCCAGCAAGTGTCTAGCTTGGCGCTATCCTATCAATGAGGAGTTGACTAAGTGTTGAAAACGCCGGAAATACTTGACATCACTAATCGGTATTCCGCTCCAAACTACTTGCCACTACCTATTGTCATTGCAAAGGCAGAGGGAGTATGGGTCACCGACCCCGAAGGCAATAAGTACATGGATATGCTCAGTTCTTACTCCGCCCTTAATCAAGGACATCGTCATCCAAAAATCATTCAGGCTGTCAGAAATCAGCTTGATCGGGTTACCCTAACTTCCCGGGCCTTCCACAACGATCAGCTGGGGCCCTTCTGCCAGAAAGTGGCGGAGCTGACTGGCAAAGAAAAGGTCCTCATCATGAACACCGGTGCGGAAGCCGTTGAAACCGCCATCAAGGGTGCCCGGCGTTGGGCCTATGATATTAAAGGCATAACCGATGATAAGGCAGAAATCATCGTATGTGACGGCAATTTCCATGGCCGCACTACCACAGTAATTTCTTTTTCCTCTACTGCGGATTACTATCGGGGATTTGGCCCCCTTACCCCTGGATTTAAAATTATCCCCTATGGAGATATCGTTGCATTGAGGGCAGCCATTACCCCCAATACCGCTGCATTCCTTGTGGAACCCATTCAAGGGGAGGCAGGGGTTGTTGTGCCTCCTGAAGGTTACTTGCGTCAAGCTGCAGAGATCTGCAAAGACAACAAAGTCCTGCTTATGGCTGACGAAATTCAGACTGGTTTTGGCCGTACAGGAAAGCTCTTCTGCTGTATGTGGGAAAATGTAGTTCCTGATGTGTACATTATGGGCAAGGCACTGGGCGGTGGGGTTATCCCCGTATCAGCAGTGGCTGCCAGCAGTGAATTCATGGACTTATTCAATCCTGGTTCCCACGGTTCAACCTTTGGTGGCAACCCCCTGGGCTGTGCCTGTGCTATCGCAGCTATGGATGTAATAATAGATGAAAAGTTGGCGGATCGTTCCCTGGAGCTGGGGGAATACCTGATGACCGAGCTGAAAAAGATTGACAATCCCCAAGTACTTGAGGTCAGGGGAAAAGGGCTGTTCATCGGAGTTGTCCTCAATGGCATGGCGCGTCACTATTGTGAAAGCCTTAAGGGTGAAGGTATCTTATGCAAAGAGACCCATGAAAATGTAATTCGCTTTGCACCACCCCTGGTTATTAGCAAAGAAGAAATTGATTGGGCCCTGGAGCGGGTTTGCAAGGTTCTGGGCTAAGGAATTTAACAGAGAGGTCGGAACAAATCTGGCCTCCCTGTTTTTTAGTATAATATCTATATAGATAGGAGTTTTTCGATGGCTAAAGTCTATGTAACCCGAGAACTGCCTATAGGTGGACTGGATAGCTTGGCTGAACACCATGTGGATACCAACCCCAATGATCGTCCCCTGACAAGAGAAGAATTATTGGCGGTAGTAAAAGAATATGACGGGGTAATATCCCTGCTCAGTGACAAAATTGACTGGGAAATCATTCAGGCTGCTAGGGATAAGGTCAAAATATTCGCCAATTACGCCGTGGGCTATGACAATATTGACATTGCCAGGGCTGCAAAAGCAGGAATTTACGTCACCAACACTCCAGGAGTGCTTACAGAAGCCACGGCGGATATTGCCTGGGCTTTGCTGCTGGCCACTTCCCGCCATATTGTTGCCGCAGATAAATTTACCCGCTTGGGAAAGTTTCAAGGCTGGCACCCCACTTTATTCTTAGGGGGAGATTTCCATGGGGCCACATTGGGCATAGTGGGTGCGGGGCGGATTGGTCAGGCCACAGCCCGCAGGGCCAAAGGCTTTGGCATGAAGGTCCTATACTATAACCGTAGCCCCCGCCCGGAGTTTGAGGCCCAAGATGCCCGCGGGGTAGATCTCAAGACTCTTTTGGCTGAAAGTGATTATGTCTCTCTCCATCTGCCTTTAACACCTGAAACTCATGGGCTGTTGGATGCAGCACATCTTGAGCTAATGAAACCCACTGCCGTACTGGTAAATACAGCCCGGGGCCCAGTTGTAGATGAAGCATATTTGGCCCAGATGCTTAGTCAAGGTCGTCTTGCTGCAGCTGGCTTCGATGTATATGCCCAGGAACCAAAGATTCATCCCGACTTACTAGGACTGGAGAATGTGGTCCTGTTGCCTCATATCGGCAGTGCCTCCCGGCAGACCAGGATAAAGATGGCGGAGATGGCTGCCGCTAACGTGCTTGCTGTGCTGGCCGGGGGAGAGCCCCTCAATCCTGTGCTTCCATAATCCATCCTGCGCAACTTTCCTAATTGACAACCAGCCAAGTTGGGAATAACATGGTTAATGTATTACCTAATTTTATTTAGCACTACAGGCTTCGGGGACATTTACACTGAGAGGGGGGAGAAAATGCGAGAAGGAAGAACAATGTGGCTTATTGACGCCGCCTATCTTTTTAATGCCCAGGAATCGGTAGGCACCGAATATAATTTTGATTATCTCAAATTGCGTTTATGGCAAGAACAATACGGACCTATTGATGATGCTTGGTATCTTAATAGTACTCAAAATCCGCCCTCGGAAGATCAAAGTGGTTTTCACGCTTGGCTGCAGACACCAGTTCCGATTGGACCCGGGTTAAATGTGAGTTTATATAAACTTAAACAAAGAGATTTTGAGTGCCCTCACTGCACACGCAAGTTTAGCTTGCAGATGCAAAAAGGGGTTGACGTGGGTTTGGCGACCCTAATAGTGCGGAGGGCCGATCAAAACCAGTATGATAATCTAATTCTTTCATCGGGAGACGGTGACCTTAAAGATGCCCTTACCCATGCAGGTAAAGTGTGCAACAAGCGCATAGAGCTTTGTGTGTTCCGCTGGGGAATATCTCCAGACCTTTTAAATCTGGCAGACAAAGTATATTGGATTGATGACTTTGCATCTCAGGTAGAAAAATAAGATAAAGATATGGGGCTGTCGGAGACAGCCCCATATCTTTATGTATGCACAATAGTATCAGAGGCTTTCCGCAGCCGGTCCATTATTGTCCGGCCGATACCCACCTCAGGCAGGCCTTCAATGATAATGACATCAAAGCCCAAAGTATCCCCCTGGCGCAGCAGATGGTAAATGCGAGAAGCTGCAACGTTTACATCGGTCTTGCTTCCCATGTCTAGAATATAGGCGTCAGGGTAGGTGGCAGATTCGGTGAAGGCCATAAGGGCAACTTTCTCGCCTTGTGCCTGACAAGCTTTGACTTGTCTTTCTATCTCCCCTTCAACCTTGTTTCCTGTAATCAGCACAACACGGGTATTTGGAGAATAATGTCTATACTTCATCCCCGGTGCCCGGGGAGTATCACTGTGGGGTTCATAGCCCATCTCAACAGGGACCAGGGGGGATAGCTCCTCGTAAGTAATGCCCCCGGGGCGTAGAATCCGAAAGGGAAAGACGGTACAGTCTAAAACGGTGGATTCAACGCCACCACCAGTGGGACCTCCGTCAACAATTGCGGCAATCTTGCCGGACATATCTTCAAGGACATGTTGGGCGCTGGTAGGACTGGGTCTGCCGGAAATATTGGCGCTGGGGGCGGCGATGGGTAAGTCAGCAGCCTGTAGTAAGTTTATGGCTACAGGATGACTGGGAAAGCGCAGGGCTACGGTAGCCAGCCCCCCGGTGACGATGTCCGGGACAGCTGGCTTCTTTGGAAGGACAAGGGTCAGGGGACCAGGCCAAAAAGTATCCATTAATATCTCTGCTTGGGGCGACCAGCCCGTAACCAGGTCAGTCAACTGGCTGCGGTTATGGCAGTGAATAATCAGGGGGTTATCCGCCGGCCTTCCTTTAGCGATAAATATCTTGACAATGGCTTCCTCGTCAAGAGCGTTTGCACCTAGTCCATAGACTGTCTCGGTAGGAAAGGCTACACATTCTCCTTGGCGGAGAAGGGCTGCCGCGATTCCAATTTGTGAAGGCTTAAGCACCTGGGTGGGCATAGATATCACCGCCTATGGGAATTAGAAATTGTATTACAAGGTTTCCCCTTCGATAATTGGTTCTCCGGGGCCAATTGGCTCAGATTCTTCAAGCTCAATGGCCTTGGGCCTAATTTTATAGGTGTAGTATAGGCCTGCGAAAAGCAGCCCTGCTCCCAACAGTAATAGGCCCACAAAGCCGCTAAGGGGGAGGTCATCTGGAAGACTTAGCAGTGTGCTGGTGGTATTCCAGCCCAAGTGAATGAGAATTGACGTCCAAATGGACCGGTAGCGCAAAAACACCAGGCCCATGACTATTCCTGCAGGGAAGGTATAGATAAATTGAAACCAGTTTAAATGAAAGGCACCAAAAATCAGGCCTTGTAAGACAACGGCTATCCAGAGTTTAGAGCTCCTTTGGAGTTCCTTGAAGATAAGTCCCCGGAAGAAAAATTCTTCGTAAAAGGGAACTACGACACCAATGGCTAAAAGAATTAGGGGGAAGTTTGCTGCAATTGCTTCCATCATCTCTTCAGAAACTGTATCGGGGATTACTGTGTCAAGCTTAACCAGGGTCAGCAGACAGGAGACGAATAGAGAAAAACCGATACCCATCATCAAAGATGCAGCTGAATCCTTGAGACTGATGCGCTTAAAATCCAAGTATTTCAGGGGATTGATCCCCCGGGCTACCAGGGTCAGTCCGCCAAAGACAATTATCAGGATGCCGGATATTATCACTGTTAAGCCAAGATTTTCTATAATGAAGATATCTAGAGGAACGGAATCTGCGCCAAAAAAGACAAATAAAGAATAGAGATTGGCGATGAAAACTCCTGCTAATGCCGATGAAATAATAAAAATTAATGTATATAGGGCCAGCCGGCCCACGGTTTTTAGTCTTTTCATATGATCTCCTCCCAGTGTTTAGATTATATCATTTTCCCCCAGAGGAGGGAAAACAGAATATCCTATCGACCAAGGATTTTGCCTCTTAGCTGCAGGCTTGCTTCATAGAGCATAAGGGTAGTTGCGACACCGACGTTCAAAGAGTCACAATCTCCAAACATGGGGATGCGGATTTTCGTATGGGGTAGTGAGTACCATGGAGCAGAAATGCCATAGCGTTCACTTCCGGCTACCAGGGCGCAGCGACCATTAAAACTTGCCTGATAATAGTCGGTAGTTGCATCTGTATCCGTTAAGAACAAAGAAAAAGCATTTACGCTTAGCCAGGAAAAAATCTCTTCTGTAGTGGATTCTACAATTGGCAGGGAAAAGATTGCTCCCTGGCTGGAACGGACAAGCTTGGGGTGATTGAGCCTTGCCTTGCGATTGACAACAATTATCCCTGCTGCGCCGGCGCCGTCTGAGGCTCTGACTATTGTCCCGATATTGCCGGGGATCTCCAAACCATCGAGAATGACTACCAGGCTATTATTTGCCAAAGGGATACGGTCTAATTTCCATTTTGGCATTTGCACCACAGCCAGCAGTCCGTCTCCCCGGGGGCGCTCACTGATTTTAGCAAAGACCTTGGCAGATACAAGGCAAGTTTCAACAGCCCTATGCATATAAGTATTAACCATCTCCTGGGCCTCATTGCTGTGAATCATTTCCGGACAAAGGATAAAGGATTCCACCACTAAATTATTTTTATAGGCGAGATTTAAAGCCCACAGGCCTTCGATTACTGCCAGTCCCTTTGGATTTGGCTTGGTGTTATTTATTAGATGTTCCACCTGTTTAATTCGGGGATGTTTGTTTCCGGCATAGGAAAATCCCGAGTATTTTTCTTCGAATTGTTGGCGAGTTTTATCCTCCACAATCCTGCCTCCTTTACCTAAGATACTAGACGGTAATTACATTATACACTTAGATTCCCTACCTAGGATAGTATACATAAAGGCAATAATAGTAAACTCAAGCTACGATAGTGGGCATCCGAGGCAGGGAGCAACATATATACTTCCCCAGTTCCTGGATATACTAGCCTTGAATGGGGTGGTACTGTGGAAACAGCCAGTGAAAGCATATTATTAGCCGGGAAAACCATTGGTGACCTGACAATATATCCCCTGGTGCAAATTAGGTTGACACTAGTTTCTGGCAGCGGATTCTTCCAGGTACTGCCTTTGGCGGTAGTTGTGGATTCTAGCGGTAGCGTGCAAATATTTACTACTAAAGGAGGGGGGCCTTCTCAGTCCCCCTTAGGATAAAATTATTTTGCCGGGGGGCCCCCTTTTTATTATGGAATCATATCTTCAATATAGTTGGCACTAATAGCTGGGTACACTTCACCTGAATTGGCATAAGAATTTGATTGGAAGGGGCAGAGGGCCTTAGTCGAGTTCTATTATCAGTAATTCTTATGAGAGGCAACAAAATATCTAATGAGCATTCTTGGGAAAAATGTAGTATAATCAATATGGAAAAAGCTCTTTTTTCACAAGCTCATATTGCGGATGATGGATACGGGAGAGGTCCCCCTTGGGGACGCCGAAGGAGCAATCTTGCAGCCGGCCTGGCTGATCGGGAAACTTTCAGGCAAAAGGACCGTGTCTTGACGATACTCTGGAAAGTCCACTGGACACCGACGGAGCAAAACCCTCTTTTGGGGTAAATCTCTCAGGTAAAGAGGACAGAGATAGCGGCACGCCGCTATCTCTTTATTTTTTGGGGGTGATAATTTGTACCAGGTGTATACCAATAACCCCAAGGCCTATGAATGGTGGCTTAGTAGGGAAAAATCGAATTTACATGTTCAGTGGCAAGAAGGTAATTTCAATTCAGTGCTCATTGCCGCCAGGGATTTGGTGCATCTAGGCTGGCGTTTGCTGAACCACCCTCTTTCTTCCAGCATCAAGCCTAATCAGACGCCATATAAAACTTTGGTGCTGGCCAGGGGAAAAGAGCTGGACTGCCAATCTCTGTCTGTAATTGAAGCTGCTATCGCAACGTCAAAAAAGCTTGGGGAATTTCCAGGCTCTACCCAGGCGATTCTAGAGGATCTGCAATTTATGGATTTAGAAATGTGCAGGGATATTCCCCTGCAATAAGAAAAGGGAGGAGATTAATATGGCCAATTCGTATGATTTAATTGTCATTGGCGCCGGTCCCGGTGGCTTGGCTGCCGGCATCTATGCATCTCGCTCAAAGCTTAACACCTTGGTCATTGAAAAGGGCGTAGTTGGAGGGCAGGCAGCTACTACCGAGGAAATGGAGAACTACCCCGGATTTTACTTGGGTGTCACTGGCCCTCAGCTTACCGGGCATATGCACAAGCATGCCGAGCATTTTGGCTGTAACTTTCTTAAAGATGAAGTTGTAGATTTAGACCTGACTGGATACGAAAAAGTTGTCGTTACTAAAAACGGCCGCTATACTGCCAAGGCCGTAGTTATCGCCACTGGGGCCGAGCCCAGATTTCTCGGGGTCAAAGGCGAGAAGGAACTTAAGGGCAAGGGCGTATCTTACTGTGCTACCTGCGATGCCGACTTTTACGAGGATTTGGATGTGGTAGTGCTGGGCAATGGCGATGCCGCCATTGAAGAGGCTATCTACCTTACCCGCTTTGCCGCCAAGGTTACTATTATTGTCATTCATGACGAAGGTGTCATGGATGCCACTAAGGTCATTCAGGAGCGGGCCTACAAAAATGACAAGATCGAGTTTATCTGGAATTCTACTTTGGAAGAAATTAAGGGCGATGGCATCGTTGAGAACGTAGCGATTAAGAATATTAAAACAGGCAAGGTAACCGATTTAGAGACCAACGGCGTCTTTATCTTTGTAGGCACAGTTCCTCGGACGGAATTAATTAAAGGCAAAGTAGAATTGGATCAGCGGGGATACATTCCTGCCAATGAATTAATGGAGACTACCGTTGACGGAGTTTATGCTGTAGGTGATGTCCGCACCAAATATCTCCGTCAGGTCGTTACTGCCGCCGCTGACGGTGCTATAGCCGCGGTGGCAGCCGAGAAATATATGCAAGAAGAAGAGAACTTTAAGAGTGAAGTGCTAGATAAAGCTAAGGCTATTGCCGTTATGTTTTGGAGTCCCTTCCATCAGGGTAGCTTGGAAATGGTTCCTCTGGTTGAAAAATTTGCCAGCCGCCATTCTGAAAAATTGGATATGGTAAAGATAGATACTTATCGCAATCAGCGAATTGCTCGCCGCTATGATGTCAAGGAAATGCCCTCCGTCTTATTATTCAAGGGTGGAGAAGTAGTGGGAAGGGTCACCGGGGATCTTACCTCGGAGAAACTTGAGAAACTAGCTACATTAGCTTAAGGAGGTGAAGTCTAGTGTTAGAAGTAAACAAAGAAAACTTTGAAGTTGAGGTGCTTTCCAGTAAAGGCTTAGTGTTGGTGGACTTTTGGAGCCCTAAATGTGTTCCCTGTATGGAACTGATTCCCCATGTGGAGGAGTTAGAAGGCAAATTTGAGCAGGTGAAATTTTGCAAGCTCAATATCCTGGAAAACCGTCGCCTGGCCATGGGCCAAAAAGTCATGGGGCTACCTACAATCCTCGTTTATAGGGATGGGGAAAAAGTTGTCGAGCTTAGCAAAGATTTTACCCACGAAGATTTAGAAGCAAAGCTTATAGAAGTAGCAGGTTAGTTAAGGAGGTGAAAGCATGCAATTAAAACTTGGTCAAATTAATATCACCGACATTCAGTTCGGAAGCGAAACCAAGGTTGAAAAAGGTGTGCTCTATGTCAATAAAGAGCAGGTATTGGCCGCTGTAGCCGATGAACGCCTGACTAATATTTCCTTAGAGCTAGCCAAACCCGGTGAATCTGTTCGCATATTGCCGGTAAAGGACGTCATCGAGCCCAGATTGAAAATCGAGGGTAATGGCGGTGTGTTCCCTGGCTTCATCAACAAGGTAGATATGGTGGGCAGCGGCACAACTTTGGTCCTCCGTGGAGCGGCAGTTGTCACCACCGGCAGCATAGTCGGCTTCCAGGAAGGCATTATCGATATGTCTGGACCTGGTGCAGACTACTCTCCTTTCTCCAAGCTCAATAACCTCGTCATTGTCTGTGAAGCCCCTGAAGGCCTCAGCCAGCACGAGCACGAGGCTGCAGTGCGCATGGTGGGCTACAAGGCAGCAGCATGTCTTGCCGAAGCCGCCGCTGAAGCCAAGGTGGATAGCTGGGAAGAATATCGGCATTTGAACCTTTACGAAGGTATGAAAAAGTATCCCGAGCTTCCCAGAGTCGCATATGTCTATATGCTTCAGACCCAAGGTCTCCTTCATGACACCTATGTCTATGGCGTCGACGCCAAGAAAATCCTGCCCACATTAATGTCTCCCACCGAAATGATGGACGGAGCCATTGTCAGCGGCAACTGCGTCTCAGCCTGTGACAAGAACACAACTTATCATCATTTGAACAACCCGATTATTAAGGACCTCTATGAGCGTCACGGTAAGGATCTAAACTTTGTCGGCGTTATCATCACCAACGAAAACGTCACCTTGGCCGATAAACAGCGTTCATCAAACTTTACCGCCAAGCTTGCGGATATGCTGGGCCTTGACGGAGCAATTGTCTCCCAGGAAGGCTTTGGCAACCCCGACACCGACTTGATCATGAACTGTACCAAGCTGGAAAAGCTGGGAATAAAGACTGTTATCGTCACCGATGAATATGCTGGCCGGGATGGGGCTTCCCAATCTCTTGCCGACGCCGATCCCTTGGCTGACGCAACTGTTACCGGTGGCAATGCCAACGAAGTTATTACATTACCGGCTATGGATAAAGTTATTGGCAACACCAAATCCGCAGATATTATCGCCGGTGGTTTTGACGGCAGCCTGGCAAAAGACGGCAGCATTACCGTGGAGATTCAGGCTATTACCGGCGCCACCAATGAATTGGGCTTTAACACCCTCACTACTCGGGAAATTTAATAATAATCTAAAGGAGGAATTTCCATGAAGGATAAGAAATTTATTATTCTTGGCGACCGCGACGGCGTTCCCGGTCCTGCCATTGAAGAATGTCTTAAATCCTTTGGTGGGGAGACATTATTCTCCACTACAGAATGTTTCGTTTGAACTGCCGCAGGAGCAATGGACCTGGAAAACCAAGCTCGCATTAAAGAATTAGCAGAAAAGCTCGGCCCGGAAAACCTAGTGGTTATCCTGGGAGGCGCAGAGGCAGAAGCCTCTGGTCTAGCTGCTGAAACCGTGAGCAATGGCGATCCTACTTTTGCAGGTCCATTGGCCGGAGTCCCGTTGGGACTCCCCGCATATCATATTTTCGAAGATGCCATCAAGAGCCTGGTAGATCCTCAAGTATATGATGATCAAATCAGCATGATGGAGATGGTCCTGGACGTAGACGAAATCATTAAAGAAGTCTCTACCTACAGGGAGCAATACGCAAAATTCTAGCCAGGGGGTGAAATTAATTGAGCAAATTCCGCGTAGTCCATTATATCAATCAGTATTTTGGTCAGATTGGCGGAGAAGAAAAGGCAAACATCCCGCCCTCTTGCAAAGAAGGACCTGTGGGCCCTGGTATGGCTTTCAAAGCTGCCTTGGGCGAAGAGGCGGAGATAGTTGCAACAATCATTTGTGGTGACAGCTGGTTTGCAGAAAATATAGATGAAGCTAAAGCCACAGTTGTCAAAATGATTGCACAGCATAAGCCGGATTTAGTAATCACCGGCCCTGCCTTTAACGCCGGCAGGTATGGAACTGCTTGCGGAGCTGTAGCTGAGGCAGTTAGCCAAGAACTTAACGTTCCAGTGATTTCCGGAATGTATCCTGAGAACCCTGGCGCAGAAATGTTCCGTCGTTTTGCCCTGATCGTCGAGACTGGGGATAATGCGGCGGCCATGCGCAAGGCCGTTCCCGCTATGGGCAAATTAGCCCTAAAAGTTCTCCATGGGGAGCCTCTGGGTACCCCCAAGGAGGAAGGTTATATTTCCCGGGGAATCCGTCAGAATTACTTTGCTGAGGAGCGCGGTTCCAAGCGGTCTGTAAACATGCTTGTGGCTAAGCTAAACGGGGAAGAATACCACACCGAATATCCCATGCCCCACTTTGACCGTGTAGAACCTAACCCTGCCGTAGCTGATATTACCAAGGCCAAAATTGCCTTGGTGACCTCCGGCGGCATTGTGCCTAAGGGCAACCCTGATCATATTGAGTCCTCCAGCGCCTCCAAGTATGGTAAGTACGACATCGAGGGTGTCACCGATTTAACTCCCGATACTCATCAGACCGCTCATGGCGGCTATGACCCTGTCTACGCTAACAAGGATGCTGACCGGGTTCTGCCAGTAGATGTGCTTAGGGAACTTGAAAAAGAAGGCAAAATCGGCTCCCTCCACCGCTATTACTACGCCACCGTGGGCAATGGCACAGCTGTTGCCAACGCCAAACGCTATGCAGAGGAGATTGCCGCAGAACTCAAGAGTGACGGAGTTGACGCCGTCATCCTGACCTCCACGTGAGGCACCTGCACTCGTTGCGGTGCAACGATGGTTAAAGAAATCGAACGTGCAGGTCTCCCAGTGGTACACATGTGCACTATCGTGCCAATATCCCTTACTGTAGGTGCTAACCGCATTGTGCCTACAGTGGCAATTCCACATCCTCTGGGCAATCCTGAATTGCCTTTTGAAGATGAAAAAGCCCTCCGCCGTCGCCTAGTAAGCAAGGCGCTACATGCCCTTTCCACCGAAGTAGACGGCCAGAAAGTATTTGAGGACTAAAGTAATAGGGCGGCCTCGGGCCGCCCTAATTTTGACAACAAAGGAGGTATTAGATTGAACTTTCCAGTAATCAAAGGTACCGCCTATGCCTTGGTGCACGCTCCTAACCTGCTACAGGCTCAAGGTTCTACTCAAACTATGGAACGTGCCAAAAATCCGGATTCAGGATATCTAAGCAAACTTCCCAAACATTTGCGTTCATTTTCTGAAGCAGTTAATTACCCTCCCAACCAGTCTTATATAGGCAATCTCCTGCCCGATGAGCTCAATAATATTTCTAAACCTTGGTACGACAATCCTCTTCAAGGTAGTACCCAGGGTAAGTATGGAGAAATAGTGGATGAGGCTCTCTTCTATGGCCTATTAAAGATATCAGATGCCTTTGACTTAGTTATGCTAGAAAAATCCTTTACTGCGGAGCTGAAAGAGAGACTTGCCTCTGAATCCCTCTTCGCCCAGCAGGCCGCTCTCCTTAAAGATGGGGAAGCAATGGAGGATATTGAAAAGCGCATTCAGGATCATAAAGCTGAAGGATTGCAAATGAATGGCAAGCTGGTAGGTTGTGTAAAAAGGGCCCATGACTGGGATGTCAACCTTAACGCCCATACCATGCTGGAAAACCTGGTGGTAAAAGCCTCAGGGGCTCTCGGCTTGAAAAACTTAATTGCTAAGAACAATATTGCAGCAGAAGATATAGAATACATTATTGAATGCTCCGAAGAGGCGTGTGGAGATATTAATCAGCGTGGAGGCGGCAACTTCGCAAAATCCATTGGCGAAGTCTGCGGCTGTTTAAACGCTACCGGCAGTGACCTCAGGGGCTTTTGTGCCGCACCTGCCCACGCCTTAGTCCAGGCCGCAGCCTTGGTTCAGGCTGGGGTCTATAAGAATGTTGCTGTAGTCGCAGGCGGTGCCACAGCCAAGCTGGGCATGAACGGCAAAGACCATGTAGCCAAAGACATGCCGATTCTTGAAGATGTACTTGGAGCCTTCGCCGTCCTCATCAGCGAAAACGACGGCGTCAATCCCATTATTCGCACCGATGTAGTAGGTCGTCATAATATCGGCAGGGGTTCTGCTCCTCAGGCTGTTATAGAAGCTCTTGTCACCGATCCCCTTGACAAGGCAGGATTAAAAATTACCGATGTGGATAAGTATTCTGTAGAGATGCAGAACCCGGAGATTACTGTTCCTGCAGGTGCTGGCGACGTGCCAAAAGCCAACTACAAAATGATTGCCGCCCTTGGAGTCAAACGGGGAGATATTGAACGGCAGCAGTTAGGCGATTTTGTTGAAGAGCATGGCATGCCTGGTTTTGCACCTACTCAGGGCCATATCCCCTCAGGAGTGCCTTTTATCGGCCATGCCAGGGATTTAATGCTGGAAGGCAAAATGAAGCGGATGATGTTAGTGGGTAAGGGCAGTCTTTTCCTGGGTCGCATGACCAACCTCTTTGATGGAGTCTCTTTTGTCATCGAAGCTAACTCCGGCGAGGGAGCAGCTGCTGCCGGCGATACCGACGCCGTCAAGAAAGTAGTGGCTGCCGCTATGAGAGCAGTGGCTGATAGTCTCCTGGAAGAAGAATAGGGGTGACGACTTTGAGTAACCTGGAAACCAAACGCCAGGCTGGTGAGTTATTTTCCCAACTGGCTGAGGCCATTGACACCGGCAGTTTCGGAGCAGGCACCACCGTTGCCCTTACCACCCTGGGCAGTGAACTGGGAGTGGAAGAGCTAGTCAAGGGTGCCGAACTTGCATCCCAACAAAACCCCGGGCTGAAAGTTATCCTTGTGGGCCCCGAAGTAAGTACAAATCTATCCATAGTGAACTCTACCTGCGAAGCAGACAGTCACAGCATAATTGAAAAAATGCTTACTGAAGGCAAGGCCGATGCAACAGTTACCTTGCACTATAATTTTCCTATGGGAGTATCTACTGTTGGCCGAATAGTAACTCCGGCAAGGGGCAAGCCCCTGTTCCTTGCAACCACCACCGGCACCACCGCCACCGATCGGGTTGAGGCTATGGTCCTCAATACCATCGGCGGTATCGCCGTGGCCAAGGCCATGGGAATTGAAAACCCCCGGGTAGGAATCCTCAATGTAGAGGGTGCAAGGCAAGTAGAGAGAATTTTGCAGACCCTGAATAAGCAGGGTTATGCAATTAACTTTACTGAATCCGTCCGCAGTGACGGAGGCAGTGTTCTGCGTGGAAATGACTTGTTGACAGGTAGCGCTGATGTAGTGGTTTGCGACACCCTTACAGGCAACCTGCTGATAAAAATATTTTCCGCCTTTACCAGTGGCGGCACCTATGAGACCACGGGCTGGGGATACGGACCCGGAGTTGGTGCCAATTTCTCCAAGATCATCAATATCATCTCCCGGGCCTCGGGAGCTCCTGTAATTGCCAACGCCATTCAATACGCTGCGGAATGCAGCCAGGGCAACTTGCCTAAAATTGCGGCGGCAGAATATCAGGGGGCAAGGCAGGCCGGCCTCGATGAGCTGTTGGCCAAGGCCACAACCAAAGAGACTGTCAAGGAAATCACTCCTCCTGCCAAAAAACCTGTCACCGACGACATTACCGGCATTGACATCTTAGAACTGGAAGATGCAGTTCGCTCTTTGTGGGCCCAAGAAATCTATGCCGAAACCGGAATGGGCTGCGCCGGTCCGGTAATTATGGTTGACCCCGAAGACAAAGAAAAATCAATGGCAATTCTCAAGGACAAAGGGTATCTATAAACACCAAAAGACGTCCCCGCTGGGCCCTTCGCGACAGCGGGGACGGACCTTTCTGTCGCAAATGCGACACCGGGGACGGACCCTTCTGTCGCAACAAAATCGCCGGCTTCCCTAGCCACATATGTTATAATTACTTCAATCTTAGGCGTAGACCGGTTTGAATTGTACTCATGCGACAAAAAGGTCTCCCCATAGATGCAGAGATGAAAGGGGGAAGCGGAGTGGAAAAAAAGCGCTCTCAGAAGATTAGTCCTTTAACTGTGACAATCGTTATTATCATTGGCCTTGGCTTGTTGCTGTCCTTAGCCGCCCCTAGGTTTCCCCTGCTCATTGAGTCGGGCTACTCTTCTACAATATACAGTTGGATTAGCAGCATTCTCAGTCGCCTCACCGGAATATTTCCCTTTTCCGTAGCTGAGTTAACGATAGTGGGTATTGTAGTCTTCTGCTTGGTTCAAATCATTCGGGGTGCCATTGCCTTAGTTAAAGGACCCAAGAAATTCTTGCGAGGCTGCCCAAGAGGAATTGGGAAACTCGCATTGGTGATGGTCCTGATTTATGTAGGATTTAATATGTTGTGGGGTCTTAACTATAGCCGCCTTTCCTTCGCAGATATCTCAGGGCTGCCGGTAGAACCTGGATCGGCAGAGGAGTTGGCTGAACTGGCTCTGGCTCTTACTGATAGGGCCAATTACCTGCGGGGGCAGGTTGACGAGGATGAACGGGGAATTATGATCTTAAGTTCAGGCGTTCGCAAGATGTTTGCACAGGCAGAAACCGGTTACCATCATGCGGCGGATATCTACCCAGAACTGGGGGGCAAGTTTGGCCCTCCCAAAGGGGTTTTCCTGTCCCACTACTGGTCATATACAGGTATCACCGGAATGTATTTTCCCTTCACTGCAGAAGCCAATGTCAACATCGACATTCCGCACTTTATGCTCCCTTCAACAGCTACTCACGAGATGGCCCATCAACGGGGCTTTGCCCGGGAGGATGAGGCTAACTTCCTTAGCTATTTAGCATGCTCTATGCATCCCCATGTAGATTTCCAGTATTCGGGGACGGTGTTGGCTTTGCTGAACACCATGAATACCCTGTACAGAGCAGATAGAGAGGCGTATGCAACCGTTAGAAATAAGTACGGTGACGGCCTGAATAGAGATTTAATAGATTGGCAAGCCTATTGGGAACAGTTCGAAGGGCCGGTAGAGCAGTTGTCTGCTGACATCAATGACTCTTACCTCAAGGCAAATCGCCAGCAGGATGGTGTTAAAAGCTATGGGGGTATGGTGGACCTGCTGCTAGCGGAGTTTAGGCAAGCTCAGGGCCAGGGAAATTAATTCATAGCAGTCCTTTATTCTCGGTTTACCTTCCAGCTGAAGTCTGGTATCATAAAGATAAATATAAATCGGTCTAGGGGGGCTCCTAAAAGGGGCTGAGATAGGGCTAATTAGCACCTGACCCATAACCTGATCAGGGTAATGCCTGCGTAGGGACAGTAATGTTGTACCTACACGCTTTGCGTGTTAATTATTTACAACATACCGGCGTGCCCCTGGGGCACGCCTATTATTTTCCCCAGACCGTGGGAGGAAGTTCTATGAAAAAAAAATTTAATAACCGTACTATTGTTGAGGCCGGAATGATGCTGGCCTTGGCCGTTATCTTGGGGCAATTTATAAAACTCTTTTCTTTGCCCTTTGGGGGTTCTGTCACTGCAGGGAGCATGATTCCCCTGTTGCTCATTGGGATGATGCGGGGACCGGTGGTGGGAATCACTGTGGGAATCTGTTACGGGCTAATTGACTACACTTTCGGAGGGTGGATGGTTTCACTAGTGCAATGGCTACTAGACTATCCTGTGGCCTTTGGTACTCTTGGCCTGGCGGGGCTGGTCTGGAACCCTGTCCGGAAGGGGCTGGTAAACTCCCGCTGGGGGCAGTCTCTGTTGGCAGTTGCCGCAGCTGTTGTTGGCATTGGCGGGCGCTTCATCAGTCATTTCCTTGCGGGGGTCTGGTTTTTTGGCGAGCATGCTCCTGAAGGGGTTCCTGCCTGGAAATACTCTTTGGGATATCAGGCTAGTTACTTAGTGCCAGAGATTATTTTCAGTGCATTTATTCTCTTTTTCCTGGCCCACCCACTAATGAATTTTATGAAAAAAAGAGCCTAAATATTTTGCTCGCTTTGAGGGCGTCCATTTTTGGATCGTCAAATCAAGTATTCTCTCTAGTAAAGAGCGGGTAATAGTGTGATTGTCGAAAAACGTCGAAATTGGTTATACTGTTTTTCTGGTAATTTAAAGGAAAAGCTGTTGTTATGACGAAGATAACAATATCTAAAACAATCATGCTTTTGCCTGATAAAGGGAGTTGGCACAATGCGGCTGAAAGTTACTCTGCAATGCGACCCTAATACTGTCTTGCCTTATAATTATAATCATCATCTTTATAAAGCTATAACTCGTTCAGTTCACAGTCCCAACAGTGTAGGACATAAGCGGGGGCTCGGCCTTTTCACCTTTTCGCAGCTTTATTTTGAGCAATATAGCATTTCGCCCAATGGAATCTGCAATCTGGGAAATAGTGTGCAATGGTACATTTCCTCTATCAAAGGATACTTTTTAGAGGCAGTGCTAAAAGGATTTACAGATGCAGGAGCGATTTCCCTAGGCATGATAAATATGCCTGTCACCAGTGTTGAAGTCTTGGCTACTCCGGAGATTAGCGATGCCATGGAGTTTTCCTGTATGTCACCGATTACTGTCTCATGTAATCCCGAAGCCACTCAAGGGCATATGCGTTATGGGCGCATTGAGGATCATGATTTTACGGAAAAGCTACGCCAGGACTTAATTAATAAGCATTACCGAGTCTATGATTCCCTGCCCACTAACGACAACTTGACCTTTGAGTTTAATGAACATTATATGTCAAACAAGCGCCGAGTCACCCGTCTAATAAGCTTTAATGGCATAAAAATCTTGGGCTATATGGTTCCTTTTAAAGTATCCGGCAACCCAGAGCTCATTCGGATAGGTTATCATATAGGCTTTGGCAACAGAAACAATTGCGGTTTTGGCATGGTAAAGGTCTGGTATCCGCCATCGACTCACGAGGCGGTTGAAGACGAAGTAGTCTAGGATGTGGAATACTATTAGCAGAAGCCCACTAGGGCTTTTGCTTTTTAATCATTGCTCTTCCCGATGCAGGATTTCCCGGTGGTAATATAGAAATAAGTCATGTTGAAGGAGATGGTTTTTATGCAAGGATACAGGCCGACCTGGGCAGAAATCAATCTGGGCAACCTCACTCACAACGTCAAGGCGTTTCGCCAGCATATCCCCCAGCCAACTCGCTTAATGGCTGTTGTTAAGGCAGATGGTTATGGCCATGGAGATGCTGAAGTTGCCCGGGCAGCTTTGGCTGCAGGGGCTGATTGGCTGGCTGTAGCTTTGGTTGAAGAGGGCATTCGTCTGCGCCAGGCAGGTCTGGCAGCCCCGATTTTGATACTTGGCTATCTTCCCCCGGAGTCCCTATCTGCGGTAATCCAGTACCGCCTGACTCCGGCGATTACAGATATCTCTACGCTCCTGCTCATGGAGGATGAGGCCCGGCGCCAACGTCGGAAGGTGGGGATCCACCTCAAGGTAGATACTGGCATGGGGAGACTTGGTCCTAGGGATACAGGCGGCCTTGACTTGGCCAAGCGAACTTTAACTTCTTCTCATCTAGAGCTGGAGGGAGTATTTACTCACTTTGCCACCGCCGACGACGAAGACAAGGGCTATACAAATGCTCAATTGGATAAATTTAAAAGGTTAGTGGAAACAATAAAGAAAGAAAAGCCACAGGTTATCGCGCACTGCGCCAATAGTGCTGCGGCCATTGAAATACCCCAGGCATATTTTGACATGGTCCGAATTGGCATTAGTTTGTACGGACTTTATCCCTCTGGCCAGGTAAAAAAACTTATTCCCCTAAAGCCTGTTATGTCATTGCATACCAGCATTGCCTTCGTTAAAGAAGTGCCGGCAGGGACCGCTATTAGTTATGGTCGCACTTTTGTCACAAGTTGCCCTAGCCGCATCGCCACTTTGCCTTTGGGTTATGCTGATGGCCTTTTTCGGACCCTATCTGGGAAGGCAGAGTTCCTCATTCAGGGTAGAAGGGTTCCTCAAGTCGGTCGGATTTGCATGGATTACACTATGGCCGATATTACAGACCTGCCTGAGGCAGAGGTGGGCGAACCTGTGGTGGTATTCGGCAATCAGGGACAAGAGCATATCTCAGCTGATGATTTGGCTCTACTGACAGGCACCATCAGCTACGAAATCCTTTGCGCAGTTTCTGCAAGAGTTCCCCGTTATTATAAGTATCAGGCTTGACCTAGGGGGATGGATAAAATATAATACTGCTATACAGCGTATGTACAAGTCTGATATACTATTAGTATATACAGAATCAATTTCAGGGGGTGCCATTGTGGCTCAAACTAAGCGCATTATGATTTCCCTCCCCAACACCCTTTTGCAAGAGTTGGATGGCATTGTCAGCAAGGAAAAGGTCAACCGCAGTTACCTAATCCGCGAGGCAATGTGCATGTACATTTCTGAAATGAAAAAACGCCAAATTCGTGAAAAACTTCAGGCTGGTTATATTGAAATGTCCAATATAAACTTACTTTTGGCAAACGAAGCTGTACAGGCAGAAAATGAAGCTGTTCAAACCATTGAGTCGATGGTTAGCGGAGCGTGAAGACATGAACTGTAAGCGGGGTGACGTATTTTTCGCTGACCTCAGCCCGGTGGTAGGTTCCGAGCAAGGGGGAGTGCGTCCGGTTTTAATTGTTCAAAACGATGTGGGCAACAAGTATAGCCCAACGGTTATTGTCGCCGCTATTACCTCCCAGATCGAAAAGGCTAAACTTCCTACCCATGTAGAAATTACTGCGGAGGAGCATGGACTGGACAGAGATTCCGTAGTGCTGCTAGAGCAAATTCGCACTATTGACAAGCAGCGCCTCAAAGATCGGATCACTCACTTGGCGCCGGAACTAATGAAACGTGTCGAAGACGCTCTACAAATTAGCCTCGGCCTGATAGAATTCTAAATGCAAGACAGCTTTCTAGCTGTCTAATTTTTTTGTGCAGGAAAACGCATACAGTTATTGAATATATTATTGTTAGGAAAGGTTACCTTTCCCTTTAGAATCAGTTAAGGAGGGGATTGTAATGGCAGTGATTGCATTAACATGCAGGCATAGCCATCAGGAAGAAGTCAGCCATATTCAGGATGCATATGTTAAGGCTGTGGAGCAAGGAGGGGGACTTCCCGTTGTCTTGCCTCCATCCCTGTCCCCTGCTGCCAGTGTCGACATTTTGTCCCGAGTGGATGGGTTGTTTCTTAGCGGCGGAAGTGATCTTTCGCCTTACTTTTTTGGAAAGCAGCCCCATCCCCGCCTGGGAGAAGTAGAAGCTCTCCGAGATGAACAGGAAATTGCCCTGGTAAAGGTAGCTCTGGAACTAGGTCTCCCCATTTTGGGAATTTGTCGGGGGATGCAAGTGATTAACGCTGCTTTAGGAGGGACCATTATTCAACATATTGATGAGGATAGAGCCAGTGCAATTCAGCACACTCAAAATGCCCCTGGATGGTATCGACAGCATCAGGTGAAAATTGTGCCAGGGACAATGCTGGCAGCGACTTTGGGCACAGGGGAAATCGGTGTCAACAGTTTTCATCATCAAGTGGTGGACCAGGTTGCACCAGGCCTTACAATCAGTGCCACCTCTTCCGACGGACTGGTGGAAGCTTTTGAGAGGTGGGAGCCGTGGATTCTAGGCGTCCAGTGGCATCCCGAAAGGATGATAGTTAGATATCCGGAGTTTTTGGGGCTTTTTGAGCTCTTCTGCAATAGATGTAAAGAAAACAGCTGTAGCAATAATGAGGAGGAATGATTTGTGCAAGCTCAAGTCTTAGTTGAGGTGATCCGGGGCCCTTTAGTAGAAAACAGGCATCGGGGGCATGTGGCAATTGTGGACTGGCAGGGAAAATTACTTTGGAGTGCCGGGGACCCGCAACACATTACCTTTTGGCGCAGTTCCGCCAAGCCTGTCCAGGCTTTGCCGGTGGTGGAGCTGGGTGCAGTGGACCATTACGGCATTGCTCTACAGGAACTCGCTCTCTTCTGTGCCTCCCACAATGGAGAGGCCTTCCATACCCAGACAGTGAAAGATATTTTTGCCAAGATTGGTCAGGACTACAGCTTGCTCCAATGTGGAGTGCATTCCCCTTACCATAAGGCCACAGCTAAAGCCATGCTGCTTACCGGTGAGGAGCCCTCTGTTCTTCACTCCAATTGCTCGGGAAAACATTCCGGTATGCTGACCTTAGTAACTCATTTAGGATATGATTCCTCAAATTACTTAGATCTAGACCATCCCCTGCAGCAAACTATTCTAGATTACATTGGGGACCTGGCCAATTATCCCCGGGAGCAAATAGCCATTGGCGTAGACGGCTGTGGCGTTCCTGTCCATGGCCTGCCCATATATAATATGTCCCTGGCCTATGCCCGCCTGGCCCGACCCCAAGGCCTAGGTAAAGAGCGAGAGGAGGCCTGCTCCAGAGTTACAAGAGCGATGATGGCTCACCCGGAAATGATTAGCGGCACTGAAGGATTCTGTACCAAGTTAATGCAGGCAGCTCCTGGCAGACTTATTGCCAAAGGGGGCGCTGCAGGGGTGTATTGCGTTGGCATAATCGATGAGGGCATCGGCATAACTGTGAAATGTGAAGATGGTGCCAGCCGGGGACGAGATAGTGTCGTAGTGGAAATCCTCAAGGAGTTAGGCTATCTGTCTGCTGAGGAGGCCCAGTCCCTGGAAGGATTCTACCATCCGGAAATTATTAATCACCGCAAGGAAAAGTGCGGCCAGGTGCGACCAGTTGTCAAATTGAAGCGGGAGAGATAAGATAATGGGGGTGCTACCCCCCTTAGTGAATGTGTCAGGATCTCTGCCAAGACGGGATGTCCCCGCCTCGGTTGTTGGAAAAAAGGAGGAGAAGTATTTATGTCCCAAGTAGAAGCTAAGATAATGGAAATCATCGCCGCTGCTCTCAAGATACCCCTTAACCAGGTAACAGAGACCATTAAGCTCCTTGATGGCGGTAACACAGTGCCTTTTATCGCCAGGTATCGCAAAGAGGCAACTGGTGGTCTTGACGAAGAGCAGATCTTCGCCCTTCAGCAACAGGCTGCTTATCAGCGCAACCTTTACCAGCGCAAGGAAGAAGTTGTGCGCAGTATTTCCGAACAAGGAAAGCTCACCAAAGAACTAGAAAAGCAAATTCGGGAAAGCACAAAACTTCAGCAGGTTGAGGACATATACCGGCCCTACAAACCCAAGCGTAATACTAGGGGGAGTAAGGCTAGAGACGCTGGCCTTGAACCCCTTGCTGAAATTCTGTTGGTTGGTGATATCGAACCCTTGCTGGAAGCAGAAAAATACATTAACGAAAAAGTTCCCACTGCTGTGGCCGCTCTACAGGGCGCAATGGATATAGTGGCAGAAGACTTTGCCGATGCAGCAGAAAATCGCGTAATCTCTCGCAGACGCACTTGGGATAAAGCTACCCTCCTGGTAACCGCCCGGGACCCCAAAGCTCAAAGTGTTTACGAAATGTACTATGACTATAGTGAGCCAGTTGCTAAGCTCCCTTCCCACCGAGTTCTTGCCATCAATCGCGGTGAGAAGGAAGATTTCCTCAAAGCCACTCTGGATTTCGACCCCCAGTACCTGCTACAGGAATTGTGGCGGCGCAACTTCAAACCAGGGAGTCAAGATACAGAAGAGTACGTTAGAAAGGCAATGGAGGACGGCTATCAGCGTCTGCTGTCCCCGGCAGTGGAACGTGACATCCGCCGGGAGCTGACGGACATGGCCCAGGAATCAGCGTATAAGTTGTTTTCTGCCAACTTGACATCTTTGCTCTTGCAGCCCCCAACTCGGGGGAAGACGGTGCTGGGCGTAGACCCGGCCTACCGAACAGGCTGCAAGCTTGCAGTGGTAGATTCCACGGGCAAGCTCTTGGAAACCGATGTAATCTATCCTACCCCCCCAAGAAGTCAGGTGGAGCAGTCCAAAAAACGCCTACGCGAACTAATTAAACAATATAATATCAATGTCATCGCCATCGGCAACGGCACTGCCAGCAGGGAGACAACTGAGCTGGTGGGGGATCTGACCCAGGAAATCAAGGGCGTCGCCTACACTGTGGTAGATGAATCCGGTGCGTCAGTCTATTCTGCCGACCCCCTGGCAAAGGAGGAGTTCCCGGATTTAGATGTTTCCCAGCGTAGCGCCATTTCTATTGCTCGCAGGCTCCAGGACCCACTATCGGAACTGGTGAAAATCCCCCCACAGTCAATTGGCGTCGGTCAGTATCAGCACGATGTTGATCAAAAGGAACTGGCTCGTTTGTTAGGCGAGGTTGTGGAAACCAGCGTCAATAGGGTGGGGGCGGATCTTAATACTGCTTCGGCGCCGCTTTTATCGTACATCGCTGGAGTAAAGCCAGCAGTGGCAAAATCAATTGTCAAGTGGAGACAAGAGAATGGCGCATTTACCCAGCGCAAACAGCTCCTCCATGTTCCCCGTTTGGGCGAGGCGACTTTTCAACAATGCGCAGGCTTTTTGCGGGTCCGGGAAGGTGACAATCCCTTAGATAACACCACTGTGCATCCAGAATCCTATGAAGCGGCTGAGAAACTTCTTGGCCTGTGCGGCTACACAGCTGAAGATCTAGCTAGCCGAGGAGGAATTCCGGAACTAAGTAGTAGATTGCCCGAATCGGTTAAGGCTATTGCTCAGAAGCTGGGAGTTGGCGAACCTACTCTTCGCGACATCATTCAGGCCTTAGAAAAACCAGCCCTAGACCCCCGGGATAAGTTGCCTGCCCCCCTGTTTAGAGAGGGTATCCTTACCCTGGAGGACCTTAATGAGGGAATGATTCTCAAGGGAACCGTCCGCAATGTCACCGACTTCGGTGCCTTTGTAGATATCGGCCTTAAGGAAGCCGGCTTAGTCCATGTTTCCGAGCTGGCAGATAAATTTGTCAAGCACCCCTTGGATGTAGTCAAAGTTGGAGAGACCATCAGCGTCAGGGTCATTGGTGTCGACAAACGCCGCCAACGCATTGCCCTGTCATGCAAAGCTGTTAACTAAAGGAGGATGACCATGAATACCAAAGAGATTATGGAACTGGCCCTGGAGATGGCCGATCTCTCAGAGATTCCCGGAGACTCTGGAATTATTGTAAAGGGTGAAAACCTCAAGAAGGCTGCCTTCGGCGTAGATATGGAGGCCGCCGAGATGATGATTGCTCGGGAGCTGGGTGTGGATTTAGTCATTACCCATCACCCTGTTGGTGGGTCTCCCCGCCTTAATCTATACAAGGTTATGGACAATCAGGTAACACGTATGCTGGCTGCAGGCGTTCCCATTAACAAGGCCCAAAAGGTACTGCAGGAACAAAAAGGCAAGGTAGAGCGCAGCCTTCATGTCACCAATTATGATAGGGCCGCTTCTGCCGCCAGACTGCTGAATATGCCTTTTATGGGCATTCATACCCCTGCTGACCTGCTGACGGAGCGCAAGGTCCAGCATCATCTCGACGACTCCCTTAAGGAAGACTCTACCCTAGGAGATGTCCTCAACTCTTTGCTGCAGCTGCCGGAATACAAAAATGCACTCACTAAACCTGAGATCCGCGTTGGCAGCGAAAAGGACTATGCCGGCAAAGTCTTCGTCACCATGGCCGGCGGCACAAACGGTGGCGTCAATGTGGCAAAGGCATACTTTGAGGCGGGTATCGGCACCTTGGTTTGCATGCACATGCCGGAAGATGTCATCAAGGCAGTCAGGGAACAAAATATCGGCAACATTATTGTCGCCGGCCACATGGCCAGCGACTCTATCGGCATCAACATGATTATTGCCGCCCTGGAGGAAAAGGGAATGGAAGTTATCCGCATGAGTGGTGTCATTGACCCGAAGTAAGCAATATACTGAACTCTTGCCCTTGGGCAGGAGTTCAGTTTTTAGCTCCTGCTGCTTGCTTGTAAACCCGGGAAAAATACCGTAATATATAGAGAGGGGCAGAAGGGAAAAAACAAAAAATATAGAAATAGGGGATGAGAAGATGTTTAATACTTTTGCAGAACTCAAGGAGTACTGTGGGAGCAACGACATTCAGTTAATCGACTTTAAGGTGGTGGATATGGCCGGACGCTGGCACCACTTGACCATTCCTGTGGAGCGGCTGACGGAAAAGACTATTACCAAGGGAATCGGCATGGATGGTTCCAGCTATGGATTCCTTACTGTAGATAAATCTGACATGGCCTTTAAACCGGACATTTCCACCGCTTTTGTCGATCCCTTTGCTGCGAATCCCATGATTTCTATTATGGCCGACATCTATACCTTAGGCGAGGATGCAGGCCGTTTTGAAGGGGACCCTCGCTATGTAGCTGAAAAAACCGAAAAATACATAGCAGAATTAGGTGTCTCGGATACCTGTTTACTAGGGCCGGAGTTCGAATTTTATGTCCTGGACCATGTTTCATTCCGCAACGACGTCAACCACATAGAGGTAAACATAGACTCTCGGCAGGCAGCCTGGAATACCGGCAAAAAGGATGAACCTAATTTAGGCTACCAAGTGGGCCTTCACGGCGGCTACCATGTAGACATACCCAAGGATTCTAGCTTCGACCTGCGCAACGAGATGATCCTCATGCTTGAAAAACATGGCGTCCCAGTTAAGTACCACCATTCTGAAAACGGTGGCCCCGGTCAAGTGGAAATTGAAGTGGCCTTTGGCACCCTTACAACCATGGCGGACCGTTCTATGCTCCTGAAATATATCGTCAAAAATCTTGCCCTGAAGCGGGGTAGGACTGTAACCTTTATGCCCAAGCCATTCTATGGGGAATTAGGAAGCGGCATGCATGCCCATATCCAATTCTTTAATGAGGGAAAACCGGTGTTTTCCGGTGACGGCTATTCCGGCTTAAGCGAAACCGCCCTCTATGCAATTGGCGGCATTCTCAAACATGCTGGGGCCCTGTGCGCCTTTACCAACCCCAGCACAAACTCCTACAAGCGCCTTGTCCCAGGCTACGAAGCACCAGTGAGCATTGGTTTTGCCACCGCCAACCGCAGCTCGGTAATTCGCATCCCCGGCTACGCAGATACCCCAGATTCCAAGCGCTTTGAAATCCGCTCTATGGATGCCACATGCAACCCCTACCTGGCTTATTCTGCAGTTCTTATGGCAGCTATGGATGGAATAAACAACAAGATTGATCCCGTCAAGGGAGGCTTTGGCCCCTTTGACTTCAACCTCTATACCCTGACTCCAGAAGAGCAGAAGAAGATTAAGTCTCTGCCTAAATCCCTTGAAGAAGCAGCCGATGCCTTAGAGCAGGATTATAAGTTCTTATTGGCTGGAGACGTGTTCCCCCAGGGGCTAATACTGGATCAAATTCGCCGCATTCGTAAGGATGCTGAAAAGGTCAGCATTGTGCCCCATCCCCTGGAATTCGAGCTGTATTACGATCTCTAAGAATACAGTAGTCGAACCCCAGAATTTTAGTAGCAAAAAGCAGGTCTACCACTGACCTGCTTTTATCATATGATTTCACCCTGCCATGACAATGAATCTGCAGGAATCGATACCTAAATGTCGAAGCATAATATTATGGGAGGTATGTATAGATGACAGGAAAGTTAGTTGTTAATGATGAAGTTTTTGCAGATATTGCTCTTGCCGCCCTGCAAAAAGTTGACGATGTCATTCGCCAGGAACGGAAGGGGACATTTTCCGGCCTCAGCCGCCTGCTGACAGGTAAGTTTGCTTCGAGGATCAACGTAGAGAAAAGCGATGCGGAGGATGCCCCAGGTACTGTATCCTTTGATTTACGCCTGGTGGTTTCTTATGGTGTGGTAATTCCAGATGTTGCCTTAAAAGTGAGAGAGGCCGTGATTAAGGAGGTCACCACTTTGACAGGCTACAAAGTAGACAGAGTGGACATTACAGTTGAAAAGCTCGTACATCCCGAAGAGGTACCCACCGAGGAATAAATATTGACTAGACAACCCAGGAGGGTTGTTTTTTTTTTCAAAAAGTATTTAGTAACTCGAAAGGAGTTCCCGGCCCTTGTCAAGAATATGTATTCTATATATCAAGGGAAGGAGCATGTTTATGCGGGCAATAATTAATGGCAAAGTATACACTATGGCCGGCAGGATAATTGAAGGCGGTACCATTTTGATCGAGGCCGGCAAAATCAAAGCAGTTGGTGCAAATATGCCTCTGCCATATGACACAGAGATTATCGATGCCAACCACAAGCTTGTAATGCCCGGGTTTATCGATGCCCACACTCATATCGGAATATATGAAGAGGGCATTGGCTTTGAAGGTGCAGATGGCAATGAAATGACAAATCCTGCAACGCCACATTTACGGGCAATCGATGGGATTAATCCAATGGATCCAGCCTTTAAGGGGGCAGTTGCCGGGGGCGTCACCTGTCTTACTGTTGCTCCAGGCAGTGCCAATGTCATTGGTGGCACAGCAGTAGCCATAAAAACTTGGGGCAAATTAATTGATAGTATGGTGGTCAGGGATCCCGTAGGCTTAAAAATAGCCTTTGGCGAAAACCCAAAACGGGTCTACAGCAGTCAAAAAAAGTCCCCTAGCACCCGAATGGCTGTCGCCTCTATTCTTCGAGAGAACTTAGTGGCCGCCCGTTCCTATATGGAAAAGATGGATAGAGCCAAGGGCGATGAGGAAAAGGTTCCAGACCGGGATCTAAAACTAGAGGTCTTGGTCAAGGTGCTGAAGAAGGAAATCCCCCTACGGGCCCATGCTCACAGGGCAGATGACATCACAACCGCCATCAGGATTGCCGAGGAGTTCGATGTTGACATTTGCATCGAGCATTGCACGGAAGGACATTTAATTACAGATTTCTTGGGAGAAAAGAAGATTTCGGCAATGGTTGGCCCTACTCTTGGCACCCGGCCGAAAATAGAACTAGTTAACACCAGCTTCACCACTCCGGGAATTCTGTTCCGGGCAGGGGTTAAGGTGGCATTGATCAGTGATCATCCTGTCTTCCCTGTAGCGCAGTTACCACTTCAGGCGGCCCTAGTTCACAAAGCTGGACTCCCTGAAGAGGAGACCCTTAAGGCAATAACAATTAACCCAGCAGAAATCATGGGAATCCACCACCGGGTTGGCAGCATTGAGGTGGGCAAGGACGCGGACATCATTATCCTTACCGGCCACCCCTTTGACTGGCAGACCCAGGTAGAAAAAACTCTGATAGATGGAGAGATCGTCTATGAGCACTAAAAAAATACTTGCAATTATCAATGCTGAAATCCACACTATTGCCCACAAGGAGCCCATCAAGGGCACAATCCTTGTGGAAGGCGGTAAGATCGCCGCTATCGGCCAAGGGGAAATTCCTGCAGAAGCTGACGTTATTGATGCAGCTGGGGCCGCAGTCTACCCAGGCTTTATCGACCCCCATACCCATCTCGGGGTCAGCGAGCAAGGCATGGGCTGGGAAGGCCGGGATTATAACGAAACTACCGATCCCGTAACCTCACAGCTCAGGGCCTTGGATGCCATTAACCCTCTGGAGGACGGCTATCGGGAGGCTGTAGAGGCTGGCATCACCTCCGTCATGTCTACCCCTGGCAGCGCCAATATTCTGGGAGGCAGCACCGTAGTTTTGAAAACCGGCGGTGGCTTTCTTCACCAGCGGGTAATTAAGGAAAATGCCGGCATTAAAGCGGCCTTTGGCGAAAATCCCAAGCGCGTTTACTCTGGCCAAAAGCGTATCCCCAGCACTCGTATGGGCAGTGCCGCCCTTCTTCGGGAAGCTCTGGTCAATGCCCAGAACTATATGAACAAAATAAATAAGGCTGGAGACCCAGAAAAAATGCCGCCTCGGGACTTGAAAAATGAGGCCCTTATTCCCGTGCTGAAAAAAGAAATTCCCTTGCGCATGCATGCCCACAGGGCTGATGACATTGCCACCGCCATTAGGATTGCTCAAGAGTTTGATATCCTCATGACCCTAGAGCATGCCAGCGAGGCCCACCTTATTTTGGACAGAGTAGTTGAATCCAGTTTCCCTGCAATCGTTGGCCCCTCTATGGGCACCCCTGGAAAAATCGAGACCCAGAACAAGACCCTGGAAGGGGTAAAGATACTGTCAGAGGCAGGAGTGACTGTAGCCTTGACCACCGACCATCCCGTGCTGGACATCTACCAGCTACTCCACGCCGCAGCGGCAGTGGTGCGGGAAACCGGTATGGAGGAGTACCAGGTGCTTCGCCTAATTACCATTAATGCCGCCAAGATTCTAGGTGTGGACAATAGGGTAGGCAGCATTGAAGTGGGTAAGGATGCCGACCTTGTCATCATCAAGGGCCATCCCTTCGACTACCTTTCCACCGTCATGTACACCATAATTGACGGAGAAATAGTCTATCCGCCCGAAAGCTAAAAGCTAAAATCATCCACTGGGAATCCCCAGTGGATGAATGATATATTTATGGCATTTTGTAGACTTGCACTCCTTGGTTTTCTCCACCAGTTACGGCGACAAGCTTCTCGGTACTGCAGTAGCGAAGGTTATCAGAACGGGGGAGGATTAATCCCGCGAAGTCCCTTTGGCCTGTCCCCAAGTTGACTTTAACAAAAGGTGTGTAGCTTGAACCTACAAAGAATACATGAAAATCCCATATGCTTTGGGAGTCTGCCCAGTTGCCCGGTGAGTATATCTGGGATACTACTCCACACGTGCTATAATCGCCTGTATCCAAATCCAGTGCTCGACAACAGGTTCCAGTAATTCCAGCACCGAAGTCAGCGAATAGGACTTTCCTATCTCCGGGAAACCAGTCCAAGGGAGTGATAAAGTCAAAGTGGTCAAAATCTGTCACATCTTCATAGATAAGATAGGACTGGGTGCTCTTTGCGGTTTCCAGATGCAGACTGCCCCTGTCGGGGACTATCCAGGTCAGTTCGCCGGCGTGGTTGAGAGTGGGCCAACCTTCCCTGTAAGTGCTTAACCAATGCAATTTCCTGGTGTTGACATTTATCTTGGCAACCCTGGATGTGTAGGTGTTGGTAGAGGAGACAATGGCTAGAGAATTGTTATTAAGCCAGCCCATTGGCCAATAGTTTTCTGGAAGGGTTAACCTCTTAGGATTTTCAATACTACCATTTTTGACCGTTAGAGTTAGGGCAACATTATCTATACTTCCTGCTTCAAGGCCCACTACTTGCCTGCTATCTGGGCTCCAATGCCATTGACCAGTAACAACATCAAGAATGGTTTCCTTACCAGTATTTAAGTTGACAACTAAGGTTTCTGATGTATAGTTACATATCAGCCATTTTCCATTTGGAGAAATGCTTAAGAAATAGGGTTGGGGGCCAGGGCGTTGCCAGACAACCTGCGGAATTGGTTGAGAGTAGGCAGCCATGTCCTTAAGTATATCATCATCCACTCCATCTAATTGAAGTTCCACCAGATGGTCTGCCAAATCCAAAAGTCCTTGGGAATTGGTTTGCCAGAGTTCGATTGCTAGATCTATTAAGGAAGTGGGTGGCATGTATCTATCACTCAAGAATTTAAGGTACTTGAAGTCAAAGATTTGAGCATGCCGAAGCAAGCGAACCTTTTCCTCAACGTATATTTCGGGGTTAGAGGGAACGTAGCCTTGGTTTTCCAAAACCAGCAACTGCTGCAGTCCTTGATCGGGAGGCAATAGAAACAGAGCAGATAACACCTGGAGCCTAGGCTCATCAGGTAGTAGGTCTAACAGTCCCGGCAGTTGGCTGCGAATTTGATCGGGTTCACACTGCTCTACCTGGGCTAACACATCTTCAACCCAGGATGATTGATTAGTTTTTATGGCTACGTCCATGGCAATAACTAAATCCTGTTTTAGAGCGAGGTAATATGTCTTTGCATATAAGTCATCTGGAGGGGAGCCAAGGGTCAATATCTCATCTAATATTTTGCCTGCCAGTTCAATATTCTCATGTTCCAAAGCATAGAGTAGTTTCATCTCCCTAGGCCATGGAAGCTGGGGATCGATTACCAGAAGCTCATCCATAAATCTTACCCATTGGGAGTAATCACTGCAGGAGCGGGTTACCTTGCCTTCCAATTCCCGAGAGGACATGCCTTCAGCGGCTAATGTATAAAGATGCTCCAAGGCCCCAGAAATATTGTTTACTTCCAATTCAAACTGGATAGCAAACTCCCTGGTCTTAAGCAAACTGGGTTGGGCTGCCAGTATTTTCTCCAGCAGCTCTCGAACCTGTTGTTGAACCTCTTCTTCGGATTGCCCCATGTGGTTGAGGAGGGATGCTTCCAGATTCCCGTCTTTGTCTGCCTCTAACAAGTATAAAAAGTGGGATATTGCCCCCAGGAGGTCTTTGTCGGCTAACTGAGCCTCAACCAATAATTTTCTTCCCTCGTGCCAATCAGGATTTTTCGAAAGTCTTTTAGTTAGCACCTGACTACAGGTAGCATATTCCCCTCGTTGGTACAGATCCTGGCATCTATCTAAGACGTCATCAGTATTCAAAGGGTTAATCAGCAAAGCTGCTACTGCAGTCAGCAGCAATGCTATTCCCCCTATGCGCAGCATATTCTTAGGAATCGCCAGAACCTCACCTCCGGAAATGGGCATATTGCTTTTCTCAATAACTGTATTCAATATAGCACACCTTCCGCACCCTTAGGTA
>DIOR01000020.1 GCA_002423965.1 Firmicutes bacterium UBA5509 | reverse complement strand
GTCCTGTCACAGCAACAATAGCATTAAGGAAATGAACAAGGTATTTCACTGTGTAGATTTTTCTACGCTTGAAAGGTTGAGAATAGAGAATCTTATAGGCACCGCTCTCAAGGTCTCCACAAAACATGTCAAGGACAAGTACTGACAGGGTTATAATCACGATAATAACCCAGGGGTATCCAGACAACTGATAAAGAAAGTTCGTTGCCTTCATTTCATAGGGACTGCTCAATGGTGGAATGCTGTTTTCGACCAAGTAGCTATTAACAGAAAGCCTTTGCTTAACCTGAGCAATAGTTGCATCGAGGAATTCCTCTCCAGCCTCTAGGCCCTGTAACAGGTGTTGGTCTCTTTTTATATCTAGGTCAAGTCTCTCCATCGCTTTTTCTTTGTCGTATGTCTTCATCATATACTGTTGCCGGTGGGCATAAGAGTATTGGGTTTGAAGAAAATCATTCCGTTCTTTAAGCACGGCAATTTCCTTACTGTTATTATCTTCTGAGGCGAATCGGAGTTCAAAATCCACAGCACTAAGTTCATTCTTGATTTGGGTAATTTCATTATCAAAGGCCTTCACTTGGCTCTCCCAATAGGCTTTATCCTTAACACTATTGACTCCGACCATACCTATGAGAGCCAACAAGTAAATCGCCAGTATCACTAGGGTCTTCCATGCACGCCAAAACTTCCGAACTTCAAACTTAACCAATTCCATCATGGCTATGCTCCTTGGTAAATGCTGCTGTACAAGCTTTCAATATTTGCAGTCATAGGTACGACACCTTGGATACTGCGCCCATCCGCAAGGAGAGCCCGAAGTACCGGTGCCAAATACTGCACATCGGTAAGGGTAAAGGCTAAGATATTGTCCTCCTGCTGATAATTGGAGAGGAATAACTCGGCCTTAAGCTTGTCCAGAAGGGCCGCATCTCCCTCTTCCCGGTCAATATAGATTTTGTAGTTGAGGGCAGCTACTGAAGCCTGAATCTGTTTCTGGGGAACCATGCGCCCCTCCTTAATGAAGATGTTGCGGGATGCAATTTTGTCCATCTCCAGAAGTTGATGAGAAGAAAAGATAATGCCATAGCCTTCTGCCGCGAGATTTTTTATGGCCTCTCGCAGTTCAAAGACGCCCTGTGGATCCAAGCCGCTAAAGGGCTCATCAAGAATCAGAAAGGTTGGCTTGGGCAGGAGGGCAATCCCTAAGGCCAAGCGCTGTTTCATACCCATGGAGTATGAGCGAGCAGGCCTTTTTAAAGCAGGACCTAGGCCGGTAAACCCGATGACTTCATCCAAGTGGGAATTAGTCACCTTTCGCAGACTCGCAAACAATCTGAGGTTTTCCATGCCGCTGAGGTTAAAATATAGACCTGGGGATTCAATAAGAGCTGAAAGATGGCTTAGGGCTTGGTTGCGTGATGTACGAAGATTGTAACCCGCAATTTCAATATCGCCACTCTCAGGAAAAATTAGATTAGCGATGCATTTCATGGTCGTGCTTTTGCCAGACCCATTAGGGCCGATAAAACCGACGATTTCTCCCGTCTCCAAAGAAAAGGAGATATCTTTTAAGACGTGGTGTTTGCCGAAAGATTTGTTCAGCTTGCCGACACTTAAGACTTTCATACTAATCCCTCCTGATTAATCACAGATATCCTGCCTTTTGAAGACTAGGACGCTGAGTCTAAACAAAATGATTATCATCACAAATAGGATACTTAGGCTGCCAAGGTAGGTAGTGGCATGATTTCCCTCCAAGATAGGTACGGCGTTGACCTTGGCGAATAGATCCAAGTAAGTAGTTTTTATTCCTGGCAAAAGGGTACCCAAGGAAGAGCCCAAGGCGAAGACGCCGACGGCAACTATCTGGGCAAGTATTTCGTTCCTAACCAAAGTGGAAATGAAAATACCTATCACTGTGCAAAAGAGGATAAACATTATCACAAGAATGGCAGCAAGGCTTAGGAATTGCCACAAGGGTACGAACTCCAAACGGTCTAAATTGGAAAAGTACCCGTAGCTAGCGACAAACTGGCTCATCCCCACCTCACCATAACCAGAAGGATCAAGTCCAGTCTTAGCAATCGCCCCATGCTCAGGCACTACAGCTAGTTTCCATAGACCTTTGTCCATTATGACGGGGGACTCCATTCCCCTGAACCCACTATTTATTCCAAGAACCAAAAAGGTTATAAGTAGAGGAATAATAATAACTAGAATGCTAGCTAGAAAGCCCAAGGTAGTCTTTTTGAAAAGGTAGTAACTTCGGTTTTTAGGGGTTAGCAGGGTGGATTTAACAGTTCCAGTCTTTCGATCCCGGTGTAACAGACTAACAGTCATAAGTAAGACAATTAGGCCAAGGATGTCCGGTAATCCCCGGCGCAGGAAATTGAAGGTAAAACCCCAAGGAGAGGTGTCATTGGGATTCTGGGGTGGTAAATCTACAGTTATCAGCCGCAGGTGATAATCCGTACTGAAAATAATCCATTCGGTGTAGGGAGTGTTTTGTTCAATATTGCTGTAAAATATTTCTGGGACATATTCAATCAAGGCCTGGTATTGATTCCACCTCTCACCAAAGTACAACTCAGGAGAAAGGACATTATAATCTTTAACATCAACATTCCATTTCATGAGCGCCCTTTCCGCCATATAGCGATTATAGGCGGGCCAGTCTTGGTCGTAATAGGCCTTATAAAGGGCTTCCGCAATTTTCAATCTGTGTTTACAGTAAATTAGCATGTTTATTCTTCTCTCTTCCGTATCGCCCTTAGGAAGCGGGTCCCCTGCCATGAAACTTTCATACCTACTCTCGGAAGACTGTAAGCCTGACTGACTAATTGAGAGGAAGCTGTTAATATCCTCCGTCTGCTTGGTGTTGACAATGGCACTTTCAGTCCGGTACTGCTGAATGTTTAAGACAAGAAAGAATAACAGTACTAAGATAAAGGCCAGGAACCTATAACTTTTGCATACACTTTTCAACTCCAGCCAAAAGGCTGTCATCAGTCGATTCCCCCTTCCCTAGAAATTGAGGATGCTAATAAATTTTTGAAATAGAACAATGCACCACTGGAAATTCCTTCTTAACTCAGCTTATTACTGTCCTAGGTACTAAGAAGCCTAAATGGTTTCCTCAGGGTTGCTCCAGGGGGTGTAATAGCCTGATTCATTCGATGTATCTTTGATGTTCACTTCATAGGTTGGCCAGTAGCGGCAAGGACAAGCCGGGCACCGAGGTCCAAACTTCTCTATGGACACATGAGTCTTGCTCTTCTTGAAGGTTTTCTTCACGGAAAGCACCTCCTTTCAGGTTAAAGATAATTACAAAAATGCGTAATGCATTGTTCTATGCCACTAATTGGTTAAGCAGTAGGTCAATAATGATCTGAAGTTGGCTTTGATTTTGCAGGTTATAAAATTTTATATCAGGGCTCTTGGCTTCTGACTGTAGACGACAAATGGTGTTATAAACCTGCTTCTGGGGTTTAAAAATCATTCTTTCCCCTTGTTCATGAGTTAGTGCTTCCAAGTCAATAAAGGAATTTGAGACATGCCAACAAAAAACATCTAAATCAAACTTGTTGGAGAAATGCTGAGCTAGATGGGAATACAATTCGTAATGGAGATCATTACAAGTTGTGCAACAAAGAAACCAGTCAACACTGATTGCTTCGGAAATAATGAAGGCATATTGACCTAGGTCATTTAAAATGCGTTGATTGTATCTTGCAAGTCCCCCGGGGATTTCCATTACAAGGAGCTCGCAATTACTTGATTCGATAACATATCTTATGTAGTGATTGATCATCAAAGTTTTCTCAACTATAGGGAGAGAATTATCATATAGGGCATCAGGCATTGGGAAAAAATTGAGGCAACAAAAACCCTTACTATTAGTGATGGCAGTGGCATTATAACCCCGACACTTCAGCTCCAAGGCGATTTGTGCCGTGATCTCAGATTGGTGTGCATAACCAAAAACACTTCCCACACCTATTATAGGTATTGAAGGCTCGTACAAAAGCGGTTCATAGCTCTGTTGCTTAAATGCATCCATTATCCTACTAACAGGTTTGGATATACCTGTAAATATTCCTTCGGCCATAGAAGAAAGCATTTTGGTTTCAGTCTCGCTGAATAAACCAATAACATTCTTACCAGCGGCGGTAGCTATTTTAATGCCGGCCAATGATAGCTTTAAACTATCAAGAGAGCCAGTACCGGGAGTAATCAATACGTTCCTTGCATCATCTAAATGCCGACTTAGATCCGAATGGCTGGAAATCCCTAAGTTATCACGGTTATCAAGAATAGAGATATCGCTATCAATATTACAATAAGCTTTGGAAAGTAATGGGATTAGATTCCGCTCAGGATAGTATTTCTTGTTTAAAGCAACAATCGGTAATTGCTTATAGGTGACGGGATATATAATCGCTGATTTATCCATTGACAGCTTCCTCCATAACTATGTTGTGGTGGTTCAGGTCCTTCCTTAAAATATAAGAGCGAATCAGTTGGTGAGCTTGGGCCTTGATTTCACTACAGAAATCACTTCTTTTCTGAGAAGATAATTCCTCACCATTACATGCGTACAGCATACAAGAGCCACATAAGCGGAATGCCCAACAGCGGATGCACTTATCTTTTGTTAGACAACCAATATTTAATAGGGTATTTACTTTCTCCATATTAAACCCGGAATATATATCGCCAATTTTCATTGATTCACTCTCTGGAACTTTTTCACATGCATAAATGTTGCCCTCTACATTGACAAAGAATTTTTTATAACCGGGAGCACATGGTCCTCCCGGAGTAGTGATATCTGGTAAAGGGGAAGGTTGGAAGCTTGCATTAACTTTAAAAGTTTCCTGTTCGAATATGTTAGCGATTATTTCTATAGGAGCTGGAATATAGCGTTTAATTTGTGACAGGTATCTGAGAAAGTATGCATACTGATATGGGCTTATGAAACATTCTTCATAGGAGTGCTTTTCTTTAGCATCTAAATCGTTGACTATTGACGCGAGAAACGGTACATTCCTGGCATCTAAAATATCGGGGAGAGCTGAGATTGCGCTATAATCATTCGCCGGATCCATAACCATTGTAAAGGTCAATCTTAACAGAAATTCTGGGTAATCATTTTTTATTAGATTAACTTTCTCTTGTACACAACTAAAAGTGCTCTGATTGTTATTGTGGAATTTTCTATTTTTATCATTAACCTCTTTGGGGCCATCCAGGCTAATGCTTAGGGTAAAATTATGATCGGTAAGAAAATCCAGCACTTCGTTTGTCAGTAGGGAACCATTACTAGTCATGTTAAACCTGAGCTCTTTACCTTCGAACATTTTTTCGGCTTCATATACAACCTGTTTTATCAGTGCCCATTCAAGCATTGGTTCCCCGCCATAAAAACCAACTGTAATTGTTGGCGCATCAATAGAATGTTTGTGTAAGAAATCCAAAGCCTGCCTTGCAGAATCAATGGTCATACGCTGAGTAGAATGCAATCTTTGAATCCCGCTGTTGTCGGTATAGGGGCAATAAGAGCAACGGAAGTTACAATTCTGAGTAACCTGCAAAATAAGATGTGACAAAGAGCGATCGAGAAAATCGGGCAGGTGTTCGGTTAAGGGATGCTTAATCCCAGAGATAGTACAAGGGGAAAGTAAACCACTTTCCTGCAGACTGTTTATTTCTTCTGTATCGGGACAAGAATCCGGTAAGTTAGAGTAGTCTTCTAACTGGGATAAGTAATCATGAAGGCTCTTTGATATTGACTCAACTTTATTGACCTTGGCATCATACAAAAAGTAACCAAGGGGACTACGAATCAAATGTATTAGCATAATCTCACTCCTTATTCGACTCTAGGGATAACAAAAAGCTGTCCAACATTGCCAAAAGTTGAACAACTATTAAAGGGTTAAAACTTGTATTATACGAATTTTTATTATAATATTGCCATATGATAACTGGTTAATTTTATTTTACATCATATTACTTTCCGAGTCAAGTATATTAAGAGTTGCATGCTGAACGTCTGTGATATTGTC
>DIOR01000013.1 GCA_002423965.1 Firmicutes bacterium UBA5509 | reverse complement strand
TATTCTCTACCGACAACTCCTCGATCTCAATGATTGCGCCGCTTTAATTCTCAAAAAAATCTTACGAAAGTAGTTACGCGAAAACGAAAGCCGGATTAGTGCATAGATAAGCTGGTTCGCCAGAGGTATTTACAGACAAAATTGGACTTGACCGTAGTGGAACTTAGACAGATGCAATAGAAATGTCTTCGAGGAGCTAAGTAGAGATATGTAAGCGGTCTAGACATAAATGGGGTTTCTTTTAATAACCATCTGTTCTTAAAGAAATAATTAACAATCACTATGAATTTGTGCTATAATCTGATTAAGGGAGATGATTAAGCGAATGATGAAATCATGGTACATATTAACTGTTGTGTTGTCAATTTTGTTGATATCTGTTGTCCAAGTTGGAGCAATCACACACACTAAAAGGTATACAAGAATGGGTTACGCAACAGAACCTGATGTTTTATTTGATCATACTTTTACTGCTACAGTGGTATGGGGATATGAGACAGGTCTTTATGTTACCGCATATCCGCTTACCGACGTGAAGAAAGCTGAGCCACCAGATGGTGTAACCTATGCGCAGTACATGTATGGAGCCCATTCAAGTCCAAATGGATATGTAGCTATTTATCCCGTTATTACGGAAAGCAGAGACAGAAATGACCATGTTATTGCGGCATATATGAAACATTGGCAGTTTGCCAGTCCTGGAGTGTACTAGGAGGAAATAAGCGCAAGGAGTCGGGAAAATGTATAAGAGGCTATTTATCGCGATATTTGTTATTTTCGCTTACCTATCATTTGAAATGGCTTTTTCTTTTACTCAGATGCAAGACTCAGACAAAATTGCCAGCTGGCATTCACAACCGGAATTTCAAATTCATGAAATATTTCTTCCTACCGATTTATGTGGGGAAAAGCCACAGACCGTTGTAAACGAACTTATAAACTTATCTAATACATATAAGGTTAATGTTTTTATGACTAACCGCTTACCCCCATCAATATCATATCAGCAGGTGGGGAAGTTTACGATGCTTGCCTATTTACAAGATGATCTGTATTTAAAGCGATTACCGACACAGTATTTGTTGGTTGATACTTCCGCAGAATTTAATCAAGCAATAGGGCAAGAGATAAGCAATAAAGAAGTTAAGGGTAAGCTAGGCCATTTGTATACCGTCTCAGCCGATGCAGGATATCACCTTGCTTCTTTAGGGAACTTTGATACTGATTTTATATTTGGCCGGATAATTATTACCTCTACTAACAATGTAATGTTGACTAGATTTGTCACAGATCTCCAAGGGATTTTCCCTGCCATGAACGTCGGAGGGATGGAGCCTATTCATAAAACTGGATTTTCCGTTAATGTTAATAGGTATTTCCAACAGATGCGGCAGCCAGGAATTATCTCAGCGGTTTTTTTATTTCTTACAGCAGTGATTTACATTTTTTATAATCAGCGTAAAATTCTCATTGAGAAAATGCATGGCCATTCAAACATACGCATATTATTTGAAAACCTATGGGATATTTTAATGCCCGCTCTTGTTATTTCGGTTACTCTATTCCCATTGTTTTATATGCTGCACAATGGAATTTTAAATCCACGGGCGTTTATGGTTTTGATAGTTTACTTGTTGGGGCTGTTATTAGTATGTGTAGCACTTGCCTTCTGTTCTAGTGCGGTGCTAATTTATATTGTATGTTTAAAACCTGTTCAGTTGCTAAAACGGATATACTCCGGCTCTAGACTCTTATGTGCAACTTATATTGTCAAAGCTGTTGTTGTACCCCTTATTATCATCAGTCTGGCATCTAATGTAAATCTCCTAAAAGAGATGATTCAAAGGAAAGGAGTATTGGCTGAATACCAGGTTCAGTACCAAGGATATATCAACTTTATCGGCGGCACTAGCATTGGAGATTTTATCGGTCAAGGGGAGGAAGGCACCTATATTCACCGAGTATATGATGCACTAAGGACAGAACACGAAGTAATAGTTTTTGGTGATCAATCCCAGTTCTTTGAAGAGTTTCCCTTCAAAACGACCTACGCTTACACAAATCATGATTATGTGCACAGATACAACTTATTAGCGGCAGACGGTAGTAAAATATCTCTGCACCCTGACAAGGACTATACCCTGGTACCGGAACAATATTACGATACTTTTATTGACGGACTTCGTGCAAATAAAATATTCCTATACAATTTTTCTTCATATACTGGAGACATTTTTAACTTAACTGCTGAGCAATATGAACAACTTGAAGAGGAAGTGTTGTCCAGCTTTATTAAGTTGAAAGATAGTCAACCCATTCCAACTTTTAATCTTTCTATGCATGGGACTAGTACCATCGAGGATTATATACTGATTGTTAACCAAGGATACAAGCCGAACAACGCCATCGAAATGTATGTTAATGTGTCCGGTTTAGATAATTATCAAGAAGTCTTTGAACAGGTTCTGGCAGAGCACGGCCTGCCAATGCTTTTAGGCTATGCCACCACTGATGAAATCTTGGACCTGCAGATCCAGAATAATCAAACTGCCTTGCTTAAGGCCCTGCGGGAGAGTTTGATCTATCTTGTGCTCCTAGCCTATATTTCCTATCTTACAATCTTTTTCTACTTTAAGGGCAATCAGCACCAGGTTGCAGTCAAGATCCTTCATGGCCAGAGCCTCTTTGGCCGCTTCCGGGCTATGTTCTCCTTTAACTTGATCTTAGACTGCCTCCTCTTTATCTACCTTAATTTAAGGGGATCTTACATGGGGATTAACGTAGCCTTTGGCATTCAGAAAGGGATAAACTCCGCCTTTGTTGCTCTGCTGGTTTTAGATACTGTTATCCTCTTGCTGTCCATTATGAGTTTTAAATCCGGAGCGATGCAGAGCATCCTCAAGAGAAACGAATAGGAGGAGAATGATCTTGACCATCATCATAAAACTTATCGATGTTAGAAGATACTATGGAGAGCAGAAAGTAATCGACGGATTCAGCTACACCTTTGAGGCTGGTAAGATATACGCTATCACCGGACCTTCAGGATCGGGCAAGTCGACACTGCTCAACATTATCGGTCTGTTGGAAAAGCCAGATGGGGGCAGTGTCGAGCTCTTGGGTCACAGTGGAATCCGGCCGACATCCCGGCAGGCTATGCTGATGCTGCGCCATGAAATCGGCTACCTGTTCCAGAATTTTGCCCTTATCGACAATCAGACGGTTCGGGAAAATCTCTTGGTCGCCTTAGCATACCACAAGGGCAAGGATAAGAACGAGCTCATTGCCCATGCTCTTGCTCAGGTAGGTCTGGCAGGTATTGAGAAGAAAAAGGTCTATCAATGCTCCGGAGGTGAACAACAGCGTATAGCCGTCGCCCGCCTGCTCCTGAAACCTTGCCAATTGATTCTAGCTGACGAACCCACTGGCAGTCTGGATGAGGATAATAAACACAGCATTTTCAACCTTCTTAAGCTGCTCAATAAGAGGGGGAAGACAATTATTGTTGTCTCCCATGATTTAGAAATCCTAGATATTTGCCATGCTGAAATACCGTTGCGTATCTCTCAGGCCAGTGCCTAGATACCAGGTGTTACCGGGTTCCCAACCTCAAGTTTCAATGCCGGTTGTTAAACTTCCCCTAAGTCGGGGGTAGTGGATGTGCTTTTAGGTTGCCAAGAATAGTAGAAGGATTACGTAATGGAAAATCGAAGAAAAGTAGCCGGCACAAGAAAAGTTGCCGGCATTCTTCTTTTGTCTTATGTTCGGGGGCAGATATGGTGTTTAAGCTGAGCTATATAGT
>DIOR01000029.1 GCA_002423965.1 Firmicutes bacterium UBA5509 | reverse complement strand
ACAGACAATATCACACACTACTTATCCTTACGTGAGCGAACCATATCTTGATTATAGAGCTTTGCTTCAAGGGCAATAGAATCTAGCTTTTTATTGACAGCAGCCAGCATATTTTTAGATTGCAACAAGGAGTCTAATTCTAATGCCAGGGATTCAATTTGCATAAAAAGGTGCTTCACTTGATTATCTGAGAAATGCCATCCCGTCATATCTGGAAGCAATCCAGTTTGAGATTCTATAAACTGCTCTTTATTCCTTGCGTTCCCTAGATAAGCGGCAATAAAACCGACATCATGTTTTTTAAGCTTTTCTAAAACATTCGCTGTGGCTGAGTTATTGCTGGACACTACCGCTATACTCTTCCCATCCATAACCGCATTTGCGATGATGTTCAATATCGTCTGTGTCTTACCCGTTCCGGGAGGGCCTTCAATTACGCTAAAGGAATTATTCATAGCTCTCTCAACAGCAGTCTTCTGACTAATATTAAATCCAAATGGATAAATAATAGGGCCTTGCCTCGAGTGGCAAGAATCGGGTAGCGTGCCAGAAAGATAGCTATTTAAAGCACTATCCTCGCGAATAAAATTAATTCGCTTATAGTGGTTACCTAATATGTTATGACCATCTTCTGTTGTAAGGCTTATTGCACATGCAATATCTTTTAGATAGCTGAAGAGCTGATTACATTCGGGGTTAGCAAGGCTAGAATGGATTACTTGGAACGCATAAGAGGGGAGAGTTTCTGTGTAATAATTTTCATACTCTATGCGAGCGTACTGCCCAAAGTCGAGAATGCGCACAACATTGTGGGCAATTACATTGTCTTTAAGGATTATACAGTCCCGGGCAGACATGACTTTGGGGTCCTTGAAAAACTTCACGTTATAGTGTCCATATTGGTAGGTGCGACCATCTTGAAAGGTTACTATAATACGGCCCTTATTGTATCTCCATGATCTGATTTCTGCTGTTTTATCTTCACCTTTGATGAGTATTAAGTTTCTATTCGTATTCATGCCGCAAGCCCTGATCAATGAAAAGTAACCACCCTACGCTCTTCTTAGCTTTTTCCACGTCTTCACTGACCATAACATAGGAATACTGCATCTCGTCTGCAATCACTGCAGAGCTATACCCTTTCTTACGCCAAGCTACCGCTACCACTTACCTTCCCCCTACCTACTCCAGAATGTGCTATGCAAGGGACACCATCCCGTCAAGATCAATATGATTTGGCAATAAACCTTAGCTTCTTTGCATCACCATCTTTCCCCTTGCAATGAGTCTTGTTTGTTTACCATTTCCAAGTTTGCAATGTACTTACCTGCGACATGATCAATTGGCAACCTCAATGTTCTCTATTTCTTTCAATGACTTACCATCAGCAGTTTTCCATTCCGTTAAGCCGTTGGCATGACCGCCAATAACAAAAGCGGCAGCATATGATGGACTCTTGAATAGAACATCCTCCTGTAAGATGCCACTTTCATTAACTTTGGCTTTTTGTCGAGCTTCTTTAATACCGGGCGGAATGCTGTCTGAATCGTATAATTCAATATGACTGCCTTTAAGAACAACAAACCCTTCCGTTGTTTGTTTGCAATCAGCCTCAATCGTCTGGCCACTCTTGCGTATTTTTCGTTTCAGATGAAGCAGCAGTCCATCTTCCTCAATAGCACTATCAATATTTATCTCCATAGGAGCCTTTATCTCGGAAAGCGATTCAAACACTCTATGCCCAAGGGTTCCCATCACTATTTTTGAGTAATCTATGAACTCTTCCAGTTCGCTTTCCTTTTCCTCAGTAATATTACCAGGTGTGGGATCATTTCCATTCTTGACACTGTATCGTTGTGCATTTAAGGCTAAGCTTGTAAAACGGTTTTCAAGGTAGCTTATCTCAGTGGGACCAAAGGAGTTGTTTGATGTGGTGAAGACAATAACTTCCGTCCAGTAATCCTTATCAGGGTTACGCTTATGCTCTTGTAATCGATAGAGAATCCCTTCACCATTTTTCCTTGTTCCAGCCTGTCCTATATAAACGACATTTTCCCCTGTCTGATCAGATGTACCAAACAGAAAATATACCCCACTCTGGGAAAGGTCTTCACGCCCCTTGCACTTATCTAGCTCGGTACGAGGTAGCTTATATACTACACCTGTCCAGTTAGCCAAAGTACATTTGATGCGACCATTTGCGGTGCCATCCATCAAGAATAGATTGATGCTTTTGCCACGCCTAGACATGATATCCCCTCCCAGCTTTAATTATATCGGGTGCACCCGATATAATGTAATCAGCATCAGCCAATGTGTCCCCCCTATAGCTTGATAGCATTAAAGGATACTGGTTGGCTCCCAACTATCTACGAACTATATCCCACAGCTTGTCGTAGCTGTCGACTACATCGTATACTACACTTTCGCCACTAATGGCACGAAAATGCTCGCGAGCGCAGTGGGCTTTGGTTTCCTCAATCTTACGGAGTTCCATCGAGGACATTTTCCCTTTCGTTTCGGCAACAAAGTAAATATGCCTCACCTTGCCCTCATAGAAGGCTATTGCCCAGTCAGGGTTGTACTTACCCACCGGCGTATTTATATAAAATCCGCGCGGCAGCTTTACATATACCTCTACCTCCTGCTGATGCGCTTCCAATGCAGCAGCAAAGTCACGTTCTTTGCCGGAGTCGTAGATAACATGGTCATAGAGATGGCGCTTTGCCTGCATAGCATTTTGACCTAGCTTGCCCTTTTTCATGTCAGGTTCAGTGAATATCTCGGTGCCGAATACCTCAGTTAATTTATTGTAGGTAATATGCTCAATAATCGTCGTGGCTTTTTGCTCATTGATAATATTTGAAGCACGAATAATGAACTCCTCCGGATTGTCAGCGAACTGGTCAAAGACATACTTCTTAAGCCCAACCAGAATCCTTGCTACGGCTTTCCGTGTCAGCCCTGTTTCTCCGACAATCTTTCCAACAAGATCATAGCGCACATAAGAACTGGCCTTCATCATCAGATCGTGGGTAGCCTCCTCACGAATCTTCTGCTTACGAACAAACCCTTTGCCGGACTCAAGTTGTTCCTTGGACTCAATCTCGTTTGTCTGCTCACCTTTCACTAAATCGATATAGATCTTCGGCACGCGTAGACGGGCATTTAACTCCTGGGTAGCCCTCCTTACCAACTCGTCCTCATCAAAATCCACGACATAATAACTCTTGGCTTTGATTCGCGACCATAGTTCTTTAAACGCCCGGCTGTCCAGTTTGCCCATGTCAAGGGTGGCCTCAACATTGCTTGCCCGGGTATCGTCTGGCATGAGGGCATTCGGGTCGTAGACAGAATCCAGCACAGTGACAACCTCGTCAACACGGCCAGCGATTTCGTCTGGAACAACTATCATTCCAGCCTTTTTATCTTCATAGTATTTTTCGGTTAGTTTACCACCACTTACGTACCCGTTTACAATCAAGCTCTCATAAATAGCAAGAGCTATATCCGCGCCAAACTTCTCTGTGAACAGCTTCGCTTCAACTCTGCGTGGACGATCAGCAACCGCCTCGGCGATCTCGCTTTGCAATCCCTTGGCAAAACTATCATAGCTTTCGTTTGCAATTACCGTCAGCACGTTGATATTATGAACCTCTTCGCGACTCAAGATGGTTTCATCCATTCGCTCACCATCCTGATTGACGGCAAGGCGAAGCCCGCGTCCGACCTCCTGACGCTTTCGAACAACGCTCCCACTCTGTTTCAATGTACAGATTTGGAATACGTTTGGATTATCCCAGCCCTCGCGGAGCGCAGAGTGGGAGAAAATAAACCTAACTGGCTCACGATGGTGAAGCAAACGCTCCTTGTCTTTCATGATTAGGTCGTAGGCATCAACGTCATCCGAAGTACGTTCTTTTCTGTCACCGAGTTTACTGTCAATCAGCCGACCACTCTTGTCGATGGAAAAGTACCCTGCATGGGTATGCTCAGCAGCTATACCATCCAGGTAAGCAAGGTACTCCGGCCTGTCCTCAAAATGCAATTGCATGCTGCTAATGATGGCTTTGTACTCTTCCTCGAAAATCTTTGCATAGATGCCGGCTTGAGCAGTGCCCGCCGCATCATATTGCTTATACTTTGCTACCTCGTCAATAAAGAACAGTGAAAGAACTTTTATACCCTTTGCAAACAACTGGCGTTCTCGCTGGATATGCGAAAGTATGGTTTCCCTGATCTGAATACGTCGCAAATGCTCGTCACTAACAGCACCAATAACATCGCCTACATAAAGCTTCTTCCCGTTCACAAATTCAACCGATGAATCTCGGCCTTCAATCCGCAGAACGGTGTAGCCGTCCTTGTATTCAGCAAGCTCACCAGAATTCTCGTATAGATTATAGCCCTCAGTAACTATCCGCGTTGCCTTTCCGATCCCTGTTCCCCGCTTTATATCAAACTCTATTGTCGCCTTTGGGTTTCCCGGTGATAGGTTTAAGCTATGCACATAGACATACCCCTCGGTTCCAGTGCTGCCAGAAACCGAAATGCCCGTGACAGCAATCTTCTTTACAAGCCGCTTGTTATAAGCCTCTATCGCATCCAACCTATAAACTAAGTTGTAAATACTGTCTGCCTTGTGGGTCGCTGAATAGCGCAGCGTGAACAAGGGTGCAAACTCTATTAAGCGTTCCTTAGTTGCCTTGCCCTCCACAGATTGCGGCTCGTCGATAATCAGTATTGGATTTGTCTTGGCGATGATATCAATTGGGCGACGGGAGCGGAACTCATCTAGCTCCATGTAAATTCGACGTGCAGCTTTTCCTCTGGCATTGAAGGCCTGGCTATTGATAATCATAACGTTAATCGAACTATCCGAGGCAAAACGGTCAATTTCGGTAAGCTGCGCCGAGTTGTAAATAAAATAGCGGATTCTCTTGCTGTAATTCTCGGTAAAATGCTCCTCAGTCATTTGGAAAGATTTATAGACGCCCTCGCGAATCGCCACGCTAGGCACGACAATAATAAACTTACTCCATCCGTACCGCTTATTCAGTTCATAGATTGTCTTTATGTACGTGTAGGTCTTACCTACTCCAGTTTCCATCTCGATGGTAAGGTTATACTTTCCAGCCAGAGAATCTGAAGGCTTGATTTGCCCTGCCTGTTGAATGGCGCGGATACGCTTTAAAACCTCATCGTCAGGAATAGCAATAGAAGCATTATTAAAGCCTGTAAAATCCACCACCTTAGCATGGGCAATCTGCCCGAGACCCGGGTCTATCATATAGGTTGGCGCATGATAAGGCTGACCGGCGAACACATCACATACTGCTTTAGCTGCGTCAGTCTGGAATTGCTGGCGTCGAAATTGAAGTTTCATTCATCCTTTCCCCCTTCAATTTCATTTTCTTGCTCATAGTAATAAGAATAGTCCACGCCTTTCATAAATACTTCACGATCATTAATCCTATCTGTTAAGGCAGATTGTAAAAATGCTTTAATTTGGGAAGCATCGGTGACACTCCTTGCTATTGCACTGAGATAATCTACCTTATTGATTTTGCTCCAATCTACACACAGCCCCAGATTCTTTTTTAGAATCAGGTCAAGCCAAATGCGTGAGCTTCTGCCATTACCCTCCATAAAGGGGTGGGCTACATTCATTTCTATGTACTTATCGGCAATTTCATCAAAAGTACTTTCCGGCATAGCTTCAATCTTTTTTAGCGTCTGCGGCAAAAAACGCGCCGCCGCAAATTGAAAGCCGCCTTTTGCTATGTTGAGTGTCCGGATTTGCCCAGCAAAATCATAGAGCCCGCCGAATAAATAGGCATGAATTTGCTGCAAGCCTTTGATCGTGCCAACTTCGATTGTATCCAGCAAGGAACTATCGAAAAGTGCATATGCCTTGGACTTGCTCTTTCCATCGATGGTTTCATCACTGTATGTAAGCCATTCGATAAAGCGATTTGCTTGTTTGCTTGGAAAGCTCTTAGCAAGTTCAATGATGCCATCATAATCAAGAACATTTGCCGACCGTTTTTTGCCATCGGGCGCGGTGAACTTGAACTGGGTAGTCACACTACCCAGTTGATTGTTCTCTCGCTTCAGCTTTGCCTTAAGGTATTTCCAGTAGTTTCTATTTTTCTCGTAATCATCTACACCGCGAAGAACACTGACGATATCAAGGACAGAGAACCACCATTTAGACTCTCTATCATCCCACACGGCACGGACTTCTCTATCGTCAAAAAACCGAATGGAAATCTTATTCATCATATCACCCTCACATTTGTGTTCGGGGCGAGCAGCTTGAATATCTCAAATACGTTAATCTTCTCGGGAGAACTTGCGAAACTAATGTCGCGGAATACTGCCCGGGTCGCCATCCCCTTACGTTCTTCTGAACCACACCGCTTGGCAATCTCCCGGATGGCAGCTTCGCTAATGTCCATATCAAAGCAAGCAATTAAATCCCCGCCATTGTAAGTATGAACTGTAAAGCCGTCAATCTCCTCATGGGTATGCGGCATAGACAGTGGTAGGCCCCAGTCGAGCAGGCAACCAAATAGCAGGTCCATATCCGTGCGGTCAGGCTTGATATTGTCCTCCGTCATCGCCACCAAATCCTGCGTATAATCAGCTGGCGCGTAGTATACATCGTTCATATTGGTATCATCTAATTTTAGAACGCGGAAACCAATGTCAAGATTTTCAGCTATCATACCAGCTTCAGCCTTAATTTTATCCCCAGCACGACGTATACGTTCTTTGCCGATTTCGCAGATGTTATGATAGCCTGCCTTATAAGCTTCAGATTTTTCATCTGTTACCTCGGGTAGCTGTACCATGATGAATTTACGGTTGCCGCCATCCTCGGCGTTAAGTTGCATAACTGCATGGGCAGTGGTGGCGGAGCCGGAGAAGAAGTCGAGCACAATATCATTTGCCCCTATCCCTAATAATGCAAGTCGATACATAAGACGCAAAGGTTTAGGATAGTCGAAAAAAGCACCCCCCAATAAATTCCTTAGCTCTTTGTTAGCTTCATCACTGTGCCCAACTTCCGAGTAATCCAGAAACGTTGACTGACTAACACCATCTTTGACTTCAGCCAAGAATCTTTTTATTGACGGAACATTGGACCCATTGCTTCCAAACCATATCCTGTTATCTGCCAACAATTCATTATAGGTTATCTCATTGCTTATCCACCGCTTACCCGCAGGCGGATGCACAATCCGCCCACTTGGAGTTGTTATTGGGTAAATACACGACGGCGAAACACCAACCCCGGTAAAATCACCACTTTTCCATGGCCCGCGTGGATCATTGTCCGGGTTTTTATATCTATCATTTTGCTTATCTGTCCTCGGTAGTAAATTGGGATACCAGTCGTTTTTACTCTTAGCATAAACCATAATGTAGTCATGGTAATGTAAAAACCATTTGCTGTCATTTTTTCCTCCGTACATCTTTTTCCATATTAGTACATCTACAAAATTTACATTTCCAAATATTTCGTCGCACATCTTTTTAATATTGGCTTGCTCATTGTCATCACAACTTATAAAGATGGCTCCATCATCCCGCAGCAGATTCCTCGCCAGTACAAGACGAGGGTAAATCATACTGCACCAATCGGAGTGGAAGCGGCCGTTGGTTTCAGTGTTTTTGAATAGTCGGTTGTCGGCCTCGTCGTACATACCCGCTTCGTCCTCATAGTCCTCACGATTCCGCGAAAAATCGTCACGGTACACAAAGTCGTTGCCTGTATTGTACGGTGGGTCTATATAGATCATCTTCACCTTGCCAAGATAGCTCTCCTGCAAAAGTTTCAAAACATCAAGGTTATCGCCCTCGATGTAGAGATTCTCAGTTGTATCCCAGTCGCGGCTTTCTTCGTGGCATGGGCGGAGAGTTTTACGGATTGGGCACCCGGCCTCCATAATGGCGGCGCGTTTACCCACCCAAGTAAACTCGTAGGCTTCATCACCAAATATCTCTTCACCTACATACGTCCGCAGCAGGTCAACATTTACCTTGCCCTCAGCGACAACGCCAGGAAAAAGTTCGGCAAGTTTTTCGATGTTTTCAGCGGTGAGGTCCGGGGTTTTAAATTTGGGTTTATTGAGATCATCCATTATGGTGTTCCCCCCTTCATTCTATTAAGTACAGGTTCAAATTTTAGAATTTGGGTTGCCTTTACAGCTACCCCCAAATTCATCGGCACGTTTATAGAAGGCGTAGGCGTGTTTGGCAGACTTGCAAAGGTTATTGTCCCCTTTGCAGTAAACTGGGGGCCACTATGTAAAATACCTAACAGCATTATCCGACTGCCAACCGTAATACCATGTGGCGTTGTAAAAGCACCCTCATTAAGAATAAGAATAGGCGAGCCACTTGAGCCGGGGAAACAGGCTATATCAATAAGAAAATCCTTTTTACCTTGATAATCGTTCTTGACGTGGGTAGCAGTCGTTCCTCTTCGTAAAATAGGCTTATGATTATAGTTATCAGAGAGGCCTATAGGATAGCCAATCATCAATACTTCCTCAAGTGCTGTCAAATCTTGCAACTGTGTCTCTGTAGGAATTAGATTTGTTTCGAGCGGTATATAAAATACCTTTACGCCCGCAGGTAGCTGATGCAAAATGGGGGCAATCGGCAAACAACATAAATCAATATCTGTATCTGGGTGCATAATCCAGGTGGGAGCATTATAAGTTACGCAAAAAGACTCCTTATCAAGTGGCATTCCATTGGCATCTTGTTTTACAAATTCAAACACCGTAATAACGCTGTTTTGCGCAACGTGTTTGTTGGTAATAATAACAGGAATACACTGCTCTGTGCCCTCATCACAACAAAGGTTCATTATAAATCCCGTACCTGTACCCACTGCTCTATTTGAAAGTTGACTTTTAATCAGAACGGTTGAATATGTGATTGCTTCGGATGTACTCATTGTGGGTTTCATAACGTTCCCTCCAATTCAACTCGTAGCCGTCTCAACTCACTATTGAGTTCGACCTGCCTGTTAAACTGCTTTTCGCGCGATACCTTCTTTTCTAGAGCGGCTATCTCGCGTTCAAGTTTCTGCCGCTCTCTATCTCGGTCCACGGCCTCGTCAATATCGCCCTCTTTTCCCAGCCGACCACCTGCAATCTGCCGCGCAAGATTATCATATATTGCATCTAAATTCAGCCCTTCGAATCTTAACGTTAACTTGTTAAGGGGTAACCAATCTGTGCGATAGAAGGTGCTGGACACTTCTATCCATGCCTGCGCCTCATCACCAAATCTAAGGACAAACAGGATCTTATATGGTATCGCCTTGGCAATGGCAGTAAGGACGCGCTTATCAAGATCTCGCTGCCGGAGGTGCACCTCAAACACCTGAATCTCTGTAACGGCTTCGCCTGGGCTGACGCCAATCGTGCTGTCGGCCAGCTTATTTCGCCAAACTACTGACTCTATCTGTTCTTTAATTATATCACGCACCTGTGACGTAAGGCTTACATTGGCATACAGTTTCTCTTTCGCAATGCGACGGTTCACCTCAGTCGAGCGGGGCAATCCCAACATATCATCACCTCGGTTGCATAGGCGAGCAGCCGACTTCGTCGCCGATCAGCCTCACCACAAGAAAGCAGATTAATTCGAAGTCGTCCAACCCGTTGATTTGAGTGTTCAGCGCGGATGTACCACCCGAACTGAATAAACTGTCAATGTCGGTTTCCTCTTTCACCTGAATGATGGAGTTAATCGCATCAGTCAACAACGAGGACACTTCGTGCATATCCCGTCCATCTTTCGTTCCTGAGTTGAATTCTCTACATACATCCATAATGGGAGCAGACTTGCCCTTGCACAGAGAGCGCGTCTTGTCGAGCAGTTCTTTAGGAGAGAGGTGGTCGCAGACAACCCTGCCGCTAGTTCCGACATAGACCAAATAAAAGGGATGAAGGCGGTTTTGCATATCTATGTTCACGCTGTTGTTTCGGTTTTTTAGAACAAACACAACCCCCGGCGGGCAATCCTCTGAGGCGGGCACGACGGCGTGGAGCCCGAAGGGAACCGAGTCCATATCCCCGTTATGCTTGACATATTCTAGCAGGTCGAGCCGGAACTCATTGAGGCCTAAGTCCATAATGGAGATGCCAGTCTGCATTTCCTCAATATCCACGACTTCCTCCAGAAGCCGTTTCAATTGCGCCTTGCGGTATTCGAGATCACCCTTCTCTTCAACGTTGATAAGATCGTCATCCCCGGTAGCCGTCATAACAGAGATACGCATCCTCGTTTCCACGCGCCCCTTGAGGGAAAGGTACTCGTCCAAATCCACATCGGGCCAGAAGTTAACCAGTTGAATAACTGAATTGTGGCTTCCTATACGGTCAATACGTCCAAACCGCTGAATAATTTTCACGGGATTCCAATGGATGTCGTAGTTAATGCAGTAATCGCAGTCCTGTAGGTTCTGCCCTTCTGAAATACAGTCAGTGGCAATCAATACCGATATATCAGACTGGTTGTCCGGCATAAGCAAGTTCTTTTCCTTTGAGATTGGCGAGAACAAGGTCAACACCTCGTTCATCGATGCCCGTTGCCCTTTAATCGTTGTCCTGCCCTCTACACTACCCGTGATCATCGCCGTATCAAGTCCAAACCTTGACCGCATGAACTCGCTGACGTTAGCGTAGAGGTATCCTGCCGTATCCGAGAAGGCGGAGAAGATAAGGATTTTGCGGTTACCCTCGTTAATTGGATTCATCACCTTGCCCTCAATAAGGTGAAAGAGAGTCTGGAGTTTCGTGTCATGTTCGGGTGTAATATCGTCTATCAGGAGTTTCAGCAATGCAAGCGTCTCGGCATCCTCCGACAGCTTGTCCCGCCAAGTCTTATAATCCATGTCCGCAAGATCAATCTCAATACTGTGCTCGGCAACAAAGTAATCTGTGTTGCGGTCATCATCATCGAAGTCTATAATGTTATCGGTCAATTCCTTGCCTTCAACAACAGATCCGCCACCATTGACGTAAGCATCGATGTCGAAGATCGTGTCATCAATCAGGTTCTTAACACGCCCAATTGTCAGCCGAAAGGCTTCCACCGAACTTTCCAGCCGTTTTAATAGGTTGATGCTCATTAATCGGCGTATACCCATTTCGCGCCCCACACGGTTGATGTTTTTAGATGTGTCCACATATTTGTGGAGCATACTCGGAAAGATGAAGTCTGTTGGTATGTATATCGAAAGATTTAACTTCATCAGCTGTTCGTAAATCTCACTGTAGTTTATCGCGCTTTCCAAGTCGGTCAAACGCGGCCGTAGGGAAATGGGCTTTAACCGCTCCGGGAATGAGCCTATTTCGCTCATATTGTAGTACTTAGCAATGTGTTTACGGGAACGAGCTATGGTTACGCTATCGAGGACTGTAAAGAAATCAAAGTCAAGGGACTTTAGAAGTCCATCTGTTGTCCGTGCCTGCTCATCTAACTTGTTCCACTGGTTAAATGCTAGCTGTGCGTTACGGAAAATATCATCAATGGAACGCTTTGTTCCAAGCTGACCATTAATCTGGTCAGCATTGCCCTCATAGGCAAGTGCAAGTTGATGGCGAAGATCAGCAAAACGATTGTTAACCGGAGTAGCCGACAACATCAGAACCTTAGTTTTAACGCCAGTACGTATGACTCGATTCATTAAGCGAAGGTAACGGTTCTCGCGGCGGTCTTCACCATAAATCTCACCGCCGTTTCGAAAGTTATGTGACTCATCAATGACCACCAGGTCATAATTGCCCCAGTTAAGCCTGTCCAAATCAAGCCCATTAGACTTCCCGTGCCTTCTGGATAAGTCAGTATGGAAGAGCACATCATACCGCAGGCGATCCCCGGCGATGGGGTTGTTTAAGTAATTATCCTTAAAAGTATTCCAGTTATCCGATAGCTTTTTGGGACATAGGACCAACACGGATCGATTACGATTTTCGTAGTACTTGATGACGGCAAGAGCTGTGAATGTCTTACCAAGGCCCACACTATCTGCCAGGATACATCCATTATAGGATTCGAGTTTGTTGATGATCGCCAAGGCAGCATCCTTCTGAAAGGTATATAGCATGTTCCAGATCATGCTCTCTTTAAAGCCACTCGCTTCGTTGGGCAGAACGTCTTCAGAGATGTCTTCCAGGAACTCGTTGAAGATATTATATATAGCAAGGAAATAAATAAACTCTGGAGCATTTTCGTTATATGCAGCAGTAATTCCGTCAATAACCTGATCTGTCACGTCCTGCATCAATGCCTTATCATTCCATACTTGGTCAAACATCCGTATATACTCATCTGATAGAGGAGCGAACATCTTGTTGACCGGATTGATGATGTTATTTCCACGTTCACATCCAATGTCAGAGGTGGTGAAACCATTGAGCGGGATATAGGTTGTGGCACTATCGGCATTGGCGACATTCATAAAGCAGCTGATATTGCCCCCTGTCAAGTTGGAGCGGAACTGCACCTTCTTGCGTATCCAGGCGGCGCACTCCCGGGCAATTGCCTTTTGAGTTAGTTCGTTACGTAACTTCACCTCAAATTCTGTACCGTAGAGGGAGCGCTCGCGACTTAGGCGGGGAATGTAAAACTCCCGCTTTTCTTTTGGAGCTTTTTCATGCAAGAAGGTTGGGGAGGTAAAAATAAAGCGCAACTCAGCAACACCGTCAAGCTGTTTCTTGAGAGCCTGATATGCGTATATGGAGAAACAGGCCGCCGCTATGGATAGCTTGTCACCCTTGGCTATGGTTATTACCAGATCGTCCTTGACAGTTCTGCTCACATTATCAAGCATTTCAGGCATTCGCATATTACGGGCTCCTTCTCATATTGAAATCACAACTCTCTCACAGACTCCAGGGTTCTTGACAGTGCTTACAACTGTGACCAAGCTTTTTGGATACTGCCAGCGTGAGATCTCGACTATACCGACCTCCATTTATCTCTATTTTATCGATCTACAAGAATGTGCCCTTGTATGTCCGACTAACCACGGAGCCGGTTCCCGAATTTAGAAGAGAGGAGAAAGGTTAGCGCCTATTTCGTCCTCCGATAAACCGATTCTCTGCATGACACAGGCATAAACAAGAGCAAGAAAAATAATATACAGATCCGCACTTTCATTCCATTCGACTTTTCCCGTATGGGTCTTTTTATTACGCAGTTTCACAAATTCCCCAATGCCGGCAGCATCAATAGTAGGTAACTGTTTTTTGATTATTAATGGATCGATAACAGCCTGGTGTTTACCATAAAGGAAAGCTATCTTTTCTCTCAGCGTTAGATCCAAGTGATTAAAACAACTCCCAATAGTTGTTTCTGTGTCCACATCAATCTCTGGATGATTACTAACGAATTTCTTTATTGTCGCCCTGATATCCTTCTTGAGTTCTCCGATAAAAGTATCCTTGATCAACTTGTCAGGGCTATCGCATAAGCGATATTCAATTTCTAATGCAGTACATATATCTTGAACATTTGTTATGTTAATAGATTGTAGCCTTTTGTTACTTTCCGGAAGTAGAGCAGTTAAGTGGTCAATGTCTCCATCACATATTAGTTCGATGAGTTTTGCAAGGTAGTTTTGAAACCCTGTTATCGGAATGACGGTATGATATTCACGTTCACAATAGTCTTCATACCCATCATCAATTTTGCATTCCTCTGTCTTATGGTATCGCCCTTCTAACTTCCTGTGAAGTGTAACTTCAAAACCCACATTGTTTTGTCTCACGCAAAAGGCTAAGAGTGAATGTATCACCGAGTAATAACGGCGTATTTTTAATATATCCTGGGGATTGTTAAATTCAAGTCTTATCATAGAAGTTAGTGTACCTAAAAAGGGAGTACGGGTGTCACCATCTTCTCCGCTATGGTAAACGGAATACAATAGCTTTGCCTTTTCACCATCGATTTCTACAGCCGCAGTATGAGTATAATCGTCAAAAGGCTTAACCTTAATAGTTCGCGCTCCATCCTGAATGAGAATGTCACTCTCGGACACCGGTTCCAACGCAGCTATTTTGGGATTATATATTGTATTGATCGCCCCAGCTGCAAAACTAATAGCATCGAACTCTTTAATATCTCCATAGGAACCAGGATTTGATATTCCCCTAATGATTAATGGTGTAAAGAAACGTGCTGACAGATAAGAGAAGAAACGTGCTACCTTACGAGGGAAAAAGCTTGACGCCTGTATATTGCGCGTTAGTAGAAAAGCGATTGGGAATCCACTAACATCTATTCCGTAAATAAATTCTGGGGCTGTTATGGTGTATGGCATCAGTTTTTCTATATCATCCTTGGTTGCCGGAAGGACTGTAACAATGTGACCAGAGACACTACAAATAAACTCTGATTGGTCAATAATTACTCGCCCACAGAAGCTATCTTTTATCCGCCGCATAAAGCCGCCTCCCCACCCTGGAATCATCAATGAAGAAATAGCATCGACAAATGTTCGGCAACCGATCTGAAAACCTTGTTAGGTGAACCGCATCAAGTCTCCGGGGCACCAATACTTTTTAGTAAGGCATTGTACTGGACCTTATCTTCACGTAGTTTCTCAATAATCTTCTTCGCCACAGGAACCGTTTGCGGGTCAATATCTAATCTGAAACCGCCTTCAGGAGAAGGGCCGTGCGAGTCCTCGTTAAGCATCCTATCCAGTAGAATAGGTGGGACATCTTCTGAACCAAAAAACTGTTTTAGTTTTGGCAAAAGACCACCCTCATTAACGGGGTACTTAAAGTACAAAAATAACTCCAGGAATTTGCGGGCATTGTTACCAAACCCATGTAGCATATCGAAGTTTTCATCAGTTACGGACTCACACTTTGAACACTTATAGATTATCGAGAAAAGATAGTTAAACTCGGTAGCATTCCTGGAGAGATACTCTGGCATCTTCTTAATTTTCGACAGCTTACCTTCGCGTTCAATGAAGAAGTTCATATTCTTTTTACCGAGTCTACTTAAATATTTGAGGAAATCAAGGTTATGCGTTGAAACAAAAAGTTGAGCATAATGATCCCTGTTTGTTATTCTAGACGCGATTAAGGTATATACAAAATATGTATGATTACTGTCTAAGCTTGAAACCGGGTCATCGATCCAGATTATCGGTTTTCGCTCCCTTGTATCTATATCATCTAGCTTGGCGATGAAATAGCAAAATGATATTAGGCTACATTCACCTTGACTAAGATTATAGGCAGGTTTCCCATCTCTAACAATACGAAATCTAATACGCTTTTCATCCTCTGTTATCTCTTCCGCTTCTAAAGTGAGGGAATTATGCCCAAAATGGTCATTTAAACACTTATTTATCTGCTTTGCGCCCTCTTCTTCATCACTTAACTGCCGCTGCTTTGCTTGCATTTCATGCATTTTTACTTTAAGAAGGGTCTCTGTATTTTTGACCGCTTCGATAGCGACGTCTCTCTCTTGTTCCAGAGTGTCTATCCCTTCCATCTCTGAAGCATACCCAATAGTAGAGCAGAAGTCTGCTACTTCTTGTAACCGCAATGCTTTTTGTGATGCTGTTTTTGCCTTAGCCAATTTACTCGAGAACTCATTGTTCTCCTTAACCGTCTTATTTAAACCTTCATACAGCCTTTTTACATCCTCGGAGTTATCTGGTGGCTCACTTAACTGAAATATGATTGTTATTTGTGCTTTTCTTGCCTGCAACTGGTCAACAATACTATCCAGGCTAGAACAATAGTCTTTTGCCGCGTTGCTTCTAGCTTCAATAAATGAACCTACGGTTTGAAAGTACCTAGAGTAAAATGCGTTTTTGTCAATGTTATCTGCGCTTAGCAACTGCTCTTTATCTGCATTGATTTCAGATAAAAGAACGTCTATCTCTGCTTCTAGATTTTTTGATTCTTCATCAAAGTGATCATTTATATTTTCCCACCTTTCTTTACTGATGGGATTCCCGCAAAAAGCACAAATGTCATTACCTTCAAGGAGGGCCTTACCGTTTTTGACCCATTCATTTAATACCGCATCGTGAAGCAATTCTATGATTTTCTTCGAAGTTCCTATTTCACGTGAGAGTAACTCGGCTGCAGTTTTTAGGAAATATCTTATTCGTAAATTTGGAGTAGAGAGTAACGATATTTCGGGTTTTGATTGCTCCTTAATCATATCCTCATGTTCAGCTTTTTTCTCAGCAGTTAAATCTATATAACCTTTGGCCATTACAATGCCAATATCTTTCTTGAGTTTTGCAATCGTGTAATTTTGATCACCGAAACGGTCAAAATTGTACTTGATACCGTTTTTTCGGTCGATTGCCTTATCAGATAATCTCTTTTCTAAATTTTCCTTAGCAGATGTATATGCAGTTGTAATTTTTTGTTTGATTGCAATGTCGTTCTTCAACTGCTTATACAAGCCAGTTTCTTGCCCTTCGTTATCAGAACCGATCTCGGTTTCCAAATCCTTAATAGCCTTTTCTAATTCTGCGTTATCGGCACCAAGTATTGCAAACGGTGCTATTTCTCCGTCGGGATCGATTAGAAACTGCAAATTTTCTCGAACAAAATCCTCATTGAATACACGAACACACGTAGGTGTTGAATCAATCATTGTTTGTGTTACTCGGGAGCCGTCCCCTAAAATGACCTCAAACTGCAGATTCTCGCATCTCCTAGGAAGTTGATGAGTCTCCAGCGTTCTTAGAATACGGGACAATGTAGTCTTGCCAGAATAATTTCTCCCGTATAGTATATTGATTTTCTTAAAAGACAGAGGTTGACCAGTTGCGTCCCGAACACAACCATCCCAATCAAATCTGTCAAATACAGCCATGTTGTTTATGGTTTTTATTTTCCTAATCATCATGGCAATAACCCTCCTCCCTCATTCACACCCCAGTGCCTTCAAACGGCATGGAGCAGAGTTTAATAGAATATTAAGTTGACGTTCCCAGCCCTTTTCCATAACCCTGAACAGATTGGCCAAGGTGGTTTTTCCCGTCCCGTTGTCTCCATAGATCAGGTTGAATCTGGAGAAATTGCTCAATGCCGTAGACCAGCGGAAATCCTGAAACACCTTATGGTTCTTGATGGAATCGAAGCGAGTTATCATGGTCTCCCTCCCTGTACAGAAATAGCAACGGATCCCGCGGAGCTGTTGCTATTTCTCATTCTCGGCAAGGTTGCCCTACCTCTTTTTCTTCAGTAGCCCAATGGCTACTCCCTGGATACTGGCCTGATTGTCCGAGAGATGGATGGGTTCGTACTTGGGATTCTCCGCCATCAGCAGTACCGAATCTCCCATGCGCACGAAGCGCTTTAGGGTGGCCTCTTCTCCCATGGCCACAGCGACAATATCTCTGTTCTGGGCTGTGGATTGCTGCTGGATCAGGACATAGTCCTGATCATCTATCCCGGCCTCGATCATGCTGTCACCCTGGACCTTAAGGAGATAGCAGTTCTGTCTCCCCCGGAGCCATTCGGTGGGCAGGTAAAATACAGCCTCGCTCTTGCCTTGCATGTAGATGGGCTGGCCGGCGGCAATTCCCTCATAGGTGGGGATAAGCTTTAGCTGGTCGCCGCTACAGTTTTCGCTGCCGGCGGCGGTCTCTACCATTACTTCTTGGGAGAAATTGCTATCCCGGATCAGTGTAAACTCCTGCTTGCTGGTAAAACAGTGGAAGCTGTACCTTTCCAGACTGTTGGGCAACATCAAGGACGAGAATATGGGGATGTCATCGACGGGCTTAAAGTCAGCGTCAATGATTGCCATTTCTGTACCATCCGTGACTAGGCCATACTGGACATGCTTGGCATTGCTCATATAGCTCTTCATCTGATCCAGACCCTGCCGAATGCCACTCCCCGGGGCTTTTACCTCACAGAAGATATAGGGCACCAGCCTCCCCTCCCTATCTACCTGGATGCAGATGTCCACCGACCCGATATTGGACATATTGTTGACCTTGTACTCCACATCCAGCAAGACCTTGGGGTAGTTATACTTCTCTTGGAGCTCTCGGAGCAGCCACTGCCTGACCTTTTCTTCCTTGCTGTAGATGTCCAGGATCTTCTCTCCCCACTGGTACTCATCGGGGCGGATGTTGTACATATGACTGAATCTCATTTCCCGGGAAAGGCGCAGGTACTTGGGCGAGATGCTGTAAATAAAGCGGGAAGGATTGGCACAGGAAGACATGTATAGTTGCTCGGAAGCCCTGGTCATGCCCACATATAATAGCTTGCGCTCTTGTATTTCCTGTATATCCTCATCCATATCTACGTAGGAAGAATAGGGAATGACGGCATCGTTGAGGCCAACAATGAATACCACCTTGAATTCCAGCCCTTTGATGGAATGGATGGTCAGCAGCTTTATGCAGTCATCGCCAAAATTGGCCTCCCGGCTGCGCAGGAGTTGACAGGACAGTCCCTGCTCCTCCAATCGTTGTTGAACCAGCTCTAACTGCCGATTTAACCTGGCAATGACGATGATCTCTCCCGGTTGATAGGAGGCCAGCAGTTGCCGTATTTCCCGGGCAACAAACTCTGCCTCTTCGGGCTCAGAAGAAAAGTGCTTGTACACTGGATGCTGACCCTGCTTATCTAAGAGGGCTGGCTCCACATAGTACTCATCTTCGACAATATCTGTATCCTCTTCAATGAGGCTATAGGCAGTTTGGGCGATCTGGGTTGTGGTCCGGTAATTCTTACTGAGGACATTGCCTCGGCCCGTCAGGTCCAGGCCTAGGCTGGTGAAACTCCGCCCCCGGACCAGCCAGGAATGGGGGTAGATGCTCTGAGCGGTGTCTGCTACGAAGAATAGGCTGGAGTAATCTGCGGGCTTGTACAGCATCTTAAGAAACTCCAGCTGTACCCGGGTCAGGTCCTGACTTTCATCCACAATGATATGGGTGTACTTTGGCTCGGGCTGCTCCTGGGCCTTCTTTAAAACCAAGATATCTCTGGACTTGGAATCGATGAGGCCCTCTTCCTTCATGCGGGCATCCAAGGCCAGCATCAGCTCAAAAATAGCTTGGCGGGTGGGAGAATTCTTGCGCAGCCGTTGGGGTCCTTGGGATTGCTTAACACTCTGGCGCCCCAGACGATCGACATGCTGGTACTCAGAGAGTTCCATATAGTTACAGGAGCGGATCCAGTCGATCTCATGTAGCAAAAAAGTAGCATTCTTGGGGTCTAGGATGTTGGTATCCTCGAACTTCTTTTTCAGTTCGGCAATACAATTCTTGATGATCTGATAGTGCCTTTGGTTGTTGCTAAATAGTATTTCCCGGCGCTGGGACTTCTCATAGTAGAGATTATAATAGCGGTGAAACAGGCTGTCCATCGTCATTATATCAACCTGAGCCTTGCTGGGAGCGAAGAGGCTGGCATACCCCTCCCCCTCGGCATCGAACTTGTCATACAGATGACGGAGATATTTGACCAGGGTATTGGTATAGGTCACAACGAGCACCCGGTCGGATTCATCTAGGCAATAATTATTCAAGAGATAATCTGCACGGTATACTGCAACAGTGGTCTTACCTGAACCGGCAACCCCACGGACCAGCATTGCCCCGCCGGGCGTGGCAGTAATCAGTTTCTTCTGCTCTAAGTTGAGATTCATGGGGATCCCTCCAGATAATCCTAGATATCGTCATTATTCAACAAACTATCTCATTTTCCCTGCCTGAAGGCGGGTTTATCTGTTATTTCAGGAAACCCATACCAGGTAGAGTATAACAAAACCGCTGACAGGGCAGCGGTAGAAGTGGCAATAGCGACCTCATTGCCCATTATTCCATGGCCATGGAAATAAGTTCCCATATAAAAGTGACATTCTCACTTACATCAATATTATCTGGTTCAATGGCGATATTGGCGCTGGATTGGTTCATAATAGTATTTTCCGCTAGCACGTATCTCGTAGGCGAGTATAGACGAATTTCGGCCCAGTTATAATCAATGGAGATTAAATCGCCAAGGGTCACACCTGCCGCTGAACACAGGATGTCTGCTTTTGTTTTGGCATTCTGTGATGCACTTTGTAATAATGCCACGTTTACCGCCTCTTTGTCCTTTACCGTAAACTGTATCGAAAACTCCGGCCGAGCTAAGCACTTAGCTAGAGCGGAAAACAATCGTGCAAGACGATTCATATCTAGATCAAACTCAAGTTTTAATTGGTGTGTACATTCAAATCCGATGAACCAGCGTTTATAATTTCCACCTTTATCATGACCGCTGTCATACTTGGGCTCCACTCCGAAATCGGCAGTTTTGAGATCATCTTTTTGAAAATCCACGTTTACAATAGCATCACGTAAATTTTCGAGCTGATTCGCCGCTAGACTCATTGTTTTTTCATAATCCTTATCCTGCGCCTTGAGGGACATAGATAACACTATATAATCTGGCTTTGCACTTAGCTTGCCGACACCCTTTACCGTAATCGTTCTCCTCATAATGCTGCCTCCTCTTTTCTTTCTGTCGGACCGATTATAGCAAATGCTTGTGACGCATCCTGTCAATAGCTAAATAGTCCCTAAACTGTTACTCGGCGATGTCAGGAAACTATGAGACTCCCAGTCAAAAACTTCCAGTCCTCTAGCCGAATTACATCGAGGAGGGATAGGTAATTTATTCCATAATGGCCACATATATTTGGGATTTTTAATATCTTCGCCCCAGGTCCTGTTGGTTTCTCTCCTGTAACCACACGGCCATTAGTGTGGATGGCAAACGCTATGACCCAAGGATCAGCCCATACTCCATCATGGCTTGTTTCGGGGACGAAGCTAGGATGCTCTTCAACTATCCTTGAAACAATTTCCTGCACTGCTGCCTCAGGAGCTTGGAACACGAATTTGCGTTGCTTTGCCCAGGCGAAGATATCGTCTCCGCCCCGCTCTAGTTCATAGAGCACTTCGTCAGGGGCAAACAATCTAGAGGAAGAAATTAGCTTGTCCAAGTTTAGCCACAGAGAAGCGAAAACATCGGGAGGGTAATCTCTCTTCCAACCATGCAGAAAAGCACTGGTATCAAACCAATACATGAGACATTTCCCCTCGTTCTGTGTAGCGATCCAACTCAAGTTCTATATTATCAATGTGAGAAAGCTTGATCCCCCCCAAGTAATCCAGCATACTCGGAATCGAAATAGATTGTCGATGATATGCAGTTAGAACCAGGTTGGTATACGCCGGCCCATTATTTCTGAACACTTTCTTGTAATACTGCAGAAAGCCGCCGCCCGATTTCTGGCTTCCGTCCAATACCTCCTGGAACTGTATCCGCTTTTCTCTATATACTCTGCTTGTAGTTCTTCCTAACAACAGCAGCCTTCTCAAAACGACCTCAGTGCTCACGGAATATTTATTTGCCAAAACTCTCAGCTGTGTATCATCCCACAGCTTGCCTGTATTGTACCGTACAACTTCCTCCTTCAAAAACTCCTCTTCTGGCACCAAAACAGCTCCTGCAACCATATTACAAAAAACCTCATGGCTAGATTCCTCATAAAGAACATTAATCCCCTCTTGATACAACACTAGATGAACTAGCTCATGCATAAGGGTAAATATTCTACCTCGGGGAGAGTCTTGAGCGTTCAAACCGATGGATGGAAGGGGACGTTCCCTCGTGGAAAAACCCCGGAAACGGTCGACATCAATACCGCTGACTTGAAAAACCAAAATCCCCAGGGACTCCACCGCTCTTATCCAGTTTCTAAGGGCGGCATATTCATCTTTCCAGGAATATTGTTCCTCCACCGATACCGTCAACATATCACGGACTCGCTTTGCCAACATCGCTGGATCTTCATCAATGGTAGCATTAATTAGCTTGGTCCTAGGTTTCTCGCCTAACTGGCGAACAATCTCCAAAGCGATAGCTCTACGCTCATAAGCACGACGTAGTTCAAACACCAGCTCAGGAATCTTTACCCTTTCTGTATCCGGAAGCATTCGAAAATCATGGATACTTTTTGGCTCTGTAGGTGTAGTCGAACGATAGAATACGGCGGTTGGCCGCTTATATACCTTGGCGATGTTTCTTAATTGATTTAAAGTGGGGCAGAGGGCCCCCGCCTCAAAGGCTTGCAATCTCTCAACCGTTACACCAGTTTTCCGGGCAACTATGTCAATATCATATCCTGCGCTTTCTCTCGCCCAACGCAACACCTCGGGATTTACATGCGCCAGTATCCTCTGTGCCACTAGCTCACCCCCTTTGCTCTAATTATACTCTAGGTTTGATGTCATACAGGAGTTTTCTAAACAACTCTCACCGGGTGCCGTACTACGGTTTTCAACTTCTCCGGCGCAACCTTGCGTGGGTCACTGAGATATATTTCGTGGTGGCGGCGTGTATCACTGATGTCGATTGTGAAGCCGGTTTCGGTCGCAAACCGCTCCATGGCCACAATCGTAGCAGGTTCTTCGTCATATGAGCCAATGTGCATAACCTGGACACACAGCCCCTCACTGAGTGAATCGAGCCTTGCCTTTGATGTGTTCAGGCCAGGCTTTTTCTTGGCAAGTGTGGCCTTGGCAAGATCAAATATCTCCGAAGTAACGAAGTCCGGCTGGCGAATCATCATAGTCCACACAAATTTACTTTTGTCGGGTATCGCCGCTCCGCCACCTTTGAAGTTACCAGCAACACTCCATAGTCCCTCAAGTGGCAGAACGACATACTCCATTACAGATTTATTGCCCATTTTAATTGCATAGGATAGGCCGTAAAGTAGCTCGACTGCTGCGATATACTCAGAACTCGTATTGGGATCGCCTTGGCCATCTACCATTATGAACTTCATCTCGGGTACGTCAACGATGGACGGCGTTGTCTTTGGCCGGTATAACTCCTGTTGAGTTTTCTTAAAATCTATAACCATATGTCACCTCTCGACTATCTCAAGCCTAACATAGAATCAATGCACGCTTGATTTCGCACACCGCGAGTCCCTAGATATTCAGTTGGAGCTGGGATTGTAAGTAGTGTCTTACCCATTGCAGACTACCTGGTCAGCACCTGACATGAGGGGCAGTAATAGATAGCCCCGCCCATGTAGGGTTCTTTTACTATAGTCTCACCGCACTTCCGACAGCCCAGGGCAAGGGTGTTTTTCGATAAGCGCACTGGATAGCCGCCGGGCTGCCCAAAGAGGTCCTTTTCGGTGTCTCGTCCTCCACCTTCGATCATCTCGCCCAAGACGGCTACCATGTGATAGAGCAGGTTGTCCTGCTCTGAGCTACTGAGTGTACCGATTTTCCGTTTTGGATGGATACCTGCCGCAAGCAGAATGTCCTGGAGTACGCCGTTACCAATACCGGGGAAACGCTGCTGGGTGGCAAGAAACGCCTTTGCGCTCAAAGTCGCCTTGCTCATTGCGACTAACTGACGATAATACGCTTCAAACTCATGGGAAAGGGGTGAGATGGCGGCCTTGCTCTTTAGGTAGTATTCGTTATCATAGCTTCCGTCATGGAGGATAATGCCGCCATACATGGCGACGGTGAAGACAAGGGCGGTTTCATCATCGAACTCCATCAAAAGCTGATAGTTTTTCGGCACCTCAGCGCCTTTGATTAGACGTGCCTTGACGCCATCATTGAAGCACAGGTAATCCCCATTATCAAAGGATATCTCCACATAGATGCCAAACCCTTCAGCTGCCTGCACGGTATGCCCTTTGAGCCCGGCATCATATGCCGCCGGATCCCCTGCAAACCAGCAAAACTTATGTGTTTTGGTGGGTGGAAGTACCTGGCGTATTCCCTTGCCGGCAACATGCTCATTTATCTGCTTTGCCATGGTGATTACCTCGGGCAGTTCCAACACAAATATCACCTCTTCGTAAAATGAATTGACTGGGCAAGAGTTATGTTTACTTTAGCCCGGTAAATGGCTGTACCTTAGGACCAGCCTAATTATCAAGTATCATTCTGGCAGCGATGAGGGTTACCTCTAGGATGCTTCTGCAAATAGGTGACTTAGTATGATAGCCCGATTGCTTTGTGGTGGTCTGGCGGATAACTATAACTTCGGCGCTCTGATCCTCTTGAAACTCGATGGTAACCTTGGGGCGTTTTGGGATGCTGCTAATATACTGCTTCAGGCCATAACCCTTTTTTGCAGGTATGACGCAATAAAAGTACGGGTAGCTTGAGCCCTGGACCAAATTGATATTGATCTGGGCCTGAATGCCATAAAAGTCAGCAGGCATATCATTAAATCTAATGGTAAAGCGGGTATCTGTGGGGACACTCTTTCCTGTCTTGTCCCGGGCCAAGAGTAATCCAGGCTTAAAAGTTTCACCGTCCTGCTTAGCAGTCTGGAAAAAGCGTTCCAGCTCGGTAACAATACCGATCTTGACCCGCAGGTTATTCTGCTTCAGTATCTGCCGTATACCATTAAACCACAGGGGCAGCACAAGGATTATTGCATCGGTGAAAATAATAACCCCCACTGCAAATTGCCCGGAAATAGCCCCGGACAACAGAGACAAGATAATAATGCCCGCTATAGAAACAAAAAACATAAGCGCGCCCTGGGCATTGCTAATATCAAGGGAATCAGCATCCCATTTCGTTATCCGGGCATCAAGCTTTTCTACCTGGTGAATGCGATCCATATCCACTTCAGTCCAGTTGCTGTCCAGGTCAAAGGTTTTAAGGCGCACGCGGCTATCATAGCCAATAACCAGGTTAAGGGTGGTTGCACAAACCAATAATAGTGCTCCCGGCCAGACAGTCAGCATCAGCAGCTGAATACCAAACCCTACCGCTATTAGTAAAAAATATAGCAACATCCTGGTGGAATATGAAAGACCTTTTAGAACAAGAAACCGGACGCTGTCCTGTTTTTCCGGGGGTGGGAAACCCGGCATGCGAAAGTTGTTCATACTGCACCCCTATCCTTACATAATCCCAGTGTCATCCAAGAGTTACTGAGCTCAGCACAGCCATGCACACCGAAGTACAACGGACAGGCGCCCTGACAGGCGGCAAAATGTCTGCAAGCCTTACATTCTTCCGGCGCAGCCTCCTTGCCCCGGATCCACTGAGTTCGTTTCTCAAACCAGATGGATTCAAAACCCTCCTCCAGCAGGTTGCCCAAGGGTTCGGGCCAGCTGGAGCAGGGCAGCACTCTGCCCTGGGGGTCAACCGAGAGCAAGCCCTCGCAAGCGCTGCAGCCCCTGTTGCCAAGACCGGCCGCCAGTGGGTTAAAGAGGCAGATGGGTGTGGGAGAATACCACATGAATTCAACACCCGCTCTGGCTGCCACCGCCAATGTTTTTGTTACAATCTGACCGATCTCGCTATAACTCACCATCAGTCCAGCATCTGTGCCCCGCCCTGCCGGGATGACCAGGTTGGCGGAAAAGCGCTCTGCCCCGATACCCTTGCAAAAACCGGGATAATCATCGAGGGTATGTCGATTGGGCTTGCAGATGGTGATGTGGGGGTGCACCCGGATTCCGGCGGACATCAGCGCCTGCAGCCCAGCTATGGACGCTGCATGGGATCCCGGCACTCCGGTAATGGCATCATGCTGGGCGGCATGAGCAGATTCAATGCTCACCTGGGCCGATGCCAGGCCAGCTCGGGCCAGGTCTTTGGCCTTGCCCGGAGTTACCAGGGTGCCATTGGTAATCAGGTTCACCCTCATGCCATTTTCTTTAGTAGCATACTTAATGAGCTCGGGCAGGTCTGGATACAGAAGGGGTTCGCCCCCGGTAAAGGATACACTGGGCACCTCCGCCTCATGGCGGATAGTATCCAGGACTCTTTTGAACCCCTGGGTGTCCAGCTGGGCCTCCTTTTTCGTCTCAGTGCAGCCCCCGTAGCAGAACTGACACCTTATATTGCAGGCCGAAGTAAGGGCCACTTCGGATAAGACCGGCAGCTGAATATAGCCAAGGCTAAACTCACACCTGCGTATAGCAGGTGTGTTGTAATTCTCGCATACTTCATCATTCCACATCCGGGTAAAGTCCACAAAGAACCGCTCCAGCTGCTGCTGGGTTTCAGGGAAATCGGCTCTGGCTTCAATGATGTCCTGGATGGACCCACCGTCCAGAATGTGGGCAATAACCCGGGCGCCGGTGTTATTTAACTTAAAGGCTTCGTTGGGCATGCGAATCAGCACATTATCCCTAAGACGCATATGAACATAAGGCTTAATGCGGGTAAGAAACTCATCGACCCAGGCCAACTTATCCTTGCTCATCGGGCACCTCCGCTTACACAGGCCGAATGGCAGGCTGAATGACAGGCAGAGTGACAGGCCGAATGGCAGGCAGAGTGACAAGCCGAATGACAGGCGGAATGACAAGCATCATGGCAAGCAGAGTGACAGGCAAAAGCACCGGTGGTTGAGTTAATTATCGACTGAAAGCCCACATGATCCGGGTTGGCAGGTATAGAGACATCGTACCTATCAGCGTCATTGTTATAGATCAGACCACTGTGATAAAAATACCAGTGAGGCCAGTAGTGGCCAAATACTGGATCGCGATATTCTTCACCCTCTTCATATTCCTCATACTCTCTTTCATCTGTGCCCTTTTCCTCAACAACCTCGGCAATTTGCCCATAATAATATTGGCGGGTCGCCTCGATGTCACAGTCCCAGGTCTTTCTTTGCACGTTATCTACTATCCTCTGCAGAATGCCCTCCAGCTCCCGCTCACTGAACTCGCCATCTGCTGCAGCATTGTACATCAAGCGCTCATATTCACTAACCGAAAAGACCAGATTATCTATTTCGATGCGGCGCACACGCAGGGGATCCCGGGAAACTTCCTCCAGGTAACCCATGGCTACCAGCTTGGATAATATAGACGAGAGGGTGCTTTTGTACGGGGTTCCGATGAACAACGCCGCCTCGATGGGATCCAAGTCCTTGGCGATGGTGCCGTCCTTACGAAAGGACGCGATCTCAAGCTGGGGGGGCTCCCAATCAGACCGGGCCCATTGCACCTGGTCCAAGGTGGCCTGGGCGCTGACCATGGAACGATGTTTCTTGCCCACGGCGCCAAAGGTCACTAAGAACAGGATAAACATCGCCGCAAGAAGGCCGATTCTGCCGGCAGTCTTATTTGAGGGACCGCCATGGGGGCGAGGGTCAACAGGGCCGGGCTGCCATGGGTCGGGCTTTTGGCCACCGCTCCCATCGATCCTGCTCGGGTCTATCTCAAACACATCTGCGCTGATGTACTGCTGGATGTGGAAATGATACTTTGCAGGAGGCCTGTCCTTATGCAGCAACACCTGCACCCAGGGGGTGCCAGTCCCTTCATCAAGCACATTCACCCGATAATCTATCAGGTACTCTTCATTCATCGATTCTTCGGTGGCAAATTCGTGCTCAAGTAAAAACTCCTCAACCTCTTCCCTGGTGCCCTCTGTCGGGAAAGCGATGGGGTAATTGACTGCAACAGTATAGTGCTCCATTGCCTCATCCCACTGACTAGGAGCCCAGTTAAACACAATTAGGTCGCGCCCATCGTCAGTTGTGGTCCCGGCCAGGTATCCCGCATCCACCATATCTGCAACAAAGCGGAACTTGTATGTAAGATGCTCCCCGCCCAAGCGCTGATTATCGGCATGGATAATGTCATAGTTGCCGCCGCCGAGATTAATTATGTCGATACCATGGGAGATATTATCGCGGTAATAACCCAGGCATATTCCTCATCAAAAACAGGCCCGAGTCTGCCGAAGCCCGACATTCCAAAGGCCAGCATGCTCCTCCCCGGGACCAAATTATACCGAACAGTGTAGGTCACAATGGCCTTGCCATCTGGCAGCAAGGTTACTTCTGTTTCTACAAAACCTAGGTTGGCAATGCTAGAAGCCTCAACTTGTACAGGAATCGCCAGGAGACATGCAACCAGAAGACAAAGAAAGATCCTTTTTAGCATATCGTCACCCTCACTGTTCTTATGAAATGCGAATTATCCCAGTTCACCTCTAAGACTAGGGGCTTTTGTTTTAGTTGTCAATACGGACTAAGAACATGCAAACCGCATTATCTTGCATCCTGACTCCTTGGCCTCCAGTCTTAGGGGGTCGTGGCCAAGAAATCGTTGGAATATCCTGATTCAACCCCTCGAAAGGTATATTACACCAAACAAACTGCTAACAACAACGGGCGAAGGATTGCTTATGCTTAATGCATGGGGCCTAACTCACAGTTTGATTTGTGAGAGCTCATCAATAAAGGCCGGGCGGCGAGGGTATTGGGTTTTTTATGCTTGGATAATTGATTCAGCCTGGATACAGCCCCCCGCGTCTGCCAGGTTCCTTATTAAAGAGCAAATTTGATTGTAATAGCCCCTGGATCCGGTACGTGTCGCCGCATCTCAGTGAAAATCTGATTAACCTCACTCTGAAAATCAGGGACTATATGCTGGTAGTACTGACCTATTCGATTAGAAGGGCTTTCCCTCACATAATCCATCAAATTTTGTGTCTCTTCTTCTTCAATCAAAATGCTGGGGTAGAGGGAACAGTATTGCTTCGCATCTGCTACTGGCTCTGTATAGCCGAGGGGGAGCAGCTTTTCATTATAGGGATGAATGTGCCCATATCATTTCGATCTTGGGAGATCATCGCAGCAACGATGTATTCTGCATCAACTACAATAGTGGCGTTGTAGGCTGGTTTCAATTGGCCGTTTCTCATATGGTCTTCTTTCATTCGCATAAAGGTGGCGTCTTTGTCTGTTTTGGAAAAGCTGTTTCTATCGCCAAAGGAATGGTTATGGCCATCGTACTGTTTTTGACGGGCAAGATAAAAGTAGTATCTTCAGTTAATGTAGCTTCCGTATAGGTCCCGCCTGTAAATGTATTAGCTACATCTTCTTTTAATGGGCCGGGGGTTGCTGGCGAATAAGTTCTTATAATAGGTGCATGAAAGCCACTCAAGTTATAAGCTTCATCTATTTTCTGAGTGACTATTCCCACGATAATTCCCGAGCTTATCCCAAGCCTGAAGCGTGCGTCATCGGACAACCCATAATGTTACCCGATTTTGTTTACCACGTCGGTTGTGCCGGAGGCTATTGCTGACTTGCCAGCTTGGACTACTAATGCTCTTGGAAACGATGTGAGGAATGTAATTCAAAATGATATTTACCAACGAATACATTCTTTATCAATGAGTTTTCCACTAGAAATCTCAACAAAAAACCGCATTCCGAAAAAGCTAGTCACTTGAACTATTTGTTTATCCAGTATTTCCATAGAGATATATGGCGTATTTTGTTGCAAACAAAATGCATCTTTTACACTTTGCACTCTCCAAAGAACGTTACCTTTTGAATCTACGCCAAATAGATTATCAACTTCCTTAGAACCCTCGGGCACTTCTAGCAAAACTAGAAAAATATCCTCGGCATGCTTGACTTTCGCAATGCCAACTTATTATCATAAAACTCAAACACTTTCGTCACACCTCTTTTATGGGAATGGCCTAGCGTTTATTAATTCACCATGTACTGTCCCATTAAATCATACTGGACACCACACCATCGAATCCAAATATACCGTTTGCTATACCTGTCCTTAATGTGGTTCCTGGTTCCAATATTACGGATCCCCTGCTGAGCCCAGGAGATAGCTGTTCTTTGCTTCTTCAAAATTGGAGACCCCGTATGCCATCGTAAAAGAACCTGCAGCGAATCCTCCTATCACAATCGGCGTCGCGGCTCCTGCAGTTGCTATTATTGCCACCGCTCCGGTTACGATTATCAAGCCCGATTGCAACATCTGGCTAGTGGACTCTTTTTTCCTCAGCTCGGCCAACTCTGCCCTGATTTCTTCCTGGACCATCATTTCGTTTTCAAAGGCAGCGTTTATCGCATCGGCATGCTGCTCTCTGAAATTTATGCTTTCCCGAACCTGTTCCACCAGACCGATAAAATTACTGCTACCGGCACGATCGCCCACTGTATATGTTCGAAATTTGGTTACCAGGATTAATCCTTAATAATAGAAAGCTCATGGAAATATAGGAATCTTGTCATGAGCTAAAATGATATTACTTCTGCATTATTCTTTGTAAGAATCAAATTCCCCTCTAAGGAACTTTTCCAGAAGTACTTTCCTCTCCTCTTTATCGTCTGACATTAACTTTCGTGCTAACGAAACTTTAGAGGTTAGCTCACTAATACTCCGTGGGTCCCTTATATATCCTGTGTTATGAAGTATTCCAGTTATTGCAGTACTACGGTTAACTGGGTTTTCGCTGTTAATATAAATCTCCTTCAGAAAACCCAGAACATCTTCATCGGGAGGCAGATTGGATAGCTTTGCTACTGTCTTAATATCATCCTTATCAGCTTTATAGCGAGACTTAAATATTTTCAAGTATCGAGTATCCTTTGTCGCTCTATATAAGGCATCCGCAACGTCTAGACTCCCCGTCTTCCTAAGCATTCTTTTAAGGGCACCAATACCATCATAGTTCCTTAATTTAGGGAGAAACTGTGCCAGTTGAGTGTCTTTGTTTTTATGAAAAGTTTCCCATATTATTTTCTCAACCTCATCCCGCTCCCAGTCATATATCTGCTCCATTATAAGCGGATAATAGCCGTCCTTCCTTTCGTAACCAGTGGCGTTAACTCCTTCAATTAAATACTTGTATGCCCTGCTATGTTCCATTTGTAGACACCTCTATAAAATTAGTAATAAAGCCCTCGCGCAGTCTCCTAAAGATAATATCAGATTCCACCCCATCATACATTGGTCCGATGTAGCCCATCGGACCAATGTATGTTACATCACCTGTAGCACCGTTGGCATACTGAGCTGACAAAGCTTCCCAGATTGGCCGTTGGCTAAGGGGAGAATTGGATTCCCATTCGGGATATATTCCTCCTAAGCCTTTCCAGTTATCGAATACTTGACCACCTGGTGTTTGCTCAAGTATTGTGCCGTTGATGGATTTCACATATTGTGCGGCTTTGTCCTTAGCCCCACTCCAGAAAACCGCGCCATTCTCTGGCGATGACGTGTCGAAATATGATGCCATTTTCATAGACACCAAGCGTATCCCTCCCTTCAGTGCAGGGATTGTTATTGCCACTTTCTAACACGGGGACAATCATATGAAATTTGAATAATAAAAAGCCCAAACGAATAGAGGCGTATGAATCACTGTTAAACACCTATTAAACGATTGGACTTAACAAAACGTTTACTAAATAACCGATTGATTTGGGGGGTATACGCGTCCTTGTTACTGGACACAGACCCCATCGTTACAATGCATTTATAATTGCTAGCTCAATTTGATCTTGGATATGATGAGAAAAGAGAGGTCACGTTGCACTGGAAGTATAAGGTTCCTATGGTGCTGCACCATGTACAGGGCAGGAATACCTCATTCACTGGGAAAACTAAGCATTATAAAATGGGTCTAATCCATCTGTTACACTTTGAGCAAAAGCAGTATCCAGCGAAATAATATCTAGTAATCTTCCTCTTAAGTATGGCCAGCATAGCTCTCCTATTTTAGGAATCACAATTTGCTTATCTCTATTGGTTTTTAGTACAAGCAAAAAACTACCTTCTTCCCCTCTAACCATCCACAGCAGATATGCAGTTCTAACAGTTTTCTCTTCAGCAAAATGACGCTTAAGGTTTTCAATCATATCTAAAGGGTAATCTTTAGGAAGACCAATCTTTACGCGTGAACCTTTCTCCAAACTCACAAATTGTTGATGAAGAGCGCGGATTGTCTCTGCATGAAGAAGAACATTATCTCCAAGAGGATTTATTACATCCCGTGTATACTGAAAGGTTCCTGAGAACTATCTCTCTACAATCTTTGTATGTCAATATGAGTGCTTTCTGTCTCTCTACATTTTTCCATTTTTTCAGCTCTATCCAATCAGTGAATCCCATTAAGTATTTATCACCTTCATTATTGCTAATGTGTGCTAATGAAATTATGGTTTTTTTTCTAATTATTTCTTTTAGGACGCTATCATCTAGATCAACTAAAGCAGGGATAAGAAATTTTGCATTGTACAAGGCTTTTACAAACTGCCACTTCTTTGAACTGTTCTCTTTCATAACCTTAATAGCGTTAAGTAAAGCTGGGTTAGTTATTGGTTTATTTACATCCATTGTAATACTCCTTTGGGTGATATATACCATCAGCGAATTTCCTTACAAAACCCTTCGCGGGGAAATCTGGGTATTCAAATTCCCATAAGCAACCGCATACATTGCACTTATACCACTTTGACGCAAACCACTCTATTTTGGTGGAAGCTCCTTTTCCTACATAAAATGGCGCCTCCACTGGATTATCTTTAAAAATGCCTCGCTTAACTTGATCTTCAAAAAATGCTTTAAGTTCTTTAAAAAGATTAATTGAGTTAATCTCACTGCCTACCCTCTCATCGCAATCGCATTTTACGGTATAAACCAACTTGAATCCACCTCCGGTATATAAATCTGACTACCACCACCAAGTAGTTTCCCTACCCCTCCGAAAATTATTTGAGGTGCTGCAGTTCCCTGATAAATAACAGTTCCTTTTGGGACCACAACCTGTGTCACAAACTCTGCAGTATTACCCCACTCGGGATTTAGAGCTAAATCTATTTGCGATTGAAGTCCGCCACGTTGTGGTGTAGCCGACAAAAATCTTCCTATTTTCTCTGCTTCCCCGCCGTATACTCTATAAAAAATAGTATCTTCAGTTAATGTAGTCTCCGTATAGGTTGCGCCTGAAAATGTATTAGCTACATCTTCTTTTAACGGGCCGGGATTTACAGGCGAGTACGTTCTAGTCCTTACTCTTGACGCATGAAAGCCACTCAAGTTATAAGCTTCATCTATTTTTTGAGTGACTATTCCCACGATAATCCCCGAGCCTACTCCAATCCAGAAGCGTGCATCATCGGACAACCCATATTGTTCCCCAATCTTGTTTACCCCGTAGGTTGTGCCGGAAGCAATTGCTGTTTTGCCCAAATGGACGGCCAAAGCTTGTGGTACCGAGGTACTGGCCTGGAGTGCTCTTCCTGCCGGCACTACCAGTGCTGATGCGGTCATGCTCACTTGACCGAAGATATCATACGCCATTTGATTGCCACAGAATACAGTATCCCGGATTGGGTTAAATGCTGATGTATACGGATCCCCTGCTAGCCCAGGAGATAGCTGTTCTTTGCTTCTTCATAATTGGAGACCCCGTATGCCATCGTAAAAGAACCTGTAGCGAATCCTGCTATCACAATCGGCGTTGCAGCACCTGCTGTTGCAACTATTGCTATAGCTCCTGATTGCAGCATCTGGCTAGCGGCCTCTTTTTTCCTCAGCTCGGCCAACTCTGCCCTGATTTCTTCCGGGACCATCATTTCGTTTTCAAAGGCAGCGTTTATCGCATCGGCATGCTGCTCTCTGAAATTTATGCTTTCCCGAACCTGTTCCACCAGGGCGGCAAAATTACTGCTACCGGCACGATCGCCCACTGTATATGTTCGAAATTTGATTACCAGAATTAATCCTTAAATAATAGAACGCTCATGGAAATATAGGAATCTTGTCACGAGCTAAAATGATATTACTTCTGCATTATTCCTTGCATGAATCAAATCCGCCTCTGAGGAACTTTTCCAGAAGTACTTTCCTCTCCTCTTTATCGTCTGACATTAACTTTCGGCGTAATGGAAGTTGAGCGTTTGCTTCACTAATACTCCATGGGTCCCTTATATATCCTGTGTTGTGAAGTATACCCCTTACCGCTGTACTGCGATTAACTGGGTTTTCACTGTTAATGTAAACCTCCTTCAAAAAACCCAGAACATCTTCATCGGGAGGCAGAGCGGATATCATTGCTATTGTCTTAATATCATCCTTATCAGCTTTATAGCGAGACTTAAATACGTTCAAGTATCGGGCACCCTTTGTCGCTCTATACAAAGCATCCGCAACGTTTAGACTCCCCGTCTTCCTAAGCATTCTTTTAAGGGCACCAATACCATTATAGTTCCTTAATTTAGGGAGAAACTGTGCCAGAATCTTTTGTTTCCGACAGCCCCAGCAGATAATAGGCTGTCACACCGTAAAACTTTGCCAGCTTAATAATGGCGTAGTGGCTGATGTCCTTGAAGCCCTTGCTTCATAACTGCCAAGTGCAGACTTGGAGAGATTTACCTGCTCCTCAAGCTGTTCCAGCGCCAGCCCACGCTCTACACGCAGGTCTTTCAATCGTTCTTGTAAGGCAGTGGCTTTTTTGTTTACTCGTTTTGCCAGCTTGCCAAACTCGCTGGGCTTGTTCTTAATTACCATTACATCCAGTTTCTCATTCCAGCAATTCACCAGAACAGCGGTATGGGTGTCCTTATGCAAATCCATACCGACATAGAGGTAATTTTCTCTTCTCTGCATATCATCCCTTCTTTTGTCCTGCCATCCACATAAAGCCCTAGTACCGGCAACCTCAGATGATAGCCTTCGTTCTCAGAACGGGCAAGGGCACGACAGCCTATCTACCGCAAGACTCACAGTTTCAAACAGGTTATTTGCTTTGGTGTGTGATGTTAACTCTGTTTGAAAAGGATTGCAAGTCATTTCTGCGCTTTGTATCAAAACTGTCAACTGCAGAAAAAAATAAACGGAGGATTTTCGTACCCCCTTATACCCCCCTCTAGCGCAAATTTTACCATAGAACAGATTTCCTGTAAATCCATGGTTCACCATGAACCATGGGGTACAAGCCGGTTTATATGTTCGTTACCGACAATCTACAGAAGCTGCTCGTTACATTTTAATAAATCCACTTATTTTCCGTCACTCAAATGCTTAACGCCGTAAGCCACTGTGTGCCCCTGTGTTGCGTTTTAGCTGTCGCCATAGGGTAGTTTTACCTTCCACGAAGGTGAGGAGGAATTTGGGGGCTTTGTGCCGGAAATCACCAGATAAAATCATCCGGCAGTAAATAGTCCCTAACCATCCCATTTACAGGCTGAACCATGGGGTCGAAAACCATGCAGGTTAAAGGAGTGGGGTCGCAGAGCTTCCCCGCTCCGGCTCATACCGCCCCGCAATGCGGGTCGGAGAACAATTCCCATCGGGGTCGGATTTACGGTTTTGAGGTCGCCATCGAGGTCATAAACTCTGGAAATCCGCATTTTTCAAGGAACATATAGGGGTCATTGCTGACCCCTATGGTTTTTAATTGAAATGTGTAAAAATAGGCACGTCCTCAATCATTCTGCCATGAAGCCTTGATAAGCTGTATAACTAAAGGTTTATCGCATTTATTCGCCATTCCTGCTTCATCCAAATGATAATGACTTCCCGATTGCTCATTTTCACAGAGTGCAATAATTTCTTCTATCAGTAATAGTAATCCTTCTTTATTAGCGGATAATACAATCTCGTCTTTATCCGTCACTTCAATGTAGCACTGACTATAAATGTCCTCTTCAAAGAGTTTTTGGTAACACATTTTCAGTTCTTTAATTTTTTCATTCAACAATTTTTCCTCCCTTGATCTGCTAGATAAATATGAATATTATCATTTACTTTAAACGTCACTCTTCCATTTGGATTAGTAATTGACTTACCAGTTTCAAAATTCATATGAGCACCGCCACCATGTGCACCGGTAATATCTGCATCCGTCATCCTTACCTGTCGTAATCCATCCTTCGAACGGAAAACTCCTGGTGCCACTTCTTTGTACCCTTCCCCAAGAAAATCATCTGCTGCATCAAGTGCCTTATTGGTTGTCATCTTTGCACCATTAGTAAGGCTCTTCCCCGCGCCCTCTGCAGGGATTCTATGACTAGTTGGCTTTACTTGAGGATAAAATCCACTCAAGTTATAAG
>DIOR01000010.1 GCA_002423965.1 Firmicutes bacterium UBA5509 | reverse complement strand
CTTAGATATCTCAAATATGCTTCCCTGCCCCTGGAGATACGCCTCCACTGCCGCAGTTTTTAGTTCGACACTGTATCTGTTGTTCTTATGTGTGGCTGCTAGACTAGAAGGACCCATAGCCTCATAATTCGCTAGCCATTGCCGAAAGCCAGAGGTAGCTATTCCATATTCGCGTGCTATGCTTTCTTGGCTACCTTCTCCTCGAAGATATTTTTCTACGGCTTCAACTTTTTTCTCATAACTGATATAACTTTTTCTTCCCATAGAAAACTCCCCTTTGTATAGTCCTGAATTTTAGTTATTTCAGGTGTCCACTCAAAGGGGAGCATATCAGAAGTGCACTTCTGATCCCTTTTGCCTAACAGGGTTTAATGAAAAAGCTGCAACCGCTGGGACTATAGTTGGTGTAATACAAGCCAATGTATTAGCTATAACCGTTCAACGACCGACAGTGCCAGGGTTTCCAGTAGAGATTAGTCTTACTTCAACTCAACCTATCTTATTTTTAGGTGTGTTAAAGGCAGATGCTAGCGAAAAGTTTTCGAATATTCCAGTCGTTCAATTGCCAGAGAGCAAAAGTCCGTGATAACAATTTGATAACAAAAAAAGTTAACCTAAATAATAGAGAGAAAAGGACAAAAAATAACCCTAAAGCAGGTGCAAAATACCCCAAAACACCTGATATTTTCTCTGATTCATTGAGTGGGAGTTAGTAATAAAAGTAAAAGGATGATATATTAAGTGAGTTTACCTGTGACGAAATTTTGACGAATTCCTGACGAAAAAATACACGGAATTCCGTGGCACCATATATCACCAAAAGCCATACTAGTCCTGAGAATAAAGGATTAGTGACATATAATGATACCGCCTGGTATGGACAGGGCCAAACTCACATTCAAGAGGCCGCAGGTTCGAAACCCGCCAGCCCCACCAGAACAATATTAAAATGAGTCGATTGGACAATTAATCGACTCATTTTCTTTTTTATGGTCAAATAAAAAAGGAATTTCCGTGGCCGGCAGAGAAAACAACCATTATCCATCGAATTGGTATTGCATTGAACATTTCTATTGCTCAAGTAGTTTAGCATCGGAAAGGGATGTGTTAAATTTGCCTTTATTTCAGAGAAGTAATGAAAAGCTGACTCTAATTAAGCCAGCTAAATTCACCAATGAGAAGGAACTGCAAAATCTAATTGAGCGAAATCTGGATGTAATCTTCAACTGCCGGTTAGTGGCAAGTGAATATTCTACAGGTCCGGTCCATGGCGGCAGAATAGATTCCCTTGCCTTATCTGAAGAGAACAATCCTGTAATCATTGAGTATAAAGTTATAGAATCCTCCCAGCTAATTAATCAAAGCTTATATTACTTATCCTGGATCAATGACCACCGTGGTGACTTCGAAATTGCTGTCCAGAAAGCTTTTCCTAAGGAAAATATCCAAGTTGACTGGTCTAGCATCAGGGTAATCTGCATTGCCCCGGAATATAAAAAATATGATCTGCATGCTGTAAAAATGATGGGGTCAAATATTGAGTTATGGCAATATCGGTATTTTAGTAATGGCTCTTTATTCTTTGAGGAGGTCTTTAAGAAGTCTGTTGCCCTTTCTGGCACGGTTAATGAAAGAAGTAAGGACCCCCTCATGGTCGAAGCGGGTAAGAAAGCCGCATTAACCAGGGCAACCGGAGTCTATTTTGTTGCAGAGCACTTGGATAAGATTGAACCAAAAAAGAGACCTTTAGCAGAGGCATTACGGGAATTTATTTGCGGTCTCGACGAATCAGTGGAAGAAGCACCTAAAAAACACTACATTGCCTACAAGGTTTCTCAGAACTTCGTGTGCATGGAGATTCATCGGGCCAAAATCTTATTGTTCATGAAAGTTGACCCAAGCAGCATTCATTTGGCGGATAATCATAGGGATGTCAGGAGCATTGGTCACTATGGCACCGGTGATCTTGAGATTTTAATCAATGCTGAAGAAGATGTGCAGAATGCGAAAGAATTTATCCAAATGGCCTTTAATAATATTGGGGGCAACTGATACCTAACACATGTAACCTAAAAACTAGTCTTGGTAAACTGCCTTCAAATAGGGCAATCCTCCTGCTCCTTAGGGGGGCTTTTTATTTGTCAGGATGTTGCCGGCGCTTCGTAAGGCAGGATTGACAATAGCTGTCGTCGAACTATGTTAATATTAAGTAATTATGCCGACCGGAGGGACATTTGTGAGCAATTTCAATGACAAAGTCAACTTTATTTGGACTATAGCAGAACTCCTGAGGGGGCCATATAAGAAAGAGCAGTATGGGGATGTCGTCATGCCTATGGCAGTAATCAGGCGCTTTGACTGCGTCCTTGAAGATACTAAGGAACCTGTTCTGCAAAAATACGAAGCCCTGAAAAAGACTAAACTGCAGGATTCTGACCCAGTCCTGAACATTGTTTCCAAGCAGCAATTCAGTAACACCAGTCCCTATGACTTTCAAAAACTCCTGGCGGAACCGGACAATATCGCCAGCAACCTGCGCAATTACATAAACGGGTTTTCCAAAAACGCCCGGGAAATAATAGAGCACTTTGAGTTTGATAAGCAAATCTCCAAACTGGATGAAAATAACCTTCTTTACATGATTGTAGCCAGGTTTGCTGAGATTGATCTACATCCTTCGGTGGTCAGCAACCTGGAGATGGGCTATATCTTTGAAGAACTGATTCGGAGATTTTCAGAGCATGGAGAAGCCGGGGACCACTATACCCCCCGGGAAGTCATCCGCCTGATTGTTAACATTCTACTGCAGGGGGCCAATGAGGACCTGACCTTACCCGGCAAAATTACAACGGTCTATGACTGCGCTGCCGGGACTGGGGGCATGCTCAGTGTGACGGAAAATTATCTGCGCCAATTGAACCCAGATATTCAGGTCGAGGCATTTGGCCAGGAAATAAACCCCCAGTCTTATGCCATCTGCAAATCGGACATGATGATCAAGGGCCAAAGCGCGAAAAACATTGTCCTGGGCGACACCTTTACCGACGACGGCCACCCGGATAAGGATTTTCGCTATATGCTGGTCAATCCTCCCTTTGGGGTGGAGTGGAAAAAGGCAAGCAAGTTCATCATGCAGGAGCATGAAACCAAGGGAGATAAAGGCCGCTTTGGCGCTGGGCTACCCAGAATTTCTGATGGTTCTTTGTTATTCCTCCAGCACTTAATTTCAAAGATGAAGCAGGATAAAGAAGGCAGCCGCATTGGCATTATCTTTAACGGAAGTCCCCTTTTTACCGGCGATGCCGGATCCGGGGAATCGGAGATAAGGCGCTGGATTATTGAGAATGACATGCTGGAAGGGATCATCGCCCTCCCCGACCAGCTCTTTTACAATACCGGCATTTCTACTTATATTTGGATCGTCACCAACCGTAAGAATGAGGATATTAAGAAAGGCCCAGTCCGCACCGGCAAGGTCCAACTGGTCAATGCTGTAGATTACTTCGTCAAGATGCGCAAGAGCCTGGGTAATAAGCGCAACGAAATCTCCGAGGACCAGATTAAGGAGATTACGCAAATATATGCTGAATTTAAGGAAGGGGAAAACTGCAAGGTCTTCGATAACGAGGACTTCGGATTCCGCAAGATCACGGTGGAAAGGCCACTGAAACTGAACTTCCAGGTTAATGAAGAACGGGTTGAACGGATCAAGGCTGAGCGCGCCTTTGAGAACCTGGCTACGTCCAGGAAGAAAGGACAAGCTGGCCAGAAGGAGATTGAGGAAGGAAAGAAACTGCAAACTGAAATCCTTGAAATGCTGAACAGCATGGATAGCACTCTGTATAAAAACAGGGATGAATTCACCAAGGCCCTGAAAAAAGCAGCCAAGAGCAAAGGTTTAACCCTATCTGCGCAGATTCTAAAAGCCCTTCTCAATGGCTTATCTCAACGAGATGAGACTGCCGATGTCTGCACCGATAATAAAGGAAACCCCGAACCCGATACCGAGCTCAGGGATACGGAAAATGTCCCCCTGAAGGAGGCCATCTACGAGTATTTCGAGCGAGAGGTAAAGCCCCATGTCCCCGATGCCTGGATTGATGAATCCAAAACCAGGGTGGGGTATGAGATTCCGTTTACACGGCATTTCTACAAATACCAACCCCTGAGGCCCTCGAAGGAAATTATGGCGGAGATCAAGGTGCTGGAGAAGGACATCCTGGCCAAGATCGGGAAGGTGATGGGCAATGGCGAGATATAAGCCCTATGAGAAGTATAAGGATTCCGGGGTAGAATGGATTGGAGAAGTGCCGGAGCATTGGGAAGTGAGCAAGATTAAATATGTTGCCGATTATATCAATGGGTATGCATTTAAACCCGACGAATGGACCAATGAGGGAAAGAAGATTATACGCATACAAAACCTTACCAACCCGGCAACAGATTACAATCGCTACGATGGCTCAATTAGCAACAAGTATGTTATCAATAGCGGGGACATATTGCTTTCATGGTCAGCATCTTTGGGTGTCTATGTTTGGAACGATGAGCCTTCGTTGTTAAATCAGCATATTTTTAAAGTTGTTCCTAATAAGGCTTTGGTCTGCCAACAATTCTACATTTGGTTAGCCAACTGGTTTATCGAAGAATTGAAAAAGGATATTCATGGCTCAACTATGCAACATTTAACAAAGGATAAGTTTGGCAGGTTTGTGCTTTATCTACCCCACATACATGAGCAACAAGTGATTGCAAACTTCCTTGACCAAAAGACTACTGAAATAGATGGCCTTATTGCTGATAAGGAGAAGTTGGTTAGCCTGCTGCAGGAATATCGGCAGGCGATTATCAGCGAAGCGGTTACTAAAGGCCTTGACCCAGATGTGAAGATGAAGGATTCGGGGGTTGAGTGGATCGGAGAAATCCCGGAGCATTGGGATGTAAGTAATCTAGGATACAAGTCAAGGATGATTGTACCTATGCGGGATAAACCTGTTAATCTTACTGGGGATGTTCCTTGGATTCGAATCGAAGATTTTAAGGGTAAATATATCTCTGAATCCGTGTCAGGCCAAGGGGTAGAAACAGAGCTAATCAATAAGATGAACTTAAAAGTGTATCCAAATGGAACAGTTCTATGTTCTTGTAGTTGCACGATGGGTCGCACAGCTATTGTTGCAAGCCCATTAATTTCAAATCAAACCTTTATCGGGATCGTACCTTCACAACAATTATGTTCGTCCTACTTGTATTATTTAATGCAGGTTTGTTCTGAATGGCTTCAGTATTTAGGGCAGGGAGCAATTCAGCAGTATTTATCACGTCATGATTTTGAACATTTAAAGGTTACCTTTCCCCCAATCTCAGAACAACAAGCCATCGCCGATTACCTAGACCAAAAGACAACCGAGATAAACGACCTCATTTCTGGAATCCAGAAGAGCATCGCTCAGCTTAAATCCTACCGCCAGTCCCTAATCTCCGAGGCGGTTACCGGCAAGATTGATGTCAGGGGAGTGATATAGTGCCAGCCAAACCTACAGAAAAGGGCTTTGAAACCCAATTAGAACAGCACCTGCTTTCCCATGGTTATGTCCAGGGGGTCCCAGGGAGTTTCAGCCGGGACTTTGCCCTGGATGCTACGCTGCTCTTTGAATTCCTGGAAGATACTCAGCCGGAAAAGATGAATAAGCTGCGGGAAATATACAAGGACCAATACCGGATTAAGATTGTCACTCGCTTGCATCAGGAACTGAACCACCGGGGCATGATCGATGTTCTCCGTCATGGGGTTAAGGATTACGGAGTTTACTTAGACCTGGCTTATTTTAAGCCTGCCACCGGCATGAACCCGGATATGGTAGCCCTGTACGAGAAAAACCGGGTATCAGTCACCCGGCAGGTCCGGTACAGCAATGTCAACGAGAACAGTGTGGACATGCTCCTAAGTGTCAACGGTTTGCCCGTTGCTGCGCTGGAACTGAAGAATCAGTTTACCGGCCAGAATGTCAATCATGCTATTGCCCAGTTTCAACGGGACCGAGATCCCCGGGAACTGTTATTCCAGTTTAAGAAGCGGGCCCTGGTTTTCTTTGCTGTAGATACCGACGAAGTATACATGACCACCCGACTGGCCGGGGACAATACTTATTTCCTACCCTTTAACAAGGGTTTTGACGGGGGCAGGGGCAACCCTCCTAATCCCGGCAGCTTTAAGACTGCCTACCTGTGGGAAGATATCCTGGAGAGGGACAGCCTGCTGGACATATTAAAGCGCTTTGTCTATGTGGAGAGTGTCGAGAAGGAGAACGAGCAGGGCAAGAAATACACTACAGAGACCCTGATCTTTCCCCGCTACCATCAGTTGGATTCGGTGCGCAGATTAGAGGCGGCTGCCCGCTATCAGGGTCCTGGGAACAGCTACTTGATTCAGCACAGCGCCGGCTCCGGCAAGACCAATTCCATCTCCTGGCTGGCCCATCGCCTGTGCAATTTGCACAATGACAAGGACGAATCTGTCTTTGACAGTGTCATCGTCATCACTGACCGATTGGTATTGGATCGGCAGTTACAGGACAGCATCTACCAGCTGGAACATAAGCATGGCGTGGTAGAAAAGATAGATAAGGATTCCAACCAGCTGGCGGAGGCATTGGCCGGCGGAACCAGGATCATCATCTCTACCTTGCAGAAGTTCTCCTTTATCCTGGAGAAGGCGGGGGAGTTAGGCCAACGCAATTATGCCGTCATCATCGATGAGGCTCATTCCAGCGCCGCTGGCAAGCACGCTACCTCTTTGCGGGAAGCCCTTTCGGTTGCCAGTCTGGAAGCGGCAGCCAAGGCCGATGAATTGGCTGAAGAGAAGGACTTTGACCCCGATGAGGAGATAATGAATGCCATCTCCCGGCAGGGAAAGCAGGAAAATATCAGCTTCTTTGCCTTTACGGCTACGCCCAAGGCCCGGACTTTGGAGATGTTCGGCACTCCCGGCCCGGAGGGGTTGCCCCAGCCATTCCATCTATACACCATGAAACAGGCCATTGAGGAAGAATTCATCCTGGATGTGCTTAAGAATTATGCGACCTATTCCGTTTACTACAAGCTGGCCAAGCGGATAAAGGACGATCCTAAGCTGGAGAAGGGCAAGGCGGCCAAGGCCTTGGCCAGGTTCGTCAGTTTGCATCCCCATAACATTGCCCAAAAGACGGAAATAATGGTGGAGCACTTCCGCCAGGTCACTCAGCATAGAATTGAGGGCAAAGCCAAGGCCATGGTAGTCACCAGCTCCCGGCTCCATGCCGTTAGATACAAGCTGGCCTTTGATGAATATATTAAGCGGAAAGGGTATAAGAATCTCAAGACCTTGGTGGCCTTTTCCGGTACTGTGAATGACGATGGTATGGAATTCACTGAGGTAAACATGAATAAGCTTCGGGAATCTGAAGTGCCAGCTGCTTTTGCCAGCGACGAATACCAGGTCCTGCTGGTAGCAGAGAAGTACCAGACTGGTTTTGACCAACCCCTGCTCCATACCATGTTTGTGGACAAGAAGTTATCCGGAGTCAAGGCCGTACAGACTCTATCTCGGTTGAACAGGATTCATAAGGACAAGAGTAACACCTTTATCCTGGATTTTGTCAACAAGGCTGAGGATATTCAGGAAGCTTTTCGCCCGTACTACCAGGAGACCGTTGTTGAAGAAGTTACTGACCCCAATGATCTCTATACCTTGCAGCATGAACTGGATAAATTCGGGATCTACCTCCAGGAAGAAATAGATAAGTTTACCGAGGCCTATTTCCAGGAGAACAAACAGCGGGACGGAATCCTCAATCATTATACAGACCTTTCTGCCCAGCGCTATTGGAAGCTGGAAGAGGAGGCCCAGGACCAGTTTAACCATCTGGGCAAGAAGTTTGTGCGCATGTATTCCTTCCTGCTCCAGATCATTCCCTTCAAGGATGTTGACTTACACAAGCTCTATCTCTTCCTTGACCTACTGCTGCGCAAAACCAAACGGGGAATTGGCGGAGGAGGTATTAAGCTAGGCAATGAAGTCCAGCTCCAGTATTACCGGATTGAGAAGACCTTTGCTGGAGATGCTTCAGTTCATGAAGGGGATCCCCTGCCCGGAGGGGGAGGCAGTGGGGCGGGCCGCAAGGAAGAGGAAGAAGAGGAGCTATCTGCTATCATTGAGCGGATTAATAAACGGTTTGGGGTCAATCTTACCCCGGCAGACTGGATAGTAACTGAACAGTTGAGCCGGGACTTTGCAGGGGATGAGGAATTAGTGCAAAAGGCTAAGAACAATCCTATCGCTGATTTCCGCTATGCCTTTGAACACTCTTTCTTGGATAAGGTTGTGCAGCGAATGGATCAAAATGAAGCCTTCTGCACCCGGATACTGGATGACGAAGACTTCAGAGCTGTTGTTGTCGATTTTATGCTGATGAAGACCTATAAGCGGCTGCGGCAAAGTGTTGGCTAGTGGCTTGCTAAGCCTTAATTATGGGAGCTAAGTTGGCGAGCCTCATATTAAGGAGATGTTAACATGTTGGGAGCAGTTATCGGGGACATAGTGGGGTCGCGCTTTGAGTTCAATAACCACCGCAGCAAGGACTTTGCTCTGTTTGTTCCCGGTTGCAGTGCTACTGATGACAGTATCATGACCCTCGCCGTGGCCAAGGCGTTGATGGAGACCGCTAAACAAATTGAGGTTGGTTTGACACCTGAGTACTACCAATTACTCAGTGAGCTAACGGTCAGGTTTATGCAGGGGATTGGACGCAAGTACCCCAACTGTGGCTACGGAGGAATGTTTAGCCGCTGGATGTTCAGCAATAACCCTCAGCCGTATAATAGCTTCGGCAATGGCGCTGCCATGCGGATTAGTCCCGCCGGGTTTGCTGCCAGCAGCGAATCTGAGGCTATCCGCCTTTCTGAAGCTATCACTGCTGTCAGCCACAACCACCCGGAAGGGCTTAAGGGTGCCGAGGCCACTATGGTTGCCATCTATATGGCAAGGCAGGGCAAGACTAAAGACGAAATCAAGGGTAGAATTTCAGGGGAATATTATCCCCTGGATTTTACAATTGCTGAAATCCGACCTACATATAAATTTAACGTGACTTGCCAGGAAACCGTGCCTCAGGCAATCCAAGCCTTCCTTGAGTCACACTCTTTTGAGGATGCTATCCGCACTGCAATATCCCTGGGTGGCGACAGCGACACCATTGCTGCAATAACGGGAGGGATTGCCGAGGCCTACTACGGTGTCCCTGATGATTTCCGCCACAAGGCGATTGCCTATTTGGACGAGGAACTAAAGGTTATTCTTGCGGAATGGGATTTGTTCACCCGATCAGGTAATAGAAAGGATTGATAATGTTGGCGGCATTCGATTTTAAGAAGGAATTTAAAGACCTGTACTTGCCTAAGGATAAGCCCGGCATCGTCGATGTGCCCACCATGTGCTTGATCATGGTGGATGGCTGGGGCGATCCTAACACTTCCCCCTTGTACAAGGCGGCAGTGGAAGTGCTATATGGTTTGTCCTACTCCATCAAGATGAGCAAGAAAAGTGGAACTCAACCTGAGGGCTATTTTGATTACGTGGTCCCGCCTTTGGAGGGGCTGTGGTGGTTTAAGGATAATGTTTTCGACGGCAGCGTTATCGGCAGAAAGGACGAGTTCTCTTGGGTGATGATGATTCGCCAGCCGGAGTTCGTCACTCCTGCGGTTTTTGAGACTGCCAAAGTGAGCTTGGCCAAGAAAAAGCCGGCGCTGGATACCACCATAGCTCGGCTGGAGGAGCTCACCGAGGGCTTGTGCGCTCAGATTATGCATATTGGTTCCTATGACGATGAGCCGCCGACAGTAGCGGCCTTGGAACAGTTCATTGAAGATAATGGCTACCGCACGGAGATGTCTGGCATGCGCCAACATCATGAGATCTACCTGGGTGACCCCAGGAAGACTGCGCCGGAGAAGTTTAGAACAGTTATTCGGCATCCGATTGTCAGGATTTAAGATATGCAACCGAAAAAAAGAGGCTGTCGCACTAGCGGCTCCTGAAAAACACACAAAAAGCGGCATCTGGTAGTACCCAGGAGCCGCCTTTTGCTATAGAATATAAGCATGATAAACCACATTCTACAGCCAGTATACACTAACCGTGTGTATCAACTGGCAATACCCATGGACATTGGTGACCTAATCCCGGAGGACGATTCGGTAAGGTTACTCAACGCCGTGCTTGAAAGGATGGATTATAGAAATTTGCACGCTGACCATATGAGAAACGGCAATTGAAACCAGCCTACAACGCTACTATAGCAGTTGATGCAGAATACATCGTATCCGCAAAGGTTTCCCAGGATCGCAGTGATCTGGTCAAGCCTAAGCGGACAATAAGAAGCTGGACTGATTAACTCTTTCGAATTCACTAGGGGAGAGATATCCATTATTTGAATGCAGTCTCTGCCTATTGTAAAAAACCTCGATGTATTCCCTAATGGCTTGTTTCATCTGATATCTAGTTTTCAACGGTTCTCCATATATCCATTCTACCTTCATACTATGAAAAAAAGTTTCCGTACAGGCATTATCCTGACACTCACCTTTGCGGCTCATACTACATAGGAAGCCGTGCTTCTGAAGCAATTCCTGATAAGCATGGCTACAGTATTGACTGCCACGGTCAGAGTGGCAAATAAGGCCAGGGTCGGGATTATGTCTCTTAATAGCGCCCTCAAGTGCATCAATAACCAATTCTTTGGTCATGCGCTTACGGATGATCCAGCCAACTATCTTCCTGCTGAATAAGTCAAGAACGATTGCAAGATATAACCAGCCTTCGCACGTTGCAAGATATATAATATCCGTAACCCATACCTTATTCGGAGCGTGCACAGAAAATTGTCTGCCCAGTAGATTCGGTGCTACCGGGTGGCCTTTTCATGTCTCTAGAATAACTTACTTTTAAAATTTCGTGTCTCACCCTATGGGAGCATTATTATGCGTCCTCTATAATATTTAGTTACATAAGCCCTTTCTTTGAGAGAAGATAAAACAGGAACCTATAAACATTAAGATTATATAACCTGATATAATAAGACTAATCCATGGAAGTTGCCTTGCTGATATTGATATTAAACTATCAGCACTTGTTAAAGTGAAAAACTCATATTTGAGGAAGTTCCAACTCAATTTAGACAAAACTTTTTTACATATCCCTCCAAAAAAATAGCCACATAATCCTATTGCCACTGAAAGCGTTTTTTTAATTAGTACGTTGGCAGCTACAAATGCAAATATAGATATAGCAATACTATTTACCAGTAAGGCTATGAACTGGAGAACTAAATATGATATCGTGTTTGTTTGCACTATAGCACCATTAATTAAACCTACTGATGGTATTAATTGAGTCCCAAAAAATACCGCACCTATCGATAAAGATAAGACAATAAAATACATCCATAATGAAATGTTTATTAGGATAACAACAACCCATTTAGCTGCAATAAAGTGCCATTTCTTATAAGGCTGTAGCAACAGTATTTTTATTTTCCCATCATCATATTCATCCGTAATGATTGTTGAGGATATTAATATACACGCAATAAATAAAAAGACTGCCAAATCCTTTGATTCGTTTAAAAACCTTAAGCAATCTGGACGGGATGGGTCGATATTATTTTCCAGGTAGTAATCATTGATTAGAATTAACTCTCCCATCTCTTTGGATAAAAAACTATTTGTTCTCTCATCTTCAAGCAATGCAGTAATTGATTTATTTGTATCTAAGAGCGATTTCCGCCAGTCATCCCCATATAACTCATTATAGGCATAGCGAGTAAACAATGCATAGAGTAGTATCAAAATAAAAATGGCTAATAAGAGTGAGAATAAAGACTTTTTATACCCCAATTTTTTTAATTCGTTTCTAATTAATACCATGGACTTGTACCTCCAAGCCCATTAGTATATTTAAGGAAATCCACTTCTATGTCAGACTCTACGTTAACATCACTGATTCCGACAATACAACCGTTATCTATCCAAATGACTTTATCGACGATTTTTTTGATTTCAAGGAGGTTGTGACTCGAAATCAATACCGAACCGTTTTTTTGTTTTGCATAATTGATTAAATAACTTCGCATATCAATTATTCCATTAGGGTCAAGGCCATTAGTAGGTTCATCTGTTTTTTGCAAGTACTTTTTCC
>DIOR01000008.1:421-111292 GCA_002423965.1 Firmicutes bacterium UBA5509 | reverse complement strand
GGCAGTATGGGCTAGCAGTAACAGCTTCTGCCCTGTACTTAGGAAAAACTGCGACAATGTATCTATTGACAAAAATTGATTGAGGTTCATAATATATATGAACGCTTGTTCAACTGTTCATTTATGAAAGAGGTGATATCAATATGGCAAACAAAGCTCGACCAATTGAGGGATGCGACTGTACTGTAATCCATGAGGTAATAGTAAATTTAGTACGAGAAAAAATGCCTCAAGAGGAAACTCTATATGATCTAGCAGAGCTTTTTAAAGTTTTTGGAGATTCCACTCGAATTAAGATACTCTGGGCTTTGGATGAAGCGGAGATGTGCGTTTGTGATATAGCAGTGCTATTAAACATGACCCAATCAGCCATATCTCATCAACTAAGGGTCTTAAGACAATCTAACCTGGTCAAAAATCGCAGGGAAGGAAAGGTTGTATATTATTCTTTAGACGATGAGCACGTAAGGCAGATATTTAATCAGGGATTAATTCATGTCAATGAAGAAAAATAGTCGAGTATATCCATGTGAGATGCTCTAACAAAACTAAAAATTTAAGGGGGATATAATAATGAAAAAGAAATTCCTACTTGAAGGTTTAGATTGTGCAAACTGCGCTGCCAAAATTGAAGAGGCTATTAAAGGGATTGATGGCGTGAAAGAAGCTACTGTTAATTTTATGACCACAAAACTTGTTATCCATGGTGAAGATGAAATGATGCCAACAATAATTGCATCAGCCAAAAAAATGGTTAAAAAAATTGAATCAGATATTACTATGAAAATGGCTTAACAGGGGTTGATTTAATATGACAAAGGGATTATGGCGAATCATTATTGGTTCAATCCTATTAGCTGTTGCAATATTGTTTAGTTCAAATGACTGGTTACAGCTTGCTCTCTTTATAATTAGTTTCATTGTTGTAGGTGGGGATGTAATAAAAAGAGCTGTAAAAAATATTTTTAATGGTCAAGTTTTTGATGAGAACTTTTTAATGAGTATTGCAACAATCGGTGCCTTTCTAATCGGTGAGTACCCTGAAGGCGTTGCAGTTATGCTGTTTTATCAGATAGGAGAGCTATTTCAAAGCTATGCAGTTGGCAAGTCCAGGAAGTCAATTGCAAGCCTTATGGATATTCGTCCAGACTATGCTAATGTCAAAAAAGGCGATGAACTTGTCAGGACTGACCCGGATGAAGTGCAAATTGGAGATATAATTATTATTAAACCCGGAGAAAAAATCCCTCTTGATTGTAAGATAATTGAGGGAAATTCTATGATTGATACATCAGCACTTACCGGTGAGTCCATGCCTCGTGAAGTGGAAGTTGGAAGCGATATTCTTAGTGGCTGTATCAATATTAATGGAGTTATTGCAGCAGAGGTGACCAAGGAATTTGAAGAGTCCACGGTAAACAAGATTCTTGATTTAGTTGAAAATGCAAGTAGTAAAAAATCCAATTCAGAGCAATTTATCACGAAGTTTGCGAGGTACTATACACCAGTTGTAGTAGTAATTGCAGTTCTTCTGGCTGTTATACCGCCTCTTGTGATAGGGGGGGCCACATTCAGTGATTGGTTATATAGAGCACTAGCATTCCTTGTGGTATCCTGTCCGTGCGCTTTAGTAATTTCAATTCCTTTGAGTTTCTTCGGTGGAATAGGTGGGGCTTCAAGAAGAGGTATTTTAATCAAAGGTAGTAACTATTTAGAGGCATTAGCGAAAACCGAAATTGTTGTTTTTGATAAAACAGGAACGCTAACGAAAGGTGTATTTAATGTACAGGAAATTCATCCAGTAGGGATTTCTAAGGATGAACTACTAGAGTTAACTGCATATGTGGAAAGCTATTCCAATCATCCGGTTTCACTTTCACTGAAACAAGCCTATGGCAAAGAAATAGATAATGGACGGATTTCTGATGTAGAAGAGATACCAGGTCATGGTGTTATTGCAACATTAAATGGCAAAAAGGTTATGGCAGGAAATATTAAACTTATGAAGATGATGGATATCTCTTATTTCAAGGGAGAACTAATTGGTACTGTTGTACATGCTGCTGTAAATAACCAATATATAGGTAATATTGTAATTGCCGATGAGATTAAACCGGATTCAGCTCAGGCAATCAAGGAACTTAAGGCAGCCAATATTAAACAAACAGTTATGTTGACCGGTGATAATAAAGATGTTGGTTTAAAAGTTGCTGAAGAGCTTGGTCTTGATAAGGTTTATGCAGAACTATTGCCAGCAGACAAGGTTGATAAACTAGAAGAATTACTTTTACAAAAAACAATAAAAGGTAAACTCGCCTTTGTGGGGGACGGAATCAATGATGCACCAGTACTAGCTCGTGCGGATATTGGGATTGCAATGGGTGGTTTAGGTTCCGATGCAGCCATTGAAGCTGCTGATATTGTCATTATGACAGATGAACCATCGAAAATCGCCACTGCAATTAAGATCTCTAAAAAGACATTAAGGATTGCAAATCAAAACATCATATTTGCAATTGGAATAAAGTTAATCGTGCTTATTTTGAGTGCTTTTGGAAAAACCACAATGTGGGCAGCTATATTTGCAGATGTAGGCGTAACTATTATTGCGGTATTAAATGCATTTCGGGCTTTGAATGTTATGAAATTATAATAGTAGCTTTAGATACTACGGCATGCAATCTATTTGATTTCGGGATATAGCTAGGCACTCTAAGAATGCAGAGTGCCTAGTAGATTGTTTGTTTATATTCTTCCACACCATTATAGATAATAAATGGAAAAGATAGGTTGAAAACTGTTAGATGCTATATATAATAGTATTAGTATAAAGGGTGAAGTTAAACAAAAGGGAGGCAGTTAAAGTGAAAATTTTTTTTAATCCTTAATATTAGTCACTACAATATCCCTATTTGGATGTTCAAAGAAGATTGACGCTACTTATTATGATCTACTCATAAGCCTTGAAAAAAAGGGTTACGATGTTATTGCTGAAGATGTGGAAGCTGAAGATGTGGAACAGGATTTTGTACTTAATCCAGTACAACGCAAGTGGTTAACTATTGATGGTAGCGAAAATATCTCTGTTGTATGAAAGTGAAGAACAGAGGGTAGAAGACGCCACATATTTAGATCGGGTCGACAGTTTAATAATTTCTTTGACTAGGTAATGAATACGTCCACGATATTACTATTTTTGTCTATGCCTTTAGTACTTGGTTCTTTCATCTCGTTTATCATTTTTTTAATATATCCGGGTAAATCCTCCCTAATTCTTCTTATAGACTTCGAAAGGAAGTCTATTTTGTTATTTTCACAGTTGGAAATCTTCCAAGGTAACTAGGCCGGTAACGTAAGGATTTTAGGGCATTAACTGAAACAGTGCAGGAGGGAACCAGCTGACCCTTCCCAACTTTACTGGAGTTAGTTACTGGCAGGAAATTAGGGGTAAATAGATAAAGTACACATTGCCAAAAGTATGTAGTAAGCGTATACTATTACATATCAAAGAAAGTTGATATGAGGTGATGAGTGGGTAAGATTTTATGTTACGACTTACTTTATTGGGATTTGTACTATGGCATCATAAATGTGGGGTCCTTTTTCAATGCTAAACAAGCAATTATTAACTGGGAGGTAGTATTATGAGTAAAACCTGGTATCCTGTTATCGATTATTCTAAGTGCGTGGAGTGTGGTGCCTGTGTAGCAAGGTGCCCTCGCGGTGTGTATGACACTACAAAGGCCCCGACACCGGTTGTGAAGAACCCTGAATTATGTGCTGATCATGGTCATGGTTGCGGCAACAACTGCCCGGTAGGTGCGATTACCTATTTAGGCGAGGACACTGGCTGGACCCCATCAAGGGGCGAGCAATCGGGGAATGAACTTTGTTGCTCTTGTGGGTGCGAAACGGGGTCTCAAAAGAAGATTGTTGTTGATTATCTCTATTTAGATCTTGAAACATGCAATCGCTGTATTGGAACTGACAGTGTACTTGATGAGGTCATGATGATACTTACCCCCGCACTAAGTATTGCTGGTTTTGAGGTAGAGTATAGGAAAATTGAGATGAAAACAGCTGAAATTGCAGGGCATTACAAGTTTCTTTCCTCACCTACAATCCGTGTAAATGGTCAAGATATTTGTCAATCTGTTGCAGAGAATAGTTGCGGTTGCTGTAGTGACATAAGTGGGACCGATGTAAGCTGCAGGGTCTTTGAGTATAACGGTGAAACCTATGAGGTGCCCCCGAAAGAAATGCTTGCTGAGTCTATCCTAAATGCGGTATTTGGGGAGAATGAAACTGGGTGTTCCTGTGGAGAATATCAATTGCCTGAAAATCTACAGGAATTTTATCAAGGAAAGCAAGATAAATCTGGTTGCTCCTGTGGAGGAAATTGCTGCTGATGGGCATTAGAGACAATTAATTGTAGGTGTGCTTGTTATGTTGATTCTGTACAAGAAGCAATAAAACCACCCACTGGTCTCCCCATTAATTTTAGTTATGAGAGAAGGTCACAAAGAACGATTATTTAGTTCGGTAATGAATCTAGAGGTGGTGAAAATAGATGGATATAGAAACGGGTTCCTTTTTCGATAAAGTACCCCAGGCATTGCCGTTGTTTAACGTGTTTGCAGAAAAGGTCTTAGTCGAATATCCAGATGTCCAGATAAGGATTCAAAAAACCCAGATCTCTTTTTCAAATAAGCATCAATTTGCCTTTGTATGGCTACCGATCCGTAAAATTAAAAACCGGCCGGATATTTATATTATTGTATCATTCGGGCTGTCATATCGCCTTGATTCACCTCGAATTGTGGAAGCCTCGGAACCATATCCAAACCGTTGGATACATCATCTCATTATCCAGGACTTTAGCGAAGTTAATGAGGAGCTTATGAACTGGATTAAAGAAGCTTACGATTTTGCCGCAAAAAAGTGACCAGATCATTATTGTTATGGGTTTCGATATAAGTACCTTTTAGTGATTGAGGGATATTGCGCATTGTCTTTTTGATTGATACAATTCCTATAGGACTACCTCGAGGGGGATTAATATGAAGTGGCAAGGGAGAAGATCTAGCACTAACATAGAAGACCGCAGAGGAATTTCCTCCAAGACAGTGGTGGGAGGCGGGATTGGCACTATTATATTAGCTATTGTGGTGCTTCTCATGGGAGGTAATCCCATTGAGTACTTAGGCTCTCAGTCTGGGCAGGTTGAAAGCTCCTATGAGGAAACTGCCGAAGGAAGAGAACTGGCCGAGTTTTCCTCTGTGGTATTAGCGGAGACTGAAGATGTCTGGACGGAGCTCTTTCGGAAAGAATTGGGTGAGAAGTATGATTGCCCCGGCTTGGTATTATATTCTGGCTCTGTGCAGTCAGCTTGCGGAGCGGCAGATTCTTCTATGGGGCCCTTTTATTGCCCGGGGGATAAGAAAGTATACTTGGATCTGAGCTTTTATACAGAACTTAAAGAGCGGTTCCAAGCTCCCGGTGATTTTGCTTTGGCTTATGTTATTGCCCATGAAATCGGGCACCATATCCAAAAGCAGCTTGGAATCATAGACGAAGTCTATTCCTACCGTAACCGAGTAAGTGAGGTTGAATTTAATAAGCTGCTGGTAAAGATGGAATTGCAGGCGGACTATTTCGCTGGGGTTTGGGCCCACTATGCAGATAGAGCCCAGTTGCTGGAGAAGGGCGATATCGAAGAAGCCCTGAATGCCGCGGAGATGATCGGCGATGACCGCATTCAAAAAGACGCCTGGGGGTATGTAGCTCCAGACAGATTTACCCATGGTACATCAGAACAAAGGTCGACCTGGTTTGCTAAAGGATTTAAGTATGGCACCATTGCGGATGGGGATACCTTTAACTCCCCGGAGCTTAACAACTGAGGATACGGTATTACCGAGCTTGTATGCAGTGTAATTTATGAAAGGGTGGTTCAGGGTGAACGATACAATAAAGAGTATCTTGGGTAGAAGGTCAATTCGCAGTTACGAGGCTCGGCCCGTGGAGAAAGATAAGATTGAGTTAATACTCGATTGCGGTCGGTTTGCGCCCTCGGCCGTAAACCGTCAGCCTTGGCATTTTACTGTGGTAACTGACAGAAAGTTACTGGACAAGATTTCCGCCGCCAACCGGCAGGTGTTGCTCCAGTCCAGCGATGAACAGGTGCGCGAACGGGCCAAAGATCCCAAATTTGATAGTTTTCGCGGGGCACCCATGGCCATATTTGCATCCGGTCACAAGGAAGCTAAATATGCTGCCGCCGATTGTGCCAATGCCATTGAGAACATGGCCCTGGCGGCCTATTCCCTGGGCTTGGGCAGCTGCTATATTGCCTCCTTTAGACACGCTATAGAAAAACCTGAGGGAGCAGATCTCTTAAAGGAGCTCAAAATCCCCGAGAACTTTGAACCCCTATATGCTTTGTCCCTGGGCTACGGCAATGAGACCTTGGGGGAAAGAGCCCCCAGACGGGAAAATGTAACTACGTATATCGAGTAGAGAATGGGGCGCGCATTGCGCCTTTTTTCATTCACTGAAGTTTCTGTTCCTCCTGGTTTTGTCTTTGCTTGCCGCTTATCTTAATTCTATAATGAGTAGTGGGGGGAGAAAAAAGACTATAAATTTGTTTCGATAAAGGAGATATTAGCTTGATTAGAGAAATAGAAAGTAAAGATCGAGATATTTTTATTGCCATGGTTAAGGAATTCTTTTCTTCAGAGGCTGTGCTCCATGCTATTCCTGTGGGACATATTGAAAGGACCTTTGAAGAAGTCATTGCTAACTCTCCTTATGCAAAGGCATATATTATAGAGGACAATAATAGGACTGCAGGCTATGGCCTTCTTAGCTTAACTTTTTCTAATGAGGCCGGAGGCATGGTTGTTTGGATTGAAGAGCTCTATATAATGAAAGAGTATAGAGGCAAGGGGCTGGGAAACGAATTTTTAGATTTTATTAATCGGGAATATGCACCACAGGCAAAGAGAATCCGACTGGAAATTGTCGACAGCAATAAACTTGCCGAAGGGTTGTACAGGCGCAAGGGTTATGCGCCATTAGATTATCTACAGATGGTTTATGAAATCAAATCAGACTGTCGGGGGGAATCCTGTGAAAAAGAATAAGTTAATTAGTATAATCGGGCTGATTTTAATCCTAGCTGTTGTGGGGTATTTTCAACTGGACTTAAACCAACCCTCCAATCCCCAGGGAAACGAGCTGGAGGAGAATGGTTTTTATACAACCCCGGAGGATGTGGCTCTGTTTATCCATACCTATGGCCGACTACCGGATAACTTTATTACCAAAAGGGAAGCCCAAGAGCTGGGCTGGGATAATAGCAAGGGCAATCTTTGGGAAGTTACTGACACCCTTTCCATAGGCGGGGATAGGTTTGGCAATAGGGAGGGCCTGCTCCCTGATGCACCGAGCCGGATTTGGTACGAATGTGATGTAAACTACGCTGGGGGTTATAGGGGGCCAGAACGGATCGTCTATTCCAGTGATGGTCTCATTTACTACACTGAAGACCACTATGAGTCATTTACTAAGCGCTATTAGGAGGAGATGGATGTGGTAATTTTAGACGCTCTTGAAATGACGGATAAGAAAGCTGTTCATACTTACCTACAGCGTCAGCTGGGTTTCCCAGAGTATTATGGGGGCAACTTGGATGCCCTCTGGGATATGCTGAGCACAATCAGTATTCCTATGCATATCATCCTGATAAATACTGAGGCCCTATTCTCCAATCTAGGCGGTTATGCCGACTTGTTGCTTGCAGTATTTGTTGAAGCCTCTGAAGATAATAAGAATGTGACCATGCAAATAATAGAAGACTTTTAATAGGAGGGGATTTCCGTGGGTTTAACCAGAGGGGATGTTTTTTATCGCTTTCTCAAGCCACCTGTCCGCTCATACCTGAGTTGGATATATAATATTCAGGTAAAGAGCAATCCACTTAAGGACCTGAATGAACCCTATTTGCTACTGGGAAACCATGTTACCAATGAAGACCCCATAATAAGCAATGTTTATGCAAACAGGCTGATTCGCTATGTTGCAGGTGACGCCAATCAGGATCATTGGCTGAAGCGAATACTGTTGACCCAGTTGGAAAGCATCCCTTTCGCCAAGAATACTGGGGATGCCAAGTCTATCCGTGTTTTGGTGAGACATGTCAGGGCAGGCCATCCTGTTGGCTTATACCCTGAGGGCGGACGCAATTGGGATGGGGCTACAGATGAATTAGTGCCTTCGACGGGGAAACTAATCAAACTCTTAAAGGTGCCAGTCTACGGGATAATATTTAAAGGTGGTTATTTAAGCAGGCCTCGCTGGGCAGCCTATCCCCGTAAGGGAAAACTTGTGATGGAAATCAAGGAGCTCTTTGGCCGTGATACTATTGCCCGCAAGACTCCTGATGAACTCCAAGCCCTGTTGGTGGAAAAGCTTGATCATAATGAATATGTGTGGCAGCGCGCCCAACGGATCCCCTTTAAAGGGAAAAGGTTGGCTGAGCATATTGAACGTTTGCTCTATGTCTGCCCCCATTGCAATGCCGTTAACACCATTAAATCCAAGGGTGACCAATTTTATTGCACCGCTTGTGACAGCCAATACAGCATCAATGTCTATGGTGAGATTCTGGGCTGCAATGATTTCTCCGATACCATCTCTTGGAATCAATGGCAGCGAAAATTCCTGCCCAAAATTATTGGGGAAGGGTTTCAGTATGTCAACGAAGATGTCTTGCTGAGCAAAAAGGAGATCGGCAGGAAACTATGGCAAAGGGATACCGTCAAATTGGTCTTTTCTCCTGATAGCTTGGAAATCAGCGGGAAGAAGGGTGCAGAGACTATACTGCTTTCCGATATTTCAGGCCTTAGCATTACCTTTCAGGATGTTGTGGAGTTCTATCTAGACAAGTTTAAGTACCGGCTGCGTTTCGATCCCCAACGGCATATGTCTGTCAAGCTCTTTTACGATTTACTGGGTACACTAGTTAAAGGAGAACATTAATTGGTTCGGTGTTTTGACATAATAGTTCCAGGAGGTTATGGAGACATACTCCAATAGAAAACCGGATTACGAGTATTCCTTTGGCTATGCTCGTTTCTCTTTGCTGGGTGCGCTGCTTAACTGCGTAATCCTCCTAGGAGGATCCCTTGTTATTTCGACCAGTGCGATTACTAAAAAGATCTATAAAAAAAGACCGCCGGTTGGCGGTCTTGCGTGTTAATATTCCATTATCCGGGGAAGGGTGTCTGCTTCCTTAATCCAATCCTGGACTTGACCCAAGGAGGGAAGCTTTCTCACCAGAGACTTGGCCTCATTGACTTCCTTCATTTTGTTGAAAAGATTCTCGGCTACACGGGTGGCCAATTGAGGAACGGTATTGACACCAGAAGCCTCCAGGAGCTCAGAGTACTCTCCACCTAGTCCTTTAATTCTAAAGAGGTCTGCATGGTTAGTCCAGGTCAAGATGAGTTTCCCTGAAATACCAGTTTTTTCTGCTAAGTCGTTTCTACCACTCCTGGTTTTACCTGCTTCCAAGAGTCCCTCAACCGAATTTACGCCAACTTCCTTGAGTTTTTCCATGTACACTGGGCCGATACCTTCGATAAGATCTAGCTTAGCCATAGTTCACCCTCCTTATATTGCAATCAGGACATCAGTCCTGTTTGAAGCTTTTCCTATGTTGTATTATTAGACATTCAAGGGGGGTGTTCCTGCTTTTCTTATAAACTTTTCCTAAACCAGAGGGCAAGGGCAGCGTAACTGGGACAGTGGTATGTAACCCCAGCTTTTTCTGTGGTATATTGTGCGTAACATATTAGAAGGGGGCTTGTAAAATGTCGTTTATCAAGGAATTTAGGGATTTCGCTATGAAGGGCAATGTAGTGGACTTGGCTACCGGTGTGATTATTGGGGGTGCCTTCGGCAAAATTGTCACATCACTGGTCAGCGATATTATTATGCCACTAATCAGCCTAGCTACTGGCAAGCTGGATTTCAACAACATGTTTTTCAGTCTTGACGGTGGCAACTACGCAACCTACGATGCTGCAAAAGCTGCAGGGGCTTCTACCCTAAACTACGGTGCATTTATAACCAATATTATCGATTTCCTGATTATCGCCTTTAGTATTTTTATTATCATTAAACAGTTAAATCGTTTTAAACGGGACCCTGCCCCAGCAACCCCTACTACAAAGAGCTGTCCTTTCTGCCAAAGTGTTATTCATCTGGATGCCTTGCGCTGCCCCAACTGTACATCCGATTTATCCCAGGAGAACTAAGCCAAGTTCGACATTTTCCCTCTTTTTAAAACAAGAGTTGACAAGTTAAATATTATCAATTATGATTGATTTGGTAGTGGGAATACTACCATATCTAATCATTAGAATGTATAATACTTAATTTGGGGGGCCATCTAATCTGACAGCTGCTTGGGAAACCAAGCGGCTGTTCCCTTTTTTTCGCTTTTTTCTAGGGAAATTGTACTTTTCCCATGGAGAGCTTTGACAAAAGCGCAGGTCATGGCAGGAACTGAGGAGAAAATCTTGAATATTTTCTATGACAGTTATTATTTAATTGGGGAAGGAGTGTTATTATGAGGGATTTTAATCCTAACAGTGCGTTTCTGTTTGTCGCTGCTGGCATCATCGTCCTCTTTGTCATCGCCCAGTCGGTATTCTTTTTGCGCAAGGCGTGGCTTCGGGCCAAGGAGCTTGGCATCGAATCTTCTATGTTGTGGAGGGTGGTAAGGGGCAGTGCAGTCTTTACCGTGGCCCCTGCCATTGCCATCATTCTCGGTGTCATTACTTTGTCGAAATTTCTTGGTTTACCCCTGCCTTGGTTGCGGCTCAGCGTTCTTGGAGCCCTTACCTACGAACTGCCAGCTGCCACATCTGCTGCTGCAGCTTTAGGGGCATCTATCTCAGAAAGGGTCACTGACCCCAGGGTATACACGACTATTGCCTGGGTAATGACTTTGGGAATTCTTTCAGGGTTAGTAATCGTCACTTTATTCCTAAAAAAGATCCAGGGGGGGATTCAAAGCCTGAAAGAGCGGGACACAAAATGGGGAGAGATAGCTCTGACAGCGTTATTTATGGGCATGATTTCGGCATTTTTGGGAATGATTTTTGCCGATGTCACCACAGGCCTTAAGGGCTGGATTCCAGTCTTTGTCATGGCTATTTCCTCGCTGCTTATGCTAATTTGCGGTTTCTTTGTTCGGGTCCTTAAGGTGAAATGGATGGAAGATTATGCACTGCCCATCAGCATGCTTGGGGCCATGGCCCTGTCCATTCCCATCACAAGGCTACTGGGATAGGAGGATGAATATGAAACCATACAGTGAGAAAATCCACTCTTGGGGAAGGATATGGTGTTCCCTGGCAATCTTTATGTTTATACTATACCCATTGGCTGCAAGCCTTTATTATCAGGCTTGGCCCAGTGGCATGGCACTTCTGAAAGCACTTTTAGGGGTACTGCCGGTGTTTTGGACTGTGGGCATTATTGAAGCCTTGACCTTTTCACCAATGCTGGGTTCTGGGGGTTCTTACCTGGGTTTTGTCACCGGTAACTTAACGAATCTAAAAGTTCCTTGCGCTATAAGAGCAATGGAAGTCGCGAAAGTCAAGCCAGGTACAGAAGAGGGGGAGCTAATATCCACTATTTCAATTGCTGTTTCCTCCATAGTCACTACGGTGATTATTCTTGTAGGGGTCCTCTTGCTTTCCCAGCTACAGCCGGTTTTAGAATCGCCAGGGCTTGCCCCTGCTTTTGCCAATATCTTGCCCTCTCTCTTTGGCGCACTGGCTGTGGTGTTTATATCTAAGAATTGGAAGATTGCCCTGGCTCCACTGGTATTTATGCTGGTACTGTTCATTTCAGTGCCCTCTCTAGCCAATTCTGTCAGTGTCCTGGTGCCGGTTGGAGCAATTATCGCCATTGGGGCTGCACGGGTTTTGTACAAAAAAGGTCTTTTATAAATAGGGGTGAGTAGCATGGAGATACTAATCTTTATTGGCGTAGCCTTGGGTGCGCTACTTGCTGTGATTTTTATCAGGGCTTTGCTTTTTCGGCCCTATCCCCAGCCGGTAGTGCAGCCTTTTTCTGTAGAGGTCAATGGCAAGAGAGCCACGGATAATTTAGCCAAGATGATCCGGTGCAAGACGGTATCTTATTTAGATACCAGTTTGGAGGATGAAGCTGAATTTGAAAAGTTCCGAGCCTTGCTTAGAGATTGCTATCCCTTGGTGCATAAGTATTGTTCCCAACAGCGGATTGGCAGAACAGGACTTCTTTACCATTGGCAGGGGAAAGGTAATGACAAGCCAACGGTGTACATGGCCCATTACGATGTAGTTCCTGCCGAAGAAGACGCCTGGGAGCAGCCGCCCTTTGCCGGGGTTATTACAGATGGCAGACTATGGGGACGGGGAACATTAGATACCAAGGGGACATTGTGCGGGATTATGGAAGGAGCAGAGCATTTGCTTGCCCAAGGGTTTGTCCCGGAAAATGATATTTATCTTTCCTTTTCCGGAGACGAAGAGACTAATGGCGCTAGCGCTGCTGAAATTGTGGATTATCTTGGGGCCAAGGGAATTAAACCCCATATGGTACTGGATGAAGGCGGTGCCATTGTTCAGGGAGCAGTGCCGGGGGTAAAGGAAAAATGCGCCTTGGTAGGCACCGGGGAAAAGGGAAAATTACATTTAAAGTTTACCGTTAAAAGCAAAGGCGGCCACGCTTCTTCACCGCCTCCCCGGACTCCCGTTGGCAACTTGGCTAGGGCTATCTGCGCTGTTGAAAATAAGCCCTTTAGGTTCCATATGGCGGGGCCGGCCCGGGAAATGTTTGACATTCTCGGTCGCCATGCAGGTTTTGGTCTCAGGCTGGTCTTTGCCAATCTACGACTCTTTGGCCCCCTACTAAATCTTGCCGCCAAGAAGCTGGGGGGAGAAATTAATTCCCTAGTGCGCACCACAGTGGCCTTTACGAAAATGAAAGCCAGTAGTACAGTCAATGTCTTCCCGGCCTCGGCCAGCGTCGAAGCCGATGTGAGAATGATGGAGGGGGATACCAAGGACTCTGTCATTGCAGCCTTAAATAAACGCATTGGAAATGCTGCTGTTGAGATTGCGGCCGTTAACGTCATCGAAGTGCGTCCGTTTTCAGCAACTGGGACCGAGCCCTGGCTGCGCTTGGCTGAGGGTATTAGTCAGGTATGGCCAGGAACCCTGGTGTCTCCTTACATGATGCTGGCCTGTACAGATTCCAGGCATTTCACTAAGATCTGTCCCAATGTCCTGCGCTTTTGTGCTATGGAACTTTCCGCCGAAGAGCGGAAAATGATTCATGGCAGCAATGAACGCATTCCCCTGGGGAAAATAGAAACCACAGTAAAGTTCTTTATCTGTATGATGTTGAAAAGTTAAGTAGGGAGGATGGGAATGGTTAAAAGGATAGCAGAGATTAGTCTATATGTAGTAATGTTCCTCGCAGCCTACGCCGCCATGAATTACTATGTCTACAATAATGTGGCTCAGGTAATTACCCCCTTGGGGAAGTCCCCTTTGGGGCAGGTAGTGTTTGTACTATTGGCTGTTTCCTATCCTCTTAGCCAGTTTTTTAAGTCCCGGCTTCGGAGGCCACTCATTGTGTCGTTTGTGGGTTCCCTGTGGCTTGGTATGCTTGCCACCGCCGTGACGGTTTTTCTCCTTTATGACTTTCTTTCTCTGTTCCTGCCTATGGGCAACCAATCTTGGGCTATTGCCCTCATCATTGCCCTGACGGTCTTGGGAGCCAGCAAGGCCTGGAGGGGACCGGTTGTCAAAGAAGTATCTCTTCAGCAAAAAAAAGGAGCCGCAGCCTTCAGCATTGCTCATCTTTCTGACCTTCACCTGGGGCCTCAGACTTCCCTAAAATGGCTGGAGAAAGTCATTGCCCAGGTCAACAGCCTTGAGGTGGATATCGTCGTCATTACCGGGGACGTGATTGAAGACACCTATGAGGGAATGGCTAGATTTCTCCCTGCCTTTCAAAATCTCAGGGGAAAAGGTGTCTATGCTGTCTCGGGTAATCATGAATACTACCAAGGCATAGAGCACTTTCAGCAATTTTGCCGGGATGCGGGGATAATAATCGCAGACGGTCAATGCCTTAAGGTAGCAGATGGCGTTAACTTGCTTGGCCTGGGAGGCAGGATTACAGGAATAGATCCTAAGACAGAGGCCCTTATCCGGGAGCAGCTAGGCGGGTCGGAGGATTATAATATCCTGCTCCTTCATCAGCCTGTAGGGTTTAAGAAAACCGCCGCCTTGGGCATCGACCTGCAGCTATCCGGGCACACCCACCGGGGGCAAATACTGCCCCTGAATTTTTTGATTCATCTAGTCTACCCTTATGCCTATGGCCTGCATGCCCTGGGGGAATCTCATATTTACGTTTCCTCGGGCACTGGCACCTGGGGGCCACCCCTTAGAATTGGCTCCAGTTCGGAGATTGTAAAAATCAAGGTAAGCTAAAATCCCTGATGCCTTTGGGCTCAAGTTCTGCCCCGGGTTAATATTGCCCGGGACATAGGCATGTATACACATAGAATGTGCTATAATTAATTGGGTCCTTGTTCGGGGAAAGGGGTGAAGTGCATGCTCTATAAAGCAATCAGGGTGGTTTTTTCTCAGCGGGTTCTTGTCAGTGTTTTGATTTTACTGCAAATAGCTCTGCTCTTTTTTTTCGTTACTACCTCCGTCAAGTACTTTGATATTATTCGGGTCATTTTATCGGTAATCAGCATATTTGTGGTATTTATTATTTTCAACAAAAAAAGTAAACCGGCTTATAAATTGTCCTGGGTCTTCCTCATCCTTGCTGTCCCGGTTTTCGGGGGGTTATTCTACCTGCTCTTTACCTTTCAATCCACTACCAAGAAGGCAAGAGTGCAGATGGAAAGCATTATCCAGGAAACTCGGGCTTTCTTTACCCCTGAAGATAATGCCCTGCCCTTTTTTGAAAAGGAAGGAAGGGATCGCTTACGCCTGGTTCGCTATTTGCAGGAGTATGCGGGTTTTCCTGTCTACAGTCATACCCAGACTGAGTACCTGACACCGGGAGAGGCTAAATTTGAAGCCCTCCTTCGGGAGTTACCAAAGGCCGAGGATTACATCTTTCTGGAGTATTTCATTGTTGAGGAAGGTTTGATGTGGGATTCTATCCTTGAGATTCTTAAGGAAAAGGCAAAAGCCGGAGTTGATGTCCGCCTTTTGTACGATGATATGGGCTGCCTCCTTCACCTACCTCAGAGCTATCCCAAGACTCTAGCTGAGTATGGCATTAAAAGCTTTGTCTTTAACAAATTCCGGCCAGCTCTTTCAACCCTGCAAAATAATCGGGATCACCGCAAGATTGCCATTATCGATGGCAAGGTGGCGTTTACCGGCGGCGTCAACCTGGCCGATGAATATATCAATGCCGTGGAGAAGTTCGGTCATTGGAAGGATGCTTCTATCATGCTTAAGGGGGAAGCCGCCTGGAGCATGACTTTAATGTTTCTACAAATGTGGGAACTGACCACCAATGAAAAAATAGATTACTTTAAGTTTCGACCCTGGCAAGAAGAAGACTGTCCTTATGAATCGGACGGCTGGGTTCTGCCCTATGCCGACAGCCCAATTGATAAAGAACATGTTAGCGAGCATGTATATATGGAGATTATCACCGGTGCTAAAGATTACCTGTACATAAACTCTCCCTACCTTATTATCGACGACACCATGTTGTCAGCTCTGGCCCTGGCCGCAAAGGCAGGGGTGGATGTCAGGATTGTCACCCCGCACCATTGGGATAAGCTCCTGGTCCATATAACCACCCGTTCATACTACCGGGACCTCATTGAGGCAGGGGTAAAGATTTACGAATATACAGCTGGTTTTATTCATTCCAAGACCTTTGTCTCCGATGACAAGGTGGCGACAGTGGGCACTACCAATTTAGATTTCCGCAGCCTCTACTTGCATTTCGAGTGCGGCGTATGGATGTATGAATCCCGAGGGGTGCGGCTAGTCAAAGAGGATTTCTGTAAGACCCTGGAGGCATGCCATCTAATTACCTTGGAAGACTGCCGGGGGAATGCCTTGTTGCGCTTGGTGCAAAATGTACTAAGAGTATTTGCACCCCTTATGTAGTTTTTGGTCAGAAAACATTTTCCTAATAGTTATTGACATATGTCACAAACGGAGTATACTATAAGTGACATATGTCAATAATTTATTTAAGGAGTTGTGAATATGCCAGGTGGAGACGGAACCGGTCCTATGGGCCGTGGTGTAATGACGGGAAGAGGTCGAGGACTATGCACCACCGCAGTTCCCGCAGGTTATGGCCTGGGACGTGGACGTCGCAGAGGGTTTGGCAGGTGCTTTGTGACTTATCCAAATCCTGTAGCTATTGTGGCGAGGGACAGAAATGTATTGGAGATGCAGAAACAAGAGCTTCAAGCAAGGCTTACCTTGCTTAACAAGCAGTTAGAGGATTTATCCCAAGAGGATGAGTAACAGGGTCTTCACCCTGTTACTTTAAAGTAATGGAGGTGAATATATGCCTAGACCAAGAAAGTGGCGCAATGTCTGTTGCCTGCCCAGGACCAGTAGGTTTGGTCCCTTGGACTCTTCATCTGAGGGGGCAGTCATCATGACTGTAGATGAGTATGAGTCCATTCGCCTCATAGATTTGGAAGGCTTTACTCAGGAAGAATGTGCCGGGCAAATGCAAATAGCCCGCACTACTGTCCAGGGCATTTACGCTCAGGCCCGGGCCAAAATTGCCCAATCCCTGGTAAACGGCAAGGTCCTAAAAATTGAGGGCGGCGAGTATCAATTGTGCCAAGGCCTGGTTTGTGGCAGGGGTTGCCACAAACACAGGCATGGCAATCGAGGTCCGGAAAAGTTATAGGGAGTGAAAAACATGAAAATAGCTATACCCGTGGATGAAAGGTCAATGGAGTCCGCAGTATGCCAATCCTTTGGCCGCACCCCTTATTATTTGTTTTATGAAACTGAAGGGGGAACAAGTGAATTCAGGGATAACAGTGCTTCTGCTAGTCAAGGGGGTGCCGGTATTAAGGCGGCCCAGTTAATTGTAGATGAAAAGACAGATGCCTTACTTACTCCCCGCTGCGGTGAAAACGCCGCCCAGGTTCTTCGGGGTGCAGGTGTCAGGGTTTATAAGACCATGAATAATTCACTCAAGGACAATATTGGGGCCTTTAAAGAAGGCAAACTCAGCGAACTTAACGAGATCCAACCCGGACTCCACAACCATCGGGGCTAGCCATGAAAATTGCTGTGCTCAGTGGCAAGGGTGGCACCGGCAAGACTCTCGTTTCAGTAAATCTGGCCGCCGCTGCCAAGGATTCCATGTATGTGGACTGTGATGTTGAAGAACCCAATGGACACCTCTATTTTAAGCCGGAAGATGTAAAGATCCGACAGGTTGCAGTTGAGATACCCCAAGTCGATCCAGATAAGTGTATGGGCTGCAGGGTATGCGTGGATTTTTGCAACTATAATGCCCTGGCTTGGATTGGTGGGAATCTCAAGATTTTTGACGAGATCTGCCATTCCTGCGGTGGTTGTATAGTCTTATGTCCTGAGGAAGCCTTAAAAGGGAAGGATAAAGTTATCGGCCAGGTGCAGCGGGGTAAATCTGATGGAGTGACTGTGCTTACAGGGATGCTAAGCCCCGGTGTGGCATCCGGCGTGCCCATTATCAAGGAGTTGTTAAAGGACACCCAGGAAAAAGAGCAGACATTTATTGACTGTCCCCCCGGCAGCGCCTGTATTGTAATGGAGACAGTTTCTGTATCTGATTACTGTATTCTTGTGGCGGAGCCAACTATATTCGGCGTCCATAATCTCAACATGGTTTGGGAATTGGTCACACTTATGGGCAAACCCTGCGGAGTTGTGCTCAATAAGTGTATCGAAACAGAAAATCCCGCAGAAAAGTTTTGCACGGAAAAGGGGATTGACGTTATTGGCAGTATTCCCTTTGATTCTGAGCTTGGCCTGCTCAACTCTAATGCCCTAATAGTGGCCAGAGAAAATGCCAAGTATAATAAACTCTTTAGCGATCTGCTCCATAGGGTAACCCAGGAGGTGGGGTCATGAAGCAATTGCTGATTTTAAGCGGCAAAGGGGGGACGGGTAAGACTACTATTGCCAGCGCCTTCATCGAGCTGGCCCCGGCCAAGGTCTTTGCTGACTGCGATGTGGATGCTCCTAATCTACACTTGGTTGTTAAGGTGACGGCGGAGCCCCAACGGAGGGATTTTTATGGCTTGCCAAAGGCGGAAATTGATGCTGGGATTTGCATTCACTGTGACCTCTGCCGGGATAATTGCCGCTTTGATGCCATTCATAAAAACCACCAGTACTATGTTGACTTATTAGCCTGTGAAGGCTGTGGTTTATGCACAGCTCTCTGTCCAGTCAAGGCAATTACAATGGTGCCAGCGGTAGCAGGAGAGTTAATCTTGCATGATCGGGATGAGGTCTTTTCTTCAGCCTGCCTTAAGGTGGGTAGCGGCAATTCAGGTCTGTTGGTCTCTGATGTAAAGAAACAGATGAAAGACGCGGGGAATGCAGACTTAGCAATCATTGACGGTTCCCCAGGCATTGGCTGTCCCGTCATCGCTTCCCTCAGTGGCGTAGATATGGTTCTGATTGTTGCCGAGCCTTCCCTTTCTGGATTTAGCGATATGGAACGGATATTGCATACTGCCGCTCATTTTCAGGTGCCTGCCGCCGTTTGCATCAATAAATACGATGTCAATCTTGAAAACACCGAAAAAATCATTGACTACTGCCGGGAGAATTCTCTGCCCTTTGTGGGCAAAATACCCTTTGATAATGAAGCCGTCAAGGCAGTTAATAGCGGTAGGACTATTGTAGGCGGGTCTGGGCCTGCCAGCCTGGCACTACAAGGGGTCTTTAATAATACAATGGAAATATTAAATGATGGAGATGAAAAAGATGAGTGATCAACAGCAGGGCGAAAAAACAGATTTTACCGTCAAACCCCACCAGGGGAGCAAAGTTAAGAAAGTCATCGGGATAGTTAGCGGCAAGGGCGGTGTAGGTAAATCCCTGGTGACATCCTTGTTGGCAGTAACTATGCGGCGCCAGGGCTACAGTACAGCCATCCTAGACTCAGATTTAACCGGTCCGTCTATTCCCAAGGCCTTTGGCATCACGGAAAAGGCTGGGGGAGGTAAAGAAGGCATTTATCCTGTAAAAAGCAAGTCGGGCATCGGCATTATGTCCATCAATCTGCTTTTGCCAACGGATACTGATCCAGTTGTTTGGAGAGGGCCGATTTTGGCGGGGACGGTCAAGCAGTTTTGGAGTGAGGTCATCTGGGGGGATGTAGACTATATGTTTATCGACATGCCTCCGGGCACAGGGGATGTCCCCTTAACAGTGTTTCAGTCCCTGCCCTTAGATGGAATCATCATTGTCACCTCTCCTCAGGAATTGGTCTCGATGATAGTGACCAAGGCAGTGAAGATGGCAGAAATGATGAACATCCCTATTCTGGGGATTGTGGAAAACATGGCGTATTTCCAATGTCCCAGCTGCCAACAGCAACATAATATTTTCGGCGAGAGTCATATTGAAGACATTGCCGGTAGCCACGGCCTGGAAGTCCTGGCTCGTCTGCCTATAGATCCCCAGTTGTCCCAAGCCTGCGATAATGGGGCCATTGAAGAGTATCAAGCTGTCGGCCTGGAAAGGGCGGCAGAAATACTAAAAGCAATGGAGGGGAAATGATGAAAATAGCAGTAGCCTGCGACGGCGGCCAAGTCACCGAGCACTTTGGCCATTGTCAAAGCTTCATGATTTACCAGGTGGAGAATAATACAATCATAAACTCCGAAAACATCCCCAATCCTGGGCATCGACCGGGATTCCTGCCCAATTTCCTAAATGATCTCGGAGTCATGGTTATTATTTCTGGAGGAATGGGTGGTGGGGCCATAGAGATATTTGAAGAAAAAGGCATTGCAGTGGTCACCGGTGCTAGGGGTAGCACCGATGACGCCGCAGGAAATTATCTTAAGGGCAGCCTAGAGTCCACTGGCTCAGTCTGTCATGAGCATCAGCATCATGATGAATGTGAAGAATAACATATTTTTAATGACCGCCCTTTGAAAAAGGGCGGTTTTCTATTGCCTAAAACAGACAAGTATGATACGATAACAATATCATAATGATATTGAATTGAAGGGGGAATTAATATGTCGAGTAAAAATGCCAGCGTCGAGCAGGAAGTTGTCCTTAAGGCCAATAATGGGATGGTCATACTTATCCTCAACACCCTGTTGATTATTGCTTCCCTGGTTGGGTTCATCTACGGCATTAATCAAAGCATTGTGGCGAGTAACACCACCCTATGGGTGATCCTGATTATCGTCTCTGCACTTTATCTCTTTGTTGTCGGACCAATTCTCTACATGGGTTTAAAGGTCCTAAAACCAAACGAGGCCCTAGTCCTAACATTGTTTGGTCGCTACTACGGCACCCTTAAGGACCCGGGATTCTTCTTTGTCAACCCTTTTGTGGCGGGCTTTAACCCATCGACCCGTACAACTTCCAGCGGCAAATTGCTCAATGATTTAGCAACGACTAAGCCCACGGTTCAGGGAGTCAATGTTCCCTTGGTGAACAAGAAAATTTCCCTGAAGGCCATGACCCTGAACAATGATAAACAAAAGATCAATGATCAGTTGGGTAACCCTATTATCATTGGTATCGTAGTAATTTGGCGGGTGGTCAACACTGCCAAGGCCGTATTTAATGTCGATAACTTTACGGAATATCTATCTATCCAGACTGACGCCGCCCTACGCAATATTGTCAGCCAGTATCCCTATGACTCTTCGGATAGCGAGGACAACGAAAAGTCATTGCGGGGCAGTAGTCGGGAAATCGCCGACAAACTTAAGGATGAGATTCAGGCTAAGGTAGAAATAGCTGGGCTGGAAATCATGGAAGCAAGGATTACACATCTATCCTACGCTCAGGAAATCGCAGCAGCAATGCTCCAACGCCAACAAGCATCCGCCATAATCGACGCTCGTCAGATGATTGTTGAAGGGGCTGTGGGTATGGTGGAAATGGCCTTGGCAAAACTAAGCGAAAATGACATTGTCGAGTTGGATGAGGAACGCAAAGCCGCCATGGTCAGCAACTTGCTGGTGGTCCTTTGTGGCAATAGAGACGCTCAACCCATAGTCAACAGCGGCTCATTGTATTAACAATTACCAGGGGATGATAACATGGAGTCAGGTAACAGCAAAAAACTACTATTGCGCTTGCCATCATCCCTGTGGGAAGATTTGGCCGATTGGGCTGCGGATGACATCCGCTCAATCAACGGCCAGATCGAGTATCTTCTGACAGAGTGTGTCAAGCAGCGAAAAAAGAAAAAAGGAAATCAAACCGATTAAAAAAAGAACCGGCAGAAAACTGCCGGTTTTAAAATGGAGGGTGTCGTCTTATTCAGCCGACTTGGACCTATTCCCACCGATGCTTAGAAGCAGGTTGAGGAGGATGCCAAAGATTGCTGCACCTGCAATACTGGGGATATTTAGGCCAAAGAAGGGGATGTTGCCGCCAAAGGCGTACTGACCGCCGACGCCAATGACCATTATGGTAGCGATGACGGCAATGTTCTTGGAGCTAAAGAGGTCGACTTTCTTTTCTAGCATAATTGCGATACCCTGGGCGGCTATAGCTCCAAAAAGGTAGATTTCCAAGCCACCAATGACAGGTGTTGGAATGGCGTAAACAGCGTTTATTAGGGGGGTAAAGCAAGATATTATCATTGCAAAGACCGCAGCAGCGATGAGGACAGGAATGGAGAATACACGGGTAATTGCCATGGCACTTATGTTTTCCCCATAGTTAGTGCCTGCCGGACCGCCGATAAAGCCAGCCACCATATCACCGATACCGTCGCCGATAAGGTTAAGGCCTAATTTACTTTCGATGTCATATTTCTTCTTGCAATTTTTCTTCCGGGCCAAGTCATTGACATAGATGTCCAGCTGGTAGACATGGGCTGTAGATTCGGGGATGGTGGCAATGGCAATTGGCATAATGGCCGCTACTGCTAGCCAGGAAGCTTTGGGCAAGGTGAAGATGGGCAAGGCAAAAATGCCGCTACCTGCAGTTTCCGGAAGAGATTTGAAGAAATCTATGCCGGTGGCGCGTCCAATAATAAAAGCTACAATGCAGCCGACGATAGGGCCTAAAAGCAAGGGCAATTGGCTCCAGAAGCCCTTTAAGTATACCGAAAAGAGAATGGTGGCAAATAACGTAGAGAGAGATATTACCCAGGCCATATTTCCGGCCAAGGAAACTGATGAAGCTACCACCTCAGGAAATGCTGTGGCATCTAAAAGGGCATTTGCTGCTAGGGTAAGCCCAATAGACATGGCGATTGGTCCCGTTACAGTTGCAGGCAAGATTTTGTTAATGGAGTTCTTGCCAAAGCGGGTGACAATGAGGCCCGCAGCTATGGAGACAAAGCCGGACATGACAATGCCAAACTGGGCTACGGCGATTTTCTCGTTAAGGGAGTAGCCAGAAAGCGCCTCAGAAGCCATTAGTCCTGCAATTGCCGGTAGGTAAGAAAAGCTGGAGCCATAATAAAGGGGCAACTTTTTCCCGGTAACCAGGATAAAACACAGGGTGGCAAGACCGCTGGCAAAAATAGTGGTGGAAACATGGAACCCAGTGAGCAGGGCAACGGCAATGGTTGCTGGGAACATAACGATGACTTGCTGTAGAGCGTAAAGGACTAATTTGAAAAAGGGCGGGCGTTCATCGGGCAGGTAACCGGTGACTTGGGGTTTTGATGACATTGCAATTCCTCCTTTAGTGTGAAGCAGAGCTTCCCTAAGTAGTATTTCCATGCTGCAAGGCGAATTGCACAGAGCGGCTCAGTACACAAAAATGCCTTGACTGCAAAGGGGCAGACAAGACATTAAGGCTTGCATACTGATATAAAACATCTTGCCGGCATCTCTGTGCCGATTTAAAGATATTCATTTGCTGTATTCTACCACATGCTGTGGGAAGATGGAAGAGCAATATGAAATTTTTTTTGACCGAAGGGCTCTAGTATGTCGATTCTTGAAAACACCCGTTTTAAGGTTTATAATCGTCATAAGCTCGTGATTTTTTTTTGGAAAGGAGATAATCACTTGAAACTAGCGGCTGTCGTAATTTTCATTTTAACCTATATGCTACTGCTTGCAATGCCACGCTACCGGGCTCATATCGCCCTGACTGCAGCGGCTATTTATGTTGTCCTGGGAATAATGCCTGTTAATAAGGTGTTTTTTGCCGTAGACTGGAATGTCCTTATGATGATTGCCGGCACCATGGGGATTGTTTCTTTATTTATTGAATCAAAGATGCCTGCCAGGCTGGCCGACTTGATTATCCGGAAAACACCTAATGTTAAATGGGCCATCATCTCCCTTGCCTTATTTGCGGGGGTTATTTCGGCCTTTGTAGATAATGTGGCAACGGTACTGATGGTGGCACCAGTAGCCTTGACCATATCGAAGAAACTAAAAATCTCTCCAGTTCCCAGCATTATTGCCATTGCCATTGCATCCAATTTACAAGGTGCTGCAACTCTTGTAGGGGATACAACCGCCATTATGCTGGGGGGCCATGCTGGTTTGGACTTTCTGGATTTCTTTTTCCTCCAGGGAAAACCAAGTATGTTTTGGGTCGTCCAAGCTGGAGCATTCGTATCAACTATTGTCCTGCTATGGGTGTTCCGCAAGTTTTCGCAGCCGGTAAACTCTACGGACAAGACTGATGTAAAGGATTATTTCCCCTCGATCCTTCTCATTGGCATGGTTGTGCTCTTAATTTTGGCCTCCTTTATTCCCAATAAGCCTGCCATCACCAACGGTCTCATCTGTATCGGCTTATTGGTAATTGGCCTAGTAAAGAAATTTTATACGCACCACAGTCTTCAGGGCGTGGCCCAAGTCTTTGGGGATATCGACTTCTTTACCATTGGCCTGCTGGCTGGCCTCTTTATTGTCGTGGGCAGCATAACCGAAGCGGGAATTATCAAGGATATCAGCCAGTTCTTTGTCAAAGTCAGCAATAATAATGTCTTTGCTATTTATAGTATTATTCTATGGGCGTCGGTGCTATTGTCAGCTTTCATTGATAACATCCCCTATGTGGCTACCATGCTGCCGGTGGTAGCTGGAATCTCCAATATTCTTGGGGCTGATCCACGGGTTCTCTACTTTGGTTTGCTTGCAGGGGCAACCCTGGGCGGCAACCTGACGCCAATTGGCGCCTCAGCTAACATTACCGCCTTGGGCATCTTGAGGAAAGATGGCCATGAAGTTAGTGTGGGCCAGTTTATGAAGATTAGTGTTCCCTTTACCTTATCTGCAGTTACTACCGGCTATATTCTGCTCTGGTTAATTTGGGGTTAAACAACTATCCCCTTTCTCCATGTTTATTGGCGGAAGGGTAAGTTTATTTAATGATAATATAAGATGTTATTATAAAAAATATGCCCATGGAGAGGAGAGGGAATATGGATGAACAAAAGCGGCCACGAAAACCATTGCTTTTTTATTATGCTATAACCCTGGGCATTGTAATGTTGTTAAATATGTTCTTATTTCCGGGCTTATTAAAATCCGAAGTCACCCAAGTGGATTACGGGACATTTCTACGTCAGGTAGAATCCGGCAAGGTTAAGACTGTGGAGATACAGGATAGCCAGATTGGTTTTGTCATTGAGGAAAATGGCGAAGAGAAGTTATTTGTCACTGGCAAGATGGATGACCCTGGTTTAGTTGAACGTCTGTATAAGTCAGGGGCTGAATTCAGCAAGGTAATTCCCAAAGAAGTATCTCCCTTATTAAATTTTATTCTTACCTGGATTGTTCCCATAGGAATTTTTATCCTCTTGGGCAGGTTGATAACCAACAAATTTCAAAAATCTATGGGCGGCAACGCCTTATCTTTAGGCAAGAGCAATGCCAAAATTTATGTCCATGCCCAAACAGGAAAGACTTTTACTGATGTGGCTGGCCAGGATGAGGCTAAGGAGGCCCTGGAGGAAATAGTGGATTTCCTGCATAATCCTAAAAAATATGCGGAAATTGGGGCGAGGATCCCAAAAGGGGCACTGTTGGTAGGTCCCCCGGGCACTGGTAAGACCTTGTTGGCTCAGGCTGTTGCGGGAGAGGCTCAAGTTCCCTTTTTCTCCATCTCCGGTTCCGAGTTTGTCGAGATGTTTGTGGGCATGGGTGCTGCCCGGGTCCGGGATTTGTTTAAACAGGCCCAGGCCAAGGCTCCCTGCATTATCTTTATTGACGAAATAGATACCATTGGCAAGACCCGTACTGCTGGAGGTCTTGGTGGCAATGATGAACGGGAGCAGACCCTCAACCAGCTCCTTACCGAAATGGACGGCTTTCAGTCCGACAAGGGACTGGTGATCTTGGCGGCAACTAACCGGCCAGAAATACTTGATAAGGCACTATTGCGTCCTGGTCGGTTTGACCGGCGGATTCCAGTGGAGTTACCTGACCTGGCAGGTCGGGAGGCTGTTCTCAATGTTCATGCCAAGAACGTAAAATTGGGACCCAATATCGATTTTAACGCCATTGCCCGAGCTACCTCCGGTGCTTCAGGGGCAGACCTGGCCAATGTCATTAATGAGGCTGCTCTCCTAGCTGTCAAGCTGGGACGGAAAAGAGTGCTGCAAAGCGACTTGGAAGAATCGGTGGAAGTAGTTATTGCTGGCTACCAACGCAAGAATGCAGTGTTAAGCGATAAGGACAAGCTAACCATTGCTTATCATGAAATCGGCCATGCACTAGTGGCGGCAAAATTGGAAAATACGGCGCCAGTGCATAAGATAACCATTGTTCCCCGGACTTCCGGTGCCCTTGGGTATACAATGCAGCTGGAGGAAACTGAACAAGTCCTTCTTAGTAGAGAGCAGGTCATGGAAAAGATTGTTGTTCTTCTTGGGGGAAGGGCTGCCGAAGAGACTGCTTTAAAGACCATCACCTCTGGCGCCTCCAACGATATCGAGCAGGCCACTAAACTAGCCCGGGCCATTGTTACAAGGTTCGGTATGAGCGAAGAGTTTGACATGATGTCCTTAGAAACAGTTAACAATCCCTACTTGGGTGGAGATACCTCTCTATTAGTGTCTGCTGACACTGCATCAAAGATTGACGAGGTTATCCTGGGAATAATTAAGGGAGCTCATGGAAAGGCCCTGGAAATATTAAAGGAAAATAAGGATACTCTCCATCGGCTGGCCAAGCACCTCTTTGAAAAGGAAACCATTAATGGTGAAGAGTTCACTGCATTGATATCCCAACCGCAATAACACACGGGTTTTAGTGGAAGATAGTGGGCCGGGTAAACCCCGGCCCTTAGTATGTCTTGGCCCTATTAATTATGGTATAATCTTAGCAAGTACGCCATAGGCTTGGAGTGGTAAACATCGCAGATAAGAGGAAAGTAATAATCAGCTTTAATATCGTTGCCCTGTTGCTGTTCATTGGCTTAATAGTATTCTTGACTATCCGCTATACTCCAGAGTTGAAAAGCCTTTTTGATCGTAGGGACGAAATTAAAGAGTATGTTGATCAACAGGGTTTCCGGGCAGTATTTCTCTTTATCTGCTTGCAAATATTTCAGGTAATCGTAGCAGCTGTCCCCGGGGAAATAGTCCAGGTAGCGGGGGGCTACTTTTTCGGCACAACTAGGGGGGCTGTCTTCCTAACATTCGGTTTAATTATTGGCTCAATAATTGCGTTTTTTGCTGCACGCTTGTTGGGTTATCGCCTAGTCAAAGCCTTTGTTTCCGAGTCGAAATTAACTAAGCTTATGCGCATTGTTTCCAGTACCAAGTCCGAAATGGCGTTATTTATTCTCTACTTGTTCCCGGGGATCCCCAAGGACCTGCTGACATATATCGCTGGCCTTACCCCCATTAATCCAGGGCGGTTTTTGGTTTTGGCTATTCTTGGACGAATGCCTGCCCTGGTTGTGTCCTGCTATATTGGGGCCAGCCTAGAGCGGGAAAACCTCTGGGCAGTGATTATTATCACCGTAGCCACAGTTCTTTTAATCCTGGCAGGATGGCTGTTCCGGGATAAGATCTTGGAAAAAATTCGACTGGGACATCATAGTAAGAGGGAAGGTGGAGTATGAGGAACGTATATATAGTTATATCCCAGACGGGCACATTGTTTTCTCGTCTCCTTGCCCTTTACACCAAGGATCCCTATAACCATGCCTCCATTGCTTTTGATTCCAGTCTGGAAGAAATGTATTCTTTTGGCCGGAGGCGGCGGTACAATATGTTGGACTGCGGTTTTATAACAGAAAGTATTACAGGGGGTCTCTTTGTCTTTTTCCCACAAGCCCGGTGCTGCGTCTTGGAGATACCAGTTACTGATGCTGAGTATGCCGCCATCAGGGAGGAAGTAGACTGCTTCTGCCGGAACTCCACGAAATATAGATACAATCTCTTGGGGGTCTTCACCTATATCGTTGGAAAAAGTCTAGCCCGAGAAGACTTCTATTTTTGTTCTCAATTTGTGTCTTATCTTCTCAATCGGACTAGCTTTTGGAAATGCGATCCCCAGTTTACAAGACCCATGGATTTTTTGTCGATTCCCAACCGGAATATTATATTCGAGGGGAAAATCTTAGAATTCTGTGTCCCCCACGTAAGGCCAGTTTCAGGTGCAAATGTAGCTCTATAATAATTAAAAGGGAGGAAGGACCATGATCTTTGTTGGCATTGGCACAGCAGCCGTTTTTGTCTTGTTGGGCTGGGCGATAAAGTATAAAGGAGCCTATTGGCTTATTTCCGGCTACAATACCATGTCTGCCGAAAAAAAAGGAAAAGTAGATACAATCGGCCTTGGAAGGTTTATGGGCAATATGCTCTTTATTATGGCTGCTATTCTCCTTGCCGCTTTTGTCTGTAGCCACTTTGGCCTTCACCTGGTCGCGACCCTGGCCTTCGCGACGATTTTGCCGGTAACTATAATAATAATCATCCGGGCACAAAAATTTGACGGCAATACTCGGGACCCTGAAGGCAGGATGACTAAGGGGTCCAAAGCCACTGTGGCTACTGTTGTGACCCTCCTCATCCTCCTTTCTGCAGGGACAGGCTGGTTTCTTTTTTACGTCAGCAGGCCGGCCGAGTTCAGCTTGCAAGAGGGGATTTTGGAGATTTCCGGCATTTACGGCAAAAGTATTAACTTGGCTGAAATCAATGAGGTGGAGCTGGTAGAAGAAATGCCAGAGATTGCTTGGAAAAATAATGGTTTAGATTTTGTCTATATTCGCAAGGGACACTTCTCTCTTATCGGCCAGGGGGAAGCCATTCTTAACGTCAATATCTCCAAGCCTCCTTTTATCCGCTTGGACACTGACTCGGGGCTCTTTATCATAAATGAGAGGACTTCTGAGCAAACTCGAGAACTCTATCAGGACATCCTTGATCAACTGGATCAATAACTGTTTCCAGGAGGTACATAATGACTGATTTCTTAATTCGGGTATTTGTCAGGGAGTATAAGAATACTGCCAGTGCACGAGTCCGAGAGAGATACGGCCAGCTGGCAGGCTTTGTTGGCATCGCATCTAATTTAGTTCTCTTTGCAATCAAATTTATCGTAGGCACATTATTTCACAGCATCGCCGTTACCGCTGATGCTGTCAACAACTTATCCGACTCCGGCTCATCCCTGGTGACTCTGGTAGGATTTAGGCTAGCTGGCAAGCCCGCCGATGCGGAGCACCCATACGGCCATGCCCGCATTGAATACCTTTCCGGTGTAGTTGTTTCATTTTTTATTGTGGTGCTAGGACTGCAGCTTATTAAAAGCTCGGTGGCTAAGATACTAAACCCCTCTCCCACAGAATTCAGTTGGCTATTGGCAGGGGCCTTGGTCTTTTCGATACTAATTAAGTTATGGCAGGCTCTATTTAACCGCCGGATTGGCGAGAGGATTAAATCATCCACCATTAAAGCTACTGCAGTGGATAGTCGCAACGACGTCCTTGCAACCGCCGCCGTACTGGTTGCTGCAGCAATTTCACATTTTTCGGGGGTAAACTTAGATGGTTATATGGGTGTCGTTGTTGCCCTGTTTATTCTCATTTCCGGCATTAAGCTGGTGAAGGAGACCAGCGATCCCCTGTTAGGTACTGCCCCAAAAACGGAATTGGTAAAGAGAATCTACTCGAAGATTCATAGCTATGAAGGCATCCTGGGCATCCATGATCTGACTGTGCATACCTATGGTCCCGGTCGCCACTTTGCCTCCGTGCATTGTGAAGTATCTGCCAGTGAAGACATTATGGTCAGCCATGACCTCATTGATAATATCGAGCGAGATTTCCAGGAGAAAATGGGCATTCACTTGGTCATCCACCTAGATCCCATTGATGTCGATGACGAACGCACTAATGCCCTAAGGACACAGGTGGTTTCCATGGTCCAAGAGATCTCCCCCCGGCTGGGTATCCACGATTTCCGGGTAGTCTGGGGTGTCACTCACTCCAACCTTATTTTCGATATCGAAGTTCCCTACGATTTTGAACATACAGATTCCCAGCTGAAGGAGATTGTCACTGCAGGAATTCGCGCTCTCGACAGCTCTTATAATGCTGTTATCACAGTAGATCACGATTATATTCCCAGGGAGGACGCGGGAGTGGGAATGCGACAAGAGGGTCCGTCCCCGGTGTCGCACCCAGTGTCGCAGAGAGAGGAGGATTGAGCTTGAAGGTCATTGTAATTGATGGCCAGGGGGGAAAGATTGGAACTTCAATTGTCAAGCAGCTAAAACAAAATCTGCCGGAACTAGAAGTGTTGGCTATAGGCGCCAACAGTATTGCCACTTCCTCGATGTTAAAGGCCGGAGCGGATTTTGGGGCCAGCGGTGAAAATCCCGTCAAGGTCAACTGCCGTGATGCCGACATTATCATCGGTCCCATGGGCATAATGCTTGCCGACTCCCTTCTCGGTGAAGTTACTCCTGCCATGGCTCAGGCAGTTACCCAGAGTCCTGCCCAGAAAATCCTCATTCCTAGCAATAAGTGTAAGGTTGCTGTGGCAGGAACAAGGGACCTTTCGTTAAATGAGTATATCCAGCTGGCAATTGAGCAGGTTAGAGATATTATCCTATAAGAACCCCTAATTTTAAGGGCTGAAAATACCCGCCTAAAGTAAAGGATGGTTATATGGCAAAGGGAAGCATGACCGCTGTGGTTACTGGTGCTTCTAAGGGAATTGGCTATGAACTCAGTCGTTTGTTGGCCCGGGACGGATACAACTTAATATTAATTGCCCGCAGTGAAGAATTGCTTGGGGAAGTGGCCCGGGAGCTGGAAGCGGAGTTCAAGATTAAGGCTCATGTGCTGGCCCAGGACTTATCCTTGGCCATGGCAGGAGACCAATTGGCTGAGCGGATAGCTCAGTTAAACCTACCCATTCATATCCTAGTCAATAACGCTGGTATCGGCTGCCAGGGGCCTTTTTTCAAGAGCAACAGTGTTACCAACTTGGAGATGATTTTGACCAATAACGTAGCTTTGACCCGGCTTACTCAAGTTCTTCTACCAGGACTGGTAGCTAATAAGGGGAAGATACTCAACACATCCTCTCATGCAGCCTTTCAACCGGTTCCCTACCTCGCCGTCTATGCTGCCACAAAGGCCTATATTCTCTCCTTCTCCCAGGCCTTGGCCGAAGAACTGAAGCCAAAAGGAGTTAGCGTAACTGCCCTCTGCCCCGGGGTAACAGACACCGCCTTTATTCGGCGGGCAGGAATGCAGGATACTAAGGCAGCCCAGGGGAACCTTATCAGTTCCCGTACTGTCGCCGAAATCGGCTACCGGGGCATGCTTCGGGGCAAGACAGTGGTAGTGCCCGGGCTAAAGGAGAAGGTTATGGTGGTTGCGGGCAGAGTCGCTCCCCGGCGAGTGGTGGCAAAAATAGCTGGCAACCTCATGCGGGACTGAGGAGGAAGGATTAGGCCGATATTTTTCAATGGCACACTATTTCCTATGGTAAAAATATGTGGTAATTAATGATATAATCAGTATGAAGCTATACACCTTGGATGGACACCATCATAATTCAAGGGAGGTAGTCCAATTGGCTTCGAAAGCTGCCGTTCAAGTTAAAGATCCCAGGACTGATCATTATCCCAAAATTAACCGTAGTAAGGGAAGAATCGAAATGTTCCCATAGCCAAAAAACATTCCGGTAACTGATAATGATTTATATGATCCTGGTACTTAGATTATCTTCTCAAAGGGGTTGATGTGTTATGAAGAAAGTATATGAACTGGTGATTGTCGGTTAACTTCATACGGGCAGTTTTTTCTGCTACATCAACAAGAGTAAATCCCTGAACCATGACCACAGGGCTTCTCCTGTGGTTTTTTAATGCGCTTTTAGGGTAATTTGAGGAGGAATTGACCATTATTGAATTTGGTTGGAATGAAAATTGGAACCAGCAGTTCGAACCCCTCGCGGGGCAGGGATTAATCCCCGCCAGGGTAACTGCGGCTTTTTCTTGGCAATATGAAATAGTATCTTCTTTGGGTAAGGGCAATGCCCAGGTCACCGGTAAGCTGCGCCACAATGCCCTGTATTCGGCCCTACGTCCCGCCGTAGGGGACTGGGTTGCAGTTAAATTTGTAGGGGAGGATAGCTACTTGATTCATGCAGTGCTACCTCGAACAAGTTGCCTGCAGCGCCAAAAGGTCGACGGTGATGTTGAGGCACAGGTCGTTGCCTGTAACGTCGATGTCTGCTTAATAATGCAGTCCCTGCAGGGGGACTTCAGCATCCCCCGGCTAGATAGGTACATCGCCTTTGCCATTAATGCCAGTACTGCCCCCGTAATTATCCTCACTAAGTCCGACTTGGTGCCTGATGCTGAGGAGCTGACTGAGCAGGTGCGGGCAACCTATCCGGATATAGCTGTCTACCCTGTTTCAGCTCTTACGGGTCTGGGATTAGATCAAATTCGGGAACTACTGGTGGCATATCAGACATATGTAGCAGTTGGCAGCTCCGGGGTGGGGAAGTCCACCTTGCTCAATGTCCTTTCCGGAGCGAAACTGATGAACACTGCCGAAGTTAGGGAGGAAGACCAACGGGGACGTCATACTACCACAAATCGGCGGATGTTTCGTCTGCCTAATGGCTCACTGTACATTGACACCCCGGGGATTCGAGAACTGGCATTGTTTGATTACGACGGTTTGGGGGGATCTTTCTGGGATATTGAGGAGCTGGCTGTAAACTGCAAGTTTCGAGATTGTCTGCATATTAATGAACCGGGCTGCGCCGTGCAAAGAGCTATCCTAGCTGGAGACCTAGACCCTGAGCGCTTGGAAAGCTATGACAAGATGAAGCGGGAGGAGAAGACATATAGGTCGAAGCATATCCTCCTGAACAAAAAAGTAGCCAAGGCGAAGATTAAACGGAGCAAAGTCCACTATAAGGATTATGTTCGTGGCGGAGCAAAGAGGGACTCTTGGCCATGTAAATATTAATATGGGTATTTAATCTGGGAAAATGGTAAAATGCATAGGCTATACATGGGAGGGCATGCAATGAAGAGTAGTAGTAATCGTGAAAAAATTCTTACTGGCAATATCCGCAAGGTCCTGATTTCCTTGGCCTTGCCGATAATACTGGGCAACGCCATTCAGACTATCTACCAGGTAGTGGACACCTACTGGGTCAGTAGGCTCCCAGAAGGAGAGATTGCTGTGGCGGCAATTAACTTTGTTTGGCCTATGATATTTGTAACCATGGCTTTTGGCATAGGCATGAATATCGCGGGGACAAGCCTAATCTCTCAATTCATTGGCCTGAACAAAGAAAAAGATGCCACCAAAGTGGCTGGGCAACTGGTCAGCTTCTCCTTTTTCTTTTCAGTGCTCTTGTCCATAGTAGGGCTATTGGTGGGTAAGCGGCTGCTGGCATTCCTTGGTGCCGACGGACTTATCTACACCTATGGCTGGGAGTATTTGCGGACTATTTTCATGGGGGCACCCACCATGTTTATCTTCTTTGCCTTTCAATCTATTAGGCAGGGCCAAGGGGATACTGTTACCCCAATGATTATCTCTGGGATAACTGTGGTCTTAAATATGTTTTTAGATCCCCTGTTTATGTTCGTCTTTGACATGGGAATTGCCGGAGCTGCCTGGGCTACCGTCCTGGCCCAAGCCCTAAGTGCTATTGCCGGTCTCTACTTGCTCTTTTTTAAGAAGAGGGGCATTTCACCACGATTTAGGGATTTGCGCTTTAGGGGCGAGATACTGCGGGATATTGTCAAGATTGGCCTTCCCGCGGGTTTAGGGCAATCCTTTGAGGGCATCGGCTTTATGATTCTCAGTGTCTTTGTTCTCAGCTTCGGTGACTATACCGTAGCTGCCTTTGGCATCGGCAACACCATAAATTCCTTGATTTTAATGCCGGCAATGGGGATTGGCGCAGCCCTGGCCACAGTAGTGGGGCAGAACTTAGGTGCCGACCAGCCAGAGAGGGCGGCAAGGGCCGTTTGGGAAAGCATTAGAGTTTCTGTGCTAATTCTTGGCATAGGTGGTATAGCAATGTGCATCATTGCCCCATATGTAATTGGCATTTTCTCTCAAAAGCCAATTGTCATCCAGCAGGGCACGTACTTTCTGCGCCTAATTTCCATCTCCATGCCCCTGATGGGGATATTTGAGTCCTTCTTGGGATGCTTTCAGGGCTCCGGCCATACAATTATGGCTGTGATGATGACTTCCGGCAGGCTTTGGGTATTGAGAATTCCCCTGGTTATTTTGTTTAAATACAATACTTCCCTGGCCGAGAAGTCAGTGTGGTACGCCATGGTCCTGAGCAACTTTCTCATCAGCATCTTTGGGTTAGTTCTTTTCTTAGGGGGACGGTGGAAAAAGCGGGTTGTAGATGAGGAATACCGGACTGAAATTGAGTTGGAATAACTCCTCAGTCCGTTTTTTTTAGGAAAATGCCTTTGTGTTCGGTATGCCTTGCTAGCGACATTTCAAAAAGAAAAAAATATTCTCCAAGAGGGAAATAGCCCTATAAGGAGAATATACTAATTATCAAATAATCACGAGGAGGGAAGAGGAGTGGATAAAGAGCCAACTGTGCTGCTATGTCCATTAAAAATTAATTCCCCAGGCGGCAGACAGGAGGCAGAGGCCTTACTTACCGACAGGGCATTGGAGTTAAAACTAAGACATGGAGATGCCAAAACCTATTCGTATCGGGATATTATTAAAGTCCAGGCTGAAGATTACAAGCTTTTCATTCAAGTGAGGGATGAACAATTGGAGTTGCTCCATATGGGCAGCAAGTACCAAGACTTTGTCCGGACCTTGATTGGCCAGCGCAATGAGACGATTATCAACGACCTCCTCATGCAGGAACGGGTGCGCCGGGGAGGGATTGCTGCTGTATGTAGTATGAAGAGGGGCCAGGGAAAAGATGTTGACCGGGGCAGCTGTGAGTTGCGCCTCTGTGACACCGCCCTGCTGATAGTTCCAGATTATTTTGAGCCCATCAGGGTGCCATATTCTTTTGTTACCTCAGTCCAAGCTGAAGGATACACTCTGCACATTAGTACTGAGGACGCCATGTATTCTTTTAGTAAATTAGGGCGGGAGTTTACTCCCTTTTCCCAGGACTTTGACCAGGCTAGGGAGGAATTGATGGCCAAGGCCCAGGGGCTCCTGCGTGATTTGGCCCCTACTGGGGCCCCCGCAGCCATTCACCAAGCGGCCCAACTCATGGGAGAGGGGCGGGCGGTGAGGCGTAGGGATATTGAGCAAATCGATCCCGCTATGTGGACAAGTTTTGAGAGACAGTTGGATATTGCCGGGATTATGCAGGAGTATGGTTTTCTCAATACCCTGGCCAAGACTGACCAACAATGTATCGGGTTTAAACAGGATCTGGCCCGGGAAGATTCCCTGTATCTATGGTTTCTTATTGCCATCCCCGGGAGCAATGCCATAGCTATGGAGGCTACTTCCAGTGCTCAGGCAGGGCGGGCAACATATTTTTTCCGGATTGTCCCCAGAGGAGATTTCCCCAAACTTGGGGATAAGGATATTGTGGCCCGGGGGTCGGACTTACTTATGGAAATCAATCGCTGCATGTTGGCAATAAACTTTCGCAGGGAACCGATTTACCTGGCAGAAGAGAAGTTAGCTGAACCCAGGTATCTAAAATATTTTTACGCGGTGCAAAGGCTACCGGAACTACAAGTATTGCGTCGCTTATTCATTGGCAGGGTGTTTCACCGGGAGCAGGTTCAGTGGGAACAGGATACTGGTGAACTGCTGGCCTTTAATGCCAACAGCCTGGATGATGATGCTAAGTGGGCCAAGGGAAATCTGGAGCCAGATGAAGATGAAGAAAAAAGTGCCTGGGAGTAAGCCCAGGAAAGTGGAGGCTAAAAATGGTTGGTTATAAGCACCCATGTAACTATTGCGATAAATTGGTGCCCAAGGACGCCAAGGTTTGCCCATATTGCGGTAAATCGGATCCTACGGGTCCCCTGCGTTGCCCTATCTGCAGGAGTCCAATTGAACCAGGCTGGCTTCTCTGCAGTCACTGTGGGCAAAAATTGCAGATTAGGTGTCCCCAGTGTGGCAGAGATACTTTGGTCGGTGATAAGTGTGTCCAATGTAGCGCCTCGCTGATGGTGGTCTGTCCAAACAAGAAGTGTAAGCATCCGCAACCACCTGGAGAGGTATGTATAATGTGTGGGCAACCACTGAAATAGGGGGAGATAATTATGGCACTGCAATCATTTACAAGTAATTACGAGGATAATAGTACCGAGGCTGGTTTCCAGTTTACCTTTTACTGCGACCTTTGCCATGAGGGATATAAAACTAAGTTTATTTCCTCGACTACGTACAAAAAAGGTAAGATGCTAAGGGGAATTGGAAGCCTAATTGGCGCCGCCAGCCAATTGACTGGCCAATACGGCCTTGGCAACACCGTTGAAAGGGGAGCAGATGTCCTCAGTGAGCGTCATGAAGGCATGAGCCCTGAATGGCATAAGGAATACGAGAAGGCCTTTGAACTGGCTCAAAATGAGGCAAAAGGTCATTTTATCCGCTGTCCTAAGTGCCGCAATTATGTTTGTGAAAATGACTGGAACGAGTTGGGGGGTCTATGCGTAGAATGTGCTCCCCGGGAGAATGTTGAAGTCGTCGCTGCCAGAGCCACCAAGATGGTGGAGGATATTCGCAAGAAGGCTGAGGAGACAGATGTCTTTACCGGCAAATTAGATAGCCGTACTACCGTCTGTCCCCAATGTGGCAAACCCTCAGGAGAAGGTAGGTTCTGCAATAACTGTGGAGCCAACCTTAACCTAGTTGAGTGCGATAACTGTGGAACTCAGAGTCCTGCTGGCACCAGATTTTGTGGGGAGTGCGGCAATAGACTGGGTTAGGACTAAGGGTAAAAATAAAAGGACCTGCATGATGCAGGCCCTTATTATTATGGCTTTATTAACTGCTTTACAGGTAGCCCAGGACAACCTTAGGGCTTGCCATAAGTTAAAACTGCAGTACTAAGTCGCACTGTTCTTTAATGTTAAGGGCCTGGAAATAGTGGGTTTCCAAGGGAATCCAATGGCTAAGAAAAATCTGGAGCAACTCCTCGCCGTTGCGTTTCAGAATGCGTTGGTTTTGCTCATTGGAATCTATTTCTAAAAAGACTTTTAGGTCATAGGCCTCCGCCAAAGTAGGATGGAGGCTGTATGCACCTTCGATGATGTTTAACGGTTTTGGGCTAACTAAGATCTCGGGGGCCAGATTTTGACTGCTACAATTAAAAGGACGGTAAGAAAAGGGGAGGCCTTGAGACAATTTAGCCACCACTTCTTGTGAACAGCGCTCATAATGCACATTGCCGCCGGGCGTCCCTAGGCGCTCCTGGGTCTTCAAAGAGGCAGGCAGGAAAAAATCATCCATATGAAAGATATTGCAGTCATAGATGGCATGGAGCAGCTTGGCAAGAGAACTTTTCCCGGCACTGCTAGGCCCGTCGATGGCCACTGTGACCCTTTCTTGGCTTCCCAATAAAGTATCCAGGCGACTAAATAGGGGAAGGAGTTCCCGAAATACAGCCATCACTACCCGGTAAGAAGGAGAGTATGCTTCACGAAATACATTGCTGTGGCCAACAGCAGGGTATCTATGCTGACGGTAGGATTCAATCCAGGCCACTACTTCTTCTACGGCAAAGGGAAGGATTTCTTTCTTACAGCAGTCGATGAGCACCGCTAGTTTCTCTTGAAACTTAACTCTATCGCCGACAATAGTATTGGCTGAATAGACAAAAAAGTTATTGACAGTGGCAAGACTGATATCAGTATCTCTTAAAGCATTTAGGTGCAGTCGACATAGGCCATTGCCTATATCTTCAAACAGTGGGGAGTTTCTTTGAGACTGCATATCCCTGTACTCTTCTTGCAGCCTTAGCAGACTGTCCCCCTTTGAAGCTAACATGTGGCCAGGGCCAAATTCATTTTGGTAGAGTAGTTTCACCATATCCTGAATTTGCAACTGTGGGTAAAGCTGGTACTGTGCCTGAAGGAGGCATACCAGGTCAGCGGCCATTTTCAATTAAGCCACCCTTTCTTAGCCCGATGATGATTATTGGAATGAGGACAATCTGAAGGACGATGCCGGGAATGGCGTTGATAAACGCCCCTGCGGAAAAAATCTGCCAGGTAAAAGGAGTGCCATCCAGCCCATATAGTAGCCAGCTGGCGAATCCCCACGCTCCTCTCCCCAAGACCATGGCTAGAATCAAGGAAATGTAGATAAAAATGTTCTTCTGGGGCAAAAGCTTATTAAATAAGCCGGAAAAAAATCCGTAGGCAGCCAGTTCAATGCCCATGACCACTGCCGTGGGAAACATTGGGGGCATGCCAAAAAGCAGACTTCTAAACACCGGGGTAAGGAGGCCAATTGCCAGCCCCCAGGGGGAGCCAAGGACAAAGCCGGCAATGAGGACTGGCAAATGCATGGGCAAAAGCATCTGCCCAATTTTGGGAATTTGTCCTGTGAGAAAAGGCAAAACCAGGCCTAAGGCCAGGAATAATCCCCCTAAGACAATCTTTTTCGTAGATAAGGTGTTCAATTATGTCCCTCCTAAAAAAGAAACCATAATAAGTATAGCTTCCCGTGAGAAAGCAAATACCTTCATGGCATAATTAAACAGATATTATAGGGCTTTAGTTCAGTCTGCTTCGGCAGACGATTACTAATAAGGTAACACGCTAAGGCAAAACCGTCAACCAAAAATGTCTGGAAAGTGCTTGCCTAAACGGTAAAAAGGAAAAATGCCAAAGAAAGGTCTCCCTATCTAGGCAAAGACAATAGAAGCGCCCACAGTGCCGGGACCGGTATGCACCCCGATAACCGGACCGACCTGGGTATACAAAGAAGCCTGCACATTAAAAACGGATTCCAGTTTATCCTGAAGTTTATCTGCCGCCTCCTTGGCTGCCCCATGGGCGATGGCCAGGGCCTTGACCGTCCGACCAGCAGCGGCATTCTCCATGGCGGTGACAATTCCCTTGAGAGCCTTTTCCCGGCTACGGGCAATGCCGGCGGGAACATAGACTCCCTCTTCATTTACACGAATGACGGGCTTAATCTGCAGCAGTGCTCCCAACATTCCTTTGACAACACCTATCCGACCGCCTTTATGTAGGTACTCCAGGGTGTCTAGGGTGAAAATCGTCTCCATATTTTCTCGCATCTTAGTAATTCGAGCCAATACAGCTGGCACGTCAAGGCCTTCCTGAAGACCCTCAGCTGCTTCCAAGACCTGCTGCCCAATCCCTAGACTGATTGAATGGGAGTCCACAAGATGTACCTTACCCGGGAAGTTTTTCGCTGCTATGTGGGCAGAATTGAGAGTGCCGCTGAGTCCGGAAGAGATATGGATAGAGATGATCTCATCATGATCCGCCAGAGCTTTAGTATACACAGAGGAAAAATCCTCGGGGGTGGGTTGTGAAGTAGTAGGCAATTGGGATCCAGAGCTCAATCGGGTATAAAATTCTTTAGAGGTCAATTCACTGTCTAAGAATTGCTCATCGCCGAAGCTTACTTTCAAGGGAAGGACAAAGATCTTCCAGTGATCAATCAGCTGCTGCGTCAAATCAGCGGTGCTGTCAGTAACAAGGGCTATTTTCATCATTAGAACCTCCCAGCAGAATATAGATAGGTGTTTACCACTGCCTAAAATGGCTTTTGCTACAATAGGGTGCCCCCGGGGGCTAATCCTTACGCTTGTCGCCGACAAAGAAGAGGGCAACTGTCCCAGGACCTGTATGGGAGCCGATGACAGTGCCAACGCTGTTAATCATTACCGGGCCATTGAGTTTGGGGAAGTTGGCTTCCACTAGGTCTGCCACACTGCGGGCATCATCATAGCAGGCAGAATGAGAAATGTGGCATTTACCGGCGTAATCAGTGCCGTTATCTGCATGGGTTTCCATCTTCTGAAGCATTTCTCCAATAACGCGTTTTTTACTGCGCACCTTTTTCCTGGGAATAAGCTTACCATCGTTGCTCATATTTAACAATGGACAGATGTTGAGGAGTGAACCCATTATCGCCGCTGCGGCAGAAATGCGCCCTCCCCTTTTGTAATGGGTTAAATCTGTGGAAAAAAACCAGTGATGGACATTGAGCTTGTTTTCCTGGGCCCAGGCGTATACTGTATCTATGTTTTCGCCCCTGTCCCTCATATCCGCCAGCATATCCACCAGCAGCCCGAAACCTGACGAAGCTCCCAAGGAATCCACAATGAGGATTTTGCGTTCAGGGTATTGCTCCAAAAGCTGTTCACGGGCAGTGATTGCTGAGTTGTAGGTCCCAGATAAGCCTGACGAAAGAGTAATGTGCAAAATATCTAGACCTTCCTTTAGGTAAGGCTCAAAAAAGTCTATAAACTGGCCCACTGTAACCTGGGAAGTGGTAGGCATTGCTCCAGCTTCAATCCTGCTGTAGAAATCAGCGAAAGAAATCGTTTGCCCGAGATCATCTGGATACTCCCTGCCGTCTAGCATGTAGTGAAAACAGACATAGGGAATTTTCCTTTCCCGGAAATACTCATAAGGCATATCTGCAGTGGAACAGCAAGTGAGCACATATTTACTCATTATTCTTCCCCTTTCTATGAAACACTTTATTGAGCATGATGTAATTATACCTCCCTATACTGAAATACTATATTGGTATTGTTCCCCTATGGTCTTATAGATAAGGTTATATCCGTCTCTATTCGGATGGATGCCGTCAGAACAGATATAATCTTGGTAACGGTTATGCTTCAAGAAGGCGCTGCGAATATCGATTATTGGCACATCCATTTTTGTGGCCAAGAGCATTATCTCAATATTGTACATCTCCTGCCAGCGATAGATCATATCCACGTCCCCCAGCCAAGACAATATATTATCCTTGTTAATTCCTCTGGATACCCAGTTGAAAAAGCGATTAGGCTCTAAAGGGGGAAGGGTAAGGACCACGGGCTTACCGCCGCTATTCCTTATTTCATCGATTATTTGTCTATAGGAGCTCTTGAATTCGCCCAATGGGGTATTGGGGCTATGGTCAGTTTCCGGGTTAGCTGCGATTTCTCCCCAGGCGAAATCGCAATCATTGCCGCCCACTTCCAGAAAGACGCTACTATAAGAAGTTAATTCATTGGCATGGCGTCGCACTTTGGCTAAGGCTCTTGGGGCGGTGCAGCCAAACATAGAGTAGTTCTTAATATTAACCTTATTTCGCCCTAAGAGCTTTTCAATATTCATTTTCAGTATCTCGTAGCGGCTTGTAAGGGGATGTAAGACAACGCCCTTTCCAATTGAATCGCCAAAGACGCAAATATCACCTAAGCCCATTTCAATCCCTCCTGCTGGATTTTGGGGGCCCTGTATTTTCACCGATATAAAAAGCCAGTGAAACAAGGGCCAAATATACTACGAAAATAATCCAGGCACTTCCCCAAAGATTGAACCTCACCGATACGGCTAAGTACAGAAATGTAGTAAGAATCAGGCCTGCGGCCATAAGGCGCAGATCCCTTTCCAAAGAAGAAATTAGTTTTCTATTGGCGATATAGTCAGTGACAATATATAAGAAGGCCAGTACTATTACAATGAGCCAGCTATATCCCCAAATATTTTTCCCCTTGACTACCCACAAATACAGGCTTGGTAGTACATAGAGTAACGGGACCAAAGTGGCGTATATAATGGCAATGCCCCAGCGTTTCCAAGCATCAAAGTTAAAGAGGTTGGCGTACTGATACCCGTTAATAGCTGCATACAATAAGTATATAAACGCACCTGCCACAGGTACTAACCAAGTCTTTTCAAAGGAATTAAGCACCACAATGCTGACAAAGAGGAAGATTGCAGTTAGGGTGAGAAAGTAAAAGGTACTGAAGGAGGCTGTGCTGATGAGATTTTTCTTAAGTGCTCCCATAGAACTTCCAGTCTCAACTTCCTTAACGGCACTCTTGTAATCCAGGGTCATTTCAATGGCTTTTTTGTAGCTTTGCTCTTGAGAGATTCCTGCAGCCAGGCAATCGCTATATTGGTCCAGCATGATGGAATACAACTCTTCTCGAACCTCGATGATCTTTTCGGTTTTTGGGTAGAGAAAAAACTTGCGGTTAATATACTTCCTAAGTTTCTTTTCCATCATAAATCGCCCCCTATAAGCTGATTTAGCACTACTTGAATTTCCATCCACTCATCGACCTTTTGAAGGTATACTTCTTGGCCCTTAGGGGTTATTCGGTAATACTTGCGTCTTGCCGCTCCCTCCTGGTCTCCCCAATAGCTGGTAATTAGTTTATCTTTCTCCATCCGTTTGAAGGCGGTATATACTGTGGCATCTTTGATGCTAAACAAGCCCTTGCCTCCGTCAATAATGGTTTTCATGATTTCGTACCCATAAGAATCTTTTTTCGTGAGGATGGCTAATATAATGGTCTCAGTGTTTCCCCGCAGTATTTCGCTGGAATAATTCAACCCATCCCCTCCAATACCTAACCAGATTAGGTATATTATATAGTTATACCTTTCATTCGTCAATAGTTAATAAAAAAATTCTCAACAAAAACCTTGACTTTGCAGGCTGTATAATGTATTGTGAAGTAAATCACAATCTGACGGTGGGGCTGGCCCCACTGAAGGATCAATAACAGAAGACGTCCTGGGCCAAAGGGGAAACCTGCTGGAAAGGGAGCTTGCATAGCATGTGTATTTTAGCTTGCCTTTGGCGCCATAGCGTTGAAGGCAAGTTTTTTGCTAAGAAAGGGGAAGAGAAATGGTTACTCGTATTGGCGTCGTAGGTATAGTGATTGAGGATCGGACTTATGTCCCGGAAGTGAACAGCATCCTCAGCGATCACGGGGAAATCATTGTTGGAAGAATGGGAATTCCATACAGGGACCGGCATGTTGCAGTCATATCCCTCATTGTTGACGGCTCTACTGATGACATTGGATCTCTTACAGGAAGATTGGGTGGAGTAAAGGGAGTTACTGTTAAGTCGGCGCTGACTAAGAAATAGGTGGGGTGCAGGATGAACCTAGAGGTTCAACAGATTATTGATAAGGCTGTAGATACTCACCAACTATCACACAGTGAACTATGTTATCTTTTGGCCTCGGATTCTTCCAGGGCTCCTCTGTCTGTTGCAGCAGATAAGGTGCGTCAAAAATATGTCGGCGATGCCGTCCACCTGCGGGGCATAATTGAATTTTCTAATCACTGCCAACGGAATTGCCGTTATTGCGGATTGCGTAAGGGGAACCCCAATCTCAAACGTTACCGCATGATCCCCGATGAAATCTATGCTACGGCTTTGGCTGCCTGTGGAAGGGGCTATAGAACCATTGTCCTTCAGTCGGGAGAGGACAGCTATTACGACCCAGAAATAGTTGCCTGGACTGTAAAACGGCTAAAGACTTTGGACCTAGTTGTAACTCTGAGTTGTGGCGAGCGCTCTTACCAGGATTATCTTTATTGGCGAAAGGCGGGGGCCAACCGATATTTACTTAAACATGAGACTGCTAATCCACAGCTGTACAGCAAACTGCATCCCGATATGACTTTTAGCAATCGCAAACGCTGTCTCATGGATCTCCGGGAATTAGGGTATCAAGTGGGCTCGGGGTGCATGGTGGGGTTGCCAGGGCAGACGGTAGAAACTTTGGCAGAGGATCTTTTATACCTGAAGGAATTGGATGTAGAAATGGCAGGCATTGGCCCTTTTATTCCTCATCCCCAGACGCCCCTTGCCGGGGCGGTACAGGGCACGGTGGAGATGACTTTATTAATGATTGCCCTGACACGGCTCCTATTGCCCCAAGCCCACCTACCCTCTACTACGGCTTTAAGCACTATTGACCTCCTAGGTAGGCAGAAGGCGCTTCTATGTGGAGCCAACGTCATAATGCCCAATGTTACCCCCCAGCCCTTCAGACAGTTCTATGAAATATACCCCAATAAGGATACTAATCAAGGGGACAACTGGGACGAGGTGGGGAGTCTTGTAAATTCCCTTGGCCGCACTATATCTCACGACCATGGTCATTCCCCCAAACAGGAATTCTCCAGTGAAAGACGAGGCGAAGTCAATGCATAAAACTCCAAGAGGCAATCGCCTGCACATCGGAATATTCGGAGGCCGCAACGTTGGCAAATCCAGTCTAATTAACGCTATTACCAATCAAAATACCGCCCTAGTGTCTGACGTTGCCGGCACCACCACAGATCCCGTATATAAAACCATGGAAATTGTGCCTGTAGGGCCTGTTGTGCTAATTGATACCGCTGGCCTGGATGACCAGGGTGAACTAGGAGAACTTCGGGTCAAGGGTTCGTATTCTGTCTTGAATAAAACCGAATTGGTCTTGCTTGTACTGGATGCCAGAGGTTCTTTACAAACCTATGAGGAAGATATCATCAACAGGAGCAAGGGGAAAAAGCTACCTGTAATCGTCGTTCTCAACAAGTGCGACCTATCCCCCCCCAATGAAGAGTTGCTCCGGGATATAAAAAACCGGACTGGCCTAGATGGGGTAAGGGTCAGCGCAGTAACGGGCAAAGGCATTGAAGAACTAAAAATGGCTATCATCCATAATGCACCAACTGCATGGGATGACAGGCCCATCGTCGGTGATTTGCTAAATCCCGGAGACCATGTAATCTTAGTTAGTCCTATCGATGCATCTGCTCCAAAAGGAAGATTAATTCTTCCCCAGGTTCAAACCCTGCGGGACATCCTGGACCATAATTGCACAGCTTCTGTATGCAAAGAGACGGAATTTGTCACCACCCTAAATGGCTTGCAGTCTAGGCCTGCCCTTGTAATTACAGATTCCCAGGTGTTTAAACAGGTTGATGCAGAGACACCAGCAGATGTGCTATTGACATCCTTCTCTATTCTCTATGCTCGCCAAAAAGGGGATTTGTACACCCTGGCCTTGGGAGCCAAGGCAATTGATGGACTACGGCCAGGGGATAAGGTTTTAATGGCAGAAGCATGCACCCATCACCCGGTAAAGGATGATATCGGGCGAGTGAAGATTCCTAACTGGCTGTGCCAGCATGTGGGGGGGGCCCTGGAATTTGAATGGGCCAGCGGCACAGGGTACCCTGACAATCTCCGGGAATTTTCCCTGATTGTCCACTGCGGCGGCTGTATGATCAACCCCCGGGAAATGCTGTACCGCCTCACACTGGCCCAAGCTAACAATGTGCCTGTTGTCAATTATGGCGTGGCAATCGCACACCTGATGGGCATACTTCCCCGGGTTCTGTCTCCGTTTCCTGAGATTAAGGACGCAATATTTGGACCAAGTATTAGCAAGGAGGTTGGTAAAGATGATTAAATCTAAGCAAACACAGAAGGCGGATTTTATTAATGAGGATGGAATCTTAGCCCTGTTAAGGGAGGGAGAAAAGGTTGGGAATGAGGAGGTCAGAGGGATTATTCACAAAGCTCGCAAGGCTAAGGGTCTGACCCTTCAGGAAGTTGCTGCTTTGTTGCAGGTTGCAGACCAATCCCTTATCCAGGAAATGTTCGCTGCCGCCAAGGAAATAAAGAGCAAAATCTACGGGCAGCGGATAGTAATATTCGCACCCCTATATATAAGCGATTACTGCATCAACAACTGCACCTATTGTGGTTACAAACAGGACAACCCCTTCCCCCGGCGGAAACTGACCCAGGAAGAGTTAGCGGAAGAAGTCAGGCTCCTGGAAAACATGGGCCACAAACGCCTTGCCTTAGAAGCGGGAGAGCATCCCCAGGAATGCCCCCTGGAATATATCTTGGACTCCATCAGCACCATTTACAGCCTTAAATTTAAAAACGGCAGTATTCGCCGCATCAATGTGAATATCGCCGCCACAACAGTTGAGGATTACAGGCGTTTAAAAGAGGCTCAGATAGGCACTTATATTCTCTTTCAGGAAACCTATCATCGCCTGACATATAAAGAAGTCCATCCCCGGGGGCCCAAAGGAGATTATGACTGGCATACCACAGCCCATGACAGGGCCATGGAGGCCGGAATCGATGATGTGGGATTTGGAGTCCTCTTTGGTCTTTATGACTATAAGTTTGAAGTATTAGGCCTGCTGCAGCATGCCCTCCACATGGAGGATCGGTTTGGCGTTGGACCACATACCATCTCGGTGCCTCGCTTGCGTCCAGCTAAGGGCATGGATATCAGCCAGTTTCCTCATCTCGTTGCTGACGAGGATTTCGCCAAAATTATCGCTATTCTCCGCCTGGCCGTTCCTTATACAGGCTTAATTCTCTCAACCCGAGAAAGCCCAGAGTTTAGAGACAAACTCATAAATTACGGCATCTCCCAGATCTCTGCTGGCAGTTGTACCGGGGTTGGCGCTTACAAAGAAGAGGAAGACCATGTGGAAGAACCCTCTGTGCAGTTTGACGTCGACGATAAAAGAAGCGTCGATGAAGTAATAAGCACTGTCTGTAAATCTGGATACCTGCCCAGCTACTGCACCGCCTGTTATCGCCAAGGGCGCACCGGTGACCGGTTCATGGCCCTGGCCAAAGCCGGGGAGATTCATAATGTCTGCCAGCCCAACGCAATTCTCACCTTTAAAGAATACTTGCTGGACTATGCTTCCCCTGAAACCCGTCACTTAGGGGAACAAGTCATTCAACAACATCTAGCCCAAATAGATAATCCTAGCATACGCAGTCTCACCCTAGAGAGGCTCTCTCGCATAGAGAAGGGGGAGAGGGACCTGTATTTTTAATTCACGCTGGAACAGAAAAAACGCCTGAATAGGCGTTTTTTACACATCCCTGTTGTACCGCACATAGCATAGGCCGCCAGTATCTCCCACTTGTCTCATCCCCATAGACTGATAAAATAGTCTGGTTTTCTCAGTGGAATCTGTAATCAGGACAGTCTGGCGGATGTTGTGGAATCCTGCCAGCATTGACTCCATAAGCTTCCGACCAATGCCTTTTCGCTGGTAGTCCTTGAGGACAAGAATATCCTGGACATACACTATAGAACAGCCGTCTCCTACAACCCTAATAAGGCCGACAAGCTTATTGCCATCATAGGCACTCATGTACCAAAGGGAGCCCTGGAGGATTTTAGCCATTTTTTCTGGGTGATCAGTATACCCCGTCCACCCCAACTGGCCATATAACTCCATTAGTTCAACGGTTCTAATTACATTGTTGGTATAGTATTTGATGTCCATTTTATCCTCCTAACCCTTCAGAAGCATAGAATCGATGCTTGTTGAAGCTCACTACATCCCCTTGTGTAGCAATTATTATGGGGCAACAGCCATCGCCAGAGTCCCCTATTGCACCCCTAGGACGTATTGACGCCCTCATTTTCCAGTGATATATTTGTAATACCATTAAAATATAACATAATATATCACGATAAATCGAGGCTTTAATATGAACAAAAACTTTAGTGAAATTTTTTCCCTACCTAACCTAATAAGCTATTTTCGTCTTTTCTTAGTTCCGGTATATTTGTATTTGTTTTTAAATGCCAAGAGCGATTCCGATTACTATATTGCTGCTTTTGTCGTTCTAGTATCTTTCTTTTCAGACTTAATCGATGGGATTATTGCTAGACGCTACAACATGATTACTGACTTTGGAAAGATACTTGATCCAATCGCCGATAAAATAACCCAGGTTGCACTGGCCCTAAGTATTACTTTCCGATATCCAAGTGTCCAAGTCTTATTGATTGCATTAATAATCAAAGAACTCATCCTAGGCTTATCTGGATTGTATATGCTCAAAAGAGGACTTAAAATGAATGGCGCCCATATCCATGGGAAAATAAGCACTGTAATCCTAAACACCACCATGTTTATCCTCTTAACTTTCCCGACAATATCTACTGCCGTAGTAAATATTCTAGTAGCAGTGTGTATTATTGCAATGGCAACCTCATTGATCCTGTACCTCAGGCTGTATTCCGGTATGTTAAAAGAAGAAGTATAGTCTTCTATTCAGGATCGTTTAGCAAAGGACTGTTCCAAGGGAACAGTCCTTTGTGTTATTTTATCAAAACATCTACGCTGACAGGTAAGGCCTCTTGGCTCTCGGTTAGGAAGCTAATAATAATAGTATAATCCCCGGCGGGCAAATAAATGGTGCCCTGCTGAGTCATTTCTCCGGCTGAGACATCGTACATTTCTTCACCACTTTGGCTGTTCTCTAGGGTCACCCGGGTTAAAACACCTTCCTCCCCCTGAATGCTAAGATCGAAAGAATGGGTCTTGGCGATCTCCACAGAGAATTCCATTCGGTGGTCCGGGGTGTCCTTCATGACATCCTGGGAAAAGGAGCTTTCGAAAACTGGCTCTGCATTGTACTCCGCCAGCAGCTCTGCCCCCCCGATAGCCGTAACAGCAACTCCGCCCAATGCCAATACCGATGTCATGGTAATGACAATTACCCAGGTCCTCTTTGCTATTGGCCTATTTTTTCGCTCTTCCTTGGGCAATAGCAACCTGCTGCCTCCCAGGAACAGGAAGGGAACTACCGCGGCCATGAGCAGGAAAACTCCCATAGAGGCCAAGGGGGTTTCTACTATGTCGGCACTTGCTGTCGCAGATAGTGTAGATAGGGCACTAAGAGAGTTATTGACGAAGTGGAGCAACATAGGCAAGAGGATATTTCTTGTTTCCACCATTACGTAGGTAAATACAAGGCCTAAGATTGCAGTTCCTAAAAACCGATAAGGATCCATGTGAAAGAGGCCAAAGATTAAGCCCAAGGATATAATCGAAGTCCACTTACTTGTGTTCTTAAAGGAGTAAAGGATAAAGCCACGGTGCAGGATTTCCTCACAAACTGCTGGCATTATCGCCAGGATAAAGAAGCGAAGGGGAAAGGACACACTGCCGAAAAACTCTACCATAAAGTTACTGACATCAGTCATCCCTTGGGGGAAAAAGTAAGAAATTATCAAGCTGACGACGATAACTGAGATGTATGCTCCAAACCAAAGTACCAGAGAGCCGAATACTTGGCGCCAGGAAGGGATTCGCATTGGAAAGACTTTTTTGAAATCCCATTTCAGAATAATTGCGGGAATGATTGCCCAGGCCAATAAAATAATCTCTGTAAGGGCCATACCCCACATTTTGTATTTAAACTGTAAGGGCGCCGCGAGGAATATCATTGATATCATTACAAAGATAAAAATAAGCAAACCGATGGAAACCCGGGGCCTAATACCTCTATTCATTGCCATATCTCCTCCAAACTTTCTCCCTCTAGAATAACATAAATTGCCATGGGAGGATATAAGAGAGGGTGGGATAAAAAAAGGGCCTTTTGGCCCCTGAATATAACCCTATCTTACATTACCCACATCCCATTTTTTAAAGGACCTTGTCTTGGCATTTAGTTCAAATACAACTCTAGAGCCAGACTTCAATGCCTCCCCCTTATACAAAGGTGCATTTTCATCGTAGTTGTATAGCTCAGCTGTTTTATTCTTTGTTCTATTTATACTGATGTATAGCCACCGTCAACCTTGATGTTCTGTCCTGTAATGTAGGAAGCCTCATCGCTGGCCAGGAAAATAGCAGCAGCATTTAGTTCTCCTTCCCGGCCATAGCGGCGCAGGGGAACTGATGCTTCCATAAACTGAGTAAAGGCGTCTGTCTTCAATGTGTCGGCAGTCAATTCAGTTTCGAAATACCCAGGACTAATAGCATTGCAGGTAATATTGTACTTGGCCAGTTCAGCTGCAACGGCTCTGGTAAAGTTGACAACGCCACCCTTTGAAGAGTGATAGGCCACTGTATCCATAGCGGTATTACCGACTTGCCCATAAATAGATGCGATGTTAATAATCCGTCCATACTTCTTATCAACCATATACTTTGCAAAGGCCCTGGTAACTTTAAAAACACTTGTCAAGTCTGCCTGCAGTGTGAAGTTCCAGTCTTCATCAGTCATTTCAAGGACACCGGCATTTCTTGATGCCCCAGCATTATTGACTAGGATGTCAATTTTACCGTAATACTTGATTGCTTCTTCGGCGGCTTTGTACACTGCATCTGTATCAGTTACATCGCACTGAATAGGTAGGCACCTGACACCATAGGTTTCCCTAATTGTTTCAGCTGCTTTCTCAAGTTTTACAATTCTTCTAGCCATAATGACCACGTCGGCTCCCTGCTTTGCATAACCCTTTGCCATTTGAAGGCCTAACCCTGATGAGGCTCCGGTGACTACTGCGACACGTCCTTGTAAATTAAACATATAAATACCTCCTTCATCCTTTAGTATTTAGCTTGCTAAATAAATCATTCTGCATTTACCTTATCCAGTTTAGCATTGAAGGTCTGTGATTACTATCACATAGTCCTCATGCAGACCATTAAATAGGGATTTTACTGTCCAAAATCAAAAAAGCCCAAGGGGGCTTTTTTGATAATTTTGGTGGATAGAATACCTAATCATTCTTTATAGGAATGAAGGGGATAATCTTAGCGGCAAACCCGGAAAGGGGCATTGTCTGGAGCCAAACCTTCCCTGGGCCAGTCAGCTTTGTCAGAAAAAGTCCCTCCCCGCCCAGGAGAATATTTTTAAAACCTTTTACCCGCTCTACTTGGTAGCCAACCCCCTCCTGAAAAGCGGCGACATTGCCAGTGTCAACTTTGATGACCTCTCCCGGGGCCAGCACTTTTTCAACGCAGGTGCCGTCAATCTCGATAAAGGCAAATCCCTGGCCCGCCAATCTTTGCAAGAGGAAGCCTTCCCCGCCAAAAAGGCCGGAACCGAGACCTTTATTGACATACATACTGAGTTCAACAGCGGGTTGAGCGCACAGGAACGCACTTTTCTGGATGATGATGCTTCCTTGGCTAATATCCGCAGCAACAATAGAGCCAGGATAGGAGGATGCAAAGGTTATTTCTGCACCTTCAGCTTGAGCTGTAAATGTTGCCATAAAAACTGATTCACCCGTTAGCATCCTGCCCAATCCTTTGAGCAAGCCACCCTTCATATTTGTATCCATGGTAAAGTTATTGGTCATCCAAGTCATTCCGCCGGATTGAGTATATATACTTTCGCCGCTATTGAGAGTAACGGTTACCGCTGGGAGACTGTCACCAAAAATTAGGTACTTCATAAAATCTCCTTCCTAATATATACTAATAATTATTTCCCCTGGAAAAGAAAGGCCAACTCACAGTAATAGCATCTTGGAACAAGCTCCATATATGTTACGATAATTACTCTATATCCCTGCTCATCCCCCCTGGTTACCACTTCTTTCAACTTTATATTGTATTCGTGTACCCTCAGCATATTTCCTCTTTATGTCAACACTGGTTAATGCAAAAAGTCCACCGCTTAGGGTGGACTAGTATGCTCTTAAAGAGAACTAGGACTTCATAAATGAAAATGTTTACCGAATCCGCGCTATAGTGGTATTATCTACAGTCCTTTCCCTAAGGCCGTCTACTGGATGGGGGGCCGATTCACTGCGATAGTCAGTTTGGTATTGCTTTTGATGGCGTTCAATAGTTACATGGCTGGGGACCGTCCCCACATCATGATTAACAATATTTTGATACATGAAGAATTCATGTTCTTTGGGCAAGGTCTGGACATTGACATAGTTTTCTCTGTTTGCCGTCAGCAGGATCTGCTCTCCCAACACCTTGCGCACATAATCACGAGTATCATGAAATTGTAGCAGTTTGGGAAATTTCCCATCGGGAATTACTTGCTGCCATTGCTTATTCTCATATTTCGCCAACAATTCAGCTGCTTTGTGCAGGTGGGCAACTTCTTGCTGATAGTGCATTTCCCAGATGGATTTAACGTAGAGGTCCATTTCATCTTCATAGAAAGAATAATACAGGTAGCACTCCATATACTCGTGTAAAAGCATATTCTCCAGCCAGGTACATTTGGGATCAAGCAGTGACCCGTAATGGGATACATGCTGTTCTTCTATCATGGCAATTTCCAGATAAAGCTGGCGACCAAGATCGTTGTAATAATAGGGACCGAGATTCATGTAAAAATTCATTGTCTGCTGTTCGGCAGCAACAATTATCAGGGAATTGAGCTTGGTTCGGTTATCTGCTGTCTTAAAATCTACGGGATTTCTTGGCGAATCGAAGGGGTGACGATGCTCTGCTATAGTGGGCCTACCCGGGATAATATCAACATATTTTTTAACCAGTTGCTCTGCGGGAACCTGCTCATCTAGGTTAAGCAAATTGGCAAAACGATAAAGATGGTCGAAGTCCTCAAGGAGGGCAAAATCCAGGGCTTGTTTAACATAGGGGTCAGGCTCATTCAATGCCAGCCAAGCAGTAAGGTCTGTCGCCAAATGCTCATAGCCTATAGCTGTCTCTATTACCTTCTCATCTATTGGCTTGAGCCAGTTGATTCGCTTTTGTTGCTGCTGTTCAATGCGGCGGGTTAGAGCTAGTTCTCTACGCAAATCGTTGTTCTGACACATGCGGTGAAACTCGTGCTTGAAAATTGCCCCTTCCACTTCGATTCCATTCATCAGGATAATACGAATTTTTGTATAGGGATCAACTGTCTGTTTGTTATATGGTTTTGGGTATGTAGTTACCCAATCCTTAATCCCATCCTCAACTTTTTTCGGCTGGAGCTCAAATGGATTTATCCTTACCATCTCCTTTTCTGCTCATGGTTGAAGTATCTCTCAGATGCATTGAAAGTATCCATTCCACCCACTAGAAAAAAGCAACCAAGGCCTTTATTAAGTGGTGCCTTGTGTCACAGAAAACTAGCCACCTTATTGCGTTTTCCTTATTGTGCTCTGCAACTTCTCATAACTTATTAGTGCTATAGACTAAATATATAATGATTATCATTATATATTTATTGACTATCCTTAAATGCCATGGTATGGTTTATCCATGAAGAAGAAAGAGGTGTTATTATGACAACAGACAAGATGCGGCGTTTTGCCGGGAGCCTTCATACAGTCTTTAAGGTGTTTTTCTGGGTGTCTTTGGTTGTAGCAATTCTTTCAGCAATATCGATAATTATTGTCCTAGTTGTTCCAGGGGAGATATGGCAGGGTCAGCTGGGGAGCAAAGTATATTTTTCCACAGGGGACGTGGTGCGCTATCAACTGGACCTCCCCCCAGACCAACTCATCGATTACAAGCCGCTACTCTTGGTGTACCTTACCTCCCTCGCTGTTGGCGTAGGCGTCATTGCGGTGATCCACTACCTATTGGCAGACATTCTGAGGCGAGTGAAGGAGGGGGACCCCTTTGCCAAGGAAAATGGTACTAAGATATCGGTTATAGGGGCAATTATCTTGGTGGGCTCCTTTGTAGTCAATTTGATGCAGGCCGCCATAACTTATGCAGGGATTGTGGTTTATAACATCAAGAATATTAGTGTCAATATCAGCCCCGATATGACAATGATCTTTCTGGGACTGCTTCTCCTTATTCTCGCCGGTATCTTCAGATATGGAAGCTACCTCCAGGATGAAGTCGATGCTACCCTTTAGGAGGGGTGGGTATGCCAATAATTACTAGACTGGACCGGGTCCTTGCGGATCGGAAAATGGCACTAACTGAGTTGTCGGAAAGGGTAGGGATTTCTGTAGTAAACCTATCTAATTTAAAGACTGGCAAGGTCAAGGCAATTCGGTTTTCTACCCTGGAATCCATTTGCAGGGTTCTAAACTGTCAACCTGGGGACATCCTAGAATATCAACCTCAGGAAGATCAATAGTCTTTTTGCGCAGATGAATAACACCTCCAGAGCATAAAATGGTTACGTTTGGGGATGGGAATTAACCGCCCGTGAGGTTAGCGGGGACTAGCAGCAATATCTGAAAGAGAAAGAAGATACTTTAGAGTGATACAATATTAACTGCGGGTAATACCTGGGAGGAGAACTTATGTGGTTAAGACGGATTGCCAAGATTATCGGAGTATTCCTTGGAATTATTCTAACACTGGTCTTAGTTCTATTCTGTGTTGCATATTTCTCTAAAAATGCCAGTATTCTACTGCCTGTTAAACATAAGGATGCCTTTTTTGCCAAGGATATGGACAACTTTCCTGATCCCTTGCGTGTGGAAGGTAAAGCCCTTGTCGGGGCTTCTGGGGAACCAATTGTATTGAAAGGCCTGATGCCGCCTGATCCTTCCCGGCTGCACAAACTGAACAGGTTTAAGAAAAGTTTCCTCGAGGGAATCAAAGAAACGGGTGCCAATGTGGTCCGGATCCCCGTACACCCCGAGGAATACTCTGAGGACGAAGATTACCTTTGGCGGTACTTGGACCCCACAGTGGCCTGGGCCGGGGAATTAGGCATGTACGTGATTATTGACTGGCACTATATCGGCAATATCGAGGATGGCTCAGGAGGGGAGATGCCTGATATTGACATCAATCCTAAGGAGTTCAGCAGACAGTTTTGGACCCTTGCTGCCGACTATTTTAAGGATGCTCCCAACGTAATATTCGAGATTTTCAACGAGCCTGCTAATATTGATGCTGGCATATGGGCGGAAAATGCCCAGGAATTAGTGGACATAATTAGAGCGCAAGGCGCTGGCCAGTCCATTATTGTGGGAGGAATAAACTATTCCAAAGACCTGTCTTGGGTGAAGGGAACTCCCATAGACGACGAAAACATTATCTATGCTTCCCATATCTATCCCGCAGTTAATTCTCTGCGCTGGGGCGACTATTTTGGGGAGGTTGCAGAGAGCCATCCGGTGTTGATAACTGAATGGGGTTTTATGGATGATAACCGAAGCACAACTGAACAGTATTTTTTAGTCGGTGATGAAGGCAGTTACGGTGCACCTTTACTTCATTATCTGGAAGAAAGGGGGGTAGGCTGGATAGCCTGTTGGTTCGACGAGACTTGGGAGCCACAAATTTTTCATGAGGATTTTAAAAGCTATACTAGCTATGGCCGATTTGTTATGAGGAAACTCAGCGGCACCCCGTAGACTGATAGAAAGTAGAAATTTACTGCCTTCTACCATTGAAATTGCTTCAGCAATCGGCCTGACGGTTTATGACAGTCTTTACTTAGCTTTGGCAGCAGTTGAGGGGGCAGTTTTAATAACAGCTGATAAAAAGCTGGCTTCAATTGGGGAAGGATTGGCAGGTTTGGTAAACATAGAGTTACTAGAATAATTTGTGCAGGAGTCGTATATGGAGGGACTTAATTTGACTAAGGTAGTAATCAGTGATTGCAATGAATATAACCTGGAACTCTTGACCCAGAAACTCAATGCAGGAATTGCCATGCTGGGAGGCTGGGAAAGGTATTTTTCTCCGGGGATGACGGTACTTCTCAAGGTCAACCTCATCGGTCCCAAGGCTCCGGATACTGCTGCCATTACTCATCCGGAGTTCGTCCGGGCCTTAGTTCGAATTCTTAAGGGTCTGGGCTGTGGGGTTTGGATTGGCGACAGTTCCGGTGGGGCCATTGCGGGAATTGCCCCCACTGCCCGGAGTTTTAAGGTCTCGGGATTGGAGCAGGTGGCCCGGGAAGAGGGGGCAGTGATTAAGAACTTTGACCGGGAAGGGGTTGTTGAGGTTACCCCTAAGAGCGGCCTGGGCGGCAAGATGTTTATCGCCAAGCCCATGTTCGATGCTGATGCCGTCATCAACCTACCAAAGCTCAAGACCCACTCAGCGGGGATCTACACTGGCGCTGTCAAGAACCTCTTTGGCTGCATCCCCGGCCTGCGCAAGGCCGAATACCACCGCCTGGCCCCGGACCTCCGGGACATGGGTGAGGTCCTTACCGACATTCATCAGGCTGTCAATGTGGGCCTACATATTATGGATGGAGTTACGGCCATGGAGGGGGAGGGGCCTACGGCTGGGGCTGTCTATCCCGCCGGCAAGCTCCTGATGAGCACCGATCCCCTGGCCCTGGACACCGTGGCCGTTGCCATGTTGGGTCTGGGGGTAGAGGAGGTTCCTATTCTCCACAGTGCTAGGACCAGGAAACTGGGGGAGTCTAGGCTAAAGAATATAATAATAGCCGGAGACTACACTTCACCTCCCCGGCTCAAGGGGTTCAAGCTGCCCAAGGGTCTAAAGAGAGGCAGACCCCGGAACTATAAGGTGGTCATAAGGGTCATCGATCTCCTTAAGACCCGGCCCCGGGTCAATTTGCGGGTATGTCAGCACTGTAATATGTGTGTGGAAAGCTGCCCAGTCCAGGCCATAGACCGGGAATCCAAGGTCATAGACTATACCGATTGCATTGAGTGTATGTGTTGCCATGAGCTCTGTGAGCATAAGGCCGTGGAGTTGCGGCGGGACAACCGCATCCTGGATTTCTTCCGCCGGGTGGGGAGACGGGCATAGTAGAGAATTGTTGCAAGAAAGAAGGGCTGTCCTAGCGACAGCCCTTAATAATTATTTAATTAGTCCCGCCACAGCTCCGCCAGGGGAATGTTCAGGTCGGGAAAATCCGGATGAGTGACAGTTTCTTTATCCATGCCTGAAGCAGTTAATACATACTCCCCCTCCCGGAGGGCCAGGCATTCCATGGTCTTTTCATAGGGATCCACCAGCCAATAGTGCCTAATTCCCGCTTCTTGATAGATCCGGCGCTTGCGGAGCCGGTCCTTGCGGCGGCTGGATTCAGAGATAACTTCCACTGCCAGTAGGGGGGCGCCGTCAATTCGGGCCTCCTTGATGATGTCCTTCTGCCCTCCAGAGATATACAAGATATCCGGCTGGACGACGGTGAAGTCTCCCAAAGTTACATCCAGAGGCGCGAAAAATATTTCCCCCAAGGGGTCTGTCTGGCGGAAGTACACCAGGAGGAAGTACTCCAGCTCCCGGCAAATTCTCTGATGCACAACAATTGGGCTCGGCTCCTTAACCAGCTGCCCAGACAGTACTTCATACCGGTAGCCCGGATCCTCGGGCAACTCCAGGTAATCCTGGTAGGTGAACTTCTTGGGACTAGAAATGTATTCCGGAGCCTTTTCCCGAACCCTTGCGCCGGTCAGGGCGGCTACAACCTCTTTGAGGTTATAGCGGTATTGCCTTTCCCCTAGGGTGACATAGGGAATTTTATTGTTTCTGGTATAGCGCCAGATGGTCTCCACTGAGAGGTCCAGAGCATCGGCCAGAGCCTGAGCAGTAATGAGGTCTGTTTGACTCATCTTTCTCACCTCGGCCATATTTTACCATAGGGGGCAACTAGAATCAAGTTTAATCAACTGGCGGCTGTAAAAAAGGGCCACCAAGGGCCCAATATCTCTTCTGTCAATACCTTACAAAAGATTTCTCTTCTTAAACAGAATGAATGCGCCGGCCACCAGGAGCAGGTTGTAGGCAAAGCCAATGCCCAAGTACTGGTAGAAATTTAGGTTCATCTCGACAATCCCCGCCTCGATACCTGGCTGCAGGAAGAGGTATTGTACTGCCTTAGCCAGCCAGTGGGCCGGAGCAAAGGAGAAGAGCCATTCCTTCCAGTCCAGGAAGAAGTAAGCTGCCACCGGGAAGATGATGCTGAAACCCGAGCCCTTCATGGCCACGAAGCCCTCCACCTTGTTCTTGGCAAAGGCATTGATAAGGAAGGCAATAATCGGGACTTGGAGGGCGGAAAGGGTAGCCAAGAGCAAGGTATCTCCGCTGCCCAAGGCCAGGGCGCCACTGAACCAGATGATGAAGAATCCGGCGATTATGGCCAGGACGAAGGCAACGCAAATCTTGAACCAGATATACCAGTGTACAGAGATGGGGGAAATCTGGATGGATTCCAAGACCTGGTCATCCCTGTCGTCCAAGAGGGAGAATCCGGCCATGGCTCCGTAGGCAAAGCCGCCAAAGAGGGTAAAGAGCATGGCGGCGATGCCCACACCTTCACCGCCGATGACTCCCCTGTCCAGCAGAATCCTGCCGATAATGCCGATGACTAGGGGGTAGAGCATCATGAGTAGGGTCATTCTTTCCCGGAGCAGGTTCTTAAATTCGTGTTTTAGCAATGTATTGAGCATTGTTAAACCCCCGTTTCCCGCATTGCGTAGTCGTTGAAGCGGGGCTTTATGATGTACTTATAGAGGGCCAGGGAGAGGGCAGCCAAGTAGGTGAAGCCGAAGATGACCTTCCACAAATCGACGGTTTCGAAGCCGGCCTTTAGAATGATACTGGCGGCGTCGGGGGGCAGGATGATAAAAAACTGGGCAATCCCCTTTCCGATGACACCCAGATCAGCCAACACAGTGGGTAGCATAATGATTATTACATAAAGCATGAAGTTGACCAGAAGGGATGAAAAGTTCTTGGAGAAGTAGGCAAAACAAATTCCCAGCAGGGTATGAAATACCGTAATTAGAACCACCGAAGCTGTAACCAGGGCAAAGTTAAAGGTGACACTTTTAAGGAAATACACTGTTGCCGAGAGGGCAATAACGGTTATTAGGGAATTGATGACGCTGACAATAACTTTGGCCAGGATGTACTCAGCTTCCCGGACCGGAGTGACTAGAATGGAGTTGATGGTATGCTCCTTTTTTTCGTAAAAAAGGGTGGCTCCCACCAGCACAATGGTCATCATAGTGCTGTCCATAAGGAGAATCAGGGGCACAAAGGCGGTGATTTCTTTCGCATCCAGTAGCCAGGTCATTCCCACCCACAACAAGAGTACCACCGTGGTTGCGGTAAAGAGGTTGTATTTCTTGAGCCGATCTAACTCACCCTTGACCAATATTCCCAGCCTAGCCATGGAGAGCAACTCCAGTCACCTTAATGAAAATGTCTTCTAAAGTAGTCTCGCCGCTGTGGAGGGTCTCGATATCCTTGGTCTTGAGGAGCTCAAAGAATTTAGGGGTCTTGATCTCATCCATGGTGAACTCTTGGGTTATTACGTCCCCGTTTTCCCGATACTCCACCTTGACTAGGCGTTTGCCATATTTGAGCTTGAGGTTGCGGGGAGAGTTCTCTTCCTGAAGCTTGCCGTTGACGATGAAGGCCACTCGGTCGCAGAGTTCGTCTACATCACTCATGATGTGGCTGGTGAGGAAGACGGTGCCGCCCTGGTCCTGGAACTCCCGGATCATGTCCTTCATGATCTTGCCGTTTACCGGGTCGATGCCGTTGGTGGGCTCATCTAGGAAGAGCATTTTCGGGTTATTCAGCAAGGCCCGGACGAAGTTGAGGCGGATCTTCATTCCTTTGGAGTATTCTCCTGCCTTCTTGTGCCTGTCATCCCAAAGGCCCACCCGCTTGAGGAGGGGCTCCACATCCACGGTATTCTTGTACAGGCGCTGGAAGAACTCTAGATTTTCCATGGCCGTCAGCTTGGAGAAGGAGATGGGCATTTCAAAGGAAACCCCGATGTCCTGATAAAATTCATCGCTATACTCCCTAAGCTTTTTGCCTTGGTAATAAATCTCGCCTTGGTAATCCTTAAGCAGTTTGATCAGGAGTTTCTGTGTGGTGCTCTTGCCGGCGCCGCTGGGCCCCAGAAAACCGAAGATTTCCCCCTTTTGTATTTTAAAGTCTACATCGTTGACAGCAAAGTCCTGGTTATTGGGGTACTTGAAATAGAGTCCCTGTACCTAAAACAATGGCAATCCCTCCTTTGAATAACATCTTTATTTTATCATGGACTCAGTATATGACAACTTATGCAGGGCAGGTATGAGTATAGGGGAAGCTCAGGGGCTCCTGATATGAGTAAAGGCGGGTTAAAAAAAATTATTTTTTTTGTTGACACGACCATTACTCCATGTTACTATTATGCCATACGATATATCGTTATGCATAATATTATGTGAGGTGATTGTTCTGAGCAATAAAAATGGTCCCATGACTGAAGCTATGTACTATGTCCTGCTGGCTTTATGTAAGCCTTTGCATGGTTATGCCATCATGGGCGCCATCGGGGAGCTGTCACAGGGGCGAGTCGCCATGGGCCCAGGGACTTTGTACGGTGTGCTTAACAGGATGGAGAAAGAAAATATGATTGAATTGGAAGAAGCCGATGGCCGCAGAAAGATTTACAAAATCACATCTGCTGGTAGAGAAGCTCTAGGTCAGGAATATCTACGCCTTGTAGCCATGGTGGCTGATGGAAAAGCATTTGTCGAGGAGGGGAAAAATGACTGAAAAAAAACGCCGAATCTGGTGGTTCGATTACTACCAAATTGAGGAAGCCGAATCTTGGTTGGTTGATATGGCAGCTCAGGGGTGGCACCTCAGTGGTTTCAAGCTGATATTTGCGCATTTTTCTCCAGGGGAGCCTGAGAAAGTTCGGTACAGATGCGATTTTTTTTCTCGGGAGGATGATTTTTCTGAGAGGATCAATTTGTACAGTCAGTCCGGGTGGGAGTATGTGACTAATATCAGTAGTTCCCTTCACGTCTTTCGGTCTCCGACAACAGATGCCATACCAGAGATTCATACCGAACCTGTAGAAATGGCGCCTACTATGAACCTGCTCTTACGTCAGTATTACGTGTATGGTTTAATTGCATTGCTCTCCGTGGCGGCCATTATATCTCCCCCACTGGCTTATGGCAATATTCCTCTCTGGCTACTTTTATTTGCGGATACTACAAGCATTATTTCTCTAATAGTAGGAGTAAGTATTTTTGTCATGTTGGGGACCGGTGTGGGTGGGGTACTGCGAAAAAGGAGCAGGCTGCGGCGAGGTTTGCCCCTTTCCCACAAGAAGCCCTATAATCGCGTCCGTATATCCAAGATGGGAATGTTTTTCTCCTTGATTCTGCTCATTATCCTGTTTATTTCCAATGTCGTCAGCTTCTTTGGCTCAGATTTATATTCCCCTCTTCCCCAGGGAGAGTTGCCGGTGGTACGCATCTCTGGTTTAATACCGGCTACAGAATATGTCGATATTGAACCTGGGGACTCTGAATTTTGTAACTGCTACTCCATTTCCAGTAGCCTCTTAGTCCCCTGGCAGTGGTTTTCCTGGGAATTTGCCGGTCAAGTAGAGACGGGGGGTGCCACAGTCTATAAGACTTCCCTGATATCTACCGGTTACCGGGCCAGAACTCCTGGACTGGCGGAAATATTGGCCCAAAAGCTTGCAAGGGAAATTGACTTGCGTAAATCAGACTCCTATCAAGGGGAATTGTGGCTTAAACAGGTTGATCACGAAACGGAGTTTATCCTCCTAAAGGACGAATATGTTTTCCGTATCTACTATAATGGCCTGGAACCGGTAGAAGACTTGATTCAATTGGTAGAGGATAAGATAGGCACTTTACAGTAATTAGTTGCCTGCAGCATGTAAAAGACTGAGCCGATATGGGCTCAGTCTTTTATATGTTCTGAGGGAATAGTACTGCCCTGAAATAGCGGACTGCTACGCTATACGACATCCTCTATCTTTCTGGTGGCTTCATATACCTTGCGGTTAACAGCTGAGGGAATTGCAATAAACCCAATGATTGCCGCCATTGAAATCGCTGTAAATAAAACTACTGTCCTTCTGTATCCCAGCACATCACCTATGGAACCTACACCAAGCTGGAAGATAATCACTGTAAAGCTAGTAGCTACATTAAAGATTGCATTTACCTTTGCCCGCATATCCCGGGGAAGGTAGGACTGAACACTTGTTTCCCTTAAAGTGTAAGAGGTCATACCGAGAAGTCCACAGATAAACCTATTGACAATCATCAGGGGGTAGGGCAAGAACAAAAGAAGTGTATCAAAAGTCTCATAGGTAAAGTAAACAAACTTCGTTATGCCATAGCGTTTTTCTGGCTTGACCCGTACCTTGTATTGCACCAGCCCTCCCAGCATTCGCCCCAGAGTTTCTGCTGTGCGCAAGAAGGCAAGCATTGCTACGGTTAAAAACTGCACCGTTTGGAAGTAGGCTTGGACCATTAATTGAACACCTGTGGCTACGCCGTTGGTGATGGCCATATAGGAATAGATGTTTCTTAACCCCTTCTCATTTTTCAGGTAGGCCAGTCCAGCTTTACAATCCGCCAGATACTCCTTCCAGTGTAAAACATCTGTTTTCTTTTGGAATCCCTGGTTGCTGATTAACAATTCAAATGTTGCCGCAATTAAGGTAAGAAAACCAACTATGAGCAAGAGCTGGTGAATAGGCATGACTTTATAGAGCCAAGCAGCCACCGGGCTCATAATCATAATCACTGTTGGGTAGATTGAGGAAGATACTGCGAATCCCTGTTGTTCGTAGCCCACGGGAATTAAGTCCGGATACCAGGCGGAATATGTCAACTGGTAGATGGATCCAATAGTGCCGGCAACAAAGATAAAAGCAACAAAAACCTGGTAGTTAAACCCTGTTTTCGAGACAATCAACGCCATAAGGAAATATATGCATCCGGTGAGATAATCAAGAGTGACAACAATTTTTTTCTTGTTGCCTCGGTCGATTAGGGGAGCGATGAAGAGAGGCAAGATAAAATTGGGCAGCATGCCGCTTACAAACATGATTGCCGAGAGAAAGGCCGACTGAGTCTGCTCAAAGACCATTAGGCTAAAAGGCAGGGATAGTGTTTGGCCGGAAATGGCTGAGATAATGGTTCCTACAGTTATCAGGCTGAAGTCTCTTGACCAGACATTATTACGTTTCATCACTAGATGTCACCTCGAACAGGTCCAGTATTCTTTGCGAAGACAAGTGACCTTATTCTATCATGCCCGGGTTGGAAATACAGCCAATGGCAAATAATTCTGTACCCAGGGGAATGTAGGTCATAAGGGCATCTTAACTTGTCTTTTTAGTTTGTAACTAATAGGGGATGTCAAGCTCTCCCGGTTCTAGCGGGCGAATATCTCACTGACGGCTATTTCTAGGCCCGGAAAAGCTTGAGATACTAAGACTTCTTCCTGCCTATAGGTGCTATGATCCTTGAGGTTAAAGTCCTCGAAGGTGTATATCATGATGGTGAGGTTCTTGGGATCTACTATCCAGAACTCATTTATCCCGGAGAGCATGAAGGTATTTAACTTGTCAACCATGTCCTTAGAGCGGGTGCTGGTAGATAAGATCTCTATGCAGAGAGAGGGGGTGCCCATATATCTGCCTTTTTCATTGAGATTCCCTTCAAAATCACAGGCAACGAAGAGATCGGGTTGCATAACATCCGGGGTATCTAACCCGATTTTATGAAAGTGGACATCAAAGGGGGCGTAGTAAACCCTGCACTTGCTCTCCCTAAAGAAGTTACGCAACAGAACATAAAGGTTCCCAGAAATGTCTTGGTGGAAGGGGTTGGGGGAGGCAAGCAATACTATTTCTCCATTGATGTATTCCATACGTAAATTGCTCTGTTCGCTAATATTAAGAAATTCCTCGTACGAAACCTTTTTGCCGCCATACTGGTAATCTAGGGCCCGTTCCTTAACTACAAAATAGCGTTCAATCTCTGAAATATATGGAGTTATGCGTATTGTCTTCTTGCCGTTTTTGGTGACAACAACTTCGTTATCCTCGCTGACATAATCTATATATTTGCCTAGGTTTTCCTTAAGTTCAGTAGCAGTAATCACCTGGGTGGTATCCTTCAATTCAATCACCTCGTACGATATTATACACGATGGTACGGTTTCTGGCAACTACTATAGGTTAGCTTAAAAGACCTGGTTGAGGCTAACTTCCAGCCCCGGGAAAGACACCGATTGGGCATGTTCTTCGCCCTTAAAGGTGAGGATATCCGCCAGCTTGTTATTCATAAAGGTGTAGATGTATATCTCCCGGGACTGGGTATTGACCACCCAGTATTCCTGGACCCCGCTTTCCATGTACAGATCCAGCTTCTGGACCATGTCCCGGCTGCGGGTAGATTCCGAAAGGACTTCCACCACTAGGGAGGGTGTCCCCCTATACTTGCCCGTTTCGTCTATTTTGTTTAGGTCGCAGATGACGATGATGTCCGGCTGGACAGAGTTGATCTTCTCGGTATTCCCTAAGCGGTGGAGAAGGACATCAAAGGGGGCATCCAGGGGTTCACAGTCCTTATCCCTGAACCACGCACTGAAAGAAACTAGAATTTCTCGCACCGCCTTCTGATGGGGGTAGAGGGGAGAGGCAAGGAGGATAATCTCTCCATCGATGTACTCATAGCGATTTTCGCTTTCCTCAGTCATCTTTAGGTACTCTTCGTAGCTTACCCGAATTCCCTTAGGGCTGTATCTGGGGGAGCCTTCGCTGACCAACCACCGGCCCAGGGTCCCGTCCTCGGTGAAGTGCACTAATTTGGCGACACTCTTGCCGTTCTTGGTGATAACGACCTCTTCCTGCTGGCATAGTTGCAGGTACTTGCCAAAGCTATTCTGGACATCAGAAGTAGTGACAATCACTGAAGCCACCTCCATATCTTAATCTTAGATAATTATACAGCCTATCTTAGGTAAAAACAAGCTCAGTTTAGCCAAGACTTTAGCTAAACTGAGCTTTCTCTTCAGTTCACTGGGCAGTGGTCGCTATCCTCGCTCCCCAGGGGATGTTGGCATTGATGGCCAGGAAGGCAATTTTCCACTGGAAGTTGAGAATGTACCTTAATAAAGGAAGCACGAGAACCGTCCCCGTCTGCCAGACTTATACCTCTAGCTTTAGGGTAACGGGGCAGTGGTCGCTACCCATGATGTCCGAGAGGATTGCGGCATCAGCCAGAGACTCTTTCAGTCTGTTGGAGACCAGGAAGTAGTCGATGCGCCAGCCGATGTTGCGCTCCCGAGCATTCTGGAAATATGACCACCAGGAATAGGCGTCTTTTTTGTCGGGGTAGAAATGCCGGAAGGTATCGATAAAGCCCTGATTAAGTAATTCTGTCATCTTTGCTCGCTCTTCATCGGTAAATCCTGCGCTTTTCCTGTTGGAGGCAGGGTTTTTTATATCTATTTCCTTGTGAGCGACATTAAGGTCGCCGCAGACAATGACAGGTTTTTTGCTGTCCAGTTCTTTCAAATACTCCCTAAAGGCATCTTCCCATTCCATCCTATATTCCAACCGGGCTAAGCCGCGCTGGGAATTGGGAGTGTAGACGTTGATCAGGTAGAATCTCTCAAATTCCAGGTTTAGCACTCGCCCCTCCTGATCGTGTTCCGGCTTGCCAAGGCCATACTGGACAGACAGGGGGGTGTGGCGGGTAAAGACTGCAGTGCCAGAGTAGCCTTTCTTGACGGCATAATTCCAATACTGCTGGTATCCCTCAAGATCTAAATCTATTTGCCCCTCCTGGAGTTTTATTTCTTGCAAGCAGAGGATATCACTGTCGGCTTCCCAGAAGAAGTCGAGAAAGCCCTTGTTTACAGCAGCTCGCAGCCCATTGACATTCCAAGATATTAGTTTCATATTATACTCCTCCCAAGCTTGTCCTTCCTTATTAGTATACCAGAAAGATGGGGACGGTTCTGCTGCTTCCTTTTTACCGGGGAGAACACCATCATGGCTTAATTCAATGGATGCCTTCTATATAAGATAAGGTTTACAGGTAATACTAAGACATATGGATTATTATGGGGGAAGAAGATGACTATGGACTTACTTCTGCAAATTCCGCTGCTGTTAGTGTTATTAGGGCTGTCTGCATTCTTTTCTGGAACTGAAACGGCTTTGATGTCTCTCAACCGCATCCGCCTCAAGCATTTGGTGGACAAAAAGGTGCCTGGGGCAGAAATAATCTACGGTCTCTTGGACAACCCCGGTCGTCTGCTCTCAACACTGCTCATCGGAAACAATATAGTCAATATCGTGTTTTCCAGTGTCGCCACCGTCATGTTTATCTCACTATTGGGACCGGTGTATGGTGCTCCAATCGCAGTGGTGGTGGCGACGGTTCTATTGCTAATCTTTGGCGAGGTGACACCCAAGACTTTGGCCAGTCAGGCAAGCGAGGGCTGGGCCTTGAAATTCACCAAGCCTGTTACAATACTGATGACCATCTTTTCCCCGGTGATTGCCGCCCTGACTTGGATTACCAATGGAATCGTTGGCATAGTGGGGGGCTCCCCCCGGAGGGATAATCTAGTTACCGAGGAGGAAATCCGCACCGTCATCCAGATGGGTCAGCGGGAGGGGGTTATCGAGCTTAGCGAGCGCAAAATGCTAACTTCTGTGTTGGAATTCAATGATACATTGGTCCGGGAGATAATGATCCCCCGCATTGATATCTTCGCCCTAGGTCAAGACCTGACGGTGGAGGAGACCGCTCAAGTGGTCATCTCCCCGCACTTCTCCCGGATTCCCATCTATTCTGATTCGGTGGACAATATTATTGGCTTGGTCCATGTCAAGGATCTGTTGGCGGCGATGCTGGATCGGCCCACCTGCTTAGTTCAAGATATAATGCGCCCCCTGCTCTTTGTGCCCGAGATTCGGCCAATTGGTTTGCTCTTGGAGCAGATGCAGAAACAGCGGGTCTCAGTAGCCATAGCTTTGGATGAGTTTGGCACCACCAGCGGTATGGTCACCGTGGAGGATATAGTAGAGGAAATTGTCGGGGAGATTGAAGATGAATATGATGAAGGGGATTTGCCCATGGAAACTTTGGGGGAAAGTGAAACCCTTTTGGATGGAGGTTGTTCAATTTCGGATGTCAATGATGAGCTTTTGCTCAATCTGCCAGAGGAGCAAGCAGCCACCCTGGGGGGCTATATCTTCTTTCGTCTGGGACATATACCCCGGGTAGGGGAGACAGTTGCCCACCAGGACTGGGCATTAGTGGTGGAAGCAATGGAGGGACGGAGGGTTGCCAAGGTCAGGGTACGAAGAAAGAGCTGAGGAACAGTGGTCTGATACCGTTGACAATAGAGCTTTGGTTTGATATATATTTATTAGCACTCGTCGGGAGAGAGTGCTAAATTGGTAAGGAGGAGAGTATCTTGGGACTTAAAGAATTTCAGACTGAATCGAAAAGGTTATTAGATCTGATGATTAACTCGATCTATACGCACAAGGAAATCTTCTTGCGGGAACTTATATCTAATGCCAGCGATGCAGTGGACAAAATATATTACATGGCGTTGACTGACGATGCAATCCAGTTTAGCAAAGATGATTACTATATCCGGATTACCATCGATAAGGAGAAGAGATTGCTGAAGGTCTCTGACACTGGTATAGGCATGACCCATGAGGAGTTAGAAACTAACCTGGGCATCATTGCCCAAAGCGACTCTTTTGCCTTTAAGCAAGAAAACCAGCGCCAGGAGGGCCACGAAATTATCGGTCAGTTCGGCGTGGGCTTTTATTCGGCCTTTATGGTGGCCGATGTGGTAACAGTTATCAGCAAGGCTTTTAAGGAGGACCAGGCCTACAAATGGGAATCCAAGGGCGTCGAAGGCTATACAATCGAACCCTGGGAAAAGGAATCTGTAGGTACCGATGTCATCCTGACGCTAAAGGAAAGCACTGAGGACGAGAATTATGATGAGTTCCTAGAGGAGTATAGGTTACAGGAGATTGTCAAAAGGTACTCTGATTTTATCCGCTATCCGATAAAAATGGATGTGCCAGGGTCCAGGCTTAAAGAAGGCAGCGATAAGGAATACGAGGAATTTACTGAAGAAGAGATTATCAACAGCATGGTCCCCATTTGGAAGAAGAATAAAAATGAACTTACACCCCAGGACTATGAGAACTTTTATGCCGAAAAGCGTTACGGATTCGATAAGCCTCTAAAATATATACATACCAGTGCTGAAGGCATGGTAAGTTACAATGCTATTTTGTATATCCCCGAGACCATCCCCTATGACTTTTATAGCCCGGAATACGAGAAGGGTCTGGAGCTATATTCCAACGGTGTCCTAATTATGAATAAGTGCCCTGAGCTGTTGCCTGATTTCTTCAGCTTCGTCAAGGGCATGGTAGAATCTGATGATTTGTCCTTGAACATTTCCAGGGAAATGCTTCAACATGACCGGCAGCTAAAACTAATAGCCAAGAACATTCAGAGCAAGATAAAGAATGCTTTGCTGGAACTCCTAAATGAGGACAGGGAAAAGTATGAACTATTCTTTAAGGCCTTTGGTCGTCAACTAAAGTATGGTGTTTATGCTGAATTTGGCCGCAATAAGGATGTTCTTCAGGACCTCCTGATGTTCTATTCCTCCAAAGAAAAGAAGATGGTCACCCTAGAGGAATATTGCACCGAAATGTCGGAGGACCAGAAGTATATCTATTACGCTGCCGGTGAGACGGTGGAAAAGCTGGATAAACTACCCCAGACGGAATTTGTCCGGGACAAGGGCTATGATATTCTCTTTCTCACAGAAGATGTAGACGAGTTTGCCCTTAAGATATTGGGAGAATACAAGGAGACGCAGTTTAAGTCAGTGTCCAGCGGCGATCTCGGGTTGGAGGAGACAAAGGATGCTGAACCCAATGAGACGGAAAAAGAGATTTTCTCTGCCATGAAGGAAATCCTTGGGGACAAGGTCAAGGATGTGCGGGCATCCAAGCGCCTAAAGTCTCATCCTGTATGCCTGGCCAACGAGGGGGAATTATCCATTGAGATGGAGAAAACCCTTAGCGCCATGCCCAACGCCCAGGGAATCAAGGCTGAGAAGATCTTAGAAATCAACACCGAGCACAATATTTATGTGGCCCTGGGAAATGCCCATGGCCAGGATGAGGAGAAATTTAAGCTTTTCACCGAGCTTCTTTACAATCAGGCACTGCTCATTGAGGGACTGCCCATCGAAGACCCAGTGGACTATACCAATAAAGTTTGCCAGATGATGAACTAAAGGGCTCCGGAAATAAGAAAATCGCCGTGGAATTGGCGATTTTCTTGCTATCGTCTATTAGGACTAAGTAAACCATTGGTTTCAGGGGGCTTGTTTTACTTGGCAATTTCCATTGTGTCAACAATGCTCTGCAGGGCTTCCAGCTGACTATCTGTGACATAGGTAGTGTAAAAACATATGGCGTAGCCCTTGATAATTCTGGCATAATACTTTTGATACACCTTCACGCCTTGCATCGTGAGGGTCATAGGCAGTACATCGATTTTTTTCCCATCAATCTTTTCTGAAGATAATTGCCCAAATTCATATGGCATGCCGGTTTCCTCAATGGTATCCCTGACAATTTCAAGATAATCGGCACCGGTTTTCACCTTTAAGATGCCAGCAAGGGTGAGATTCTCAGCGGCGCATCCTATGCTGGAGTTGAAATCCCCAGAATGTGTTAAGGGGTACTCCCAGAACGCGAAGAGATTTAGGTTTCTTTCGCTGGCGAGGTCAAGGTTTTGGGCGACTTCTTCATTAAATTCGCCAATAGTATCTTTGCCGGTTTGGTTAACTTCTTCAAGTTCTTCTTGAGATAAGCTAATCCAATTCTCTGGTTTGTCGATTTGGAGACCAAAGAAGTCGTTAGTGTAAGTATTGCTCTCCATTTCGCCAAGGGTGACTTCGGTTTTCTGACATCCTGCAGTGAAGACTATTGCTAGGGAAAAAGAAAGTATAAGTACCGCCTTAAATAACTTCATTATTATTACCTCCTAAGGATTAATGGGGTAGTAGGTTTCCATGCTGTATAGTTACAGTTATTATACCCATAATACCAAGGTTTTGAAAATGTGGCAAGTATCTTCAAAAAGTCTTGTCATAGTTTTTAAGGCCGAAAATATCCTCCCACGAAGTTGAGTTTGCAGAAGGGTATGACTGTCCTGTGTACAAAGCTGAACATTTTTGCACTGAAAACCCTCCCCCCATTGACATAATACTTCGCTGCTATATAATTTATATATGAACTATTGAGTCCGGGAGATGATGAAATGGAGGAGTCTCTGCAAAGGGAAACTTACCGCTTATTGCGAAAGGCATTTTTTATTATTAAGAAAGAACTGCGGAAAAGGATTGAGGAACACGGGATAACATGGCCTCAGTTTCACGCCCTTTTTCACATTGGCGAAGAGGGGATGGCTGCTAATGAACTGGCCCGGGAGCTCCAATGCAATGCCAGCAATATGACCGGCCTTGTTGACAGAATGAGTGAGAGCGGCTGGGTCTATCGGGAACATTCTACAGAGGACCGGCGGGTTTGGCTGATTAAGCTTACTGAAGAGGGCAAGAAGCTCCTGGCAGTAGCTCAGCCTCAACACAAGAAAAACATCGAGGAACGCATGAATCGCTTAAGAGATGACGAATTAATACTACTAGGAGACTTGCTTACAAAACTGTTGGGCGAGGACATCGGGGAGGAAGACTAGTGAAGGAACTGAAAGCCTTACTGCCATATGCAAAACCCTATAAATGGTGGATTGTCTTGGCTACGATTTGCATGATTATTGTTACTGCCGCCAGCCTTGCAGGCCCCTGGGCTATCCGCAACTTAATCCAGACCATTGCCATTGGCGTAGAGGTGCAAGGAGATTTGAGGAGGGTTACGACGCTTGCTCTGGTGGTAGTTGTTATCTATATTATTAGGGCAGTATCCAAGTTTGGCACTGATTATATTTCTCATTATGCAGCTTGGAATATGGTGAAGGAAATTCGCCAGCATATGTATGATCGGGTGCAGAGAATGTCTCTGGGGTATTTTAGCGACAAGCCTACCGGAGAGTTGATGTCCAGAGTTTTAAACGATACTCGCAACTTTGAAATACTCTTTGCCCACGCTATACCGACTGTGGTGGTTAACGGTGTTATGCTAGTTGGGGTTTTTACTATTTTATTTTCTTTGAGCAGGGTCTTGGCTCTGTATACCCTAATCCCCATTCCTCTGTTGGCTTGGCTGGTGATTCGGTTCAGCAAGATCTCCAGGCCACTGTTTCGCAAGAATCAAGTAAAAGTTGCTGAACTCAATGCCATCCTCCAAGACAATTTTAGTGGTATTAAAGAGATTAAGGCTTTTACCCAGGAAGAATATGAGAGCCAGCGAACTGGCCACTTCCTCAAGGGCCAAACCAAGGCGATATTGCAGGCCCTTAAAGTGAGCAATGCTTTTCATCCGGGGATTGAATTTGTCTCCAGCCTGGGGACGGTAATTGTCATTTTTTTTGGTGGCCGTCTTGCCTTAAATGGAGCATTGCCTTTGGAAGATTTGGTGGCCTTTTTGCTATATTTAAATATCTTCTACCAACCCATTACCGCCCTTGGCCAGATCAACGAAGGGCTACAACAGGCCCTGGCCAGTGCTGAACGAGTGTTGGGGGTAATTGGCCAGGAGCCAGAGATTCAAGAAATATCTCAACCCCATACTTTTGACAAGGTTTTTGGGGCAGTAGAGTTTCGCAATGTAAGTTTTGGGTATGTTGACAAGATCCCGGTTCTCAAGGATATTTCCTTTACTGTCAGCCCAGGGGAGACTCTGGCCCTAGTGGGAGCTACTGGAGTAGGCAAGACCACTATTGCAAGCCTAATCCCCCGATTCTATGACCCAGATGCCGGAGAAATTCTTGTAGATGGGGTGGATATTCGAAATTTGGCCCTGTCCAGTCTCCGCCGTAATATTAGCTTAGTCTCCCAGGACATCTTTTTGTTCAATGGCACAGTTAGGGACAATATTGTCTATGGGTCTCCAGATGCTTCCGAAGAAGAGATATTAGCGGCTAGCAAAGCTGCAAATGCACACGATTTTATCGAGGCCATGGAAATGGGTTATGGCACCAGAATTGGCGAACGAGGAGTTAAACTGTCTGGAGGGCAGAAGCAGAGGATTTCCATTGCCCGAGCGATTCTTAAAGACGCTCCTATCCTTATCCTGGACGAAGCTACTTCAGCAGTGGACACTCAGACTGAGCTACTAATTCAGGAAGCCTTGCACAAGCTCAAGGTAAGCAAGACCGCCGTGGTCATTGCCCACCGCCTGTCAACTATCCAAGATGCTGATCAAATCATCGTCCTCAAAGACGGCATAATTTCTGAACAGGGAAGTCATGAAGAGTTGATGGCCAATGGTCATCTGTATAGGCAGCTATGTAAAGCCCAAAGTACTGCTGCGACCATAGCAGGCTAGGAAAGTCGAAATGAGCAATATTAGAAAATAAGTTGCCAATTATAGTAAGGAATCCTTCTTGACTTGGTATTATTATTGGATTAACCCTGTTTAATACAGGGCAGTACCAAGGAAGGAGGGTTTCTTTTGAAAAAAACTGTAGCAATACTGCTTCTCTTCGTGTTATTGGTTGGCACCTTGTCAGGTTGCGGTTTGGTTAAAAAATTACTTCCAGATGTCTCCGATATTATCGATGAACTTCCCAATGATAAGGATCCCGATGACGAGGACCCCAATGATGAGGACCCCAACGATGAGGACCCCAACGATGAGGACCCCAATGACGGCGATGTAGTAGTAGAGGGTAATATCTTCTATCCCGCAGATTGGAAAGACATCTTAAACAGGTTTGCGGAGTTTGGTTTTACTCATAAAGAAGTCCGAGAAAATGGCGAAGAGTCTACTTGGTCATTTCATTATGTTTCTGAGGGAACTGAGGAAATTGACGGAGAAGAGACTGAAGTTATTAAACTTACCAAGGTAGAAAGTAGCACTGAGGAGTACCGGATATGGTTCACCAGTGATTGGGAATGCGTCAAGTTTCAGAAAAATGGTGAGGATCAGGATACATGGAATAGTAGCGTCCTGTCTATGTTGCTGAGCATCTATCAAAATAGTCTTCTGCTTACCCAGGTGGTCCTAACCACAGATGGCACCATTGATGACCCCTCTGCCTATAAGCTAGATGAGGTCACAAAGGAAGACACTGAGCTGGGAAGTTTGGATCTGTATTCCTTTTCCAGTCTATGGACGAAATATACCTTTCACTACGGCTTTTATGAAGACGGGGATTTGTATTTTGCATTAATTAGAAATGCTCTTGAAGGCTCCGATTCGTATACTGAGCTGCGAATCACTCACTTAAACCCTAGGTAATAGAAAACCGTGCCGCGGCACGGTTTTTTTTATGGTCGGTATTCAGGAAGGCTGCTATTTTCTAAAAACAGACTGCCTTTTTTATCTGCTAGATTGATTTGCCAGACATCATCACCGTCATTATTCTCAACCAGGTAATTGATCTGGCTGCCATTAAGCGCCCAATTAAGGGGCAGGATTCGGAAGGGTATCGGTTCCTCCGCTTCACCTACGCTGTATAATTCCTCCTGCAACAATTGCCAATTGCCGTTCCTGTCAACTATTCCTAAATCCCAGATGCCTTCTTGTTCTCCATATTCCCCTTCCAGAGTCAGGGTAAAACGCAGGACCGCCAGGGAATTGCCATCGGGAGCCCAGGCAAACCAGAAGGGATAGCTAAACTCTGAATAGGTAAGAAAGACATCTTGAGTAAGCAATTTAATCTGTTGGGCGCCGGTGTCACCAGCATATTTCTGCAAATAGAGGGAATCCGCGCTGGATAGGGCGAAATACCTGGCATCCCCCTCCCGGGAGGGCTCATGTGGATTCCAAGAAAAAAGGCAGGAATCAGTGCCCCCGGTAAAGACTTGTCGGATATTATTTCCATCAGTTCCGGTATGGACAATGCCAGTATAGAAGAAGCTCATCATGCCTTCGGGATCGTACTCGCCTGTTAGTGCAAACAAGCCATCCTTAAGGGGGAAGGGCCCTGAGGTATCTGGAAGGGTGTTGATTATATCTCCAATGGTGTTGACAACTACCAGGGAGGGACGTTCGCCAGTAGAACTGTATGCAAGGCGATCATTTGATAGCCAGTAAGGACCTTGTTCCAGTTCTAGGTCAATTAGAAAGCTTCCTCTGCCTTCGCCGGGGCCGGCAGTGGCAATCTCAGTCCCATTTCCTTTGGAGTAGGCCAACATGGTGCTGTCAGGACTCCAGATAAACCCCCGTGTATTAAGCATTGCTGATATGGCAGTTACATCTTTATCGATAAGGACTGGACTTTCGCCAGGGACAAGGGTATACAAGTCGCAGGAGGGTTCCTCTGGGGCGGACATTGTGAGAAAGGCCAAAGCATGGCCATCGGGAGCCCACACGGCTTCGAAAACAAGCTCACTATCGGTTTGCCGCCAGAGGTGGTCCTTGTCGCTTCCCAGCCAGAGGTCGCCTTTGCGAATAGCAGCAAAGGAAATAGCGGTGACAGCCTCTTGGGGAACTCGGGTAATTGGGGCAGATAAACGGTTATCGGTAGAGATATCGGGATTATCCCCTGGGTCGACAGGATCCTCCCCAGAGGGATCATTGATGCCAGGGATATTTGGATCAGGGGTTGGGTCCTTTTTAAATAGTTTGGAGCAGCCTGTAGTTGACATAATGAGAATTATTGTAATCATTAGGGCTAGGGCGATAAGTTTTTTCCTCATGTAACCGCACTCCTTTCAATGAGGTGTCTAATTATACCATGTTTCATACTAGGAAGGAATATTCTTCTGAAGGGATATCCCTGGTAAAGAGCCTGCTCTGGGGGCAGGTATTTTTTGCTCCTTGGAGAAATACTATAAGACAAATACAAGGAGGGGGAGCATGTTAAAAAATATAAATCAAGTATGGGAGCTGGATTCTATTTTTCCGGGGGGCAGTGAATCCCCCCAGCTCAAAAAACATATTGAGCAAGTGACAAAAGATGTAGAAGGGCTCGAACAACTCATTCCTTCCGGGGATGACCAAATGCAATGGCAAGAGGTGGTAGCGAAATTTCAGGACATTGCAGCTCGTCTTCGCCAAGCAGGGGCATTTATTGGTTGCCTTAACGCTCAGAACACCAAAGATACACAGGCCAAGTTGCTTTGGGGCCGCTTGCGCCAGTTGTCAGCGGCCCTAGGCTCGGTGATGACTACTGTGGAGAAGCGTCTGCTGGAGATGGATAATACTGTTTGGGCAGAGCTTCTGGAAACCCCTACCTTCAAGCCCATAGCTTTTCCCTTGGATGAATTGCGGCAGCAGGCCAGGGAGAAAATGTCTTCCATTCAAGAAAAGCTGGCAAATGATCTGAGCATTGATGGCTACCATGGCTGGTCAGAGATATACAATATCATCACCGGGGGCATGGTCATTCCCTGGATAGTAGATGGCAAAGAAGTCGAGTATTCTGTTGGCCAGTTCTCTAATCTCTTCACTGATTACGACGCCAAAGTTCGTGCGCAGGCAGGGGAAATGTGGGAAGAAGCTTGGTCACAGGAAGAAGAGTTGTGTGCCAGTGCCCTGAACCACCTGGCAGGATTCCGCTTGAACCTCTATAAGCATAGGGGTTGGGACTCTTTCCTCAAAGAACCCTTGGACTACAACCGCATGCAGGCAGAGACCTTGGCAGCCATGTGGGAGTCCATAGAAGAAAATAAGGCAATTTTTGTGGAATACCTACAGCGGAAGAAGAAGCTCCTTGGTCTGGAAAAGCTGACTTGGTTTGATGTTTCAGCTCCCTTGGGTCAGGTAGGCAAGAGCATTACTTATGACGAAGCTGCAAACTCCGTCGTTGAAAATCTACAGTCAGTGAGCCCCAAGATGGGAGAGTTTGTTTCCCAAGCCTTTAAAAAGCGCTGGGTGGAGGCAGAAAACAGGGGCCATAAAAGGGCTGGAGCCTTTTGCACTAGCCTTCCCTACTCCAAGGAAACCCGAGTGTTCATGACCTTTATGGGCAATTCCGACAATGTATCGACCCTGGCTCATGAGCTGGGCCACGCTTTCCATCAACATGTTATGACGGACCTGCCGGTATTGGCACAAAAATATGCAATGAATGTTGCAGAAACAGCCTCCACCTTTAACGAGCTGGTGGTAGCTGATGCGGCCATCGCCAAGGCTAGTAGCAATGACCAACGTATTGCCTTGCTGGCGGCAAAGGTCGACAACAGCATTAGCTTCTTTATGGACATTCATGCTCGCTTTATCTTTGAAACCAACTTCTATACAGAGCGTCGTCAAAGTCCAATTAGCGCCGAAAGGCTCAATGAGCTGATGCTGGAGGCTCAGAAACAGGCCTATTGTGATTCCCTGGATGTCTGGCATCCCCATTTCTGGTGCTCTAAGCTTCACTTTTACAACACCGGGGTGCCTTTCTATAACTTCCCTTACACCTTTGGCTATCTTTTCAGCTACGGCATCTATGCCATGGCCAAAAAAGAAGGGGCGGATTTCGAGCAGAAGTACATCAATTTGCTTCGGGACACCGGCAGCATGAAAGTAGAAGACCTTGCCAAGCAACACCTCGGTGTAGACTTAACGAAAAAAGACTTTTGGCAGCAGGCTGTGAATATGGCTGTGGCCGATGCCCGGGAGTTTCTACAACTTACTAAGTAACTATTTTTATCCGGCCCCTTGATTATTACACAAGGAGTGTTTCTATGCGGGCAACGGTTTTTGTGGTGGCATTTTGTCTGTTTGTTTCGACAGCAGCGGGCTGTGCCCAGGAGACTCCGGAACAGGTTTTAACTGCCTATATTGCTCTGTGGCAAGCAGGGGATTATGAAGGCATGTACCACTACCTCTCATCCCAGGCCAAAGAGGCCTGGGATGCTGAGGTATTTGTTTCTAGGCACAGAAATATTTCCCAGGGAATTGGCTTCACTGAAGTGAAACTTGCAGATATATCCAGTCAGGGGGGCAAGATACAATACAGTTTGCAGTTTTCAACATTATCAGTGGGAGAATTTCGCCAGGAGTATTCCTTAGAAATGGTCAAGGAAGCTGACGGCTGGCATCTCAACTGGGATCACTGCCATATCTTTCCCGGACTTACTAGCCAGCGGGTGGTGAGAGTGAAGAGGGAGATGCCAACTCGAGGAGATATTCTCGACTGTCATCTTCTTCCCTTGGCCTATACGGGATCTGTCTACGAAGTTGGTCTGATTCCTGGAAATTTAGTTCCAGGGACAATCGACACCCTTTCCCTGCTGCTGGAGCAACCTTCCCAGGAGATTTTAGCTCTACTTGAACAGGACTGGGTTAAGGAAGACAGTTTTGTCCCCATTGCAACAGTTGACAACAAGGCTTGGAGCCAACTGCGGCAACCGGTAACGGCTTTACAGGGAGTGCTGGCAAAGGCCCGTAGCGGACGGGTGTACAACTTTCCCGAGTCCCTGGCACAGACTGTAGGCTACATTGGGGAAGCCCAAGAGGAAGATACGCTTAAGGAATTGGGTGTTGAGGCAGGCGACCTGGTTGGGCTCTGTGGTTTGGAGTTGGCCTGCAATGAGAAGCTAATGGGCAGACCGGGGAACGCCATCCAAATCCGGGATGAGAGTAACAATATCGTAGCTGAAGTTGCGGGGCGGCCAGTTATCCATGGTGAGGATGTTACTACCACCTTGGATCTAAGAAAAATCCGCAAGATGGATACGGCGTTGGGTGAGGTGTCTGGCAGTATGATCTTGCTTGATTTTAAGCAGGGTAGTATTGCTGGAGTAGTTTCTAAACCTGGATTAGACAGCAATCTCTTTGCTAGGGGAATCAGTTCCGCTGAATATCAGGAGCTTCTTGACAGGGATTCCCCTTTTCTCAACAGGGCCTTTAATGCCCTGTATCCCCCGGGTTCAGTATTTAAGCCCTTTACAGCCCTTATGGCCTTGGAAGAAAAAGTATTGGACCCGGAATTCAGTTGGGACACCCCTCAACAGTGGCAAGGAGCTTCAGATTGGGGGGCCTATCAAGTTACTAGAGTCCTGCGTCCTCCAGGTCCTGTTGATTTATGGGAGGCCATGCGCTGGTCAGATAATGTCTATTTTGCCGACTTGGGCCTAAAGATAGGCTGGCCAGCGTTTACCGCCCATGTGGGCAAGTTAGGCTTTGGGGAAAAGATTCCCTTTGCCCTCAGTTATGAGCAGTCCCAGTTAGGGGGAGATGAAGGTAGCGTGCTGCTGGCTGATTCAAGCTATGGTCAGGGGAAAATGCTGACTACCCCCCTGCATATGTCTTTACTGTATGCAGCCCTTGCCAGAGGGGATGGGGTTCTTCCCCGGCCCTATATCCTGGCTCAGGAGGAACCTGCTCAGTGGCTGCAAACAGAATTCGAGCAACTCAACCTGGATTTATTGGATCGGGTCTTGGCCTATACCGCTTCTGGCAGAGAAGCCCTAGCTTGGACCGGGGACAGCACGGTGCGGGGCAAGACTGGCACCTCAGAAATCAGTAAGGAAAGGCAGATAGCCTGGTACATTTGTTATTTTGATGATTACTTGTTGACGATTACCATAGAAGGAGATTCATCTCTAAGCAGCACCCATGCAGTGCAGGTGGCACGGGACTGTCTCGATTCAGGAATCAGGGATATAGGTGATTGATAGTGCACACTCCCGGAATAATGTAAGTGCAGGTTAGCGTAGGGGCTGCAGGTCAATGTCAAGTTCACTGTCCCCATAGCTAAAAAACCAGTTGTCCTCAACCCTTAAGGGGGACAGGTCAATATCTCCTAGGGGACAGGCAATGAGCATGTTATTGGCCAGGTCAGTGCCAAGGGGTTTAAAGCCAAATTTCCTGAGGTAGTTGTCAAAGATCCTGCCGGAACTATTGAGGATGTGACGAAGTGCTTTCCTGCGACAAAACTTGACGGTTGCCAACAGGAGGGCAGGGAGGCCCGGGGATCTGGAAGGGCCTAGGTAGTCCACTATGATGCATGTTCCCCTGCTTGTTTCCCGAATGATTAGCATGGCCACTGGTTTGTCTCCATCCCTGGCCAGGATAAATTTGTAGTCCTGGCCAGGGCGCAAGTTATAGCGCCAGTGGAAGTATGGGTAATCCCGTTCGACTAGGAGGGCAAAGGATTCTTTCATTTCAGGCCAGATAGCCCGGATAGCTGGTGGGGCAGCGGGAAGAATGACAGTATTAACTGATCCCGCTTCTCTTGCCAAAGCGTCAATCCGCCTGTCGTCGAGACTTTGGAATAGGGTGTTTCCAATTGATGCCAGGGGCCTTGTCAGGGGGCGTTTGGCCAGGCTAGCTTTAATGTCTAGGGGGCGGATCATCGCCTGTCGCCGCATGAGAAAGTCCCAGCCGAACTTTGCATAGCCAGGATATGAATTGGAGTTGGCGAAGCCCAAGATTAACTGAATCCCCAACTCTTTTGCTCGGGCCAGGCTATACTCAGTCATCCCCCGGAAGACCCCTTGGCGTTGGTAGTCGGGATGGGTCATGGTTTTAACTGACCAGGCTGCTAAAATTCTTTTGCCTGCTATGATTAAGGGGACGGGAATCAATCCGTCTGAGGCAATTACTTTATCTTTGTCCTTGGCAATATGGAGGAGATGGATTCCATGGGGATTGTATATATTTTCGGCAAAAAGCCATTGGTACATTTCCTTATTTGTCACAGCTCTTTTGCCGTAAATAGACTGGCTGAGCTGGACAAAACCTAAGAAATCCCCCTGAAAATCTAGCTGGGATATTGGATATTGCATTTTCAGCCCCCCTCATATCAAATAGGCTCTCTGCTCCAGTCTATGCAATTGCCCATTAAGGGGGAAATAAAATATTCTGGAAGAGGCAGGGATTTCCCTTGCCAATGTGGAATAAATCAAAAAACGGCAGGAGGGGGAAAAGCCGATGACCAAAACAGCCATTATTGCCGATGATGATCCTATTTCTCGGGCAAGAGTAGAAGCCCTTGCTATTCAACAGAATTATAAAATTATCGCTTCGGTAGATAACGGTGCCGACGCGGTTTTACGTATTCTACAACACCGTCCAGATAAGATATTTTTGGACGTAATAATGCCTAAGTTAGATGGACTTGGGGTTCTTGAAGAATTGGCCAATTTCCAGGACTATAAACCGGATATCACTATGGTCACCTCTTACCGGCGCAGAGAGATTATCGAACATGCTCTCAAGCTGGGGGCAAGTGACTACCTTATAAAAACACCGGGGGGACTTCAGAAGGGCGATAACCTGCTTTTTGATTAAGCGCCTTTTCAAAAAACATAATATTTACTAGTGCGTAAGACAATGGCGTTCCAATTATGGGGGGTGAGGTTATGTCTGTCCGCATTGATATTGAGCTGGTTAAAACTCTCACGGAACAGCCAGATTCTCTGGCACCAGCCGTCGATAATCCAGGGTTTCGTTTATATTGGCGAAAATTGGGCTTGGATTCTAATCAGGCCTTAACGGAGCTGACGAAGCCTGAGGTGAAGACCAAGCTAATGGCCCTGGCAGATGAGGTCCAGGGCAAGAGTGTCTTAGGATCTTTGGGGCGTATATCGGGGGCTTCTATTGAGCAGCAAGTGACTCGCCATATTCCTGGTGGAGGGATAATTGATGCCACTGTGCAGTTTGTCCCCGGGGCCAAGCTACCCCTTGTAGCCGAGGGCAATACTGTGGCGGTAAACCTATTTGCCTTGGAGCTACATGGCAACAAACTCTATATCGGAGATTTCCCCTTGTTATCCATTTTAGCTAATCGTGTTCACTTATTAGCTTCAGAAAGATTGTCCCCACTTGGGTTGGAGAACACAAACGCTACCCCTCTAGCTGTTTTTTTAGTCCGCATGCTTCGGGAGAGTTGTGCTACACTCTTTTTTACAGTACCTGTCTCCGGGGCAACCTATAACCTTTGGCAACAAGCGGAAAAGCGGCGAGAAGAGGACGTGGGGTTTTTGCGTAGATACTTACATAACGGGGAAAGAGGTCTCGGCCTTCAGGAACTGGAACAGCATTTTTCTCTGGGTCCCAGTGCTGCCTTTGTGGCCAGGTATCCTCTGGGAACCTGGATGTGCCAAGTAATCGAAGGAGCTTTTGGCCGTAGTTACCTGGTGAACTTAATGCAACAGACCCATAATTTTGTCAATGCTTTTGAAGAAGCCAGGGTTAAGTTTGGCCTCCCCGATAAATACAGTATGGTGATTTTTAAATGAATTGGTTGCAACTTATTGAACGCCGTGATTCTGTCCGTCAGTATGAAGAAGATGTGGACGAATCAACCTTGGCAGCTGTTAGGAAGATCTGCCAGCATGTCCAGAGGTATAATGACTCCCCTCTGAAGTTTTTTCTCCTGCCGGGAGCTGAAGTTCATCAACGCCAAAAGTCCCTTGGCCCCGTTGGACGAGTCCTTGCTCCCTGGTACATTGCCGTCGTTGCCGGCGATGATCGGGATTCCTTGTTTAATCTAGGCTATAGCGGCCAGCGAGTGGTTTTGGAACTTACTGCCTTAGGGTTAGGAACTTGTTGGTTAGGGTCACTAGTGGACTGGGTCGCGATAGGTAGTAGCCTGAACCTGGGGAAGGGGGAAGCCGTTAGGGTCCTAGTAGCCTGGGGGCGAAAGCCTGAGTCCCTACCAAAGAAGCAGGGTCGACGTCTGCCTCCTGAAAAAATTGCCGTTTTCCCCGGGGATGAGGATTCTAAGTATCCTTGGCGGACTGTTTTAGAGGCCGTACGTTGGGCACCATCAGCAATTAATGCCCAACCGTGGCGGTTAGCGTTTGACACAGATGCAGTGCACTTGTACAGCCGGCCCCGAAGAATGACACGGAAGTATTGCCCAATTGATATGGGTATTGCCCTATGTCATCTTGAGCTGGCCTGTATGCAACTGACTATTCCCGGCACTATTGCCGAAAGGGAACATCCCCAGCGAAAGGGTTGGGAATACTGGGTTTCCTATTTGTTTGACTAGAGAGAACTGGCTGGTTCTCTTTTTTCTTGATATCCTGCTTATGGAGGGATGCACATGATAAAAAAGGTGGAGATTCACACTGATGGAGCCTGTTCAGGCAATCCTGGCCCTGGAGGCTGGGCCGCTATCCTGACCTTCGGGACTCATTCTAAAGATATCAGTGGTTATGCGCCCGATACGACAAATAACCGTATGGAGATGACAGCGGTTATCAAAGGCTTTCAGACCCTTACAGAGCCTTGTCAAGTTACCCTGTATAGCGATTCAAAGCTTGTAATTCAGGCCTTTAATGATGGATGGATGGCCAATTGGCTGAAGACTGATTTCAAGGGGGGAAAGGTTAAGAATATTGACTTGTGGCAGGATATATTAAGGGCAATTGCCCCACACCAGGTTCAGTGGGTTTGGGTGAAGGGACACCGAGACAACCCCTTAAACAATCGTTGTGATGAACTGGCGCGGAAAGCGATTACAGATAACACTATCGAATAGACTGGTGGTGCTAGGAAATGAAAACCTGCTGGTTGATAGTCCTATATATAATTATGGCAGTGTTAGCTGCAGTCAGGTTCTACCTGCTGTTTGCACTGCCGTTGCCGCCAGCGGGGGAACTCCCTAATAAAGATCCCTTGTTGAAATACAGAAATAGAAAATGGTACAAGTGGTTTTTAAGGGGACTAAAAGATTTGGCTGTGCTATGCATCCTTACTCTCTTGGCCAGTTATTGGCTTTCCGAGATTTTCCCCTGGGTTAACTTAGCCATTCTGTTAATATTGGCAGCGCTCTTAATGATTGAGACAGCTGTGTTGTCGGTACTATGGTTGGTATGTGCAGATCAAATTGTTCCCAGCAGACTCTGTCGCTGGGCGATATCTGCCGCTTCTCTACAACCTGGCCCAGGTCTCCGGGCAATGAGCTTGGGGATGGCTTTTGTGCTTACAGGGGCTGCAGCCCTGCTTTCTCTCTTTTATACTGGAGCCATGAAGTTGCTGATTCCGAGTTTTGTTTTACTGACCCTGGGCTTTGTTTCTTTGCTAAGGGGGTTTATGCCAAAAAAAAGCGGGGAGGAAAGTCATTGTGTTAAAACCTCTAGTTGATCATAATTCGCAATACTATGCCGCAATTAGCAATGTAGAAGCCCGTCCCTGGGGACGGATGTTTCACAATAATCAGGTCCCTAACCACATTGACTCTAATCATGCCGACGGCGTTAGCCCGGAGACCCGCAATCTGGATAAGGTTCTCGATGAAATTGAAGAGTTTTACTGGGGGAAAGGACTTACCCCCAGTCTCCGTTATAATCAATTTAATACTTCCCCGGAATTCGAAAAAAAGCTCCTGGAGCGGAAGTATAAGATTAGGCCTGCCTCATACAAAATGATGTTATGGGACAATATCCCAGAGCATTATGGCGTCAGCCCAGGGATTACTGTTGAAAAAGTCGGCAGCCACAACCAGGTTGAGGCTTTGCACATCATCTTGGGTGAGAGGTCATGGGGATTGCCAGAGACATTGACTGGGGTTTTTGCCAGGGAAATGGCTCATCCCAACATTCAATATTTTTTGGTACGGAAGGATCAAGTGCCTGCAGCTACTGGTTTACTTTTTCTCCAAGGGGGACTGGGTAGAATCGATAATGTGCGCACATTGCCAAATTACAGAACCCAGGGCTGTGCTTCCGCCCTGGTCAAGCACATTCAATCAGTTTATACTGGCAACCAGGGAACGGGTTTGTACCTCCTAGCGGGAGAAATTCTCTGCGGTCTCTATGCAAGACTGGGTTTTACAGATTTAGGCCTGGTAGATGAATTTACTGCCTATAGGCCCTAATCAGGGATGTGGGGCCACTGTATAGCAATGGACTGACGTGGCACACTATGAAAAAGGAGGGATTGCATTGAGTCGCAACGACACTAAGCAACCGGTTTCAGTATTAATTCGCAACGGTGCATACCTAATAGCTCTCTTGGCAATCCTTTGGTTCATAGGCCGCTACGTACTACCAATTATCTGGGCCCTAATCTCCAAAATATGACAATAACTAAGTAAAACTCCCGGGGAGGAGTTTTACTTAGTTATGGGGGTTATTTTGTACTGCTTCTTTATTATATTCGTGACCTGGTTTCCTAAGTTGGGGGTAGGGGATAAATTTGACATCCTCCCTTACCGATGTATATAATTAGGCATATTGCAATGATGGGAAGAGTAAAGGGGACAGAGCAAATCAGTGAGCCGGGATAGTGTGAACCGGTTGCATAAAGCCCTTTGAACATGATCCTGGAGCTTTGTGGCTGAAACTTCTAGGCAAGGCCATGACGGTGCGCCCGTTAACGCGTGTAAAGAGGTCGCTTCTTTTTGCGGCAATGCGGGGTGGTACCGCGGGATTAATGCCCGTCCCGGCCTATTGGCCGGAACGGGCATAATTTTTTTGGAGGTGGAAACTCATGACAAAGAAAATACTAATATGCAGCGCTTGGCCTTATGCTAATGGTTCATTGCATCTGGGCCATATTGCCGGTTTGCTGCCAGCAGATATCCTGGCCCGGTACTTCCGCCTAGTGGGAGATGACGTGCTCTTTGTGTCTGGCAGCGACTGTCATGGCACCCCGATTACAGTTCGGGCTAGCCAGGAAGGACGACAACCCGGGGAGATTGCCGGCCAATACCACCAAGAGTTTGTGGATAATTTCGCCGGCCTGGGTTTTAGCTACGACCGCTACGCTGCCACTATCGACACGGCCCATCAGGAGCAGGTCCAGGAAATTATTCGCCATTTGTATGCCCAGGGTTGGTTATATCCCAAAGAACAGGAACAGACCTGGTGTGAACACTGCGGAAAGTTCTTGCCGGACCGCTATGTGGAGGGCACCTGCCCCCGCTGCGGTGCTAAAGATGCCCGGGGGGATCAGTGTGATAGCTGTGGCAGCCTGTTAGACCCCAGCGATTTGGAGGAGCAGCACTGCAAACTCTGCGGCCACCAGCCGGGACTTAAAAAGACCCAGCATCTCTTTTTTAAACTCTCCAAATTTCAAAAGGAGATTCAGGAGTTGGCTGACCAAAAAGATTCACAATGGCGGGTCAATGCCCGCGAAGCTACTGGTCGCTACCTAGAAGAAGGTTTGTTAGACCGGGCAATAAGCAGGGATATCGATTGGGGCATCCCTATCCCCATTCCTGGTTATGAAGGCAAGCGGGTATATGTATGGTTTGAGGCGGTGCTTGGCTATCTCACCACCTGCAAACGGTGGGCAGAAGAAAAAAGAGACCCGGAAGCTTGGAAAGAGTACTGGAGCCAAGGAGCTACCAGCTACTATATTCATGGCAAGGATAATATACCCTTTCATACCGTGATCTTGCCGGGACTATTGCTGGCCATCGACCCCAGCTTAAATTTGCCGGATCGGATTATATCCAGTGAATTTCTTAATATCGAAGGGAAGAAGCTGTCCACCAGCAAAAACTGGGCAGTGTGGCTACCTGATTTCCTGGAGAACTATCCCCCGGACTCTCTTCGCTATTTCTTGACTGTCAACGGTCCCGAGTCTCGGGACGCTGACTTTTCCTGGCGGGAATTTGTCGAGCGTAATAATGGAGAGTTGGCAGGAGCCTGGGGGAACTTGGTCAACCGTACCCTTACCTTTGTGCACAGATACTTCGACGGCTTAGTCCCCGGAGGCAGCAATGAGGAGGGGGATATTCTCTTGGGGGCAATTAAGGCCCTATATAAGACTGTTGGCAACCTACTTGAAGAAGGGCATCTAAAAGAGGCCCTGAAACTCGTCTTTGAACAAGTTCGGGCCTGCAACAAGTATTTTGACAGCCAGGCTCCCTGGCAGACAATAAAGACCGATAAAGATGCCTGTGCAGGGACAATATCGGTATGTATCCAGGCAATAATCAACCTGGGGGTTCTCACTTCCCCTTTCTTGCCCTTTGCCTCAATAAAAATCTTTGATACCCTAGGGCTTTCGTCTGTAAGCTGGCAGTGGCAGACTATTCCTCAAGGGGGGCAGGTACTAAAGCCGGAAATCCTCTTTCCCAATATAGACAAGGAAGTAATCGCCAAGGAGATTGATAAGCTGGGCAAGTAGTTAGAAAAACAAGGCGGCTATAACTAGGGCCAGGAGAAGGGCGTAGCCCCAAAACAATAACTTCTGCTTGCCCTCTAGATTCCGCTGCCTGGAGGCATAGTTTTCCAAAAGCTGAAGTTTCACCTCTAGTTCTTTAATGGCTACAGCCTGTTTCTGCAGATCCTTTACCTTTGCGTCTAGGGTTTGCAGGCTACTACCGGTTTCCTCACCTAGGTCTTCCACAAGACCCAACAGCTCCCGGCGGCGGAGGCTGAGGTCGGTCTTAAGATTGTCCAGAGCTTTGCCGGTGGATTGCCTTTGCCGGCTGAGCTCTTCTTTTATTTGGCTGGCGAATACGGCATTTTCTTTAGCCTGAGTTTGGCGAAACTTTTCCAAAAGGCGTAGATCCGCTTCTACTTCCTCTTGGATTTTTTCGGTGCGGGCAATCTGGAGGACCAAGTTTTCCAAAGCTTCATTGCCCCTAGTCAAGAGTGTTTCAGTACTAAGTTGCTGGTCTTTTAGATTAAAAACACCCTTTTGAAAATCCTTCAGGGCTTGTTCTACCTGTAAATAGAGTTCTGTTCCCCGTTCAGCAGTCATGGGTAGGCACCTCCGTCAGAACATAGTTAATTTGCTGCAGCAAGGGCAGCAGTAGGGTTAGATGGACACCGGGAAACTGGTCCGGTGGGTCTAGGGTGGCAGCCAACTGCCTGAGGACCTCGGTGTCCAAGCGGTCCATGTATTTTTCCACCAAGATATTGACTAACTCCGGGGTGGGCACACGTGCCAACAGCTCTGGTACCAGTTGGGGATAATCCTTCAAGGCCACATCCATGGCCCCTTGGAGGTTGCGCAGGCCCAACGCCTGGGTTTCAGGGCTTGTGCAGGCATAGATACCTGCAAGATAAAGGGCGGCGGGATTATAAGGCCTGTCCTCTAATTCCCGCATGGACCTAACAGTGATGTCGTCCTCAATTTCAGAGCTGGTAGCTCTGTTGGTCAGTGCTATGGCCAAGGATAAATCTTCTTGCCCCAAGGCCTCTTCCAGTAGCTCCAAGCTACGGTTAATACTGGCTGCCCGGACGGATTTGGGTGCAGCATCAAGGGAGATGCCGTCGCAATCACAGAAATTGCACTGCTCATAGCGGGTGCTGTCGCCAAAATACTGCATGAGAAACCGGCGCCGACAAGTGTCGGATTTAATATACAGTTGGACAGTGTTAAGCATGTTCAGCTTTTGGGCCTTGTATGTTTCAATTCGGTCCGCTACTTTTCCTGCCAGCCAATGCTTGTTTTCTAGGCTGTTAAAGGCGGATAGCTCCACCTCTAGTAACAAATCAAACTGGCCACTATCAATTTTCCTGTATTCTAGGATTTTGTATTCCCTGACCGCCCCCAGCTGTTCCAGGTAGTAAAGATATTTCTGCTGTCGAGATGACTGCAAGGAGGGGCAGACATAGCGAAAGAGCACGGCCCCCTGAGCATAACCCTCTAACTTACCGAGGAAACGGGTAAAATTACTTAATGTCTCCTGTTCCGATGGGTATTCTAAGGCCAGCAGGCCCGCTTGAATGCCGTAACTACATTTTTCGCCACCGGTGTACTCACATTGCCAGCCCCGACAACAGCTTGGAAGGACTGAGGGTGAAGTCTGAAGACATTTTTCCAGGCGCGGGCGGGCAATGATGACGGAATGGGCATGCTCCCCATCCCGCCCAGCCCTGCCGGCTTCTTGATAGTAAGCCTCCAAGGAAGCCGGAGGGGAAAGATGGATTATGTAATCTATATTTTCTTTATCAATTCCCATGCCATATCCTTTTGTCGCCACCAGCAAGGGGAATGCATTATCCTTAAATTCATCCTGTATGGCAATACGCTGGGGGTCGGGAAGCTGAGCATGATAATGTCGACTGTCCAGGCCTGTTTCTTGTAGCATCCGGCAAACTTCTTCGCTGCCCATTGGCTGGGTGTACCTGCCCTGGGGGGCAGCATAGGGGGTAAATATGACCCCAGCACCATGGGTGTGAATTTCCTCCAGAGTACAGTCCAGTACCTGAGGAATTTCAGTTTTCAACATTTTCAGCAGCTCACTGTGGAAATTCCCCTCCGGGTCCAGCAAGCGCACTTGGAGACTGATTTCTTTTCTGTCTAGGGTGCCAGGGGTAATCATATCCTGGGTGTTGAGCCCCAGTAGAGTAAGTATGTCTTGGCGGACATAGCGGGAGGCTGTTGCGGTCAGGGCGCAGATAGTGGGGCTCTGTAATTGGGTAACAAAATGTCGCAGCCGCAAGTAAGAGGGCCGAAAATCGTGTCCCCATTCGGAAATACAATGAGCTTCGTCAATAGCAAAGAGGCTAATAGGGTATGTTGCCATGGCCTCTGCCAGTTGCTGCTGAAAGCTATCAATTTGTAGCCGTTCAGGAGATAAATAGAGAAGCTTTATGTCCCCAGCTTTAAGCTTGCTGATAACCGCTGCTTTTTCATCGGGGGTTTTTGAACTATCAATATAATCTATGCCGGTGATGCCGTTCTTTACCAGGTTTACATATTGGTCCCGCATCAGAGATTTTAAAGGGCTGACCACCAGGGTTATCCCCGGAAGGAGCAAGGCGGGTAGCTGAAAACCTAGGGATTTCCCCGCCCCCGTAGGGAGAATGGCCAAAGTGTTTTTCCCCTGGCTCAGGCGTTCCAGAATTTCATACTGACCTTGCCTGAGATTGGAGAACCCCCATATTCTATTTACCAGCCAGTTGGCCAGTTGGGGAGTTATGAAGTACTTGTGCTGCCGGTATGGGGAACAGCGACCTTGTGGCAGGGGTGGCAGAAAGCATGGAAGGGAACCGTCAGGATTGACAGAAATAAAATCCTTACCATCTTCCAAGGGGAGGACTTCCAGCCAGGGATATTCATTGTTTGGACTGTAGTTTAGATGCACCCTAGTTTTTCCCCCTGTGTAAAAGTAGCGAATGGCTCCGTAAAAACCAAACATATCCAGCAATGACTTATTAAGACCTAGCCCCGGAGGCACCTTAAAATGCCAGCCCTGTGAGGGCAGTGCAAAAAGGCAAGTCAGGTCTGCCGCCAAGGTCTGAGCGGGACTGCTGGGAAGTTGCCGGACTCTGACGGCTTTCAGGCTTAAGAGATGGTGGAAAATAACACCAATTGTCCTTTCCATTAAACAACCCTTCCTAAGATTTGATAAGTGGGTTGTTGACTAATTTCAACAGTAATATTCTATTTCCTGCTTTCTTTTTGTTGCTTCTCCTACTTTCTATGGCAGGGAACTGGGAAATTTGGGCGAATTAGATAGGGAGGGAGGGATGTATATGCTTCGAGTAAAGATTGACAGTTGGGGAAGATTCACTTTCGCTCTCCTGGTTTTTTGGGCTGTTCTTTGTCTCACAGACGGCTTTTTTAGTGACCTTGCACCCTTAAACGAGAGGATCACATTAATAGCAGTAGAGGCTGGTTATGTTGTAGCTTTGCGAGGTATTTGTCTATTGCTGATTTTAGTGGCAACACTGTCAATGACTGCTTTGGTGCGCCGGGGGCTGATCATTGCTCCCTTGGTATGGGCGGCAAACTGCCTTCGCTTTACCTTGACAGGTCCTTACCAGGCAATGATGAAATACTTGTTTTTTGTTTCAGAACTCTTAAACTCGCTGCTCTTAATTTTTATCCCCATTGTGCTGGTCATCCTACTGTGGTGGGCCTTAGGTAATCTAGACCCTCAATTGAGGATAGGGCGGTTAGTGGTGCCTGGCTTATGGGGAGGTTTAGTTGTTGCAGTTTCTGCAGGGAACTTTTTTGTCTGGCATTGGTCCCATACCTTTGGGATGAACTTAACGCCACCGCAATATTCTTTATTGCTAATGCTAACTGGGCTAGGGCTTACAGCACTGATTGCCCGGCATCGTCCTTGGAAAGCTCTGCTTTTATACTTCCTTGGTTTGCTAGTGCCTGCGGGCTTCCCCATGGCTCTGTTAGGTTGGTATGAGGGCCTTGGCTTATACCTGACAATTCTCTTGCCCTTTGCGCATGGCGGATTTTTTAGTGTGTGGCTGGAGCTGATGTTGATGCTTACTGGTCCAATTTTGCTGGTACTAGTCGTAAGCCAGTATCGGAATTGGAAACGGGGAGACAGGTTAATAGAAATAATATAATTGGAATTCTTTGCTGGGCAGGAGTTTTCAATGTGTCCGTTGAAATATAATTGTAACAATCTTTATGGGGGGGGTGGACGTGGTGGATGTGATTAATTATTCTAATCAATTCTTACCCCACGTCATTAGACTTTACTATCCCGGAGAAATAAAAATTGATGGACGGCTTGATTTTTTCCGGCAGACTTTTGCCTTGTACCAGCCAAGTCCCCAGCAGTCCTGCCTGCTGGCAAAGGATAGCAATGGGTTGCTGGCTTGTGCGTACATGGCTTCTTTTGAAAAAATCCAGCCAGGGTTGATTTACACAAGTTTGGCAGTTGATAGTAAAATGGGGGGACAGGATTTTTCTGAGTTTTGGGAGCAGTGCATGGCTCTTGCAAGAACTCTAGCCCGGGGGCCAATTATGTTGCGGGTTGAAGTCTCCGGCAGTCATGCCACGAAGTTATTGGCAGAAAAAGGACTGACAGTGGCTCGAGAGCAGGTAGAACTTCACGCTTCCTTAGATCAGTTGTCCCAAGATTTACATCAAGGAGAAGAAGATTTTTTGGTAATATCCTTGGACCAACAGCCTGAGCTTGAGGCCCTGTGGCTGGATATCTTTAATCAGGGCATTAACGCCCTTTGGGATATCCCTCCTCTTGACAGTGGGTGTCTTGACCGCATGCGGCAGGAATCTGTATTTAATCCCGATTCCTTTAGGGTGGGGTATTCTGGCAGCGAGGCAGTGGCTGCTCAATTCTATTCTATAGTCGACAAAGATGAGGGCGTTGTTCGTATATATATGTCCTCAAGCCATAGCAGGGCATTTGGTCGGCGTATGCTCAAAGAGACTCTTAACTCTTTAGAGCAAAAGGGATTTAGCAAGGCAATTATATATGCTGATGCAGCCAGCCAAGCTACTAATCTGCTGTATAAAATGCTGGGTTTTGTTCCCAACGGGAAAAGCGTCCTTATGGAATGTCAACTGCCCCCTAGTCAGCCAAGATAGCAGCTGGGTGATTGGACAAAAAGAAAAAAACCGGAAAATCCGGTTTTTTCTTTTTTAGCGACGAGTGAAGCAAGCGCTGCAGTATACAGGTTTGCCGGTGGTGGGCTTGAAGGGCACTTGAGTTTCTGCACCACATTCTGCGCAGATGGCAGTGTGCATTTCCCGGTTGCCGCCGGAACGCTCCCGGCGTCTGCGAGAACGGCAGTCAGTGCACCGTCCAGGTTCATTGGTAAAGCCCTTTTCAGCGTAAAATTCTTGTTCACCAGCGGTGAAGGTAAAATCTGCTCCACAATCACGGCACTGCAGGGTTCTGTCGGTAAATTCCATTTAAAAATACCTCCTTTGTTTGGCCCTGTTTGGACTTGCAACCAGAATAAACCTAACAAAGGGGTAGATTTACCAGGAGCAGCCAACTAATTTTCAGGGTTCACCAGCATTATACTCTATGGAAAATTCTAATGCAACATAATGTTATAAATGAATGAGATTTTATTAAATAAAGTTTGCCGGCCGGTGGGGAAGGAACTTGTTGCGGGGATGGAGAATAAGTATAAGGATTTTACTAACGATGGAGGTGTTTGGGTGAAACCGATTATTAATTTTGAACAGGCCGCTAGCATGATTGAGTCTGGTAGCCGTGTTATGATCGGCGGTTTTTTGGCCGCAGGCAGCCCCCACGGTATCATTGGGAAACTGGTGGAGTTAGGCACCAACAGCTTAACTGTTATCGCTAACGATACAGGTTTTCCTGACAATGGGATTGGTCGATTGATTGTCAATCGCCAGGTAAGCAAGGTCATTGCTTCCCATATTGGTACCAACCCCCCCACCGGAGAACAGATGAATGCCGGTGAACTCGAAGTCCAGTTAATTCCCCAGGGAACACTGGCGGAACAGATTCGGGCAGCAGGTTCTGGCCTGGGTGGCGTACTGACGCCGACGGGTCTGGGAACAGTTGCCGAAGAAGGCAATGAAGTTATTACTATCGACGGCAAAGACTATATTCTTGCCAAGCCGATTTTTGCTGATGTGGCAATCATCAAGGCCTACAAGGCAGATACCCACGGCAACTTGGTTTATAGGCGTTCTGCCCGCAACTTCAATCCCCTTCAAGCTATGGCCGCAAAGCTGGTATTGGCCGAGGTCGAGGAGATTGTGGAGCCAGGTGAAATAGACCCTGACCACGTAATCACTCCGGGAATTTTTGTCGATTACTTGGTAAGGGAGGGTGAATAATATGAGTGAGAAGATGGCAAAGAGGGCCATGATTGCCCGCCGTGTCGCTAAGGAATTTTCCCATGGGGATGTTGTCAACTTAGGCATTGGCTTGCCCACCATGGTAGCCAACCATATTCCCGAAGGCGTCCACGTTATTTTACAGTCGGAAAACGGGTTTTTAGGAGTGGGGCCGGTACCAGCCCAGCACGAAATTGATGGAGATGTGGTCAATGCCGGGGGCCAGCCGGTGACAATTCTCCCAGGGGGCAGTTGCTTTGACAGCTCAACTTCCTTTGCAATAATTCGGGGCGGACATGTTGATGCCACAGTCCTTGGGGCTTTGGAAGTCGACGCCCAAGGCAATCTGGCTAATTGGATGATTCCTGGAAAAATGGTTCCTGGAATGGGTGGAGCAATGGACTTGGTTGTGGGTGCACGCAAAGTAATTGTCGCCACTGAGCATGTAGCCAGAGATGGCTCTCCTAAAATTTTAGCGGAATGCGTGTTACCCCTGACAGCTAAAGGGCAGGTTACCCACATTATTACCGACATGGCTGTCATTGAAAAGACTGCTGAGGGCCTTGTCCTTAAGGAGTTGGCCCCTGGAGTCAGCATTGAGGATGTTGTGGCAAACACCGGGGCAGTGCTAGTTATCCCCGAGGAAATCGGCTTGATGGAATAAATTATGGAGGTGCTTTAATTGGATAAAGTAGTAATTGCATCGGCGGTAAGAACCCCAGTAGGTAGCTATGGTGGAAGCCTCAAGAATATGAATTCAATTTCTTTAGGTGAAATCGTTTATCGGGAAGCTATTAAGAGAGCTGGACTGGAAGCTAACCAAATTGACGAAGTAATTATGGGCAATGTCCTCCAAGGAGGGCAAGGGCAGAATCCTGCCCGTCAGGCAGCATTGAAGGCCGGACTGCCAGTAGAGACCACCGCCATGACCATCAACATGGTCTGCGGTTCTGGCTTGCGGGCAGTGGCTTTGGCGGCACAAGCCATTAGAACTGGAGAGGCCAGTATTGTCTTGGCCGGAGGCTTCGAAAGCATGAGTACTGCTCCCTACTATCTCGATCAGGCCCGCTGGGGTTACAGAATGGGCAACGGGACGATAGTGGACGGCATGATTAAGGACGGTCTCTGGTGTGCCCTGGGCGATACCCATATGGGTATTACCGCCGAGAATCTGGCAGAGAAATATCAACTTAACCGCAGGGAACAGGATGAATTTGCTGCTGAAAGCCAGCGCCGGGCCCAGGAAGCCATTGCAGCCAAACGCTTTGAGGAGGAGATTCTTCCCGTAGAAATCCCCCAGCGCAAGGGAGACCCAATTATTTTTGACACCGACGAGTTCCCAAGAGCAGGAGTCACCGCAGATTCCCTGGCTCGCCTGCGTCCAGCCTTTAAGAAGGATGGAACCGTTACTGCAGGGAACGCCTCCGGTATTAACGACGGGGCTGCAGCCCTGGTGCTGATGACTGAAGCAAAGGCCAAAGAGTTAGGCATTACCCCCTTGGCAACCTTTGTCGCTTCCGCTCATGCCGGTGTTGCCCCCGAGATTATGGGCATTGGCCCTGCCAGTGCCGTGCGCAAGGTCTTGACTAAGACTGGATTAACCATTGAAGATCTTGACTTAATCGAAGCCAACGAGGCTTTTGCTTCCCAGGCTATTGCTGTTAACAAAGAGTTGGGATGGAATACCGACATTATCAATGTCAATGGCGGCGCTATTGCCTTGGGTCACCCCATTGGTGCCAGCGGAGCCAGAATTCTCATAACCCTTCTCTATGAAATGAAGCGGCGCCAGGTCAAGACTGGCCTTGCCACTCTCTGCATTGGTGGTGGCATGGGTATAGCGGCTATAGTGCAAAGATAATATCGTGACGGGGTCTCAAAAAGAGACCCCGTTCTTGTATCGTATTTCATGGAAAACCCCGAATGGATATGATACAATGACATGCGTAATTTACTACATAGACTGGAGGGAAGAGCATGGCTAATTTGCCTGCCTATATTGGCCCTGCAGCTTTCGGATTAAAGATGGGCGTCATTGTACCAGGTTCCGATTTGCTGGCGATGATTGTTGGCGTTGCCAAAGAGTGTCATGAGGATTCCTTATTGGATGATGGAGATGTCCTCTGTGTCACCGAATCTGTTCTGGCCAGGTCTCAGAACAACTATGTGACCATTGCCGAAATCGCCGCGGAAGTAAAAGAGAAATTAGGCATCCGTCCCCATGGGAAAGTTGGTGTCGTGTTTCCCATCGCCAGCCGCAACCGCTTTGTTATGATCCTTCAAGCCATTGCTGCCGCAGTTCCTCAGGGTGAAGTTGTCGTCCAACTTTCTTGGCCCCGGGACGAGGTAGGCAATCAAATTATCGGTGAGGATTTCATCGGGGACCGGGGCAAGGTGTCCTCAGATGCCATCTCTCCCCAGGAACTGGCAGGGTACAGCTATAAACACCCTGTTACACAGGTGGATTATATTCAACTATATCGTCAGACAATAGTTGGCCAGGGGGCTAAGGCCACTATTGTACTTAATAATAATCCGGAGTATATCCTCTCCTTTTCTCCCGACGGAGTAATTGCCGCAGATATTCACAGCCGGGACAGGACCTTGGCGGCTATAGCTTCAAAGTGCAAAGCTATTACCCTGGCAGATTTATGTTCTTCTCCTAACCGCTCTGCCTGGTCGGAGTGGGGACTTTTAGGTAGCAATATGTCTTCAGGAGATAGATTAAAATTGGCTCCCAGAGAGGCCTCTCCCTTTTCCCTAAAGGTCCAGCAAGAGGTTGCCAGGCTGACCGGCAAGAAAATAGAGGTCCTTATTTACGGGGATGGGGCTTACAAGGATCCCTCTACCCAAATTTATGAGCTGGCTGACCCCAAGCCTGTTTTTGGTGCCACAGCAGGGTTTGCCAACCTTTTTCGGGAAGGCGTTAAGTACAAATACTTAGTAGATTATTATCATCATCAGGGACAGAGCGTTGGGGAAATCCAAGAACTGCTGGAACAGAAACTCCAGGGGGATTTTTCTCAGGCTAACACTGAGGGAACCACCCCCCGGTGTCTGGAAGACGTAATTGCCAGCCTTGCCGACCTGGTCAGCGGTTCCGCCGATGCAGGTACCCCCGCCGTCCTAGTAAAGGGATTCTTTGATTAGTCCTCAAGAAGGAATTGGGGACCAATTAATAGAATAAGATGTTTATACAGCTGTAAAAAGGGAGGTGAACTCAGTGGAAGATCAAAAAACAATGTCGATTTTGGCCCATATTCTTGGAATTTTTACTAGTTTCGTTGGCGCCTTGATTATTTTTTTGGTAGCCAGAGACGATCAGTCTATCGCTAAAGCCCATGCTAAGGAAGCCCTTAACTTTCAAATTACATTAGCCTTGGTGGCGGCCATTTCCGCAATCCTCATTATTGTTATTATCGGCTTCATTGGTTTAGCTGCCGTAGCCATTGGCAATGTTGTTTTCAGCATTTTGGCCGCTATGGCCGCTAGCAGGGATGAAGAATACCGCTACCCATTGACCTTAAGATTACTTAAGTAGTTTTTCCAGGGCCTTAAAAAGGCCCTGTTTCTATTAATGCACAAGATCCCTGGGATTTTACAAACTAGGGGCAAGTCTAGTATAATATGCTGAAGCGGATACGTGTAAAGGAGAGATTCCCATGCCAGAGAGCAACGAAGAGAAGAGCAACTTTATCCTGGCCATCATCAATAAAGATTTGGATGAGGGCAAAAACCAGGGGCGCATTCATACCCGGTTTCCGCCTGAACCCAGCGGTTACATACATATTGGCCATGCAAAGGCAATTTTGCTAAATTACTCCATAGCCAGGGATTATAAGGGCAAATTCAACCTTCGCTTTGATGACACCAACCCCATCAAAGAAGAGCAGGAATTTGTCGATTCAATTATCCGGGATATACAATGGCTGGGTGCGGAATGGGAAGACCGCCTGTTTTTCACCTCAGATTATTTTGATACTAAGTATGAGTTTGCCTGCCGCTTGATTAAGGCTGGTCGTGCCTATGTGTGCGATCTCAGTCCTGACGAAATTCGGGCATACAGGGGAACCCTTACCGAGCCAGGCATAGATAGCCCTTATCGCAACCGTTCCGTTGAGGATAACCTAGACCTGTTTTCCCGTATGAAAAATGGCGAATTTCTCGATGGCTCAAAAGTTTTGAGGGCCAAGATCGACATGGCTTCGGGAAATTTGAATATGCGTGATCCCGTTATATATCGGGTGCTGCATGCCCATCATCACCGCACCGGTGACAAGTGGTGCATCTATCCAATGTATGATTTTGATCATCCTTTTTCAGATGCCATTGAGGGCATTACCCATTCTCTCTGTTCACTGGAGTTTACCGACAATCGTCCTCTATATGACTGGATTGTGGATAATGCACTGGAACTATTTCCCGAGGCCGTCAAGGGGAGGCCTCGGCAATATGAATTTGCACGGCTTAATATTACCAATACAGTAATGAGTAAGCGCAAGCTCCGCCGCTTGGTGGAGGAAGGTTTTGTTCAGGGATGGGATGATCCGCGAATGCCCACCATTGCTGGTTTGCGTCGCCGGGGTGTAACTCCTGAGGCAGTGGCAGATTTTTGTGACCGTATTGGTGTTGCTCGCTCCACAAGCACTGTGGATATGGCTTTACTTGAGCACTGTATCCGGGAGGACTTAAATACTAAGGCTCACCGCATAATGGGTGTGTTGGAGCCCTTAAAAGTAGTAATCACTAACTGGCCGGAAGACCGGGTGGAATGGCTAGAATTAGATAACCTCCCCGGCAATGAAGATGCCGGCAGGCATTTAGCGCCCATGGCTAGGGAGATATATATCGAAGAAGGGGACTTCCTGGAGGACCCCCCCAAGAAATATCATCGCCTTTCTCCGGGCAAGGAGGTTCGCCTCAAGGGTGCCTATATCATCAAATGTGAAGAGGTAATTAAAGACTCAACAGGCAAGGTAGTTGAGCTACGCTGCACCTATGACCCAAATACAAAAAGCGGCGAAGACAGCAGTGGCAAGAAAGTCAGGGGTGTTATCCACTGGGTTTCCGCTGAACATGGTTTACGGGCTACTGTACGGATATATGAGACATTGTTTTTAAATGAAAACCCTGATGACACAGAAGAGGGTCAAGATTTTACAGACAATATCAATCCTCACTCACTGGAGGTCTTAAACTGTATTGTCGAACCTGCTGTGGAGAAATATGATCGACAAAGCCGATTTCAATTTATCCGCAAAGGTTACTTTTACCAGGACCCCAAGGATTCCAGCAAGGATAATCTAGTCTATAACCAAATAGTTGGCCTCCGAGACAGCTGGGGGAAAAAGAATAAATAATATATATAACAAAAAGTGGGGGTCCCTGGGCCCCCCACTTTTGTCTGTACTCCCAGCTATATTTACATTCCCGAAGTTTTTCCCCCAGACAGTAACTGTCGAAGGCCGGTAAAAGCCCTGCCCTTACTCGGCAAAGTAAACCGCCCGGAAAGGGTGAGGATGGTATCGGCGTACCCCTCCTCAATATGTGCCTGAATGGAGGGGGGGGTAAAGTCTAGGACGCCAGAGATGCTTTCCGCCATGGTCTGATCGGGCATGACTTCAATAATATCTGCGTCCCGAAATTTTTCTCTGGGCACTCGCTGGGCTTTATCTAGATTGATAACAATAAAGCGGCGGTAGCCCATGTTATATAAGGGGAGGATGGGCAAGTTGTCTGCAGCGCCTCCATCAATATAATTGCTGCCCTCTATGGTAACTGGGTCAAAAATAAAGGGAATTGCCGATGAAGCCAGGAGAATAGAGACGATTTTCTCCGGTGATTGCCCATTTAGGCGGAAGTAAGTTGGTTCAAGGCTCCGCTTCAGGATTTTACCTAGACTCAGCCTTGGCATTTTACTGCAGGTGACGTAGGCAATTACATCGGAACTGCTGATTTTGTCAAAATTCACATGGGAGCGGATCATTTTCAGCAGCCCTTGGTTAGAAAACACCCCGTCAGTAAACAAACGCTTTAGCTTTAACTCTTTTAGGTAGTCCAAGTGTTTAGATTTATCCAAGACTAGAATTGAGTTGTTGTCGACTTTACCCCATATTTCTTTAGCCAGGTCCCAGTCTCCTTGGAGGAAGAGAGCTGTGTTTAGACCACCCACCGAGGTTCCCGCTACGGAGGTAATTTTTTTATCAAGGCCATATTCTCTTAGAGCTTTCCAAGCACCAACTTGGTAAGCGCCTTTAGCCCCTCCGCCGCCAAGTACCAGGGCCCAAGTCTTTACCATGGTATCACTTCCACAATAATTATTTGTCATCTCCTGCAAAGTACTGGGAGAGTAAAATGTCTTTCCCCTGCAGGGCTGTTTTAATAAGCGCGGGCAAAGATAGCGACTTCCTCAGCTTCTTTACCACAATGCACGCATTTTGCTACATTGGGGGCCTTAACCCGGGCTGCTTCTTGATTCAAAGGGATGTTGCGGATGGTGGCCGCCATGCGCTCTTTAGCCTCTAGCTCGCATTCCTCGCTTCCGCACCACCAGGCGTAGACAAAGCCACGCTTTTCCAAGATGATATTTTCCATCTCCTCCAAGGTCGCTGCAGAGAAGCTGTTAGTCTCCAAAAAACCACTGGCCATAGCCAACATATTATCTTGAATATCTTTTAGCAATTGAGCAATGGCAGTGTCTAAATCCTGGATACCAGCGAAAATCTTTTCCCCTGTATCCCTGCGGACCAATACAACCTGGTTATTTTCAATGTCTCTGGGACCTACTTCCAGGCGCAAGGGCACTCCCCGCATCTCCCAGTCATTATATTTGTAGCCTGGAGAATATTCTTCCCGGGAGTCAAGGTGGACACGAATGCCGGCATGGCTTAATGCGGATTTTAGTTCGTAAGCTTTTGTCAACACCATTTCCTTAGCCTTTTTGGGGGTGATGGGCACTATCACAACTTGAATGGGGGCGAGCTTGGGAGGGATTTTTAGGCCTCTGTTGTCACCATGAACCATAATTAAAGCTCCAACCAGCCGAGTGGATACTCCCCAGGAGGTTTGATGGACATATTTTAATTGGCTATCTTCATCTAAGAAAGTGATGTCAAAGACCTTGGCAAAATGTTGGGCAAGGTTATGGGAGGTTCCAGCCTGGAGGGCCTTGCCATCTTGCATCAGGGCCTCAATACTGTATGTGGAATGGGCACCGGCAAACTTTTCCCGTTCAGTCTTGCGGCCGAGAACTACTGGAATTGCCATGTCATTCTCTACGAAATCTTGATAGACTTCTAACATCTTCAGGACTTCTTCCTGGGCTTCTTCATTGGTGCGGTGTGCAGTATGCCCCTCCTGCCAGAGGAATTCGGTGGTGCGCAGGAAGGGACGGGTGACTTTTTCCCAGCGTACTACATTGGCCCATTGGTTGATGAGTACCGGTAAATCCCGGTAGGATTGAATCCACTTTGAATACATGGAGCAGATTATGGCTTCCGAGGTGGGGCGCACTGCTAAGGGTTCGGCAAGGGTTTCATTGCCTCCCTTGGTGATCCAAGCAACTTCTGGGGCAAAGCCTTCTACATGGTCTGCTTCTTTCTGCAAAAGGCTCTCCGGAATAAACAGAGGAAAGTAAGCGTTTTGGTGCCCGGTTTCCTTGATGCGCCGATCCAGGCCTGCTTTCATTGCCTCCCAGATTGCGTAGCCATAAGGCCTGATCACCATACTACCCCGAACAGGGGAGTAGTCTGCCATTTCCGCCTTGCGGATGACGTCTACATACCATTGGGATGAATCTTCATCACGGTTGGTTATTTCCTTGACAAATTCTTTTTCTGGGCTCATTTTTATCCTCCTTACATGTAAAAAGCAGCCCTATCCGTAAGGACGAAGGGCTGCTTCGTGGTACCACCTTAATTTATCCCCGAGGGGACCTTAATTAGCTGTAACGGGCCTATCCGGCTGATTCATCACCAGCAGTTCAGGGGTGGGAGTCTGGTTCGGACAGGGAAGCTTACAGCGACCGCTTCCTCTCTGGACTGCCGAAGGCAGATGTGGCCCCGTCATCACTCTTGCTTTTAGGTAGAATACCATGGAGACCGAAGGCTGTCAAGGAGTAGTATGCTAGCGATTGTCAACAGTTAACAGAGGAAGTTCTTCACCAGTGTCAAGAATCACCAGATATTCGGTAGTGCCCTCTTCAGTTCTTTTACAAATATCCCTTAGCTTCAATACTTCAATTCCCCGGTTAGTTGAGTACTTATCTCTAGTACTGTCTATGTGCAGCGTAAACTTGCCGTCTTCCCGGAACAGGTCATAGAGGATTCCATCGCCTTCAATAGTATAGGTGACAATTCGCACGGTATCCGACCCTTTTGCCTTTAGGTTTTCCACAAACCGATCTAGCTTGTCGATGTTTTCTCCATGGACAACGTCGCCATTTTCCCGGGCCAGGTTGCTGGGGTAGGCAGCGGGAGGCGCCGGGCCAATTTCGCCAAAATAAATCCATACTCCGACTGCCAGGATTATAACCGCAAGCATCACGACTTTCCAGCGTAAAGATTTCATGCAATCACCTCTCTCCAGTACTCAGGATATGAATTCCTTGTATTATTTTACCACGATTTAGCGCTTTTAAGGGAATTGTTACGAAATGGTAATATGTGCTTCTACTACAACCCAACGGGACTTGTCCTCCGCATGGGGAAAAATAGATAAGAGCTGGCGAAAATATCCCCAGCTCTTACCTGTTAGATTCTTTGTTAGTGTTGAACGTGGATGGATGCACAGAAATTCCCAACAAAGTGAAATGGTGCAGCCCGTTTCCGGACTGCACCATCAACTACAATAACGTGCTACCACTGGAAGGTGATAATATACTACTTACCAAAGAGGAGAAAAATACCGGCGATGATGGCGAGAACTGGCAGGCCTTTGTCAACTACTTCTGCTAACACTCCGGAAAGACTGATTAAATCCATGCCAAGAATACCTGTAAAGATAAGCCAAATCCCTAAAAGAATTGCACCAATGCGTTTCATGGAAATAACCTCCTTTATATAGGGTATGTAGTACAAAAAAATTATACCATAATTTTCTGGACTGGGGAAGGAAAAGTTTCCCGTAAGAAATCTCTCAATGCCTTGTTGAATTGTCGGCAGCTCAATTGTACAATATAATTGTTCTAAGTTAGGAATGAATGGGGTGATTTTCTTGTGGAAAAATTGGCTTCTTTTATTTGGTGTCATGTCGGTAGTAATGATCTTGCCCGGATGTAACGCTAACGTGGATGTAAATTTGAACTCCGCCCCAGCCCAAGTAGCTGAACTTATTGGGGGCGGCGAGTTTTTAATAGGCGATGAGGTTACTGTCAGTGCACTGCCGCAGCCAGGCTGGGAATTCGTCAACTGGACCTCGGGGAAGAAAGTAGTGGCGGAGACAAGTGAATATACTTTTGTTATTGGCAAAAAGACCACCCTTACTGCAAATTTTCAGGCTCAGGAATATGCAGTTTCTGCCTTGGCCCAAGGCCAGGGAAGTTTCCTATATCCTGAGAATTCGCCACGCCATGGCGTTGCCTATGCCATTACAGCCCGTCCTGAAAGGGGATATAGATTTGTTTGTTGGCTTGAAGATGGAGAAGTGGTCAGCAATGTTGCTGAATATGCCTTTATCCCCGCTGGCGACAGGGAGCTGACGGCAATGTTCCTGCCAGAAGAATATAGAGTGGAGCTTACAGTTGATGGGGGTGGTCAGGTTGTGGAATCCTGGACCCCAGATGCTTTGGTTACTTTGGCGGCGATCCCCCAAGCGGGGTATGAATTTTTTGGCTGGGTGGACCTAGTGAGCCAACAGGAGGTTTCTGGCAAGGAAGAGTATTCTTTTGTTTGTCAGGAAACCCGCAACATGCTGGCTCGGTTTCGCAAAGAACTGGTGCCGGCAGACGGCAGTAGTCTCTCTGCTGTTGTTGGCAAGGCAACTTCTATCGGTAAATATGCTCCCCAGGATTTAGTGACCTTGCCGAGAAACCTTAGTGCCAAACAACGACGGGTGCGCACTCATGTAGCTGACGCTTTGGAATTAATGGCCCAGGCCGCCTTAGCAGACGGGGTTAAGCTCAATGTCGATTCCGCTTACCGAAGCTACAACACCCAGTATGACCTCTTTCACCGCTATGCAAAGAGGGATGGGGTGTTGACCGCGGAAACCTACAGTGCCCGTCCTGGGCAATCTGAGCATCAACTAGGCACAGCGGTAGATTTTGGTGGCACAAACAGCGACTATGATGATGCCTTTGCTGAAACCAACCAAGGCAAATGGCTCTTGGCCAATGCCTACAAGTATGGATTTTGCCTCAGCTATCCAAAGGGTGCCCAGGATATTACCGGCTATAAATATGAACCCTGGCATTACCGCTTCATTGGGGTGGATCTGGCCCTGGAATGGAAGGAATCCGGGCTTACATTAATCGAGATTTTGCATCAAAAAGACCAGGCTGACTAGCCTGGTCTTAAAAATCTAAAACTAATCTTCAAAGGCCTCGCTGACTTTCCATACTTTCCAGACATTGCCCACCAGATCAGAATTGGGCTTTAGCGCTTGCTTCCCAGGCTTCCAGCCGGCAGGGGTCGCTTCTTTACCCTTTGCTGCCCGCACATATTGGAAAGCTTGGATTTGCCTAATGGTCTCCTGAATATTTCTGCCTACCGGTGGAGTCAGGACCTCAAAGCCTTGGACGATGCCATCGGGATCAATAAGAAATCTTCCCCGGGTCTCAACACCGGAATCCTCATCATATATGCCGTAACTCTTACCTATGTTGCCGCCCTGGTCAGAAAGCATGGGGAAGGGGATATCGTTGCCAATCATTTTTGAAAGCTCATGGGTATTCCACATCTTGTGGACATATATGCTGTCAACGCTTACTGATAAGACTTCGACGCCAAGGGCCTGTAGCTCTGCATGTTTTTCAGCAACTGCTGAAACTTCGGTAGCTCAGACAAAGGTAAAGTCGCCGGGATAGAAACAGAGAAGGATCCATTTACCTAGGTACTCTGAAAGGTTGACCTTGACAAATTTTCCTTTGTGAAAAGCCGATGCAGAAAAATCCGGGGCGGGTTTTCCAACTTTAATCATTGTGCTTTCAACTCCTTTGTCCTGGGTGAGCTGAGAGGGGGTGGACACCTGTTCCTTTGGGTGCTTGGTTGCAGGCCTTTGGCAGCCTGCTTTAAATTCTTCTGCCATAATAACCCTCCTTTATAGGTTCATGATAGAAAAATTATATAGGAACGATTACTATTTGTCAAACTGGGTGAGAAAGCAGGCAATCTAAAACTCAAAGGAGAATAGAATATGAGAATTGATATAAGGGGGCATCAGATTGATTATATTTGATGAGGTAATTAATCGCCGGCAAACTGGTAGTACTAAATGGGATGGTCATTCCCTTATGGGGGTGCCTTCAGAAGCCATTCCTCTCTGGGTGGCGGATATGGACTTTTCCATCATTCCCCAGGTCACCGCAGCAATTAACGGGCGTATTGCCCACGAAATATACGGCTATTCCTTGCCTTCGGACTCATACTACAAGAGTATACAAGGTTGGATGCAGAGACGTCATCACTGGGTAACCGAGAAAGAATGGATCATTACCATTCCTGGAGTAGTGCCTGCAATTAATATAGCCATTCATGCCTTTACTAATCCCGGAGATGCTATTCTAATTCAACCACCGGTATATCCGCCTTTTGCAAATTCGGTCTTAGGCAATGGTCGCAAATTGATTAAAAATCCTCTCATCCCTCAGGATGGGGGCTATACTATAGATCTCCAGGACTTTGAGGCCAAGATAAAAGACAACGATGTAAAGCTCTTCATTCTCTGCAGTCCTCATAATCCAGTGGGCAGGGTCTGGACCCCAGAAGAGTTAAAGAGTATGGCAGATATCTGCCTGAAGCATAATGTGCTGATTGTCGCTGATGAGATTCACCACGACCTAACTTTCCCCGGTGTCCGCCATTATCCCTTGCCTTCCTTGGGCTCTGCCTATTGCGAAAACACAATAGTCTGCACCGCTCCCAGCAAGTCCTTTAATTTGGCAGGATTGCAGACCTCCAATGTCTTTGTGGCTAACCCCAAGTTGAGAGAACAATTCTTTACCCTGGCCAGGTGTTGGGGGGTAGGCAAGGTCAACGCTATTGGCCTAGTGGCCTGTGAGGCGGCCTACACCTATGGAGATAAGTGGATGGATGAGGCCATGGCCTATATCTCTGCCAATGCAGACTATGTCCGGGGGTTCTTAGCTGAAAACCTCCCCAACATTAAAATGGCGAAATCCCAGGGGCTCTACCTTCTGTGGATTGACTGCAACGCCTTGGGCCTTTCCCCTCAAGAACTGGAAAGTTTTCTCCTTAACAATGCTTCACTATGGCTTAACCAGGGCTACACCTTTGGGGACGAGGGAAATGGCTTTGTCCGTCTCAACATTGCCTGCCCCCGGTCTCTGCTAGTCAAGGCTATGGGACAGCTAAAAGCTGCCATTGATGGCAGCTTTGGGAGCAAGACTAAATTATAATTCTTTGCGGGAGAAGAGCAGAGAAGCCGTAGCCAGCAGGATGATAATAGTGCCAGCGGCAAAGGCAATTGCACCACATACTTCACTGGATACAGCTGTGCCTCCGGCTACTTGGTAGATGTAGTCTGTCAATACTGCGGGAGAATACTTGCTCAGGGCCTTTGAGAACAAGGGCAGCAGATTGAAGATTACTAGGCCAAGGACTGTCAGGCCCCCTGCAGCAATGGCGGATTTTGTCATGGCGCTGGCTAGAATAATCAGTGCCAAAATCACGGCTAGATAGACGATGTACACCCCTGTGGCTCCGAGGCCATTCAGGAAAATTGTGCCTGTAAAGAGGACATCGGTGTAAAACCACGCTGCAAAGAACGCCAGGATCGAAGAGAGGGTAATTAGCAGCAGATTGGCCACATACTTGGATAGGACATAGCTGGTCCTGGATACCGGCTTGGTCAACACCAGTTGGGCTATACTCCGATTTCTTTCCTCGGCGATGGTGCCCATAGTGGTAAGGATAATAGCCAGGATTCCCATCTGGTTGAGATTCTTAAAAAACTGTCCGTATGAATCTATCCAGGTCATTTCCGGTAGGATGATGTTTATTTCTTCTGCCAAGCTGCCCAGCAGGCTTGGCAGAAGTTTTGTGATAATGGGGCTGGTAAGGCCAAAGAGGAGAAAGAGGCCAGGGACCACGAAGATTTTGTATGTGCGCAGGTATTCTTTAATTTCCTTGGCAAACATTGTACCGAAGTTCTTCATGATTTCACCAGCCTGACGAAGATATCTTCTAGAGTCATTTCTACTTGCTCCAGTTTGCTAAGCCCCAGCTCATGCTTAGTTAGCAGGGAGGGGATTTCATGCTGGACGGCCTTGATATCGAAAGCCGTCAAGAGGAGGGAGTCCTTTTCCTCATGCACATCCTGAACCCATGCCTTGGTCTTCAGCTCCTGGATGAAGGGGGCGGGATCTCCTATAATACCAAGTCTAAATGCATTATTGGCATAGTCCTGGTGCAATCCGGCGATAGTGTCTTCCCGGATAAGTTCCCCATGGTTTAGGATGCCAACACGATTACATACCCGCTCTACATCGGTGAGGATATGGGTGGAGAAAAAAACAGTGCTGCGCTGAGAAATAATGCTGATAGTTTCCAGAATTTCTTTGCGTCCAATGGGGTCTAAGGCAGAGGTGGGTTCATCCATAAAGACCACCTCTGGCTCATTTATCAGCGCTTGGGCTAGTCCCAGGCGCTGCTTCATGCCCCGGGAATACCCACCGATTTTTGTTTTGACACCTTTGAGGCCAGTGATTTCTAGTAACTCGGCCTTGCGTCTATTTAATTCTGCTTTGGGAATGTCAAAAAGTTGTCCGACAAAGGTCAGGAATTCATCCCCTCGCATCCAAGAATAAAAGTTAGGCACATCGGGTAAAAACCCAATTCTATGTAAATAATTTTCCGAGGGGGCAGATTGATCTAGGACCTGGATAGTGCCGGCACTGGGTTTAGTTAAGCCTAAAAGCATCTTTATTGTGGTAGTTTTACCTGCGCCATTGGGACCAAGGAATCCATAGACTGAGCCTTTAGGCACATTGAGGTTGAGGTTGTTAACAGCCTTGACTGAGCTAAACTGGCGGCATAGGTTGTTTGTCTTAATTACGTATTCCAAGAAGCTACTCCTTTCTGCCGAAAACAAGGTAGATAATGGATCCAAGTAAATTTACGGCAAGGATAACTATAGCCCATACCCATTTCTTTCCACCAGTAACTTGTTCCCTGGGGAGCAAATCTAGTAAGGCAAAGATCTTTAAACCGAGTTCAATGACAACGATGGGAATCAAAAGGGGCCAATATTGGACAAGAAATTCTTCCAGGATGTATCCCTCCCTTTGCATAAGTAAAGAAAAATGCCCCCAGGGCATTTAGGCTGTATGCCAGTAAATATCCATTTGCTCTTCTATGGCCTTTACCAGGTCAATATTATATTGTTTGGCGGCGGTGCTAACAACCTGAAGCATTTTTATGAGTAGAATAATATCGCTGCGTCCACCAACAAGACCGGCAGCTAGATGATGCAATTTATACAAACAATCCCAGAGGTCACAATAGACATCTTTTATGTTAAAATCAACAAGACCTTGGGATTCCCAGATGTCCCCCCAGTTTGGGAACATGGCGGGAAAGGCGACAATTTGGATGACTAAGATAGCTAGATCTGAAGTGCAAGAAGAACTATTGTCTCCCTTGCATGCGTTAGCGGCTCCGGAAATGGAGGAATGCAACAAAACCATTCGTTTACTAAAGGAGCCGGAGCACCATTCTAGGTCCTTGCTGTTGGTTAATTCAGTTATCTGCTGCTGAAGGTGAGCCAATTTCATCAGTCTACCTCCCGGCACGCCTGCCTAAGGCGAAGTCTTAGCTATATTATAACTGTCTTGCACTGTAGATGTAAATGCCTATAGCGATTTATTTTAGGTTTTTTCTTTTTTTTTGCTATTATACTCAAGTAAGTGGCGTTTCCGCCACTTACTCATTCTGATTTTCCCCCCGGATTTTTACCTGACCTTGGCCGGCATTGCGAAACTTATAGAGCTTCCGCCGGCTCTTGTCCCTGGAGTACCCTCTGCTGATGCCCATTTCTTCAGCGATTTCTTCAGTGCTCCGGTTGCGGGAAAGGGCATCTTTGTATCGTCCTTTTTTAGCCATCTTTTCACCTCCATAATTAGTATCTCCAAATTGCACTGCGGGCTTAAAAAAGAATAAAAAAAAGTATGCTACAACTCAGGGGTTTTAATGTCATATAAGACACTTTTCTAATATTAGCCCTGGATATTGTCATTTGTTTTTGTATGTTGTAGTATAAGGCCATGAAAAAATGCAAAAAATCTAATGGGAGGGTATCGTTTATGAAAAAAACCATATCAATTGTCGTCGCTTTTTCTCTTTTGTTTGCTATTCTCGCAGTCGCAGGGTGCAATTCTGCACAAAGTACAGTAAAGCTTGGACTGGGTTCAGTGACATCTATCGCTAAGTCCAAGGATGCAACCGCCGAAGTCCCTGCATCTGCCCAGGTAGATACCACTGTAGTAGCAGTTATCCTCGACAGCAAGGACAAAATTGTCGATGTCTACATTGATACTGCCCAAACCACAGTAAAGTATGACCTAGACATGCAGGTTACATCGGACAAAAGTGCCCCCATCAAGTCAAAGAAGGAACTAGGTTTTGATTATGGCTTAAGCAAAAGATCTGAAATTGGCAAGGAATGGCATGAACAAATCCCCGCCTTTGAAGACTGGATGATTGGCAAAACCGTCGACGAAGTAAAGAACTTGAAAGTAAAAGAAGTCGACGCCAGCCACCCCAGTGTTCCCGACATTCCAGAGTTAACCTCATCGGTGACCATTACTGTAAACGATTACATCGCAGCCTTGGTAAAAGCTGCAGCTAACACTGTTGAGGTAAAGAGTTACGACTCCATGGGGTTGGGGATAATAGGGTCCATAGCCAGTTCCGGTGATGCCACAGAAACTGCTCCTGCAAAGGCCCAGGTAGACTCAGCTATTGCTGCCACTGCTTTTGACAAAAAGGGCAATATTGTCGGAGCTATTCTCGACACTGCACAAGCCAGCATACCCTACGACGCCGATGGCAAAGTAACAGTGGGCAAAAATGCTGCCATTAAGACCAAGAAGGAACTTAAAGAAGACTACGGTATGAATTGGTATGAGCAAGTGGACGCCTTTGAAGAATGGATGACTGGCAAGCCCATTGACGACGTTGTCAATCTCAAACTCGCCGACAGGGGTAACCCTGACATTCCTGAGCTCACATCTTCTGTGACCATCTCAGTCACCGAGCTCATCGCCGCCGTCCAGGAAGCTTACGACAAAAGATAATGCTTGGCTATGCTCCCCCTAGCAAGGGGAGTTATTTTTTGCTATGATGTACATGATTAAGGTCAAAGGTGAAAACAATGAAAAAAAATAGGACTTTAACCACGGTAATACTGCTCCTAGCTACTATTATTTCCTCCTCATCCTGTGCAAAGCAGTCGGGGTATACCCGGCACTCGGAAGTAATGACAGACTATTTTAATACCCTGATAACCTTAGTGGCATATACCAAGACCGAGGATGAATTTACCAGCTACGCACGGCAGGCAGAGTCCAGGTTTGCCCAGCTGCATCAGCTTTTTGATATTTACAATAACTATGAAGGCTTAAATAATATTAAGACCGTCAATGATATGGCAGGGATTGAACCTGTTGCCGTATCTCAAGATCTCCTGGACTTGGTAAGGTTTGCTAAGGAATGGACCCTTTCTGGTCATTTCAAGACTAATATTGCCCTTGGTCCTGTGCTGGAAATCTGGCATCAGTATAGGACTGACGGCATTGCTGCTCCCGAGAGCGCCCGCCTCCCCTCTCAGGAAGAATTGGAAGCGGCTGCAGCCCTTACCGATGCCAGTAAAATCATCATTGACGAACAGCGGGGAACCATCTTTCTTCCCGAATTGCACATGAGCCTAGATGTAGGGGCAGTAGCCAAAGGTTATGCTACCGAGCTGGTGGCCCGGGAACTGGAAACTGCCGGGATGGAATCCGGAGCAATCAGCGCCGGGGGTAATGTGCGTACCATCGGCAGCCCCAGAGATGGGAACAGAGATCGTTGGGCAATCGGTATTCTAAACCCTGACAGCCCATTTTTCGCAGATGACCGCAATCTAGACATTGTATATATCAATGACGCTTCGATAGTGACCAGTGGTGACTATCAGCGCTATTACTATGTCAAGGGGGTAAGATACCATCACCTCATTGACCCCGATACCTTAAGGCCGGCAAAATATTATCGGGCCCTGACAGTAGTTACCCTTGATTCAGGCAGGGCTGACCTCTTATCTACTGAATTGTTTCTCTTGCCCTATGAGGAAAGCCGAGCCTTGGCAGAGAGCCTCCAGGATGTCCATGTTCTCTGGATAATGCCTGACGGTGAGATTAAAGTAACTGAGGGGATGACAAGGCTCTTGCGCAGTGAAGGCGCATCAGGCCAGGATTAAATGTTCACTATTTTTCCCAGCCGGGCGGGTTTTATCGCTTCTATGCCGAAGTATTTTACGATAACTAGAAATTTTGTCCTGGGCAAGCCAAAGGGAGGAGAATAGAAAATGCAAGAAATGCGGGTAATCTATAATCCTAAATCCCGCCGAGGTAGGGTTGTCAGCCAGTTTGACAAGTTGGCCGAAGCCGCTCAGTATCGGGGATTTCGCTTGAGCCTATACAGGCTTAGCGGTAAGCAAGCTGACAATGAAGAAATGTTGTCCGGGCTACAGGCTAATTCTGTGCTTATAGCCTCTGGCGGTGATGGCACACTGCAGGTGGTGGCCAATGCACTTGTAGCAAAGGAAATGAATATTCCTGTTGGAATCCTGCCCTATGGCACCTCCAACGATTACGCCGATTCCCTGGGAATCAATACAAATATAAGCAGATTACTGGGGTATATTGACAGGGGCGACTTAGAACCTGTAGACTTGGGAGTGGCAGGAAGTAAAATATTTGTCAACGTCTTTAGCGCTGGGCAGATTATCAAAGCTTCTCATGAGGTAGATCGAGCGTACAAAGATTTATTGGGGATGCTGGCATACTACTTGCATACCGTTGGACAGCTTCCTAAGATTGCGCCTTTTCGCTTGCACTTGCGGGGAGATATCGAGGAAAGTTTTAATTGCCTCCTCTTTTTGGCCCTAAATAGCACTAATGCTGGGGGCTTTAAAAATCTTGCTCCCACCGCGAATCTTAGCGATGGGAAACTTACTATTGTTGCAATTCGGGAGTGTTCCATCTCGGAAATGGCCAGTGTCTTTTTCCGGGTTTTGCGAGGAGAGCATGAAAACCATCCCGCGGTGCTTTGCACCAAGATAAGTTCACTTTTTATTGAGGGTCCTGAGGATGTAGCCACGGATATTGATGGGGAGAAGGCAGAGAACTTTCCCACAAAGATCAGTGTCCTACCCCGGCGCATGTTGGTCTTTGGGGCAAAGTCAATCTCAAAAAATAAGTAGGGGCCGAAACTGATATGCTCCCCTTTGAGTGGACACCTGAAATAACTAAAATTCAGGACTATACAAAGGGGAGTTTTCTATGGGAAGAAAAAGTTATATCAGTTATGAGAAAAAAGTTGAAGCCGTAGAAAAATATCTTCGAGGAGAAGGTAGCCAAGAAAGCATAGCACGCGAATATGGAATAGCTACCTCTGGCTTTCGGCAATGGCTAGCGAATTATGAGGCTATGGGTCCTTCTAGTCTAGCAGCCACCTGACTGTAAAGGAGCTGCACGAAAAAGCGGAACATCCAATAAAGAGCATCTGTAAGATATTAGACCTAAACAGGTCATCCGATTACAAATGGCTTCACCGCAGCAAGAGTGTTCGGGAGTGTGAGAATGAAGGTCTGGTCCACAAGCTTGGTTATTTCTATGCTAAATTCAACGGAACCTATGGATACAGGCGGCTGACAGACGAATTGAATGCCAAATGCGAGACCAATTACAACTACAAGCGTATATACCGTCTTACCC
>DIOR01000008.1:0-241 GCA_002423965.1 Firmicutes bacterium UBA5509 | reverse complement strand
CCATTGGCCACCGCAACAATAACAGGATAGCTTTTGACACCTTTGATATGGCTGTCTCTAAATACCCCGATGCCCATCCATTGTTTCATAGCGATCGGGGCTTCCAATATACATCTAGGCAATTCAAGACAAAACTGGACAATGCGGGAATGACACAAAGCATGTCGCGTGTTGGGCGCTGCATTGACAACGGCCCCATGGAGGGATTTTGGGGGATTCTCAAATGCGAAATGTACTATCT
>DIOR01000027.1:198729-198962 GCA_002423965.1 Firmicutes bacterium UBA5509 | reverse complement strand
GCCACCTTGAAGGACCTGGCTGGCAAGGGCGCCTCTGCTGAAGTGATCATCTGCGCTGGCGCGGTAGACTATACCGCTACCTACAACGTAGATTTTGTGCTCACTGAGGCGGCCATGCTGGCAGACATCGACGCCAGGATTGCAAGTGCCATTAGCCAGCTAACCTTAACAGGCACCGGCGTCGCTGAAATTACCTACGCTAACAAAACAGCCCTCTTCAAGATCGATGAGCC
>DIOR01000027.1:197127-198505 GCA_002423965.1 Firmicutes bacterium UBA5509 | reverse complement strand
GAGAATAAGGTCGGTACTATCGCCAATCCTGCCGGGATGACGGATGCTGACTTAATCACAGCCATCGGTCAGCAGCTCATCCAGCCTTTTATCGGGGAAGGCAAGAGCCTGGCCACCGCAACCTTAAAAGACCTGGCTGGCAAGGGCGCCTCTGCTGAAGTGATCATTTGCGCTGGCGCGGTAGACTATACCGCCACCTATAACGTGGACTTTGTGCTCACCGAGGCTGCCATGCTGGCAGACATCGATGCAAGAATCATTGATGCTATATCAGGTTTATCACTAATCGATGGTATCTCCGAGATTGTATATGAGAACATGACTGCCTCTTTCATGATAGAGAACCCAGATATACCCATAGCAACCTTTGCGAACAGCGGCGTAATTGAGCTGTTCCAAGAAATGTTTACCGATGTAAAGACCGTAAACTTTGGTGGAGAAGATATTAACCTTGAGGGCGTTAGCGATAATGAACTCATTGGTATAATTGCCCAACACTTGATCTCTCCTCTTGTTGATGGCAACCTAGGCGGAAACTTATCGTTGTTAATCGGCAAGAGCTCCATAGCCGAGCTAACAATCTCAGCCGGGGCAGTTGACTATACAGCTACTTACACTGTGAAGTTTGTGGCTGAAAGATTTTCAGTAACAGTAATCGCTGAAAACGAAACGGTAACAGGTGAAGGCACCTATGTAGTAGGTACCGGTGTAACGATAACCGTGACCGCTCCAGAAGGGAAACGATTAGCTACTTTTACCGTAAATGGTGTAGATAGGATAGCTGAATTAGTAGATGGCAAATACTCCTTCATCATTATGTCAGATACTACAGTTGAAGCAACTTTTGTCTTAAAAGAGTACAACGTCAAATTTTTGGGCTGGGACGGGTCAGTAATAGAAACACAAACGGTAAAGCATGGGAGTGCTGCGATAGCACCTCAAGCACCTGAAAGAGAAGGTTATACTTTTACCGACTGGGATGTATCGTTTGATAATATAACCGCAGATTTGACCGTTACTGCCCAATATGAAGCTAATACCGACACCGCCTACAAGGTAGAGCATTACCAGCAGGATGTATTAGGTGACGGCTACACTTTAGCGGACACAGATTACCTAACAGGCACCACAGATGCGAAAGTAATGGCGACAGCTAAGGTATACACCGGGTTTACAGAAAACACAACACTTGAGAGCAGATTGGCCAGCGGGACTATCGCCCCTGATGGCAGCCTAGTGCTGAAGCTTTACTATGACAGAAACACTTTTACCGTAAGCTTTAACTCCAACGACGGTTCAGCGGTAGAAGCCATCACCGGGGTCCGGTATGATGCAAACATCACCGCTCCAGCAGCTCCCACCAAGACCGGCTACACCT